>NZ_CP114902.1:1766875-2466250 GCF_027497235.1 Micromonospora sp. WMMD1128
CCCGCCAGGAGCCGAACCGGAGCACCAGGCTGCCGACGCTCGGCGCGGCCACCGGCGCCACGCCGAAGACCAGGGTGAGCCGGGAGAAGTACTTCGCCGCGTCCCGGCCGGCGTAGAGGTCGCGTACCACCGCGCGGGCGACCACCACGCCCATGCCGCCGGCCAGCCCCTGCGCGAAGCGCGCGGCGGCCAGCAGCGGGGCGTTCGGCGCGGCGGCGCACGCGAGCGCGAGCACCGCGTACGCGACGACGCCGACCAGGACCGGACGGCGTCGCCCCCAGCGGTCGCTGAGCGGGCCGGTGACCAGTTGGCCCAGCGCCAGGCCGACCAGGCAGGTGGTGAGCGAGAGCTGGATGCCGGCCTGGTCGGCGTGGAGCTCGTGGGCCATCGCCGGGAACGCCGGCAGGTACATGTCGAGCGAGAGTGGACCGATCGCGGTGAGCGTCCCGAGCAGCACCAGCAGGGTCACGCCGCCGCCGGGCGGGGCGTGGCGGTCGGCGGACGGGCGCGCGGCGGTCCGCACGGTGTGGCTCACGAGGGGGCTCCCGGGATCGGTGTTCCGGGTTACCTTATCTCTGTAGTCAGAACTATTGCGATGTGAAGCAGGTGACCCGGGTGCCGACCGACGAGGAGATCGCCCGGCTCGGGGCGGGGCTGGGGGAGCTGCACCGGCTGCTGCGCCGCCGGACCCACGCCCGCGCCGACCGGGAGCCGCTGCCCGAGGCCCAGGTGGAGGTGCTCCTGCTGGTGCGCGCCGTGCCCGGGATCAGCGGCAAGGAGGTGGCCGCCCGTCTCGGCACCGCGCCCAACACGGTCAGCACGCTGGTGCGCGACCTCACCGACGCCGGGCTGCTGGGCCGCGACCGCGACCCCGCCGACCGCCGGGTGGTCCGGCTACGCCTCACCGACGCCGCCCACCGGCGGATGGCCGACTACGAGGTCCACCGCGCCGCGCTGCTCACCGAGGCGCTGGCCCGTCTCGATCCGCCCGCCCGGGCCGCCGTGCTCGCCGTCGCCCCGCACCTGGACGCGCTGCTCACCGCGCTGCGCGCGCCCCTGACCGGCGCGGAAATCGGTGGCCCCCGGCCGACCCCGACCCGGTGACCACCACGTGACGTTGCACCGACTGAGCCGGCCGGCCGCTCACGCCGTACCGTCGAGCTCCGCGTAGCCGCGGCGGGCCGCGATCAGGCCGGGCCGGGCCCCGAACGGCGACTCGGCGGCCACCCGCTCCGGCGGGGCGCTGCCGGTGTGGCCGGCGCGGATCAGCCACGCCTGCCGCGCGAGCTGCGCGTGCTGCTCGCGGACGAACGCCGCGTCGACCGGCTCGCCGTGCCCCGGCACCACCACCGTGGTCGACGTGGTCAGCCGCAGCAGGTCGGCCACCGCGTCCGGCCATTGCAACGGGTACGACTCCTCGAACGCCGGCGGCCCGCTCTGCTCCACCAGATCACCCGCGATCAGCACATCCGCGTCCGGCACGTGCACCACCAGGTCGGCGTCGGTGTGCCCGTGCCCGGGATGGCGCAGCACCACCCGCCGACCACCCACGTCGAGCACCGTCTCCTCGTACACCTCGTGGGTCGGCACCCCCAGCTCGGTGCGCGCCAACTCGTCGGCCAGCGCCGGCTGCTCGGCGCGCATCTCCTCGTACGCCGCCCGGCGCAGCTCGTCGGGATGATCCCGCAGCACGGCCGCGGCCTGGGCCTGCGCGTAGATCCGGGTGCCCGGCTCGGCGGCCAGCGTGGCGTTGCCGAAGCAGTGGTCGAAGTGGTGGTGGGTGTTGACGATCGTCCACGGGTGCGGCGTCACCGCCCGCGCGGCGGCCGACAGCTCCCGCGCCTGGCCGGCGGTGGAGAGCGTGTCCACGAGCAGCGCGGCGCCGTCGCCGACCACAAGCGCCACGTTGACGTGCAGCAGCGGCTCGCGCAGCAGGTGTACGCCGGCGGCGATCTCGGCGAAGCCGGCGGTCATGACGGGCGCACGGCCCGGTCGACGAAGCGCTGCCGGTCGACGAGCGCCCGCTCGACGCGCCCCTGCGCGGCCACCGCGTGCCCGTCCGTGACCGTCACCTCGAAGACCAGCCGGCGGCCGTCGACCTTGACCAGCTCGGCGTGGGCGGCCACGGTCCGCCCGACCGGGGTGGCCGTCCGGTGTTCCAGCTCGACCCGGACGCCGACGGTGGTGGAGCCGGACGGCAACCGGGTCGCGACGGCCGCCACCGTCGCCGCCTCGGCCAGCGCCACCACCCGGGGAGTGCCGAGCACCGGCACGTCCCCGGAGCCCAGCGCCAAGGCGGTGTCCGCGTCGGTCACGGTCAGCTCGACCCGAGCGGTCAGCCCCGGTGCGAAGGGCGACTCCGGCTGCTCCTGCATGCGCACGAGCCTAGTGCAGCGGGCCGGCGGTCGTTCGACCTCCGGCGCGGCGCGCGCCGACGCTCCGACGGTCGGCGTCGGCCCGCCCGTCGCCCGCCGTTAACCTAGTCCGCGATGGCCGTGTTGACAGATCCTCCGCCCCCCGCCCCCGCCGGACCGACCGCGTCCCCCGACGGCGGGCGTCGCCGCGTGATCGCGATGACCGTCTGGGGCATCGCGTTCGTGGCCGCCTGGTTCGCCATCGGGCTACCCACCGACCCGGCGTACGCGTTCCTGTGGATCTGGGCCGGCACGGTCGCCTGGAACTCGGCCCGGCCGTGGCGCAGCCACCTGCGCTTCGCCCGGGACTGGATTCCGGTCGTGCTGCTGCTCGCCGCGTACAACCTGTCCCGCGGGTTCGCCGACAACGGCGCGACCCCGCACGCCATGGAGCTGATCGTCGCCGACCGGTTCCTGACCGGGTGGGCCACCGGCGGTGAGGTGCCGACCGTCTGGCTCCAGCAGCACCTCTACGACCCCGCCCAGGTGCGCTGGTGGGACGTGCTGGTGAGCTGGATCTACTTCTCGCACTTCGTGGCCACGCTCGCCGCCGCCGCGGTGCTGTGGATGCGCAACCGGGCACGCTGGGTCGGCTACATGGCCCGGTGGGGCTTCCTCTGCGCGGCCGGTCTGGTCACCTACTTCGTCTACCCGGCCGCCCCGCCGTGGTGGGCGGCACAGAACGGGCTGCTCACCGAGGTGGCCCGGATCTCCACCCGGGGCTGGAAGGAGATCGGCATGCACGGCGCGGGCAACCTGCTCAACGCCGGGCAGATCGCCTCCAACCCGGTGGCCGCCATGCCGTCGCTGCACACCGCGTTCGCGCTGTTCGTGGTGCTGTTCTTCCTGCGCTCGGTGCGCCGGCGGTGGTGGCCGCTGCTGCTGGCGTACCCGCTGGCCATGACGTTCACGCTGATCTACAGCGGCGAGCACTACCTGATCGACGTGCTTGTCGGCTGGGCGTATGTGGGGATGACGTTCCTGGTGGTCGGCCTGGCCGAGCGCTGGTGGCAGGCCCGGCGGGCCCGCCACGACGACACGCCGGCCGCCGTGACCGGCGTCACCGCCCCCGCCGCCGGCCCGGACACGGCCCTCACCGCCGATCAGGACGCCATCCCCGCCGACCGCCGCTGACCGCCCCCACCCCGCCCCGCACCCGCGGGGGCGGGGCTGGTGGTTAAGAAGGGGCCCCGCCTATACCGGAGGCGTTAAGCAGGGGCCCCGCCTTACCCCGAGCGGCGCGCGGACTGGGATCGCGCGGTCAGCTCCGCGGCCAGCTCCCAGGCGTCGGCCAGGTCCCGGTCGACCGCCGCCGCCCCGGACCCGCCTGCGGTGTCGGCGTGCACGGTGGCCAGCCGCAGCCGCCGCTGCGCCGGGCCCTGGGTGACCCGCACGCTCTGGATCCGGGCGTACGGCACCAGCGTCAACCGGCGGGTCAGCAGCCCGGAACGGGCCACGAAGACCCGCTCATCCAGGCCCGCGCCGACCGCCGCCCGGCTCAGTGGGCGCAGCCAGCGGGCCCGCGGCGGCGGCGGCGTGCCGGGCAGCGCGTCCAGCCGTACGCCGGGCAGCACCTCCGCCACCACCAGCTTCCCGGTGCCGGCGTCGCCGACCGGCAGCAGCCGGTCCGGGCGGTTCCGGTCGTCCGGCTCACCCGCCGAGTAGCCGGCCACCTCCAGGCGCAGCCGCAGCCAGCCCTTGACCCGCCAGAACAGCGGCCAGGTCACCCCGACGGTCTGCACCCGGTGCAGCGGTACCGTCTGCACCCGCGTCTCCAGCAGCCCGTTGTGCACCCGCAGGGTGTCGCCGTCCCGGTCGAGCCGGAAGCTCCAGTCGTCGAGCACCCGGCGGATCGGTTGCAGCACCACGCCGGCCATCGCGGTGAGCGTGCTGGCCACCGCGATGAACGACCACGAACCCTCGGACAGGAACTGGGCCACCACGAAGGCCACGCCGACCGGCAGCAGGAACGCCTGCGGCGTGAGCAACTGACTGACAAGCAGATCCTGGTTGCGTACGACGTGCAGCTCGCGACCGGCCGGGGCGGGCGCGGCCGGCACGCCGCCGTCGGTGGGCGCGGTCGCGGGCGCCGGGGCCCGCCCGGCCACGGCGAGCAGTCGCTGGCGCAGCGCGGTGGCCTCGGCCACGCCGAGGTACGCCAGGGGCGCCTCGGTCTTGCCGCCGCCGACCACTTCCAGCCGCAGTTCCGCCAGCCCGGTGAGCTGGGCCAGCAGCGGCCGGACCACCTCCACCGCCTGCAAGCGCTCCAACGGGATGGCCCGGGTACGCCGCCACAGCAGCCCCTCGTACACCCGCAACTCCCGCCCGACCACGTGGTAGCCGGTGTTCCACCAGCTGATCACCGACAGCACGGTGGCGCCGAGGACGAAGACCGCGACGAGCGCGGCGAACCAGCCGAACCCGACCCGGGACAGGGTCGACCAGGAGAGCCCGGCGATCACCACGACCAGCGACTTCGCGCCGTGCAGCGCGGGACTCAGCGGGTGCAGCCGTTGCCGAGGCTCCTCCCCGCCCGCCGGCCCCCCAAGCTGGGCCTGCTGGCCCGGCGGCGGCCCCCAGGCGCCGGGCGGCACCGGCCCGGGCCACGGCTGAGCCGGCTGACCGGGCGGCGGCCCGTAGCCGGGCGGGGCGGAACCGGGCGGCGGTACGTGGCCGGGTGGGCCGTACCCCGGCGCCGGCGGCCACGGTTGCCCGTTCGTCACCGGTCCCGGGCCGGCCGGCGGGGGCGGCCGTTCCTCCGGCGGCGGTGGCGCGCCCGGAGCGTTCACCGGAGAACCCTCGTTCGCGACTGCGGGGCTCGCAGGACCGGCTCACTCCTCGCGCTCACCGGGCTGGCGTTCGTTCGCGACTGCGGGGCTCGCAGGACCGGCTCACTCCTCGCGCTCACCGGGCTGGCGTTCGTTCGCGACTGCGGGGCTCGCAGGACCGGCTCACTCCTCGCGCTCACAGGCCCTCCGCCCGGTCTTCGCCCAAGGCGGTGAGCCGGTCGCGCAGTCGCGACGCCTCGGCCGGGCGCAGGCCGGGGACCCGGGCGTCGCTTGCCGCCGCGGCGGTGTGCAGCTGCACGGTGGCCAGGTCGAAGGCGCGTTCCAGCGGACCGGCGCTCACGTCGACGAACTGCATCCGCGAGTACGGCACGATGGAGAGCCGCCGCACCAGCAGGCCGTGGCGCACCAGGAGATCGTCCGCGCGTTCGGCGTACCCCCAGGCGCGGACCGCGCGCACGATGGTGATCGTGCGCCAGGCGGACAGCAGCAGCGCCACGCCGACGGCGGCGCCGAGCAGCCAGTGCCCGGAGAACGCCCAGGCGGCGCCGAGCACCACGAGCGCCACGGCGAGTCCGATGCCGAGCCGGATCAGCTCCACCCAGATCAGGTCGCGGGAGATCGGCTGCCAGGAGACCGTCTCCGGCCAGGGCTCCAGCGGGCCGGGCGGGGTGGTGGGCCGGCCGGCGAGGTCGTCACCGTTCACCGAGGGGGACCGTCGTGTTCGCCGGCGCGGGGCCTGATCGTCTGCTCGCTCACGATTCGAGCGTAGGCGATCCGGGCAGCGGCACCACCTCGCGCAGGAAGCCGCGCGCGTCGAGGAAGTCGCCCAGGGACGTGCGGTGCGTCGGGCAGGCCAGCCAAATCTTGCGCCGGTCGGGGGTGTGCAGCCGGGGGTTCTGCCAGCGCAACTGGAACTCCGCAGGGGCGCGACACCCACGCGCCGAGCAGACAAGCGCGTCGTCGTCAGGGTGGGGAGTGGTCACCGGGGCGAGTCTAGGCCGCACGCCGGGAGTTTTAGCGCCGGGCGGCCACGGGGGGAGCCGCCCGGCGACGGGGTGAATCGTACACGCGCCGGACCCCTTGTTGTCCACCCGTGTTCAGCGTTTTGCGCGCGACTGCCGAGGCGGGGCGGAAAACGTGCCTCTCCCACCCTCCGCTCTCAGCGAGGCATGACAGTCTTGACACGCACCACGACGCGACGACGACCCAGCTGTGGAGGACCGGTGGCCCAGCCGACCACGCCCGACGTGCCGAACCCGACCGAGGCGGCGCCGGACGCCGCACCCCCGGTGGGCACCACCCCGGCGCAGGACGCCACGCTGCTGGAGCGGGCGCTGTTCGAGATCAAACGGGTGATCGTCGGCCAGGACCGGATGGTCGAGCGGATGTTCGTCGCGTTGCTGGCCCGGGGGCACTGCCTGCTGGAGGGGGTGCCCGGGGTGGCCAAGACCCTCGCCGTGGAGACGCTCGCCCAGGTCGTCGGCGGTTCCTTCGCCCGGGTCCAGTTCACCCCGGACCTGGTGCCCGCCGACATCATGGGCACCCGGATCTACCGGCAGTCGAGCGAGAAGTTCGACGTCGAGCTGGGCCCGGTCTTCGTCAACTTCCTGCTCGCCGACGAGATCAACCGGGCCCCGGCCAAGGTGCAGTCGGCGCTGCTGGAGGTGATGAGCGAGCGGCAGGTCTCCATCGGCGGCGAGACCCACCGGGTGCCCGACCCGTTCCTAGTGATGGCCACTCAGAACCCGATCGAGCAGGAGGGCGTCTACCCGCTGCCGGAGGCGCAGCGGGACCGGTTCCTGATGAAGATCGTGGTGGGCTACCCGACCGACGCCGAGGAGCGGGAGATCGTCTACCGGATGGGCGTGGCCCCGCCCGCGCCCGTCCGGGTGTTCGACACCCCCGAGCTGATCGCGCTCCAGCGCAAGGCCGACCAGGTCTTCGTGCACAACGCGCTCGTCGACTACGCGGTCCGGCTGGTGCTCGCCACCCGCGCCCCGGCCGAGCACGGCATGCCCGACGTGGCCCAGCTCATCCAGTACGGCGCGAGCCCGCGCGCCTCGCTCGGCCTGGTCCGGGCCACCCGCGCGCTGGCGCTGCTGCGCGGCCGGGACTACGCGCTGCCGCAGGACGTGCAGGACATCGCGCCGGACATCCTGCGCCACCGGCTGGTGCTCAGCTATGACGCGCTCGCCGACGACGTGCCGGCCGACCACGTCGTGCACCGGGTGATGTCCACCATCCCGCTGCCCGCGGTCGCGCCCCGCCAGCAGGCCACCCCGCCACCACCCGCGGTGCCGCACAACGGATGGCCCGGGCAGCGGCCGTGACCCCGCCCACCCGGCTGCCGGCCACCGGTGACCGCTCGGGCGCCGCGCTGGCCCGGCTCCAGCTCATGGTCACCCGCAAGCTGGACGGGCTGCTCCAGGGCGACTATGCCGGCCTGCTGCCCGGCCCGGGCAGCGAGGCGGGGGAGTCCCGGGAATACCGCCCCGGCGACGACGTGCGCCGGATGGACTGGCCGGTGACCGCCCGCACCACGATGCCGCACGTGCGGCGTACGGTGGCCGACCGGGAGTTGGAGACGTGGCTGGCGGTCGACCTGTCGGCCAGCCTCGACTTCGGCACCGGACGGTGGCTCAAGCGGGACGTGGCGGTCGCCGCCGTGGCCGCGCTTGCCCACCTCACCGTGCGCGGCGGCAACCGGATCGGCGCGGTGGTCGGCACCGGCGCGACCGCCGGCGGGCCGGGGCGGCTGCTGCGGCTGCCCGCCCGCGCCGGCCGCAAGGAGGCACAGGGGCTGCTGCGGGCCGTCGCCGGCGCCGAGATCCGGCCCGGTCGCGGTGACCTCGGCGCGCTCGTGGACATGCTCAACCGGCCACCACGGCGGCGCGGCGTGGCGGTGGTGATCTCCGATTTCCTCTCGCCCCCGGCGCAGTGGGGCCGTCCGCTGCGTAAGCTGCGGGTCCGCCACGACGTGCTGGCCGTCGAGGTGGTCGACCCGCGAGAGTTGGAACTGCCCGACGTGGGGGTGTTGCCGGTGGTCGATCCGGAGAGCGGCGAGCTGCACGAGGTGCAGACCGCCGATCCGGGGCTGCGCCGCCGGTACGCCGAGGCGGCGACCGCCCAGCGTGGGGCGATCTCCGCCGAGCTGCGCGCCGCGGGCGCGGCCCACCTGCGCCTGCGTACCGACCGAGACTGGCTGCTGGACATGGTGCGTTTCGTCGCCGCGCAGCGGCACGCCCGCACCCGAGGGACGACCCGATGATTCGTTTTCTGCAACCGTGGTGGCTGCTGGCCGTGCTGCCGGTGCTCGCCCTCGCCGCCGCGTACGTCTGGCGGCAGCTGCACCGCCGGCAGTACGCCCTGCGCTTCACCAACGTCGACCTGCTGCGCACCGTCGCGCCCAAGGGGCTCGGCTGGCGCCGGCACGCGGCGGCGACCGCGTTCCTGCTCTGTTTGCTGGTGCTGGCCACCGGGCTGGCCCGGCCGGCGATCGACACCCGGGAGCCACTGGAACGGGCCACCGTGATGCTCGCCATCGACGTGTCACTGTCCATGCAGGCCGACGACGTGGCGCCGAACCGGCTGGAGGCGGCGCAGGAGGCGGCGAAGCAGTTCGTCGGCGAGTTGCCGGAGAGCTACAACCTGGGGCTGGTGTCGTTCGCCAAGTCGGCGAACGTGCTGGTGCCGCCGACCAAGGACCGGGGCGCGGTGACCACCGCCATCGACGGGTTGGTGCTGGCCGAGGCCACCGCCACCGGCGAGGCGGTGTTCACCTGCCTGGAAGCGATCCGGTCGGTGCCGACCGACGGCGCCGCGGGCATCCCGCCGGCCCGGATCGTGCTGCTCTCCGACGGCTACCGCACCTCCGGCCGCTCGGTGGAGGAGGCGGCGGCGTCGGCGCAGGCGGCGAACGTGCCGGTCTCCACCATCGCGTTCGGCACCGACTCGGGTCAGGTGGACATCGGCGGCCAGCTCCAGCGGGTGCCGGTGGACCGCACCGCGTTGTCCCAGTTGGCGGAGACCACCCAGGGCTTCTTCTACGAGGCCGCCTCGGTGAACGAGCTGAAGCAGGTCTATCAGGACATGGGCAGCTCGATCGGCTACCGCACGGAACCGCGCGAGATCATCCAGTGGTACGCCGGGATCGCGTTGCTGCTGGCGCTCTGCGCGGGTGGGCTGAGTCTGCTCTGGACGTCGCGCCTGATCTGAGCCGGGCCGGGCCGGTGGCGGTCAGTGACCGCCACCGGCCAGCACGAACAGGACCGCCACCCAGACGGCGGCGAGGGTGAATCCCAGCGGTGCGGCGTAACGGCTCATGGTTGTGCTCCGTGGCGACGGTCGGCCCGGTGAGGCGGGCCGCGAGGGGGGACGCGGGAAAGACGCACACGAAGTCGTGACCGGGTGCTCCGCCGCGCGGCAGGGCCACCCCCGGCGGTGGTCGCCGGGGAGCGGATGCGGTGCGGAGGGCGGGAAGCGGGTCAGCCGCGTCGACCGAGCCGTGGCTCAGCGGGGCTGACGGTGGGCCCGGCCACGACTGGGAGGATCGCTATCTCGCACAGCGATCACCTCCTGCGGTCGGCGGGGCCCGGAACGCGGGCGCAGACCGGCCCGCAGACGCGATCATCGTACACCGGGGACGGACGTGCGGCGCGCGCGGCCGACCGGTCGACGGTGGCCCTGGTCGACGGGGGCGGCGGGCCCGGGCGGGTTAGCGCTTACCTGTCGGTAACCCCTAGGCTCCGACCGACTGGGAGATCGGCTGAGCAGAGGGGGACCCGTGGCCCGTACCGTGCTGGTGACCGGCGGAAACCGGGGGATCGGCCTGTCCATCGCGCTGGCCTTCGCCAAGCAGGGCGACCGGGTGGCGGTGACCCATCGCGGCGGGGACGCGCCGGAGGGGCTGTTCGGGGTGCGGTGCGACGTGACCGACGCGGAGTCGGTGGACGCCGCGTTCGCCACCGTGGAGGCCGAGCTGGGCCCGGTCGAGGTGCTCGTCGCCAACGCCGGCATCACCGACGACACGCTGCTCATGCGGATGTCCGACGAGCAGTTCACCCGGGTGCTCGACACCAACCTGACCGGCTCGTTCCGGGTCGCCAAGCGGGCGTCGACGAAGATGCTGCGGGCGAAGTGGGGCCGGATGATCTTCATCTCGTCGGTGATCGGCCTCTACGGCGGCGCCGGCCAGGTCAACTACGCCGCGAGCAAGGCCGGACTTGTCGGCGTGGCCCGCTCGATCACCCGTGAGCTGGGCGGGCGCAACATCACCGCGAACGTGGTCGCGCCCGGCTTCATCGACACCGACATGACCGCGGCGCTGCCCGAGGAACGCCGCACCGCATACCGCAAGGCCATCCCGGCCGGCCGGTTCGCCGAGCCGGAGGAGGTGGCCGCGGTCGTCACCTGGCTCGCCTCGGACGCCGCCGGCTACATCACCGGCGCCGTCATCCCGGTCGACGGCGGCCTCGGCATGGGCCACTGATCACGAGCACGGAGGAACTGCGCAATGTCCGGACTTCTCGCCGGTAAGCGGCTGCTGGTCACCGGCGTCATCACCGACGCCTCGATCGCGTTCTCCGTGGCGAAGCTCGCCCAGGAGAACGGCGCCCAGGTCGTGCTGACCGGCTACGGCCGCCTCTCCCTGGTGGAGCGGATCGCCAAGCGGCTGCCCGAGCCGGCGCCCGTGATCGAGCTGGACGTCAGCAACGACGAGCACCTGGCCGGCCTGGCCGACCGGGTCCGCGAGCACGTCGACGGGCTGGACGGGGTGGTGCACTCGATCGGGTTCGCCCCGCAGAGCTGCCTCGGCGGCGGCTTCCTCGACGCACCGTGGGCGGACGTGGCGACCGCGTTGCAGGTGTCCACGTACTCCTACAAGTCCCTGGCCATGGCGGCGCTGCCGCTGATGTCGGCGGGCGGCGCCGTGGTCGGCCTCACGTTCGACGCCACCAAGGCGTGGCCGGTCTACGACTGGATGGGCGTGGCGAAGGCCGGGCTGGAGTCCGCCTCCCGCTATCTCGCGTTGCACCTGGGCAAGCAGGGGATCCGCAGCAACCTGGTGGCCGCCGGCCCGCTGCGCACCATCGCGGCCAAGTCCATCCCCGGCTTCGACCAGTTCGAGGACGCCTGGACCGAACGCGCCCCACTGGGCTGGAACCTCACCGACTCCGAGCCGGCGGCCCGGGCCTGCCTGGCGCTGCTGTCCGACTGGTTCCCGGCCACCACCGGCGAGATCGTCCACGTCGACGGCGGCTACCACGCCATCGGCGCCTGAGGTGTAAGGCGGGGCCCCTTCTTAACGTTTCCGGTATAGGAAGGGGCCCCGCTTAACACCCGGCAGCGGAGGCGTTACCGCGCTGAGCAGGGGGCGTCGCACGGGCGTCACGGCGGGCGGGGAAGAATAGAGGCCATGGCGTACGACGCGTTGGTGCTGGTCTCGTTCGGTGGCCCGGAGCGGCCCGAGGACGTGCTCCCCTTCCTCCAGAACGTGACCCGGGGCCGGGGTGTGCCGCCGGAGCGGCTGGCCGAGGTCGCGGAGCACTACCTGCACTTCGGCGGCGTGTCCCCGATCAACCAGCAGTGCCGCGACCTGCTCGCGGCGATCCGCGACGACTTCGCCGCCAACGGCGTCGACCTGCCGGTCTACTGGGGCAACCGCAACTGGGACCCGATGCTCGCCGACACGGTGGCGCGGATGCGCGACGACGGGATCACCCGGGCGCTGGCGTTCGTCACCAGCGCGTACGGCGGCTACTCCTCGTGCCGGCAATACCAGGAGGACATCGCCACCGCCCGGGCCGCGGTCGGTCCGGACGCTCCGTCGATCGAGAAGCTGCGTCAGTTCTGGGACCACCCCGGCTTCGTCGAGCCGCACGTCGACGCGGTCCGTAGCGCGCTGGCCCAGCTCGACGCGGCCCGGCGGGACACCACCCGGCTGGTCTTCACCGCGCACTCGATCCCGGCCTCGGCCGCCGCCACCGCCGGCCCGCACGGCGGCCGGTACACCGCCCAGCTCGAGGAGACCGCCCGGCTGGTCCACGCCGCCGCCGCTCCCGACCTGCCGTACGACCTGGTCTGGCAGAGCCGGTCCGGCCCACCGCAGGTGCCGTGGCTGGAGCCGGACATCAACGACCACCTGACCGACCTGGCCGCGCAGGGCGTGACCGGCGTGGTGGTGAGCCCGATCGGCTTCGTCTCCGACCACCTGGAGGTGGTGTGGGACCTGGACACCGAGGCCCTGGAGACGGCGAAGCAGCTCGGCCTGGACTTCGTCCGCGCCGGCACCCCGGGCACCGACCCGCGGTTCGTGGCGATGGTCCGCGAGCTGGTGCGGGAGCGCACCGCGCCGGACGGGGAGCGACTGCGCCGCCGGCTCGGCGAGCTGCCGGCCTGGGACACCTGCCCGGCGCTGTGCTGCGTACCCCCGGCTCGCCGGCCCTGAGCCCGACCGACCACCGACATCCCAGGGACGGACACGATGCATGACCGCAAGCCGGTGCAGAGCTGGCTCACCGACATGGACGGCGTGCTGGTGCACGAGGGGCAGCCGGTGCCCGGCGCGCCGGAGTTCGTCAAGAGGCTGCGCGCCTCGGGCAAGCCGTTCCTGGTGCTGACGAACAACTCCATCTACACCCCGCGTGACCTTCAGGCCCGGCTGGCCCGGATGGGGCTGGACGTGCCGGAGGAGGCGATCTGGTCGTCCGCGCTGGCCACCGCCCAGTTCCTGGCCGACCAGCGGCCGGGCGGGACCGCGTACGTGATCGGTGAGGCCGGCCTGACCACGGCGTTGCACGCGGTGGGATACGTGCTGAGCGACTTCGCCCCGGACTACGTGGTGCTGGGGGAGACCCGCACCTACAGCTTCGAGGCGATCACCAAGGCGATCCGGCTGATCGACGACGGCGCTCGGTTCATCTGCACCAACCCGGACGCCACCGGCCCCTCGGTGGAGGGCGCCCTGCCGGCGGCCGGCTCGGTGGCGGCGATGATCTCCAAGGCGACAGGCGTGGAACCCTACTTCGTCGGCAAGCCCAACCCGATGATGATGCGTTCCGCGTTGAACACCATCGACGCGCACTCGGAGTCGACCGCGATGATCGGCGACCGGATGGACACCGACATCCTCTGCGGGCTGGAGGCCGGGCTGGAGACTATCCTGGTGCTCACCGGGATCAGCAGCCGGGCCGAGGCCGAACGGTATCCGTACCGGCCGTCCCGGATCGTCGGCTCGGTGGCCGACCTGATCGACGAGGTCTGAGCCGGTCCGCCACGGCCACGGCGGTGAGGCGGTGTCCGCTACGGCCGCAGCGGCGCGTTGCAGGCGGCCACCAGGGCCTGCCGGCAGGCGGTGGTGAGCGGACGCAGCGCGGCGTCCCGCTGCTGCGCCTCGTAGGTGTTCACCGCGCCGCCCGGCGCGCTCTCGCCGGCCAGGGCGAGCACCCGGTCCAGCACGGCGGCGCGGGCGAACAGGCGACGCGCCCGCGGGTCGAAGCCGGGGGGCAGGTCGGTGCCGCCGTCGGGGCGGCGCAGCGCGGCGAGCGCGCCGGCCAGCTCGGGTCGCCACTGAGCGACGTCCAGCCGGGTCAGCGCCGCGGTCGTCTCGGCCAGCGCGACGGCCAGCTCGGCCTCGGCCTCCGCCGCGCCCGGCGTGGTGAGGGACGCCTTCGGCGCGTCGGCCGGCAGCGGGTGGACCCGCCAGAGCACGGTTTCCCAGGTCATGCCCGAGCCCGAGGTGTGCGTGCGGACCTCGGGCACCAGCCCGAGCCCGCTGGCCACCACGGCCTCGCCGGCCACGAGCGCCGCCCCGGCGAACTCGCCGGGCCCGGGCAGCCCGCGCGGGTCGCCCGGTGCTGGCAGCACCAGGCGGATCTCGTCCGGCGAGTGCTTGGCCAGGCTGGGCAACGCCTCCCGCAGGGACACGTCGGTCCAGGTGCCGGGGGCGTCCGCGACGAGGTGCTCCTCGTCGCCGGCGATGGCGTCGGCGACCTCGTCGAACGGCACCAGGCCGGCGCGCCAGGCACGCACCCAGGCGACGAACCGGCTCGACCGGCGGGCAGCCAGCGTGGCCGCGCCCGTTGCGGGGGAGGACATGCGGAAAGGGTACGTGGTGGCCGCCGCCGCTGTCTCGGCTGCCGCTCCAGTGGCGTGGCCTGCCCCCAACTACCCCCTTCGCACCGTTTCGTGGCGACGGATGTGGGCTCGCCTGGCGCGTCGGCGAGCGACACGCCGGGTGCGGTGGCTAGCGTGGCCGCCATGGTTGGGCGATACGACGGGGACGTGCTGGCGGGCGACTGGCGACGGCGGAAGGCGACCCCCGAGGTCGACGCCGAGCCCGACCTGGTGGTCGAGGACGCCGACTCCGGGTTCTGCGGCGCGGTGGTCGGGTTCGACTCCGGCGCCGTGGTGCTTGAGGACCGGCACGGGCGGCGGCGCAACTTCCCGCTGCTGCCCGCCGCGTTCCTGCTCGACGGCCGGCCGGTCACGCTGCGCCGCCCGGTCCGCGCCCCGGCCCCCGCCGCCCGCCGCCGCACCGCGTCGGGCTCGATCGCCGTGCACGACGTATCCGCGCGGGTCGCCAAGGCCAGCCGGATCTGGGTGGAGGGCGTGCACGACGCCGCGCTCGTCGAGCGGATCTGGGGCGACGACCTGCGGATCGAGGGCGTCGTGGTGGAGCCGCTGGACGGCATCGACGCGCTCGCCGCCGAGGTGCGCGCGTTCGCCCCCGCCCCGGGCCGGCGGCTCGGCGTGCTCGTCGACCACCTGGTCCCCGGCTCGAAGGAGAGCCGGATCGTGGCCCAGGTGACCTCGCCGCACGTGCTGGTCACGGGTCATCCCTACGTGGACGTGTGGCAGGCGGTGCGGCCGTCGGCGCTTGGCATCGCGGCGTGGCCGGTGGTGCCGCCCGGACGCCCGTGGAAGGAGGGCGTCTGCGCCGCGCTCGGGGTGGCCGAGCCGGCGGACATGTGGCGGCACATCCTGTCCCGGGTGGACAGTTTCGCCGACGTGGAGACGCCGTTGATCAACGCCATGGAGCGGTTGATCGATTTCGTCACCTCGCCTTAGTGGTTTGGTTGCTGTCGGGGGTGGTTGCGGTCAGGGCCGGGGGCGACCGTGCCCGGCTCCGGGCGGTCAGGCTTGATCCCTGCGCCGGGCACGGTCGCCCCCGGCCCGTCGGGTGCCGGGTTCGTGGCTCGGTTCCGGCCGCGGTGCGGTGGAGCTGTCGGGGCGCTACGGGTTCGGTGGCGTGGATCGGTCAGAGGTGTGAGTCATCGGTGTCATCAAGTTTGTAGGCCCGGAGACGCGGTCCTTCGTCCCGGCGGGTCGGCGCGGCACGTCGGCGCGCCAGCCCGTGGCTCGGCCGGTGGGGCGGGGGGTGGACGGCGCGAGGGGTCAGGGGGCCTGGTCGGGGGTGCGGGTGAGGAGGAAGGTGGCGATGTCCAGTGCGACGGCCGCGCCGGCGGAGTCGCGGACGACGGTGAGGATCTCGCCGTCCTGCGGACCGGACCGGCCCCGCCAGCGGTCCGGCCCGTCCGGGGCGAAGCGGTGCGCCGGCCGGCCCACCTGCCCGCCGACGAGGTGGCCGGCGGGGTCGGCGCGGAACTCGTACTCCCCGCCCATGAACCACCAGCGACCGGTCAGTTCGGCCAGGTCGGCGGCGGGTGGGTCGGCCGGTCGCCACGGCGCGGGGGCGGCCGGCTCGGCGTCCAGCACCCGGGTGAGCACGTCGCGGGCCAGCCCGGAGATGTGGTGGCCGCCGCGCAGCCCGTACGAATTGGCGAAGTCCACCACCGCGGTCCGGGTGGGGCGGTGCACGACCAGGCCGGCGACGTAGCCGGGCATCGAGCCGCCGTGGCCGACGTACACCCGGTCGCCGACCCGGTAGAGCTCGATGCCGAGGCCGTGCCCGCCGGTCCACGAGTCCAGGTCGTTGATCACCACCGGCGCGCACATCGCGGTGAGCGTCGCCGGGTCGAGCAGCGCCGGGTCCGGGTCGGCGAGGAACGCCGCCCAGCGGGCCAGGTCCTCGACGGTCGACCAGAGCTGCCCGGCGGGCGCCATCGCCCCGGTCTCGGTCAGCGGCTCCGACCGCAACGTCTCGTGCCAGGGATGGACGACGAAGCCCCGGGCGAACGGCTCGCCCGGGCCGAAGGTGGTGCGGCGCATGCCGAGCGGCGTCAGCAGCCGGTCGGTCAGCAGCTCGATCCAGGGCGTGCCGGTGATCCGCTCCAGCGCGGCGCCGAGCAGCCCGTACGCCAGGTTGGAGTAGTGGTAGACGTGGTGCGGCGGGTAGGCGATCTTGTCCGGGGTCAGCCCGGCGAGCAGGGCGTCCAGGTCCATGCCCGCCGCGCGTTCCCACCACCCGCCGTCCGGCTCGCGTTGCAGGCCGCTGGCGTGCCCGAGCAGTTGGTGGACGGTGAGCGCGCCGACCGGGGTGCCGGGCAGGTGCCGGTCGAGCGGGTCGTCGAGGGCCAGTCGCCCGGCGTCGCGTTGCTGCATCACCAGCACCGCGGTCATGGTCTTGGTGATCGAGCCGATCCGGTACTGGAGGTCGCCGTCGGGCCGGGGCTGCTCGCCGGCGACCGCCAGGTGCGCCAGGGCGCCGTCGCGGACCACGCCGAGGGCCAGCGAGGGTCCGCGTCCCTCCGCCTGGGCGCGGGCGACCAGCAGGTCCACCTGGCGTGCGGTCTCCGGCAGTAGCGCCATCTCGTCCTCCTCGTCGCCGTACGGTGAAATCGAGCCTAGCGATCATGACAGTTCGATGACACGTGACAGGACGTGTCACGATTGGTCACGTGGACGCCGTGTTCTGGATCGTTCTGGGTGTGGTATTGGCCGTCGCCGAGATCTTCACGACGACGCTGTTCCTGATCATGTTCGGGGTCGGGGCGTTCGCCGCCGCGGGCGCCGCGGCGCTCGGCGCGCCGGTGGCGCTCCAAGCGGTGATCTTCGCGGTGGTGTCGGCGCTCTCCCTGGCGCTGGCCCGGCCGGTGATCCGCCGGAACACCCGGTCGGCGCTGGAGAGCGGGGAGCAGCCGTTCGGCGTCGAGGCGATCGAGGGGGCCACCGCGGTGGTCCTGGAGCCGGTGGACGCCGAGCACGGCATGGTCAAGATCGATGGTGAGCTGTGGACGGCCCGGTCGTTCGACGCGACCCAGCGCTATGCGGCGGGCGAGCGGGTGCAGGTGATAAAGGTCCGGGGCGCGACCGCTCTGGTCTGGCAGGACGACATTTCCGCCCCGGGCGAGCTGCCCGAAGCGAGAGGGTGAACCATATGGAGTTTGCAGCGATCCTCCTGATCGCCGTGGCGGTGATCGTCGTGGTGACACTGGCCAAGGCGGTGCGGATCGTGCCGCAGCAGCGCCAGGACGTGGTGGAGCGGCTGGGTAAGTACAAGCGCACCTTGAACCCCGGGCTCAACCTGCTGGTGCCGTTCGTCGACGCGGTGCGCACCAAGGTCGACCTGCGGGAGCAGGTGGTCAGCTTCCCGCCCCAGCCGGTGATCACCTCGGACAACCTGGTCGTCTCGATCGACACGGTGCTCTACTTCAAGGTGGTCGACTCGGTCCGGGCCACCTACGAGATCTCCAACTTCCTCCAGGCGATCGAGCAGCTCACCGTCACGACGCTGCGTAACGTGATCGGCTCGCTGGATCTGGAACGCGCGTTGACCAGCCGCGAGGAGATCAACAGGCACCTGTCCGGCGTGCTGGACGAGACGACCGGACGGTGGGGCATCAAGGTGACCCGGGTCGAGATCAAGGCGATCGAGCCGCCGCCGAGCATCCGCGACTCGATGGAGAAGCAGATGCGCGCCGAGCGGGACCGCCGTGCCGCGATCCTCAACGCCGAGGGGCACAAGCAGTCGCAGATCCTCACCGCCGAAGGTGAGAAGCAGGCCGCGGTGCTGCGCGCCGACGGTGACCGGCAGGCCCGGATCCTCCAGGCGGAGGGGCAGGCCAAGGCGGTCCGGACGGTCTTCGACGCGATCCACCAGGCCAACCCGAGCCAGAAGGTGCTTGCTTACCAATACCTCCAGGCGCTGCCGCAGATCGCCAACGGCACGGCCAACAAGGTCTGGATCGTGCCGGCCGAGCTGACCAAGGCCCTGGAGGGCATGGGCGGCGCGCTGGGCGGGCTGGCCGGCATGGTCGGCGACGCCCCGACGTCGGAGGCGAGCAAGACCGCCACCGAGGTCGAGCGGGAGGCCGCCGAGGCGGCCCAGGCCGCGGCCGTCGCGGCGCAGGAGATCCACGACGAGGTACGGGTGGCCGAGGCGCAGGCCACCGGCGGCAACACGCCGCAGGGCCTGCCGGCGCCGGAGCCGGTGTCCCCGGAGACGCTGCTCAGCGACCCGGCGGACCAGCGCGAGCGGGGCTGACCAGCAAATCCGAGAATTGCTCATCCGGCGCCCCGGCGCCTGCCACCATCGGTCTGAAGGACGGTGGTGAGCAGGGCCGGGGCGCCGTCGCGTGGCCCGGGCCGCCCCTGAGGCGAGCGAGGTGACGCATGAAGGAACCGGCGAACCGGCTCTTCTCCGGGACCCCGGTCCCCGGCGCGCACGACCCGGGCGGACCGCTCGGCTCCCGGCGTACCGGCGGGGGTTTCGTGGTCCTGCCGTTCGTCTCCGAGCCGGGGCCGGGCGCGCCGGCCACGGACGCGACCTGGGCTTGGTCGGTCCGCCGGTTCGCCCGCGCGGCGGTGTGGCTGCTGCCGGCGTACGCGGTCCTCTACGGCGTGGTGGCGATGGCCAGCGACGGCGGGGTGGGCAACGACCCGTACCCGGCCGACGGCCAGCCGCTCTACCTGGTCGGCTGGGTGGCGTCGATCTGGCTCGGCCTGCTCGCGTTGCTCGCGCTCACCGGCCTGCTCGCGGCCACCCGCTGCCGGCGGGTGGCGCTGGCCGGGCTGCTCGCCAGCATCGGCGGGATGGTGCTGATGCTGCCGTTCGCCGGGCTGGCCGAGCAGACGCCGGTGTTCGGGCTGACCGCGCGCGGCATCGTGCTGTTCGGGGCGACCTGCTACAGCGTGGGCTGGTTCCTCACCGGGTGGTCGGTGGGCCGGTCGGGCATGTTCTCCTACGGCGACGGGATCATGCTGATGATCGCCGCGCCGCTGCTCGGCCTGGGCGGGGCGTTGATCGGGTCGTTGCAGACGTTCGGCGCGATCTTCGTGCTGGTCGCCGGCATCGGCATCGGCTACCGCAGCGGTCGCCTCGTGCCCGAGACCATCGCCCGGGACGCGGCGAGCGCCAGCGTCGCCACGCCCGCCGGGCCGTCCGGCGGTGCGACTCCCGGTGCCGGCGGCGGTCCGCTCGCCGCCGGCTGACCGGAGGTCCCTACCGCCAGTTCCATCTCTGGTTGTCGGCCGTTCCGCACGTCCAGAGCAGGATCTTCGTGCCGTTCGCGGTGGCCGCCCCGGACGCGTCGACGCACAGGCCGGACTGCGCGCCCCGGATCGTCCCGTCGGAGTTGACGTTCCACTGCTGGTTGGCCTGACCGTTGCAGTCCCAGATGACCACTCTGGTGCCGTTCGTGGTGCCGGCGTTGTACGCGTCGAGGCACTTGTTGCCGTAGATCATGAGCTGCCGGCCGGCGGTGTACGTCCAGGTCTGGTTGCTCGCGCCGGTGCAGTCCCACAGTTGGGCCTGGGTGCCGTTGGTGGTGGCGAAGTTGTTGATGTCCAGGCACCGGCCGGACTGCCGGCCGACGAGCGAACCCGTGCGGGCGCCGCCGCCGGGGTTCTCGGTGCCGGTGACGACGAGCAGGACGGCCTCGCGGGCGGGGACGCTCGCGGTGTAGCTGGTCGTGCGGGCGCCCAGGTCGGTGGCGCTCCACACGTTGCGCACGGTCGCGCTGGCGCCCAGCCCGAGGTCGGCGAAGCGGGTCGTGATGTTCGCCGTCGAGCCGGTGCGGTTGAGCAGCATCACCGCCCGCCGGCCGCCGGTGGCGAGCACCTTGCTGTAGACCTGGAGCCCGGCGGCGTCCTCGGCGACCTTGACGCCCTGGCGGCCCAGCGGGTCCTGGTCGATGGCGACGACCTCCGGGTTGCCGAGGATGGCCCGGGTCTCCGCGGACATGGTGGTGAGGTTGTTGCCGGCGAGCAGTGGGGCGCCGGAGATCGCCCACAGGCTCAGATGGGTGCGGTTCTGGGCCGCGCTGAACCCGGGCATGCCGGCGACGAGCATGTCCGGGTCGTTGTAGTGGCCGACGCTCTGCGCGGCGGGGTGCTGCGCGGAGTCGAAGTTCGCCAGCACGCGGTCCATGGACGGCTGTTGGCCGTAGTAGATGATGTCGCCGCTGGTGCGCCACATGGTGGACATGCCGGGTGCCCAGTCCCACGGGCTCTGCACGCCCCAGTTGCAGACCGACAGCACCATCGGCCGGCCGGTCTGCGCGGTGGCGCGGGCGATCGAGTCGCTGATGGCCTGGTAGGCGGTGCGGGGGTTGAGCCCCTCGGCGGAGCCGCCGCACCAGTCGACCTTGACGAAGTCGAAGCCCCACCGGGAGAACGCCAGGAAGTCCTGGTCGTAGTGGCCCTCGCTGCCCGAGCCGGGCGCCGCCGGCCGGCCGGTCGGGTAGTAGTAGCCGCAGCCGTCGCGGCCGGCGTCGGTGTAGATGCCCGCCTTCAGGCCCTTGCTGTGGATGTAGTCCGCGATGGCGCTCATCCCGCCGGGCCACTCGGCGGTGTCCACGGTGATGTTGCCGGCGGCGTCCCGGGTGCCCTGCCACCAGCCCTCGTCGATGTTGACGTACTCGTAGCCGGCGGCGGCCAGGCCGCTGGACACGAGGCTGTCGACCTGCGCCTTGATCACGTTGTAGTTGATCTTCGCGGCGAACGTGTTCCACGACGCCCACCCCATCGGTGGCCGGCTCACCACCGGCTCGGGTGTCACGGCTGCCGCCTCGGTCGCCGCCTCGGTCGCGGTCGCCTCCGCCGTGGCCGCCCCGGCCGGCGTCGGCGCCACCGCCGTCGCGGCCAGGGCGAGGGCCACGGCCGCCACGACCCGCTCGATCGGACCTCTCATCGGACGTTCCTTCCGGTTCGGGGTGGGTTGGGGGAGCGTGGTTATTGTTAGCGTTAACATAGTTGTGTGTCAATCATGTTGCGTCCGTCACGCGCGCGAACGGACAGGCGGGACACGCGGGGTGATCGGGCGCCAGGCAGCCGCGGTTACCGGTGAATTTGCTGACAACCCGACGCCGAGGGTGGTCGGAACGCCGCTTTCGCGGCAATCCTGGAGTCCATGCCGTCTTCCCGGTCGCCGCTCGCGCGGCTCCTCACCGTGCTGCTCGCGGGCCTGCTCGCCGGGCTCGTCCTCGCGCTCGCCGCGCTCCCGACCGGCCTGCTCGGCGGATTCGTCGTCAAGGCGGGCCTCGGCGCGTACGCGGAGCTGCCCGACGCGCTGCGGACCCCGGTGCAGCCGCAGCGCTCCTACCTCTACGCCAACGACGGCAAGACGCTGCTCACCACGTTCTACGACGTCAATCGCACCGACGTGCCGCTGGCCGAGATCGCCCCGGTGATGCGCCACGCGATCGTCTCGGCCGAGGACCGGCGGTTCTACTCCCACGGCGGCGCCGACCTGCGCGGCATCGCCCGCGCCCTGGTGGCCAACGTGAAGGGCGGCGGCACCGAGCAGGGCGGCTCCACGCTGACCATGCAGTACGTCCGCAACGTGCTCAAGACCGACCCGAACCGGACCGCCGAGGAACGGCAGGCCGCCACCGAGCAGACCGTCGGTCGCAAGCTCCAGGAGATCCGGTACGCGAACGCGCTGGAGCAGTCGCTGTCCAAGGACGAGATCCTCAACCGCTACCTCAATATCGCGTACTTCGGGTCCGGCGCGTACGGGGTCGCCGCCGCCAGCCAGCGCTACTTCGGCACGGCCCCTGCCGACCTGACCCTGGGCGAGGCGGCGCTGCTCGCCGGCCTGGTCCAGTCGCCCGACGAGTACAGCCCGATCGACGGCGACAAGAACAAGGCGCTCGCCCGCCGGGCGTACGTGCTCGACTCGATGGCCGAGACCGGCGCGATCACCGCGCGGCAGGCCGCGGCGGCCAAGGCCGAACCGCTCACGTTGCACCCGACCGCCCAGCCCAACGGCTGCACCGCGACCGCGCAGGGCCACGACGACTGGGGCTTCTTCTGCGACTACCTGCGCCAGTGGTGGCTCACCCAGCCGGCCTTCGGCGACACCCCGCAGGAACGCGAGCAGGCGCTGCGCCGCGGCGGCTACCGGGTGGTCACCACGCTCGACCCGAAGATCCAGCAGACCGCGCAGGCGCAGGCCACCAAGGTCTACGGGTACGACGACAAGCGCGCGCTGCCGATCGCGGCGGTCGAGCCCGGCACCGGCCGGGTGCTCGCCATGGCGGTCAACCGGCACTACAGCCTGGCCGACAACCCCGGCGGGCAGGGCAACCACCCGAACACGGTCAACCCGTTGATCTCCGGCGGCGCCAGCGTCGACGGCTACCAGGCCGGCTCCACGTTCAAGCTGTTCACCATGCTGGCCGCGCTGGAGGCGGGCAAGCCCCTCGCCACCGGCTTCGACGCGCCGGCCAAGCTGCCCACCCGCTACGCCTCCGACGACGAGGGCAACTGCGACGGCACGTGGTGCCCGGGCAACGCCAACCCCGAGTGGATGGACGGCTACCGGATGATGTGGGACGGCTTCGGCCGCTCCGTCAACACGTACTTCGTGTGGCTGGCCGAGCAGGTCGGCGAGGACAAGGTGGTGGAGATGGCGCAGCGCCTCGGCATCACGTTCCGGGCCGACTCGGACGCCGCGTTCGCCCGCGACAACGCCGCCAACTGGGGGGCGTTCACCCTCGGCGTGGCCGCCACCACCCCGCTCGACCTGGCGAACGCGTACGCGACGGTGGCCGCCGAGGGCACATACTGCTCGCCGTTGCCGGTGGTCTCGGTCACCGCGTCCGACGGCACGAAGGTCGACGTCGGGCAGCCGGACTGCAAGCGGGTGCTGGAGCCGGACGTGGCCCGGGCGGCCACCGACGCGGCCCGCTGCCCGGTGGGCCAGCAGTCGGCGTACGGGCAGTGCAACGGCGGCACCGCCACCGGCGTCGACGGGATCGTCGGTCGGCCGGTGGCCGGCAAGACGGGTAGCTCGGAGCGGAACGCCACCGAGACGTTCGTCGGGTTCACCCCGCAGGTCGCCGTCGCCGGCATCGCGGCCAACCCGGACGACGCGACCGACCTGGTCGGCTCCGCGGTGCAGACCAAGGTGATCGACGCGGTGGCCCGGGTGATCAAGACGGCGGTGGCCGGCAAGCCGGTGCGGGACTTCACCGCGCCGAGCCGGGAGTTGGCCGGCAACCCGCAGCGCCCGCAGCCGCGCCCGCAACCCCAGCAGCCCACCCCACCCCGCGACGACAACCGCAACCTCCCGTCCGACCTCCTCCGCTGGCTCCAGGGCCGGGGTTGAGGAGGGGCCCCCGCTTAACGCTTTCGGTATAGGCGGGGGCCCCTCCTAACACTTCTCCCGGATACTCGCGGCAGGGTGTCGGATTCGGGGAGGGTGGCTCCGACCCGCAGGGGAGGGCGCCCGAACCGCGGGCGCACCGGTGAGCGGAGGAGCGCAGCATGGGCAAGACCATCTACTGGGTGCACCAGTCGGTCGACGGCTTCATCGAGGGGCCGAACGGTGAGTTCGACTGGCCGGCGATGGGGGACGAGCTGTCCGCGTACTCCATCGGGTTGTCCGAGCGGGCCGACGCCTTCGTCTACGGGCGGCGGGTGTGGGAGATGATGTCGTCCTACTGGCCGCAGGTCGAGTCGATCTCCGACCACCCGCACGACCTGGCGTTCGCGCCGATCTGGCGGCGTACCCCGAAGGTGGTCGTCTCCCGCACGCTCGCCGAGGCCGACCACGGCGCCCGGGTGGTCGGCGGCGGCGACCTCGCGGCGGAGTGGGCCGAGGTGCGTGCGCGGTTCGGCGGGGATCTGCTGGTCACCGGCGGGACCGGCGCGGCGACGGCGCTGGCCGCGCTCGGGCTTGTCGACGAATACCAGGTGATCGTGCACCCGGTGCTGCTCGGCGGCGGGCGGCAGGTGCTGCCCGACCTGGCCCGCCAGGAGCTCAGGCTGGTCGAGACGCGCCCGTTCGACGGCCGCGCGGTGCTGCTGCGCTACCAGCGGGCCTGACCGGCCGGCGGCGGGTGCGGCAGGTCAGCGGCCGGGGGTACGGCAGAATCGTGCGGTGCCCGTCCACGAGATCACCGACCCCGACGACGACCGGATCGCCGACTACCGCGCGTTGACCGACGTGGAGCTGCGGACCCGCTGGGAGCCCCCGCACGGGCTGTTCATCGCCGAGGGGGAGTTGGTGCTGCGGCGGGCGCTGCGGGCCGGCTACCCGGCCCGGTCGTACCTGGTCGACGCGAAGCGCGCGGACCAGCTCGCCGACCTCGACACCGCAGACGCCCCGGTGTACGCGGCCACGCCGGACGTGCTCCAGCGAGCCACCGGCTTCCACGTGCACCGGGGCGTACTCGCGTCGTTCCACCGCAAGCCGGTGCCGTCGGCGGCGGAGGTGCTGGCCGCCGCCGGGCGGGTGGTGATCCTGGAGGACGTGAACAACCACACCAACCTGGGCGCGATCTTCCGGGCCGTGGCGGCGCTCGGGGTGGACGCCGTGCTGCTGTCGCCGACCTGCGCCGACCCGCTCTACCGGCGCAGCGTCCGGGTCAGCATGGGCGAGGTGTTCGCGGTGCCGTACGCGAAGCTGGAGAGCTGGCCGGCGGGCCTGGAGCAGGTGCGGGCGGCGGGGTTCACCGTGCTCGCGATGACGCCGGCGCCGGACGCCGTACCGATCCAGCGGCTCACCGGCGACCAGCGGGCCCGGGCGGCGTTGCTGTTGGGCGCGGAGGGCGCCGGGTTGACCGGGGCGGCGATGGCGGCCAGCGACGTGCGGGTGGTGATCCCGATGCGCCGGGGTGTGGACTCGTTGAACGTGGCGGCGGCCACGGCGGTGGCCTGCTGGGAACTGGGTCGAGACGATCCGCTTGCATGACCATGCGCGTTGACGCATAATCTTCCTTGTGTCCAAGGTTCTCACCTCCCTGCCCATCGGCGAACGCGTCGGCATCGCCTTCTCCGGCGGCCTCGACACCTCTGTCGCGGTCGCCTGGATGCGCGACAAGGGCGCCGTGCCCTGCGCCTACACCGCCGACATCGGCCAGTACGACGAGCCCGACATCGCCTCCGTGCCGGGCCGCGCGCTCAGCTACGGCGCCGAGGTCGCCCGGCTCGTCGACTGCCGCGCCGCCCTGGTCGAGGAGGGCCTCGCCGCGCTGACCTGCGGGGCCTTCCACATCCGCTCCGGCGGGCGGGCCTACTTCAACACCACGCCGCTGGGCCGCGCGGTCACCGGCACCCTGCTGGTTCGCGCGATGATCTCCGACGACGTCCAGATCTGGGGCGACGGCTCGACCTTCAAGGGCAACGACATCGAGCGGTTCTACCGGTACGGCCTGCTGGCCAACCCGCAACTGCGGATCTACAAGCCGTGGCTGGACACCGCCTTCGTCACCGAGCTGGGCGGGCGCAAGGAGATGTCGGAGTGGCTGCTCGACCGGGACCTGCCCTACCGGGACAGCACCGAGAAGGCATACTCCACCGACGCCAACATCTGGGGCGCCACCCACGAGGCGAAGACGCTCGAACACCTCGACACCGGCATCGAGACGGTCAGCCCGATCATGGGGGTCCGGTTCTGGGACCCGGCCGTGGAGATCCCCACCGAGGACGTCACCATCGGCTTCGACCAGGGCCGCCCGGTGACGATCAACGGCAAGGAGTTCGGCAGCCCGGTCGACCTGGTGCTGGAGGCCAACGCCATCGGCGGCCGGCACGGCCTGGGCATGTCCGACCAGATCGAGAACCGGATCATCGAGGCCAAGAGCCGGGGCATCTACGAGGCGCCCGGCATGGCGCTGCTGCACGCCGCCTACGAGCGGCTGGTCAACGCCATCCACAACGAGGACACCCTGGCCAACTACCACACCGAGGGCCGCCGCCTGGGCCGGCTGATGTACGAGGGACGCTGGCTGGATCCGCAGGCGCTGATGCTGCGCGAGTCGTTGCAGCGCTGGGTCGGCACGGCGGTCACCGGCGAGGTGACGCTGCGGCTGCGCCGGGGCGAGGACTACTCGATCCTGGACACCACCGGCCCGGCGTTCAGCTACCACCCGGACAAGCTGTCCATGGAACGCACCGAGGACTCCGCGTTCGGCCCGTCCGACCGAATCGGCCAGCTCACCATGCGCAACCTGGACATCGCCGACTCGCGGGCGAAGCTGGAGCAGTACGCCTCGCTCGGCATGGTCGGCGGCGCCGGCACCCAGCGGATGGTCGGCGCCGCGCAGGCGGCCTCGACCGGGCTGATCGGCGCGATGCCGGAGGGCGGCGCGGAGGCCATCGCCTCCCGGGGCGTCCCCTCCGCGGCGGACGAGTGGCTCGACCGCGCCGCGATGGAGTTCGGCGTCGACTGAACCGGGGCAGCCCGTCCGGCGCCGTTGTGACGCAGGGTAGCGTGTCGCCCGTGTTCCCTACCGTGCGTGAGGTGCTCGCCCTGGAGCCGGTACGGCACGGCGCGCCGCGCCTCGTCGCCGGCGACGCCGGGCTGGACCGCCCGGTGCGCTGGGTGCACGTGGCCGAGGTGCCAGACATCGCCACCCTGCTCGGCGGCGGGGAACTGGTGCTGACCACCGGGATCGGGCTGCCCGCCGACGACGCCGGCCTGCGCGCGTTCATCGGCGACCTGGCCGGCGTCGGCGTCTCCGGGCTGGTCGTCGAGCTGGGCCGCCGCTACGTCAGCGGGGTGCCCCGGGTGATGGCCGCCGCCGCCGAACGGCGCGGACTGCCCCTGATCGAGCTGCGTCACGGCACGCCGTTCGTCCGGATCACCGAGGCGGTGCACGCGCTGATCGTGGACGCCCAGCTCACCGAACTGCGCGCCACCGAGGAGATCCACCAGCGGTTCACCGAGCTGTCCGTGGAGGGTGCCGAACCGGCCGAGGTGCTGCGCCAGGCAGCCGAACTGGCCGGCTGCCCGGTGGTGCTGGAGAACCTGTCCCGGCAGGTGCTCGCGTACGACCCGGCGGGGGAGAACGCGGAACTGCTGCTGGACGGCTGGGAACAGCACTCCCGGCGGATCCGCCCCGCCGGGCGCACCGCGTACGACCCGGACAGCGGCTGGCTGGTCACCACCGTCGGCGCGCGCGGGCAGGACTGGGGGCGGCTGCTGCTGCGCTGGCCGGCGGCCGAGGCCGCCCCGCCCACCCGGCTCACCATCCTGATCGAACGGGCCGCCTCCACGCTCGCCCTGGGCCGGCTGATCCGCCGCGACGCCGAGGGCCTGGAACGGCAGATCCACCGCACGCTGCTGACCGCGCTCATCGACCACTCCCGCCCGGTGGACGAGGTGGCGCTGCGCGCCAAGGCGCTCGGCGTCACCCTGGACCGCCGGCACCTGGTCGGCGTGGTGGTCCGGCACCGCAGCGACGACCCGGCCGGCGACGCCGCCGCGCCGGGCGCCGACACCGGCCCGGAGGCCGGCCCGGCCCGGCTGCGCGACCTCGCCGAGGCCGTCGGCCAGGCCGTGCGGGAGGCCAAGCTCACGGCGCTGACCAGCGCCGTCGACGACCAGGCCGTGGGCGCGCTGCTGGCGCTGCCCGACCCGGCCGCCGAGGAGAAGTCGCTCGCCGCGTTCACCACGGCGTTGCGTCGGGTACGCCTCGACGCCGCCCCGGTCCGCCCGCCCGCTCCCCACCCGGCGCGTCCGGTCGACGGGGTTGTTCGCGGTGCGGCTGGTTCGGGGCGTCCGGTCGACGGGGCTGTTCGTGGTGCGGGGCGTCCGGTCGACGGGGCTGTTCGTGGTGCGGGGCGTCTGGTCGACGCTCCTGTTCGTGGTGCGGGGCGTCCGGTCGACGCTCCTGTTCGTGGTGCGGCGCGTCCGGTCGACGTTCCGGCCCGACCGGCGATCGTCGTCGCGGCCGGCTCCGGGGTGGGCAGCCTGCGGGAGGCGCGCCGGTCACTTGTCGAGGCGCGGCAGATCGCCGAGGCGGCCCGGCGGGACCCGCGGGACCTGCCCTGCTTCCGGCTGCCGCACGTCGGGCTGGCCGGACTGCTGCACCTGCTGCGCGACGAGCCCCGGCTGCAGACGTTCGTCGAGCGGGAACTCGGTCCGCTGCTCGCCTACGACGCCCAGCACCCCCGCGAGCAGCTCCTCGACGCCCTACGGGCATACCTGGAGCAGGGGCGGAACAAGTCGGCGGCGGCATCGGCGGCGCACCTGTCCCGCCCCGCCTTCTACGAGCGGCTGGCGCGCATCGGCCGCATCCTCGACGCCGATCTCGACTCGGTCGACCAGTGCCTCTCCCTGCACGTGGCCCTGCTGGCCCTGGACGCCGTCCGCCCCATCTGACCCCCCGCCTCCACTGCGGCGATCATGAAGTTGACGGCGGTGTTGATCTCCATTCATGCCGTCAACCTCATGATCACCCTTGGGCTGTCCCTCGTCCGGCCGCCGGCGCTGGTCGGGGTAGGTCAGGTGAGGGACTGGAGGGCCTTGGCGTAGGGGGCGGGGACGAAGCTCGGGCCGGCCGGGGTGAAGACGTCGGAGGTGGACGCCGCCTGCCAGGCGGTGTCGGGCAGCTCCGCGACCAGGGCGCGGACCACCGGGGCGTCCCGCCACTGCTCCTGCTCGGCGAGCAGGCTCAGCGCGACCACCGACTCCTCCACCTCGCCGACGCACTCGAACGGCTTGTGCCCGTCGATGCCGAGCAACTCCCGGTAGCCGGGGAGCTGGGACTCGTCGGCCAGCAGGTCACCGCCGAAGATGCCGGTGAGCCGCTCGCGGGGCATGAACGGGGCCATGGCCAGGAAGACGAACCGGCACTTCGGGCAGTCGCGGCACCAGCGTTCGCTCGCGTCGCGCAGCTTGAACGCGGCGTTGCAGCTGGTCACCACCGCGTCGTACCTGTCGATCTCGGCGAACAGTCGGGCGATGTGCAGCTCGGACAGGGAGCGCAGGAGCGAGAAGTACGGCTCGGTGAGCCCGGCGTGCTCGGCCAGCGCGGCACGCAGCAGCCCTTCCGCCTCGACGCCCTTGGACCACTGGTGGTTGATCTCGTGGCCCTGCCAGAGGAGGTTCGGGTCGGACGCGGACCGCTCGTTCGACATCACCACCGGCCCGAGCCCGTGCAGCACGGCGGTGGCGACCGCGATCAGCGAGTTGATCGCGGTGACCGGGATGTGCCCGTTGCGCGCGCCGGCCGCGTTCAGCTCGAACAGCGCCGGGTCGAGCCGGCGCCGGGCGGCGAGCGGCACCAGGTCGGACGCCTCGTTGACGGAGACGATCACGTGGTTCGGGTTGACCGAGAAGGGCACCGGGTCGAACCCGGCCCGGCGCAGCGCCTCCAGCGTGACGATGGAGTCCTTGCCGCCGCCGACGGCGGACAGCGGACGGCGGTCCGAGTTGTCGAGCGGGGCAGCCGCCTCGACCGAGCCGGCCGGCACCTCGGGCCGCAACGTCAGCACGTACGGCAGGTCGTTGCGGTAGGCGTACTCGGCGAGGCCCTTGGTGTAGACGGCGGTGACCAGCTCGACGGCGGCGGTGCCCAGCGGCGCGGGCAGCACCAGCCGGGGCGGCGCGGCGGCCTTGTAGTAGCTGACGCCGGCGACCACGTGCAGCAGCTCCAGCACCCGGCCGAGCGTGGCGGCGGTGGCGTCGGAGACCGGCTCGGCCGGCAGCGGGAGCGTGATCACCTCGGTGAACCGCTGCTCGCCGTCGGGACCGGTCAGGGCGTAGTCGAACAGGACCTCGCCGGTGGCGAAGTCGATCGAGTAGGACGGGAAGGTGAAGGCGTCCATCCGCCGGAGCTGCTCGTTGGGCACACGCCATACTACAGCGTGTCTCAAAAGTCCGTTGGTTCATGAGACACCGCCCTTCTCGGGCGTCCCTGCGTCACGGGTGTCCGTGGCGGTGGGGTTACTCCGTCGTCAGGACTGGTTGCACCGGCGCTTGGGCGCTGGCCAGAGCCGGTCCCTCGGGAGGCGTTGGTGACCGGGCCTCGTGCTTCGGGGTCCCGGGTCTGGGCGTGGCGTTGCTCGGCCCAGACGGCGAGGTTGACCGCTGCGTTGACGTCCCGGTCCGCCGTATGCCCGCATTCGTCGCAGCGGAAGACGCGTACGGACAGGGGTAGGGCGGGGCCGATGATGCGGCAGGCACTGCACATTCTTGTGGACGGGTACCCGCGGGGTGCCCGGATGACCTGCCCGCCCCGCCAACGTTGTTTGTAGCCGATGATGCGGGCCAGTTCAGCCCAACCCGCATCGGAGATGGCGGCGGCCAGACGCCGGTTGCGCAGCAGACCGGCGGTATACAGATCTTCCAGAGCCAGCCGGTCGTGGGTCTTGACCAGCTGGTTGGCGACCTTGTGCAGAAAGTGACGACGTACATGCGCGACACGATGGTGGGCACGAGCGAGCCGGGTGACAGCCTCGGCCCGATTGCGGGAGCCTCGCCGTTTGCTGGTGACCTGGCGGGACAGTCGGCGTAGCCGAGGCAGGGCGGTCCGCAGCGGGCGCGGTGGATCAGTGACGCGCAGCCGCTGTCGGCCGGTGGTGTCGGCGGCCACCACGAGGGCAGTGAGGCCGCGGTCGATGCCTACCCAACCACTACCGTCAGCGTCGGGGCGTGGCGGGTGCTGCCGGGCGGGATGCAGGTCGGCCGCCTCCACTGTCACGGTGACGGTCCATCGGCCGGACCGGCAGGAGACGGTGGCATACCGGGTGTGGGCTCGGCCCATGCGAATCATCCGCCGTAGTCGGCGCGTGTCCTCCCGTACCCTCAGGGCTCCGATCCTCGGCAGACAGATACTCCGAGTGCCCGCCGTCGGATCCCCCACTCGGATGCTCACCCGACCCGCCTTGGTCTTGCAGCGGATCCGGAACGACGGCTGGGTGCGGCTCTTGCGTTTGAATGTCGGGAACCCCACCCGGCGACCTGGCCGCTTTCCCCATCGCGAGTCGGCCCAGGCGGCAAGGGCGCGGCCCAGGTCGACAGCGGCTTCCTCACACACCTGCTGACACACCTGGGCACGCCACGACAATCCCGTCGCCGTGATCTCGGCCGAACCGGCCGAGTCGACTACTAAGCGGCGGCCCGCCTGTGCCGAGACCTTCCACGAGTTGAACGCGTTGATCAGGTCGAAACCCGACCACGGCACCACCACCGACCCGCCCCGGTGTTTGGCATCCAGGGCGTCCTTCACCAGAGCCAGGCACTGGTTGAACGCGAACCGAGCCGCCCCCGTGTGACGGACCAACACCGCCACCTGCGACGGTGACGGGTCAGCTGTGAACCGGAACGCGGTAAACCTCCCCACAGCCCCACAGCATGCCTGCCACCTCCGACACAACAGTCAGCGTTGCGGCAGGATGGGGCGGAAATCCCTGCCTCTGACGAACGGCCGGTGCCGGGAGTGGCAACAGCGGCCGCCGGCCGTTCGAACGCCCGTGAACCTCAGCCTGTATAGGCTGCAATCGCCCTCATCCTTCATGAGGGGGAGGACGTCAACGAGGAGAGCCCGTGCGCCTGTCTGATCTGCGCGGACGTCATGTCGCCGTCTGGGGCGCCGGCCGTGAGGGCCGGGCCGCGGTGGTCGCGATCGCCGCGCACGCCCCGGCGGGTCTGGTCGCCGTCGACGACAGCGCGAACTTCCTCACCCTGCCCTGGGAGGGTCCGCTCGCCGCGGCGGCGCCGCTGGTGACCGGCGAGGAGGGCTTCGAGCGGCTGGCCGCCGCCGACGTGGTGGTCCGCTCGCCGGGGGTGCCGAACACCCACCCGTGGATGGGCGAGCTGCGCCGCCGGTCCGTCCCCGTGACCCAGGGCAGCGCGCTCTGGATGGCCGACCACGCCGACCGGACCGTCGGGGTGACCGGCAGCAAGGGCAAGAGCACCACGTCCAGCCTGATCAGTCACCTGCTCACCGCGATGGACCGGCCGAACGTGTTCGGCGGCAACATCGGGGTGCCGCTGCTCGACCTGCCCGAGGCCGAGCTGTACGTGCTGGAGCTGTCCAGCTACCAGTGCGCCGACCTGACCGACTCGCCCCGGGTGGCGGTGGTGACCGCGCTCTTCCCCGAGCACCTGGACGCGCACGGCGGCGAACGGGAGTACTACCGGGACAAGCTCAACCTGGTCGCGCACGGCCCGCGCACCGTGGTGGTCAACGGCGCCGACCCGCGGCTGGCCGTGGAGCTGGGCGACCGGGCCGCGGTCCGGGCCGGCGCACCGGACACCACCCACGTGGCCACCGGCCCGGACGGCACGCCGTGGTTCCACATGCGCGACGCCCCGCTCTTCCCGCGCGCGGTGCTGCCGCTCGTCGGCCGGCACAACGAGGGCAACCTGTGCGTCGCGCTTGCCGTGCTGGACGCGCTGGGCGTGGACGTGGTCGCGCGGCGGGACAGCCTGGCCGTGGCGGTCGCCGAGTTCCAGGGGCTGGCCCACCGGCTCACCGAGATCCCCGACCCGTCCGGGCTCACCTTCGTCGACGACACGCTCGCGACCAGCCCGTACGCGGCCATGCACGCGATCGACGCGTACGAGGGGCGGCCGTTGACCGTGATCGTCGGCGGCACCGACCGGGGGCTCGACTACGCGCCGTTGCGGGAGCACCTCGCCGAGCGGGAGATCACCGTGATCGGCATCCCGGACAGCGGCCCCCGCATCGTGGCGGCGCTGGCCGGGTTGCCGGCGGTGCGCACCGAGGTGGCCGAGGACCTGGTCGCCGCCGTCGGGCTGGCGCGCAAGCTCACCCCGGCCGGCGGGGTGGTGCTGCTGTCCCCGGCCGCGCCGAGCTACGGCCGGTTCCGCAACTTCGAGCACCGCTCGGAGGTGTTCGCCCAGGCGGTGGCCGACACCGCCCGCTGAGTCACCCGGCGGGCAGCGCGTCGTCGGCGGGTTCCGGTGCCGCGGGCGCGGGCGCCGGTCGTTTGTCCGGGGTCCAGGCGAACGCGAGCGCGCCGCCGACAAGCGCCAGCAGCATGCCGATCAGGAAGCCGCCCAGGTTCGAGGTGAGCCAGGAGGCCAACCCGAGTAGCAGGGACAGCAGCGCGTAGAAGACCCGTTGCTGCGGGGTGGCGACGAGCAGCACCCCGCAGAGTACGAGGACGGCCGGCACCAGGTACGCGGCCAGTCCCTGCGGTCCGGCGTGCAGCAGCACCCCGAGCGGCGCGCGCAGGGTCACGAGCATCTCGACGCCGCCGAGCGCGACGAGCACCCCGGCGGTGAACGGCCGGGCCCGCCGCCAGTGGCGCCACCGTGCCCGGGCGGCCGGCGCCGCGTGTGCTCCGGCGGTCATCTCAGCACCCGTCGGAGCTGAAGCCCATGTGCAGGTTGGGCAGCGTGAACACGGCGGCGGTGGTGGCGTAGTTGTTCTGCCGCAGGTTGGTGATGGTCACCGTGTCGGCCTGTTGGGCGAAGACTCCGGGATTGCCCTTGACGCCGGGGACCTGGTCGACCGTGCTGGCGTCCTGCCCGACGTTGATGTTCTTGAACGAGGCGTTGCCGGCCACCTCGTCGCCGTCGACGACGAGCGTGCGGGCGGTGACCGGCTTGCCGGAGCCGCCGGCGGTGATCCGTAGGTTGATCCCGCCGAGGCTGATGCTCTGGCAGAGATTGGTCAGCTCGGCCTTGTCGATGGCCGACACGATCACCACCACCTGACCGCCGGTGTCGCCCTGGTTGGGGCTGTCCGGGATCATCTGGTCGAGCGTGGCGAACTGCTCGAACCCGGTGCCTTCGAGTTTGTCGGCGGTGACGGTGAACGGCATGCCGGAGATGGCGAACTGCGCGCCGAGCACGCCCTGGGCGGTGAGCACGACCATGCCGGCCGCGCCGGCCGCGACGGTGCCGAGGGTGACGGCGAACCGGCGCCAGCGTACGCCGCTGCTCGGTTGGCCGGACTCGATCGGTGCGGTCTGCTCCGACATGGCGGCTCCCTTTCGAGATCAATTCATCCTCGACGATGTGAATTGCTCGCGCAGGCCGAAGTTACCGCTGAGTAAAGGGAGGGTCAACAGATCGTTGCCCGGCATCTGTCAATTGGGGCCAAAGTGAAAAACCGCTGCGGTTTTTGATCCGATCAGGGTGCGCAGGGAGCCACGGTGGTCGGTCCGTCGTCCGGATGGTCCGGCCGGGTGGCCCGGCGCGCGTCCTCGGGGCCGAGGAAGGGCGCGACGGCCGCGTACGTGAGGACCGGCAGCAGCAGCGGCAACTCCTCGGCCCGCCCCTGCGCCACCCGGGCGCGGACCGTCGCGTAGATGCCGCCGACCACCGTGGATGCCAGCACGTCGCGGTCCACCCCGGGCACCGCCGGCCCCGGGTCGGCGCCGGCGAAGAACCAACCGAAGCTGTGCGCCAGCGCGTCCCGCTCCCGGCGCGCGTCCGGACCGGCCGCGTCCACCTCGACAAGCGCCATCCGGGCGAAGGCGGGCACGCTCGCCAGCACGTCGAGCAGGGTACGCAGCGCCGCGCGGGCGGCCTCCGGCCAGGCCGGTCCGGCCTCGGCGTAGGCGGACTCCATCAACTGCGAGACCACGGCGATGCCGTGCCGGTACGCGGCGAGGAACGCGTCCTGCTTGCCGCTGAACAGGGCGTAGAAGGCCGGCCTGGTAACCCCGGCGGCGTGGCAGATGTCGCTGACCCGGGCGTTGTCGTACCCCCGGGCGGCGACTTCCCGCACCAACCCGTCGAAGAGGCGGTCGCGCTGGGTCGCCGCCACCTCCTCGGCCGGCACGCGTCGCGGCCCGCGCTTGATCGCCCGGTCGGGATCGCGGCCGTGCCGCGCGCCGGGCAGGGGGGCCGGCGGGGGCGGGCTCTGGATGGTCAAAAGATCGGCCCTCCTTGATGCGTTGACTTTACGACCCTCTGAGGTTTATAACTTTCGACACGCTCAGTTCGCCCACCGTCACCATTGGTGATCTCCATCGAGGGCCCGAACGGCTGTCATTATCGCCGCCCGTCCCCGCCCTCCCGGCTCCATCCACCACTCCGTCCCACCGCCGGAAGGAACAACCATGCCCAGGTACGGACGAATCGGCGCGGGCCTCGCCGCGCTGGCGCTGCTGACCGGACTGGTCGGCGCCGCCCCCGCCACCGCCGCCCCCGCCACCGCACTCGCCAGCGCCGTGCTGACCTATCCCGCCCCCGGCGGCACCGCCGTCTCGGTGGGCGACGTCATCCAGGCCAGCCTGAAGAGCGGCACCAACGCCACCTTCTACTCCTCGGCCAGCGGCAGCACGGGCGTCAAGTGCGCCGCGTCCAGCTTCACCGCGAAGGTGCTGACCAACCCGACCGCGTCCGGCACCGCCACCGAGAGCCTCACCGCGCAGACGTTCACCAGTTGCACCACGAACGTCTTCGGCACCACCGGTGTGCAGAGCGTGACCGTCAACAACCTGCCGTACACCACCTCGGTCACCAGCGCCGGCGTGGTCACCATCTCGGGCACGGCGGCTGCGCCGATCCAGAGCACCGTCGTGCTGAACTCGCTGCTCGGTGCGATCACCTGCGTCTACCGGACCAGCGCGAACAAGCTCACCGGTGTGGCGGCCAACGCCACCAACTCGATCGCCTTCACCAACCAGACCCTGACCAAGTTCTCCGGCCCGTCGCTCTGCTTCGGCACCGCCTACTTCACCGCCACCTACTCGCCGGTGAAGGACACCAGCAAGACCGGCAGCCCGGGCGTCTACGTCAACTGACCACCGGGCCCACGGCCGGTGCCCGGCGGTTCGCCGGGCACCGGCCCCGCCCTGCGCCCCGCACGCGTGCCGCGGCCGGGTCGACCACGGCCGCCCCAGCCGGATCTGAGCAGTCGCAGCAGCCCCGCGCCGACCAGGTACGCCACGAGCGCCGGGACGGGCAGGCCGAGCGGGTCCGGCGCGCTGTTCGGCGCGAGGCTGTTCAGCAGCAGTCCGGCGACCAGCCCGGCGTACCCGGCGACGGTCAGCGCGGTCCACGCCGGACCGTGCTCGCCGTCGGGCCGCCCCGCCCGGCCGCCGGCCGGGCGGCGGGTGCGGGCCTCGACCGGGCCGAAGACGGCGACCAGGGCCGAGAGCACCACGGTCAGGGCGAGCAGCCACGGGATCCGCCAGGCCCACCACGCCGGCGACCCGACCGGGGGCGTGGGCAGCACACCGAGCACGTCCAGCAGGCCGATCAGCAGGATCGCGGCCGTCAGGTGCCACAGGAATACGGTGAGCACCACCGCGTTCACCGCGATCACCGCCTGCCACGGGCCGGGCCGGCGCAGCCAACGGCCGGCCGGGCGGCGCAGCAGCAGGATCAGCCCGAGCTGGGTGGCGGCGGCGGCGAGCAGCGCCAGGCTCGGCGGCGCGGCGTTGTCCAGCCGCTCGCCCGGCACGTGCAGCATCGCCACCGGGTACGGCCCGACAACGGTCAGCAGGATCAACGCGGCCACGCCGCCGGTGAGCAGGACTGCGCCGGCCCGGCGGGACAGCGGCAGCCGACGATGGCGGGGAAGCTGGGGTACGCGGGCGTCGTACCAGGCGAAGCCGAGCTGGTGCAGGGCCAGCCAGGCGAACAGGTAGTTGCCGTCGGCCAGTCCGCCCGGACCGAGCAGCCGGCCCAGGTCACCGAGCGCGACGAGACCGACGAGCACCGCCGGCACGGCCAGCCCGAACCGGCGGTGCAGCGCGTACATCGGCGGGGTCAGCGCCACCGCCACGAGATAGGCGACCAGGAACCAGAGTGGGATGGTGGCGAACCAGACCACCGTACGGACCTGGGCCGGCTCGGCGTCGCGTACGGTGGCGACCGCGGCGCCGGCGGTCAGCACCAGCAGCAGCATGGTGGTCGGTCGGACCAGCCGGGCGCTGCGGTCCACCAGCCAGCCGGTCGCGGTCCCGCCCCGGCCCCGGCGGGCGGTGAGAGAGGCGGCGTTGGCGTAGCCGCCGACCAGGAAGAACACCGGCATCACCTGGGCCAGCCAGGTCAGCGGCCAGGCCCAGGGCAGGTCGGCCAGCGCCGAGTGACCGGCCGGACGGCCGTGGTCGTACCCGATCGCGGTCACGCCCCAGTGGCCGAGCACGACCAGGGTGATCGCCAGCGCCCGGAGCAGGTCGACGTAGCGCTCCCGCTCCGGCGGCGTGCGCTCGGCGAGCTGCCGCAGGCGGCGCATGGCCCCAGGCTATGCCAGCTCTCGACGACCGATATGGATAACAGAGTCGCTTGACTGGTAGGAGATCTCCTACCTATGCTGGCGGTCATGTCCGTCACCCGTGTGCAGATCGTTTCCGTGCCCGTCCGCGACCAGGACCGGGCCCGCGACTTCTACGTCGACGTCCTCGGCCTCGACCTGGTCCGGGACAACCCGATGGGGCCCGGTGGCCGCTGGGTCCAGGTGGCCCCGAAGGGTGCCGCGACCACGCTGACGCTCGTCACCTGGTTCGACAGCATGCCGCCCGGTTCCCTGCGCGGCCTGGTGCTGGAGACCGACGACCTCGACGCCGACGTCACCCGGCTGGGCGAGCGGGGCCTGACGTTCGCCGAGGACGGCGTCCAGGTCGCGCCCTGGGGCCGCTACGTCACGTTCGCCGACCCGGAGGGCAACGGCATCGTGCTCCAGGAGACCCGTGTCTGAGTCGGACGTGTTCGCGGCCCTCGCCAACCCCACCCGGCGGGAACTGCTGCGGCTGCTCCGCGAGGAGGGGGAGCAGCCGGTGCAGCGCCTCGCCGACCGCTTCGACATGCGCCGCCCCAGCCTGTCCGAGCACCTGCGGGTGCTCAAGGAGGCCGGGCTGGTCACCGAGCAGCCGGTCGGCCGGCAGCGCTTCTACGCGCTGCGCCCCGAGCCGCTGCGCGAGGTGGCCGACTGGCTCACCCCGTACGAGCGGTTCTGGCGGTCCCGCCTGGCGGGCCTGCGCGAGGTGTTGGACGGGATGCCGGATGGCTGAGCCGACCCGCATCGCGGTGGACCAGTTCCTGCCCCATCCGCCGGCCAAGGTCTGGCGCGCGCTGACCGATTCTGATCTGATCGCCCGCTGGCTCATGCCGAACGACTTCCGGCCGGCCCGGGGGCACCGGTTCACCCTGCGGACCGTCCCGCGCCCCGGGCAGGGTTTCGACGGCACGGTCCACTGCGAGGTGCTGGAACTCGACGAGCCACACCGGATGCGGTGGGCCTGGCGCGGCGGCCCGCTCGACACGGTGGTCACCTGGACCCTGGCACCGGAGGGCCGGGGCACCCGCCTGTTCCTGGAACACGCCGGCTTCGACCCGGACGACCCGCTCCAGCGGCGGACGTTCACGCTGCTGGACGGCGGCTGGCGCACCACGGTCTGGACCCGTCTCGCCGACACGCTGGCCGCCCTGCCCTGAGCCGTCCCGGCCCGGCCGGTGGCCGGTGGCCGCGGTCGTCCGTGGTCGTGGTCCGTGGTCGTGGTCCGTGGCCGTGGTTCTTGGTCGTGGTTCTTGGTCGTGGTTCTTGGTCGTGGTTGGTGGTCGTGGTCCGCCGCCGCCTGGCGCGCCGAACGGGTCGGCGGGCCAGGTTCTGCCGTCCCGGCGCCACGGTGCCGACCGCAGCGACCCCGCGCCTGGTGCCGGCTGAAGGACGGCGGTGCCCGCCCCGGCGTGGCCGTCGGCGGAGGAGGTGGCCGTCGGCGGAGAATGTCGCCGTCGGCGGAGGAGGTGGCCGATCGGCGGCTAGAAACTTGATGACGCGGACGATTCAAGGCAACCGGCCGTCGGTGAGCCATCTATGTCATCAAGTTTCTAGGCACCCGAGGGCGGTCCCGCCCTGGCGCTCGGCGAGGCGGCCGGGAGTCACTCACGGGTGCCTCGCCGCGCTGGGAGCAGGAACGACTCGCTCCACCGGCCATCGCTTTCGATGGTGGTGAGCAGTGGTTGCTTCGGCTCCAGGAGGGCGTGGCAGGCACCATCCGTCCGCGCCACCCGCAGAGGGCGTGCGGGGTGCCCGGGGGGCGTGCGGGGACGGGCAGGGTGCCGGGGGGAGGGGCGTGCGGGGGGCGGGCGGGGTGCGGGTCACGCCGGCGGCGGGACGAGCCGGGCGTGCAGCACGGCCGGGTCGGACACCTCGGGTAGGTCGCGGGCGGCGAGCCAGGCCGCGGCGGCGGCGCCGTCCCCAGCGCCGTGCAGCGGTGCTCCCGGCCAGCGGCGGGACAGTTCGGCGCGGACCGCGGCGGCGAGCGGGGTATCGCCGGTGAGCAGGCCACCGCCGAGCACCACGGGGTCGGACGCACCGGCGGGGCGGATCCGGGAGACGCTCTCCGCCAGCAGCTCGGCGGCCTCCGCGATCAGGGCGCTGCCGGTCGGCTCACCCTCGCGGGCCGCCGAGACGACAAGCGGCGCGAGTCGGGCCAGCTCCACCGGTGGGCGTCGGGTCACCGCCTGCACCACGGCGTCGACTGTGGCCCTGGGTCGGGCGGCCACCTCGCTGCTGCCGGTCAGCTCCGTCAGGACGCGGCGGGCGAGTTCGCCCGGCGGGTCGGCGCGGTCCAGGTCGGTCAGCAGCCGGCGGACCGCCTCCCGACCGAGCCAGAACCCGGAGCCCGCGTCGCCGAGCAGCCAGCCGTGACCGTCCGCGGTGCGGTCCAGGCGCAGCCCGCGCACCTGGGCGGCGATCGCGCCGGTGCCGGCGATGAGCACCGTGCCGTCCGGGGCGGCGGTGCCGGAGGCGTAGGCGACCAGGGCGTCGCCGTGCACCGTGTACGGGCACCGCAGCCCCGCGTCGGTCCACGCCCGGTCGAAGGCGGCGCGGCCGGTCGGGTCGGCGAGGAGGCGGCCGGCGCCGGCGAGGCCGATCACGCCGGCGCGTACCCGGGTCGGGTCGATGTCGGTGAGCGCCGCGCGCAGGGCGGAGAGCAGCTCGGCGGCGGCCGGCTCGGCGCCGTGACTGGTCGGGTTGCCGCCGCCCGCGCGGCCGGTGCCCAGGCGTACGCCGTCGAGGCTCAGGGCGGTGGCGCGGGTGGACGTACCCCCGACGTCGAGGCCGACCACGACGGTGTCCGACATGGTCTCCATGCTGGTGGGGCCGGTCCGCCCGGCGCAAGATCGCGGCCGGGCGGCAGGTAACAGTTTGAAAACTTCGCCCACAGCCTTGACACGGAGGGGCCTTCAGTAAGAACTTTTACCACTAACAGTTAACACTCCTTTCCGAAAGGCTTCCGCCGATGGCCGAGCACGAGGTCGAGACTTCCGCGGGAACCGCGGTGGTCGACGCCGCTCCGGCCGACCGGCGGGGCGTCGACGGGGTGCTGGCCAGGGTCCGGGCCGGCGCGGCGGAGCTGACGGGAGCCCTGCGCCGGGTCGCTGAGCACGTGCTCAGCGACCCGGAGGCAGCGGCGCGCGCGACGATCGTCGAGCTGGCCGAGCGCAGCGGCACCTCGCCGGCGACCATCACCCGGTTCTGCCGGGCGATGGGCTTCGAGGGGTACGCCGACCTGCGCCTCGGCATCGCCGCCGAAACCGGCCGGGCCCGCTCCGCCGGCTGGACCGTCGACATCGGCCGCGAGATCCAACCGGGCGACCCGCTCTCCCGGGTGCTCGACCAGATCATGGCCGCGGACACCCGGGCCATGCACGACACCGCCGCGCTGCTCGACCTGGCCGAGGTGGAACGCGCCGCGGTCGCCATCGCCGGGGCGAACCGGGTGAACATCTTCGGCGCCAGCGGCAGCGCCCTGGTCGGCGAGGAGATGCAGTTCAGCCTGCACCGCATCGGGGTGGCCGCCTGGGCGTGGAGCGACGTGCACGAGGGCCTGGCCAGCGCCGCGCTGCTGAGCGCCGGCGACGTCGCGCTCGGCATCTCACACACCGGTCAGACCCGGGAGACCATCGAGCTGCTCGCCGAGGCGGGCAGCCGCGGGGCCACCACCGTCGCGTTGACCGGCTTCCCCCGTTCGCCGCTCGCCGAGCTGGCCGACATCGTCCTGGTCACCGCCAGCCAGGCCACCACCTTCCGGCCGGATGCGCTCTCCGCCCGGCATCCCCAGCTCGTCGTACTCGACCTGCTCTACATCGCGGTGGCGCAGCGCACCCACGACCGCGCCCACGCGGCCTTCCGGCGTACCGCCCAGGCCGTGGACGGGCACAAGGCCGCGAAGGGGGCCCTCTCATGATCAGTGCCCAGGGGTACGCGGACGCCGTCCGCCCGGTCCTCGACCGGCTGGTGGACAGCCAGGCGACGGCGGTGCACCGGGCGGCGGACCTGATCGCCGGCGGCCTGCGCGCCGGTGGCGTGCTCCAGGCGTTCGGCGCCGGCCACTCGGAGGCGTTCGCCGCCGAGCTGGTCGCCCGGGCCGGCGGCCTGGTCCCCGCCAACCGACTCTCCCTGCACGACCTCGTGCTGCACGGCGACGCGCCCCGCGACGTGCTCGCCGACCCCAAGCTGGAACGCGACCCGGCGGTGGCGCATGATCTCCTCGCCCTGGCGGCGCCGCAACCGGAGGACGTGTTCGTCGTCGCCTCGCAATCCGGCATCAACGGCTCGGTGGTCGAGTTGGCGACGCTCGTCAAGCGGGGCGGCCACCCCCTGATCGCGGTCACGTCGGTCGAGCACACGGCCCGGGTCGCCCCTCGGCACCCCTCCGGGCACCGGCTCGTCGACCTCGCCGACGTCGTGCTGGACAACGGCGCGCCGTACGGTGACGCACTGCTGCCGCTCGAGGGCGGCGGCGCGGTCTGTGCGGTCTCCTCGGTCACCGCGGCGCTGCTGGCGCAGCTGCTGACCGCCGAGGTCGTACGACGGTTCCACCAGGCCGGAGAGGTGCCCCCTATCTACCTCTCCGCCAACGTCCCCGGTGGGGACGAGCACAACCTCGCCCTCGAGTCGCGGTACGCCGGGCGTCTCCGGCGGACCGCCTGACCCGACACCACAAGGAGAGACAAGATGTCGGTTACCCCCGAGAAGTCCGACCTCAGCCGTCGGACGCTGCTCCAGCGCGCCGGCGCGGCCGGCCTGATGGCCATCCCGGCGGCCGGTCTGCTCAGCGCCTGCGCCGGCAGCGAGCCGAGCAAGTCCGACAGCGGCGGCGGCGCGGCCAAGAGCGACGACAACCCGTTCGGTGTCAAGGACGGCAGCGCCGTCAAGGTGGTCGTGTTCAACGGCGGCCTGGGCGACCAGTGGGCGAAGGAGGACAAGGTCGTCTTCAACGCCAAGCACCCGAACGTCACGGTCAACATGTCTTCCACCCAGAAGATCAAGACCGAAGAGCAGCCCAAGATGGCGACCCAGCCGAGCGACCTGGTGATGAACTCGGGCGCCGACATGATGGACCGCAGCACCCTGATCAACGAGGGCGCCATCGAGCCGCTCGACGACCTGCTCACCGCGCCCGCCTGGGACGGCGAGGGCACGGTCGGCGACTCGCTGCTGCCCGGCACCGTCGCCGACGGCACCCAGAACGGCAAGTTCTACGTGGTGAACGTCGCCTACACGGTCTGGGGCAACTGGTACAACGCCGCCCTGTTCAAGAAGGAGGGGTGGACGCCGCCGACCACCTGGGACGAGTTCTTCGCCCTGGCGCCGAAGATCAAGGCCAAGGGCATGGCGCCGTACGTGCACGACGCGGCGCACGGCTACTACCCGCGCTGGGCGCTGTTCGCCAGCATCTGGAAGGCGGTCGGCAAGCAGGCCGTCGTCGACATCGACAACCTCAAGGACGGCGCCTGGAAGGCCGACGGCATCGTCGCCGCGCTGGAGCCGTGGGAGAAGCTGGTCAAGGACAAGCTGCTGCTGCCGGGCAAGCTCGACCACACCCAGTCGCAGCAGGCGTGGCTGGACGGCAAGGCGGCGTTCATCCAGGTCGGCACGTGGCTGAAGAACGAGATGGCGTCGACCATCCCGCCGGGCTTCGAGCTGACCATCTCCGACTACTGGAGCAAGCCCGGCGACAAGGCCGCCAAGGACGTCTTCGCCTCCTCCGGCGAGGGCTTCGTGGTGCCCAGCAAGGCACCGAACAAGGAGGCCGCGAAGGAGTTCCTGCGGGCCATCCTGTCCAAGACCGGGTCGGCGAAGTTCGCCGAGCTGACCAAGTCGCTGGCATCCACGAAGGGCTCCGGCGACAACGTCCAGGACAGCGCGCTGGCCAGCGCGAACGCCCTCGTCAAGGGCGGCAGCGGGGATCTCATCTCGGTGAAGTTCCCGGACTTCTACGCCGACCTGGACAAGGAGAGCCAGAACCTCTCCGAGGAGCTGATGGCGGGCCGGCTCACCGCGCAGCAGTTCGTCGACAAGATGCAGACGGCCGCCGACAAGGTCGCCAAGGACTCGTCGATCAAGAAGCAGACCCGCACCGCCTGACGCTGTCGAGGAAGTGAGTTCAATGCGGCACGGAGTCGCGCGTTTCGTCACGGGCTTCCTGGCCCTGCCCGTCGCGCTGTACCTGTTCTACGTGGTGTGGCCGTTCGCCCAGGCGGCGGGCTACTCGCTCACCGACTGGGGTGGGTACTCGGATTCCCAGCGCTTCGTCGGGCTGGACAACTACGTCCGGCTGTTCTCCGACGAGCTGATCCGGAAGGCGTTCTGGCACAACGTGTTCTTCCTGGTCACCGTGCCGCTGTTCACGATCGCGCTGGCCCTGTTCCTCGCGTTCCTGCTCAACGTGGGCGGACGCGAGGACAGGGCCGGCATCCGCGGGGTGTTCGGCTCCGCGGTCTACAAGGTGGTCTTCTTCTTCCCGCAGGTGCTGTCGCTGGTGGTCATCGCCGTCATGTGGCAGCAGATCTACCGCACCGACGGGCAGGGCCTGATCAACGGCCTGCTGATCAAAGCCGGCCTGGTGGACGCGGACAACCCGATCGCCTTCACCGCCGACCCGGAGCCGTTCCTCGGCGTGCCGGCGGTGCTGTGGTGGCTGCTGCTCATCGCGGTGTGGAGCGGCGCCGGCTTCTACATGGTGCTCTTCTCCGCCGCCATGCAGTCGATCCCGAAGGACATCTACGAGGCCGCGATCCTCGACGGCGCGGGCCGGTTCCACACCTTCTTCCGGGTGACCCTGCCGCTGCTGCGGGACAGCATCTCGGTGGCCTGGGTCTACCTCGGCTTCATCGCGCTGGACATGTACGCCCTGGTCTTCGTCATGACGCCGAGCCAGGGCGGGCCGAACCACGCCAGCGAGATCTTCGCGTCGGTGCTCAACTTCACCGCGTTCCAGAAGGGCCAGTTCGGCTACGCCTGCGCGATGGGTGTCGCGCTCGCCATCTTCACGATCCTGCTCGCCGCGGTGCAGCTGAGGATCACCCGTCGTGACCGTATCGAGTACTGAAGGAGGCGCGGCGATGAGCACGGCAACACACGGTCTCGACCGGGCCGGCCAGGCCACCACCGGATCGGGCGGCGCCCCCGTACGCCGGGAGGAGCGGCACCGCGCCGGGGTCGGCTCCCGGATCTTCAACGGCTTCTCCCACGTGTTCCTGGTGGTCTGGGCCGTGATGGTCATCTACCCGCTGCTGTGGGTGGTGATGTCCGCGCTGAAGGACGACTCGGAGGTCATCCGCGAGCCGCTCTCCCTGATCCCGGACAAGCTGCACTGGGAGAACTTCGGCCGGGCCTGGACCGAGGGGCACCTCGGCTCGTTCTTCCTGAACACCCTCCTGGTGCTGGCCGGCAGCGTCACGCTGACCATGCTGCTCGGCTCGATGGCCGCGTACGCGCTGGCGCGGTTCGAGTTCCGCGGCAACCGGCTGATCTACTACATGTTCCTGTCCGGGCTGACACTGCCGATCTACCTGGCCGCGGTGCCGCTGTTCAAGGGCGTCTACAACACCGGGGTCAGCTTCCCGCTGCTCGGCCCGAACAAGCACCTCATGCTGATCCTGGTCTACGTGGCCTGGTCGCTGTCGTTCACGATCTTCTTCATGCACTCGTTCTTCCGGACGCTGCCCGAGTCGATCGCGGAGGCGGCCTCGGTCGACGGGGCCTCGCACACGCGCACGTTCTTCAGCGTGATGCTGCCGATGGCCAAGCCCGGCCTGATCAGCATCGGCATCTTCAACGTGCTCGGCCAGTGGAACCAGTGGTACCTGCCGACCCTGCTCATGCAGTCCGTCGCCGGCGAGCCGAAGCACCAGGTCATCGCGCAGGGGCTGATCGAGCTGTCGGTCAACCAGGGCTACAAGTCCGACTGGTCCGGATTGTTCGCCGGGGTCACCATGGCGATGCTGCCGGTGCTGATCGTGTACATCGTCTTCCAGCGCCAGGTCCAGTCCGGCCTCACCGCAGGCGTCAGCAAGTAACCGCACGCGCCACGCGGTCGGGCCGGCCCGGGCCGGGCCGCGTCGCGCGTTAGGCGGGGGCCCCGCTTAACACCTGGTGTTAAGCGGGGCCCCCGCCTATGCAGAAAACGTTAAGCGGGGCCCCCGCCTTACACCCTCACCCTGTCGGTGGGGGGAGGCAGAATCGCGTTTGTGCGGGTGGTGGCGGTGGTGGCGGTGGTGGCGGGGGAGCGGGGCGGCGGGACGCTGCAACCGCTCGACGTCGACGGCCGCCCGGCCGGCCCGGCCGAGGAGGTGGCCGACCTGGCCGCCGCCGTCGGTGCCCGCGAGGCGGCCGAGCGGCCCCGCTGGGTGTGGGCCACCGGCGGGAGCGTCTACCCGGCGTTGCTGCGCGCCGGGATCCGGCTCGACCGCTGCCACGACGTCGAGCTGACCGAGGCGTTGCTGCTCGGGCACGCGGGCCGTTGGGGAGAGCCGCGCGCGCTGCCCGCCGCCTGGGCCCGGCTGACCGGGGCGCCGGTCCCACCGGACCCGGCGCCCCGCCCGCCGGAGCCGCCCGGCCACGGCCAGGGCGCGCTCTTCGACCCACCGTCCGGCCCGCCGGGCCCCGGCCTCACGGCATTGACCCGGGTGTACGCGGACCAGCTCGCCCGGGTCGCGGCGACCACCCACCCCGGCCGGTTCCGGCTGCTGGTGGCCGCCGAGTCGGCAGGTGTCCTGGTCGGCACCGAGATGGGCGCGGCCGGCCTGCCGTGGCGCGTCGACGTGCACGACGCGATCCTGGCCGAGCTGCTCGGCGAGGCGTCCCCGGTGGGCGGCCCACCCCGCCGGCTGGCCGACCTCCAGGCGCGGATCGCCGCCGCGTTCGGCGTACGCCATCTGCACGCCGACTCGCCCGCGGAGCTGTTGCGGGCGTTCGCCCGGGCGGGGGTGGAGCTGCCGAACACCCGGGCGTGGGTGCTGCGCGGGGTGGAACATCCGGCGGTGCCGCTGGTCCTGGAATACAAGGAGCTCTACCGGATCTGGACGGCGCACGGCTGGGCCTGGCGCGACGCCTGGGTGTCCGGCGGCCGGTTCCGTCCGGAGTACGTGCCCGGCGGCGTGGTCTCCGGCCGGTGGGCGACCCGGGGCGGCGGGGCGTTGCAGATCCCGAAGGTGATCCGGCGGGCGGTGGTGGCCGATCCGGGCTGGACGTTCGTGGTGGCCGACGCCGGCCAGCTCGAACCGCGGGTGCTGGCGGCGGTCTCCGGCGACCAGCGGCTGGCCGCCGCCGGTGGCGCCGGTGATCTGTACGCGGCGCTGGCCCGGGACGCGTTCGCCGGTGACCGGACCCGGGCCAAGGTGGCATTGCTCGGCGCGATGTACGGGCAGACCGGCGGCGCGGCGGTGCCGGCGCTGGCGGTGCTGCGCAGGAGCTATCCGACCGCGTTCGGCTACGTCGAGGCGGCGGCGCGCACCGGTGAGGCGGGTGGGCTGGTCCGGTCGTGGCTGGGCCGCACCTGCCCGCCGGGCGCGGTCGGGTTCGCCGACGCGGACGAGGTGGTGCAGGACGGCGAGGCGGATCCGCGTGGCCCGTCGGCGCGTGCGGCCCGCTCGCGGGGGCGGTTCACCCGTAACTTCGTCATCCAGGCCACCGCCGCGGAGTGGGCCTCGACGCTGCTGGCCACGCTCCGCACGGCGTTGGCCGGCACCGCGGCCGAGTTGGTCTTCTTCCAGCACGACGAGGTGGTGGTGCACTGCCCGGCCGACCAGGCCGGCGCGGTCGCCGAGGCGGTCACCGCAGCCGGGGAGCGGGCCACCACGCTGTTGTTCGGCGACACCCCGGTCCGCTTCCCGCTCGACCTGTCCACGGTGGACTGCTACGCGGATGCGGCATAGTCACACAATTTTCCGTTTTGCCCCGCTACCCGGCCGCGAGCGCGCTCGTTGGGCCCGGTGTGCGTACGACGGGACGGACCGGGCGCTGCTGTGCCCGGTCCGTCCCCCTGGTCGAGGGGGCACCGCTGAACCGGATCGCTGCAATGATCATCGCCGCTGGTGGGGGCCGCCGCATCGGCGGACCCGAGGCGCTGCTGCACCTGGGCGAGAAGCCGCTGGTGAGCCGGATGATCGACACGATGGCCGACGCGGGCTGCGCGCAGGTCGTGGTCGTGCTGGGCGCGGCGGCCGAGCAGGTGCGGCGGACCACCGACCTGACCGGCGCCACAGTCGTGGTCAACCGGGCCTGGGGGACCGGGGTGGGCTCCTCGATCCGGGCCGGGCTGGCCGCGCTCACCGACGACGGCATCGAGGCGGTCGTCGTGGTGCCGGTGGACATGCCCGGGCTCACCGCGGCGGCGGTACGCCGGGTGGCCGCGCTGCCGTATCCGGATGCGCTCGTCTGCGCCACCTACGAGGGGTTGCGCAACTATCCGATGCTCTTCGGCCGCCGGCACTGGCCCGGCATCGCCACGCTGGCGAGCGCCGACGTCGGCGCCCGGCCCTACCTGCTGGCGCACAAGGAGCAGATCGTCGACATCTCCTGCGACTCGGTGGCCGACGGCAGCCGGATCGACAGTCCGGAGTTGATGGCGCTCTACGGCCTGTCGGTGCCCGAGCAGCGCATCGGCGCGTGAATCGGCAGGGCGAAGCGAACCCACCGATCGCCGTATCCGGTCCAGGACCTCGGCGATCTCCCGGGTTTCCTTGTGGTCCGGCCCGTACGCCAGCGCTAGGTCCTCGTGCATCGGGACGAGTTCGTCCAGGGCTGGTTCGACGCTGCCCTCGGTGAGCAGAAGCCTGGCGATGTTGCGACGCGGCTCCAGTGCGTCGGGCGACACATCCCCCTCAGCCACATTGATCTTGACCGGGCGTGCCCATCGTTACGATTCGACCGTCGACCCGACACCGTCCGCAGTGGTCACTGAACAATCCCAGGTCCGGGGCATGCTGTGCGGATGACCCAGATGCTGAGGCGCGCCTTGTAGTATGTCGCCAGCAGACGTCACGCGCGCCCTGCGCCTGCGGTGGCGCACAGTGGTCGGCGGTGGAGGGCTGTGTGGGACCAGAAGGCACTGAGGGGACCCTTTCCGAAGACTTGTCCCCAGACTGTCTGTTCTGTCGGCAGGATGACGTGCGCCTGAACCGGATCTCGCACCGGAACGCGACCTGCTTTGCCCGACTGGACAATTTTCCGGCCTCGGAGGGGCACACCGAGATCGTCCCGAAACGCCACGTGGAGTCGTTCTTCGATCTGACTGCCGAGGAACTCCGTGATGCCTTCGCGCTGATCTTGGCGGTGCGCGACGAACTGTCCCAACGGTTACGGCCGGAGGGATGGACCATCGGTGTCAATGAGGGCCGCGCGGCGGGGCGCAGCGTCGACCACCTGCACATTCACCTCATACCCCGCCGATTCGGTGACGTCGAGGACCCAGCCGGCGGCATACGGCAGATCCTGCCCAACTGTGATCCGGGCACCTGGCAGGCGGCTACGGACCAGGCGATGAACGAGCGCCATCGGGTGCTGAGCTGACCGCTCTCAATCCGTCAGACGTGCAGGATGCCGTCGTCTCCCAGCAGCATGCACAACGAATTGACCTCGTGCCAGAGTTCGTCGTCGGCGAGGGTGCCGAAGCCGGACGTGGCGTCCACGCTGACGCAGCCGATGAACTCGCCCCGTCCGTTGCGGATGGGGCTGGCGAAGACGGCACCGCGGTGGCGTACTCGCTGGAACTCCGACCAGGAGAGGTTCATGACGGCGTCGGCGCCCTCGGAGTCGACGTAGGCGTCATATTCGGCCGCTGTGGTGAGCTTGGCCGCGAGCAACTCGACGTCGACGGCCACCTCCTCGTTACGCTTCCAGCAGAGTCCGACGACGCCGGCACCGCGACCGGGTTCGAAGGCGCGGGTGGCGGGAGTGCTTCCCAGCCGATAGGTGGCGATGCGAACCAGCCGGCGACGAGGGTGCCGCACCGCCCAGGCGATTCGCCACACGTGCAGGCCGAGGTCGGAAGGCGGTGGCTTCGGGTCGATGCGCGCGGCGATGGCGAGCAGCCGGCCGAAGTGGTTGAGGATCTGATGGCGTACGGCGGTGCGCCGAGCCATTTGGGAGCGCTCGGACCAGACCTGGGCTGGGGTGAGGGCGCCGAAAGTCGCGATGATGGCCACCAGGAAGGCGATGACGTAGCGGCGGCCACCGAGAATGCTGTTCCAGAACGGGGCGGATGGTACGGAATACTGCTGCGCGACCATGACGCACGTCGCGGAAAGCATTATCGCACGGTCGACGATCTTCGCCGTGAGTGGCCCCATGCGACTAACGGTAGAACGCATGAACAAGCCGGTGAACTGATCACAAATATCTAACTGACATCGATCAATGCTACGGTGGATGCGTCCGCTTCACCTTCCGGCACGGAGGTCGGCGTGGCTGTCACGTCAAGGTGCAACGGTGCCGAACTGTGCGACGAACTGCGCTCCGCTGACGTCAGCACCTTTACGATGACCTATGAGGGTGACCCGCCCAGCCGGCAGATCGCATCCGTCCCGGGCTTCCGGCTCATCGCCGACATGTCTCCGCTGACGGTCGGTCACCTGCTGCTGCTGCCCGAGGACCACTATCTCAGCTTCGGGCATCTCGACGCCGAGCAGTCCGAGCGTGCACGCGCCATCGTCAATGTCCTCCGGCCGCTCTACGTCGCGACCTTCGGGCAGATGGCCGTCTTGGAGCACGGCTCCTCTTCGGAGATGCCCTCGGCGTGCATCACCCACGCCCACTGGCATTTCCTTCCGATCGACGCGGCCCGGGCGGCGAACCTGATGGCACGTGACGGGCTGACACGTGTCGAGTTACCCGACTTCACCGGGTTGCAGCGGTTCGCGGCGGCCGACCGACCCTACTACTACTGCGGCGACGGCAGCACGCACATCGTCTTCGACGCGCAGCGTCGCGTCCGCAGCCAGTATCTCCGCTCGGTGGTCGGAGCCATGCTCGGCATGGCCGATCCGGAATGGGACTGGTCGGTGGTGATCCGCAAGGACCTCCTCCGGGCGACGCTGATCGCCACGCAGGGCTGGCAGGAGCGGCTCGTGGGCGGTGTGGCGGCACCGGGCGTACGCGGGTAGCCGCGTGTTGGCACCTATGGCATACGTTGATGCCGCCCCCGCATCCGGCAGAGGGATTCTCTCGAATGCATCACGGCTTGGCAATCTCTGTGGACGGTCCTAGCGCCAGTGGCAAGACGACCCTCGCCTACGCACTCGCATCTCGACTGCGCATGCACATGCTCGACACGGGGCTGACCTACCGCGCCGTCGCCTATGCCGCGCTGCGGGAGCCGATCTCGCCCGGCAGTCCCCTGTTCGAGCTGCTGCGTCATGAGGTGGCGGCACCAGGGGCGCGACCCGCCCTGCCCGCTGTCGTTTACCACGGGGAAGACATCACCGACGCCATTTGGTCACCAGAAGTGGAACATCAGTTGCGCGTCATATCCGCCGACCCGGCATGGCGGCACGACATCACCACGCACCATCGAATGATCATAGATAGGCACGAGCGCATGATCGTCGTCGGGCGTGACTGCGCCACGGCCGTTATGACGAACGCTGATTGCCACGTGTTTCTCACTGCCAATGAGGCAATCCGGCGGCAACGCCGTCGCCTCCAATACCGGGCGATGCCCGGTCGCACAGTGAGTGCCGGGCCGGCGACCAGGCTCGACGACGCCACCCGCGAACACGTCAGCAGCCAGCCGCACGGCCTCGTCCTGGACACCACCTTCCTGTCGACATCCGCCACGGTGAGGGCCGTCCTTCATCATTTGGGAGACCACCGATGAATTCCGAAGCCACCTACTCCGACGAACCGACCCGGGTCGCAATGCTGGTCGGTGCATTCCTCGCCGGTCAGTCCGGCGCCGTCCTCGGCGACGGGCACGGCCCGCACGCCACCCTGACCGGGGGCGCCGACGCAAGGGACGACTGTGCGGTCTACGAGGTCGACGGCCCGGTCACCCTCGTGGTCGGATCGGACTACGTCCGCGGTCCCAAGTTCGCCCTCTACGAACAGGGCCTGTTGACGAACTTCGACATCGGCTACTACGTCGTGGCCGCCAACGTCAGCGACGTCGCCGCGATGGGTGCCGCACCGATCGGCGTCCTGACCGTCGTCCGCTATCCCCACGACCTCGATGACGACGCCTTCCTCGACATCATGGCGGGCATCAACCAGGCGTGCGCCGACTTCGGCACCTTGAACGTCGGCGGCGACATCGGCAACGCCGAGCGCATCGTCCTGTCCGCCTCGGCCATCGGCATCTGCCGCACCGGCACCGCCCTGACCCGTCGTGGTGCCCGACCCGGTGACTATCTGTGTGTCACCGGCCCGTGCGGGGTCTTGGGCGCTGCGGTCGCCTATTTCCCCAAGCGCAGCGCGAACGGTTGGCACCTGGCCGACGCCCTGGAACAGGACCTTCTGGATGGCTGGCGCCGGCCGCGCGCCCGAGTGGCCGAAGGACGGGTGCTGTCGACCGGTGGCTACGCGACCGCCTGCCAGGACACGTCCGACGGGCTCAAGGCCACCATCGAGCAGCTCGCTGCCACCAGTCGGGTCGGCTTCGAGGTCACCGAGGACGACATCGCCGTTCACCCGGCAGTCAGTGCGGTCGCCAAACTCATCGGCTCCGACGACGTCACCCTCGCGATGAGCGCCTCAGCGGACTTTCAGCTGGCCTTCACCGTTCCCGCCGATCGGCTCGACGCCTGCCGGGACGCATTCGCCCGCAACGGCCTGACGTTCGACGTCATCGGCCGCGCCACCGCGCCCGAGTCGGGGGTGGCCTTCGTCGGCCGCGGCGGCGACCGCCACGCCCTGCCGGGCGTCGCCTGGAAGCATCAGACGACCGACGTCAGCGGCCTCGTCGCCGGAGTCACCGCTCCCACCACCGCCGCACCGTGACCGTCACCACCACGGCTTGGCCCGGAACCGCTCGAATCCGCCAGTCCTATGCCTCGCTGGCCGAGCAATACACCGCGATGACCGCCAGCTACAGCCGGTTTCCCGGACTACAGCAGGAACTGGAGGCGTTCCTCGTCACGCTGCCGGACGGGCCTGTACTGGATCTCGGCTGTGGAGCGGGCCGGGACGCACACCTGACGACCGCGACCGGCAGGACGGCCGTCCTCGCGGACGTCACCATCGAACTGCTGACCGCCACGGCAACACGCCTCGCCACGCCGCACGCCGTGTGTGGGGACGCGATCGCCCTGCCGTTCCGGCAGGCATGTTTCGCCGGCATCATCGCCAGCGGTGTCCTGCTGCACCTGCCCAAGCCCTACACCGCCGCTGCGCTCACCGGCATCCACCGCACCCTGCGGCCCGGTGGCCGGGCACTGATCAGCATGAAGCACGGAGGCCGGGAAGGATGGCGCACCACGGAGGAGTTCCCCGCGCCCCGCTGGTTCAGCTACTACGAGCCGGAAGAGTTCGCCGATGCCTGCCGCGCGGTCGGGCTGCGCGTCGTGCACCTGGACAAGAGCACGCGGAAGGACTGGTTCACCGCCACGACGGAACGGCCGCCGTCCGGTGGGGGCGGCTGAGCCCAGCCCCGCCTCAGCATCGTCGACATCTCCTGCGACGCGGTCGCAGACGACAGCCGGATCGACAGCCCGGAGCTGATGGCGCTCTACGGCCTGTCCGTCCCCGAGCAACGCATCGGCGCGTGAATCGGCAGCGGCTCGCGGCGGTGTACATCGGGGCCGAGCCGGTCAGGTCGACTTGTCGGCGGGGATCAGGACGCCGCTGCCGGACCAGTTGATGTCCTCGTGCGAGATGGCCTTGTCGGGCTCGTCCTCCTCGTCCAGTGTGGAGTAGTCGGCGAGGTAGCGGCCGAAGCCGTACCCGCCGGCCTTCAGCGTCGCGAGCGCCCACGGCCGCAACTGGTCGCGCAGCTTGTCCGGCGCGCGTCGGTCGACCGGCACCCGGACGACGCCGAGCAGGTCGTACCACTCGTCGGCCGTGCCGGCGTCGACCACCCGACAGAGCGAGAACGCGTGCCGCACCGGCGGCTCCGGGTCGATCCACGTGACCTGACTGCGCATGTTGCCTCCTCTTGCTCTCGAAACTTCTCGGGCCAGCATCGTCGATGAACAAATTTATATCAAGAGACTATTGCCCGGCATGTTTGTCGAGTATGGTCCAGGAAGTTTGCTGATGTGGACGGATGGAGTTCAGACGATGCCGAAGACCGCGAGCACGTCGCGTAGGTCAACGCCACCGCTTGCGTCGCCGACCGTGCAGGCGTGGGAGCTTGGACTGCGGCTGCGTGAACGCCGGGAGGAAGTGGGAATGACGGCGGTCGGGGCGGGTCGCGCCAGCGGCATCACACAGGCATACATCTCGGGCGTCGAAGCCGGGCGGGTGAAGTTGCCGCGCGACCGGCTGGCCCAGCTCGTCAAGGCATACGAGCTTGATCCATCCGATGCCGCCGAGTTGGAAGAGTTGCGGGTTGCGGCCATGGAGCGGGCTTGGTGGCATCAGTACTCGCAGCTCTTCCCCGCTGATTTCCTCCGCTTCCTCGGTTACGAGGCGGGTGCCGAGCACGTCCGCAGCTACCACAACGAGCTGTTGCACGGCCTGTTGCAGACCGAGGAGTACGCCCGCGCGGTCATCCGTGGCGGCAACACCTACGTCCGGCTGACCGAGATGGACCGGCGGGTCGCCGTGCGGATGGCGCGTCAGCGGCGGCTCGACGGTGACCACCCCCTACGACTGACTGCTGTGATCACCGAAGGTGCACTGCGGCAGCAGGTCGGCGGCGCGCAGGTGATGCGGTCCCAGCTCGACCACCTGGACCGGCTGTTGACCGAGCGCGCCGAGCAGTTCGAGGTCCGGGTAATGCCGTTCGCCGCCGGAGCGCATCCCGCGCTCGGCGGCCCGTTCCAGATCCTGTCGTTCCCGTCGCCTCGACTGCCTGACCTTGTCTGGCAGGAGGTGCTCACGTCCAGCGACATCATCGACCAGTCCAGCCGGGTCGCGGACTACGTCGTCACCTTCGCCGAGGCGCGGGAGCGGGCGCTAAGCTCGGCGGAGTCGCTGGTGCTGATCCGGCGGATCGCCAAGGAGATGACGTGATGGTCGCTCGCCCCGCCCTCGGCGGTGGGTGGTTCAAGTCCTCCCGCAGCTCGGACAACGCGGCCTGCGTCGAGGTGCGGTTCGCCGGTGGCGCGGTGGACGTCCGCGACACCAAGGACCGCACCGGCCCGACGCTAGCCTTCGACAGCCGATCCTGGGCCAGCTTCCTGACCGGCCTCAAGGCCGCGTCGGACCGGTAGGCCGGGCCTTACTCCTGCACCCAGAACTGCCAGCCGGGCGGTGTGGGCGGCCACGACGGGTCGGGTCGCCAGCTCGACGGAGGTACCCAACCTGCCGGGGGTGAGGGCCAGCCGGGCGGCACGGCGAACCGCCACCGGGCAGGTGTCCGCCACCTCCTGACCGGCCGAGGACTCCGTGCGTTCAGCCGGACTGCTGCCCCGGGCGGTGGGCGGCGAGGCCAACGGTCCGGGGGATGTCTGGCATCCGACATGCATTGACGCTGGCCGCCGTGTCGGGGCGGTGCGGTGGCTCCCGCCGCTGGCCATGACAGCCCACAATGACCCCATGGCAGCAGGTGATCAGACGCGCAGGTGGGCGGCGGTGGTCCTCGTCGGGCTGGTGGGCGCCGGCCTGGGGGCGTTTCTGGCCGTCCAGGACCTCGACCGGGCGAACAAGTGGTCCGGCGTGTTCGGGCTGTTCCTCACGCTTGCCGGTGTGGGTCTCTCCGCGTACGGGCTGTTCGGTGCCCGGCGGGCGGCGGGCGGGCAGTCGGTGGACGACAGTGTCGTCGGTGGCGGGGTGACCCAGGTCCGTGGGGTGCGCGGCGACGTGCGTATCGGCGGGTCCGCACCGGCGACCGGGTCGCCGTCCGCGCCGACCGCGCCGCCGCCGTCTGCCGCCGGGATGGGGGCCGGCGGCGTACCGGCCGGGGACGGGCAGTCGGTGACGCGGTCGTGGGCGGCGGGACCGGTACGGCAGGTCGACGGTGTCGGCGGTGACGTGGACATCGACAGGTGAGCCGTCGGTGGTGTCCGCAACCGGCGGCGGGTCAGGTGGTGACCGGCAGTGTGGTCTTCGGGGACGTCATCCAGATCTCCCACGTCGACGGCGGCGTCACCGTCATCAGCCCGGATCGACCGCCCTACCGGGTGAGCACGGCCGACAGTTCCCCGGTGCCGGTGGGTGTGCCGAAGGCCCGATCGCATCCGAGCTGCCTGTTGCTGGCCCGCCATCAGGTGGTGCCGTTCGCCGGTCGCGAGCGGACCCTGGACGCGCTGGCCGAGTGGGTGCGCGGTGGCGAGCCGGTCGCGGCGTTGCTGGTCCACGGCGCGGGTGGGCAGGGCAAGACCCGTCTCGCCGCCGAGGTCACCGCCCGGTGCGCAGCGGCGGGGTGGGCGGCGTGGAAGGTGGTGCACACACCGACCCCGGTGCCCGGGACCGCGCCGGTGTCCCGGGTCGAGTTACCCGGCGGCGCGGTGCTGGCGGTCGTGGACTACGCCGACCGGTGGCCGGCCTCAGCGTTGTTGGCCCTGCTCATTCAGCTACGGGACCTGCACACGCGGACCGGCGCCCGGGTGCGGGTGCTGATGCTGGCCCGCTCGGACGGCTACTGGTGGCCGGCGGTGGCCAACCGGGCCGAGAGCGACCTCGGCATCGACACCGGTCAGGTGGCGTTGCCGCCGCTGGCCGCCGACAGCGACGACGACCGACTGACGCTGTTCACCACCGCGGCGGCGCGCTTCGCCGCGGCCATGAACATCGAGCGGGCCGGCTGGCCGGTACCGGATCTGACCGGGCCCGCCTTCGCGCAGGTCCTGGCCGTGCACATGGCTGCCCTGGCCACCGTCGACGCGATTCGGCACGGCGATGTCCCACCCGTACGAGGGGACGCCGTCTCGGCTTATCTGCTGCTGCGGGAGGAGGCGTACTGGCACGAGCTGCGTACCGGACCCGAGGATCCCTTGACGACCCCGCCCGCGGTGATGCACCGGGCCGTGTACACCGCGACCCTGATCGGGGCCCAGCCCCGATCTGCCGCCCGGCGGGCGCTCAGCCAGGCCGGGTTTGCCGCCGACAGTGCCGCCGCGGACCGGATCATCGACGATCACACGACCTGCTATCCGCCGACCGACACCCGACTCGTGTTCGAGCCGCTGCACCCCGACCGGCTCGGCGAGGACCTCATCGCCCTGTCCACCCCGGGCCACGGCGGGCTCACGACCCTGGAGAAGGACTGGGCGCCCATCGCGGTCGCCGACCTGCTCACCGCCGACGGGCCACAGCTGCCGGCCTGGAGCACGGCCGCGGTCACCACTCTCGTCGAGACCGCACGCCGATGGCCGCACATCGCCACCGACGTGCTGTACCCGTTGATCCGTCGCCGTCCCGAGCTGGTTGTCGCCGCTGGCGGGGCCACCCTCACCCGCCTGGCGGCCGTCCCCGACATCGACCCCGCCATCCTGGAGATCCTCGAACCCCTGCTGCCCCAGGGCCGGCACATCGATCTCGACATCGCCGCCGCCGCGATCACCGGCCATCTCACCCGGCACCGCCTGGCCCACGCCACCGGCGACGCGGACCGTGCCTGGCTGCACGCCATCCACGCCTGGCGGCTGGCCAACGCCGGGCAACACGTCGCCGCGCTGGCCTCGGCGCAGGAGGCCGCCGGCGTCTACCGGCGGCTGGCGGAGGCCGACCCGGCCTCCCTGCCTGGCCTCGCGATGTCGTTGAACAACCTCGGCAACCATCTGTCGGGGGTGGGGCGTCGGGAGGAGGCGCTGGCCCCGACGGAGGAAGCCGCCGGCATCTGGCGCCGGTTGGCGATGGTCAACCCGGCCGCCTACCTGCCGCACCTCTCGGGGGCGTTGAACAACCTCGGCAACCATCTGTCGGGGGTGGGGCGTCGGGAGGAGGCGCTGGCCCCGGCGGAGGAGGCCGTCGCCATTCGCCGCCGGCTGGCGGAGGCCGACCCGGATGCCTACCTGCCCGAACTCGCGGGGTCGTTGGCCAACCTCGGTAGCCGGCTGGCGGAGGTGGGGCGTCGGGAGGAGGCGCTGGCCCGAACGGAGGAAGCCGCCGGCGTCTACCGGCGGCTGGCGGAGGCCGACCCGACCGCCCACCTGCCCGATTTCGCGACATCGCTGCACAATCTCGGCAACGAGCTGTCGGGGGTGGGGCGGCGGGAGGAGGCGCTGGCTCAGGTCGAGGAGGCCGTGACCATTCGTCGCCGGTTGGCGGAGGCCAACCCGGCCGCCCACCGGCCCGACCTCGCGATGTCGTTGACCAGCTTGGGGACTCGCCTGTTGGCGCTGGGACGTCGGGAGGAGGCGCTGGCCCCGGCGGAGGAGGCCGTCACCATCCGCCGCCGGTTGGCGGAGGCCAACCCGGCCGCCCACCTGCCCGACCTCGCGACATCGTTGAACAATCTCGGCGTCTTGCTGGCGGAGGTGGGGCGTCGGGAGGAGGCGCTGGCACTGGCGGAGAAGGCCGCCGGCATCTGGCGCCGGTTGGCGGAGGCCAACCCGGCCGCCCACCTGCCCGACCTCGCGACGTCGTTGATGAACGTCAGCGAGCGGCTGTCCCAGGTGGGGCGTCGGGAGGAGGCACCGGTCCCGGCGGAGGAGGCTACCGGCATCTGGCGCCGGTTGGCCGGGGCCAACCCGGCCGCCCACCTGCCCCAGCTCGCCGGGTCGTTGGACAATCTCGGCGTCTTCCTGTCCCAGGTGGGGCGTTGGGAGGAGGCGCTGGTCCCGGCGGAGGAGGCCATGACCATCCGTCGCCACCTGGCGGAGGTCAACCCCGCCGTCTACCTGTCCCACCTCGCGATCTCGTTGTCCAACCGCGGCGCTCTCCTGTTCACGGTGGGGTGCCGGGAGGAGGCACTGGCACTGGCGGAGGGGGCCGTCGATGTGTACCGGCGACTGGCGGAGGCCAACCCGGCCGCCCACCTGCCCGACCTCGCGACATCGTTGAACAATCTCGGCGTCCTCCGGTCGGAGCCGGACAAGCGGGAGCAGGCCCTGGCCGCGGCGGAGGAGGCCACTGCCATCCACCGCCGGTTGGCCGGGGCCAACCCGGCCGCCTACCTGCCCCACCTCGCGATGTCGTTGACCAACGTCAGCGAGCGGCTGTCCCAGGTGGGGCGCCGGGAGGAGGCGCTGGCCGCGGCGGAGGAGGCCGTGACCATCCGCCGCCGGTTGGCGGAGGCCAACCCCGTCGCCTACCTGCCCTTCCTCGCGAGATCACTGTCGGCGTACGCGCGGGTGTGTGTCAGTGTGGATGCCGACATGACCGGGGCCCTGGCTGCGGTCACGGAGGCGGTAGGTCTCTATGAGCCCCTGGCGCGGCAGTTGCCGCAGGCGTTCGCCGACCATCTGTCCGACGCCCGGCAGATCCGCGCCGACATCATCGGGCGGCTCGGCGGGGAGCCCGAGCACTGATGCCGTCCCGGCGCGACCGTCGAGGTGCGGTTCGCCGGCGGCGCGGTGGACCGTCATCACGGTGCTGACCACTCAGCCTCCGCGCCGAACGGGTCCTGCTCAACGGCGGTCCGTCCCCGAGTGACGCGCGTCGGCGCGGTGACCGGGTTGTCACGGAGGCTGTCGTACCGGGGTGCCAGGATGCCGTCGTGGCGTATGACGAGGACCTGGCGAACCGGGTACGGGAGCTGGTCGGGCGCGAGCCCGGCATCGCCGAGCGGCGCATGTTCGGCGGCCTGGCGATGATGCTGCGCGGCAACATGGCCGTGGTCGTCCGCGGCGCGGGGGGCTTGATGGTCCGCGTCGACCCGGCGGAGTCCGATCGGGCGTTGGCCGAGCCCGGCGCCGAGAGCACGGTGATGCGCGGGCGGGCGATGCGCGGCTGGGTCACGGTGGAGCCCGCGGCCTGCGAGCGGGACGCGGACCTGGCCCGGTGGGTCGACCGTGGCGTCCGCTACGCGGCCGGTCTACCGGCGAAGTGACGCCGCGATAATCGGCTGCGGGCCGGTCTCCTCCGCCCTAGGCTCGGCCACCAGTCGGACCGGGCCGGGCCGGCGGATCGGGGATGAGCAGCGCGATGACGATCAACCTCCATGCGATAAGTGTCGACGCGGCGGAGCCACTGCGGCTCGCACGCTTCTGGGCGGCGGTGCTCGGCCGGGAGATGGTCGACGACCCGCACGAGGGGGTCGCGCTCCGGCCCGACGGTGACCCCGGCTTCCGCATCCGGTTCCTTCCGACCGACGCGCCGAAGGCCGGGCAGAACCGCATCCACTTCGACCTGACCAGCGCGTCCCCGGAGGGCCAGCGGGCGACGGTGTCCCGGGCGATCGAGGTGGGCGGTCGGCACGCCGACGTCGGTCAGAAGGGCGACGAGGGGCACGTGGTGCTCGCCGATCTGGAGGGCAACGAGTTCTGCGTCTGCGAGGCCGACAACAATTTCCTCGCCGGCTGCGGTCTTGTCGGCGCGGTGAACTGCGACGGCACGCGGGCGGCCGGTCATTTCTGGAGCGCGGCGCTGGGCTGGCCGCTGGTCTGGGACCAGGATGAGGAGACCGCGATCCAGTCCCCGCGCGGCGGGGCGAAGGTCACCTGGAGCGGCCCGCCGTTGATGCCGAGGCACGGCCGGGACCGCGTACACCTGGATCTCGCGCCGCCTGTCGGCGCGGACCGGGAGGCGGAGGTCGACCGGCTGCTCTCGCTCGGCGCGACCCGGGTCGGCGCGGGCCGGCACACCGCCGACGACGTGGTGCTGGCCGACCCCGACGGCACCGAGTTCTGCATTCTGACTCCCCGGTAGCGGCCCCGCCCGGTCGGTGTCATGTGAATCTTGGTACGGAACAGCCCCTGGAGGGGCGCTTCCGTACCAAGATCCAGGATGTCCCGGAAGGTGGGAAGCTGATCCAGGGATGCGAGAATGTGTGCTTGATCGACTCCACCTCGCCGAAGTGGTGGGGTCGGATGGGCCAGGATGCCGCCACTTCGGGGAAGTGGAGTCGATCGAGAGCCGGTCGATCGAGCGTCGCTCGTGCGGTGTAGACGGTTCAGGTCGGCCCGCGGTGTGAGTCATTCACACCATCAAGTTTGTAGGCGCCTGCTGAACACCTTCCGGGTCGACTCCGGGAAGCATGCCGACCGCGTCCGGACGCGTCCCGGCCGCGACTCACACCTGGATGTCGAAGCGTTGCAGCACCGCGGGCGCGACCAGGCCCAGCGCGGCGAGCACGGCCACCACGGTCATCGCGGTGCGCAGGACGACCGTCTCCGCCTTGCTGCCGGTTCGCAGCGCGATGCTGTTGGGTAGCCCGATCATCGTCCACATCCGCCGTTTGATCGGGATCGGCCAGAGGATGGGCACGCCGGCCCGGGTGATCATGTCACCGAGGATGTGCACGAAGCAGCCCACAGCGACGGCGAGACCGATCATCGGATAGCCGCGGTCGCCGGGCAGGTTGGCGAACGTGAACCAGGCCGCGGCGGCGGACACCAGCGTGATGACCACCCAGCCGGCCCGTTCGGCCCACTCGTCGAAGAGCCCGCGCAGCGCCAGGCCGATCATGAAGAACAGGATGCTGACCACGGCCCACTTGCCGTAGTGGGCGCAGAGCGCCGTGGTGCCCCACCCGACCAGCGCGGTGAACGGGACGGTGTGGGTGAGCGTGCGGTGTCCGTTGTTGCGGCGCGGGTCCTTGCTGAGCTTGGTGGCGTAGTAGACGCCGAGCGAGATCTTCTCCACCACCTCGGCGACGAAGAGGCTGACCACGCCGAAGGTCCGGGCCACGGTGGCGCCACCCTGGTTGCGGGTGACCTTGCCGGAGAGGTCGAGGTCGGGGAAGAGTGCCCCGCCCGCGCAGACCGCGGTGCCGACGGCCAGCGCCAGCGGCGTCTGGTGGTAGTCGGCGAACTGGTCCAGCGCCCAGGAGCCGGTCAGCCACACGGCCGCGCCGGACAGCGCATGGGACGGTCCCATCATCTCGGCTCGCCCTCCCCAAAGATCTTGATCGACAAACTACGCCACTGTAGTCAGTCGGCGCGACGGTGGGCATCAGGAAGTATGTCGGCCCAGGCGGGCGCGGCGGTGCGTCTGTCGGCGATGAGACGCCGGCGGTGTCAACCCGCCGTGCGGGTGGGCCGGATCGGACGGATGCTGTCCCGGATCAGAGCGAACTGCCCGTCGGCGGCGGCCCAGTCGGCGTCCGAGGTGGTCCAGCCCAACGTCCACCCGGACTCCTCGCCCGGCAGCACCCGCAAGGCGTGCATCCGTTCGCCGTTCGGGGCCGTCCAGCGACACTCCCACTCGGCACCGCCGCCGGCGGCGGCGAGCCGCACCTTGTCGTATGCGGGCAGCCGGCCGGCGTAGCGAAGGTCCCGCTCGGCGGACTTCAGCCGGCCGACCGGATCCCCGCCCGGATACGGCTCGACGCCCAGGATGCGCCGGGTGGCCGGGTCCTGGAAGCAGGTGGTGTCGCCGGAGCGGAGCTGGAGCCAGCCGGCGGGCAGGGCGATGTGGAACCCGCCCGTGTCGGCGGGCCAGATCCAGTCGGCGGGCACGGTCACCGCCGGATCGGCAGGTGGCGGACCCTTCTGCACCGGCGTGCCGGCCACGTCCGGCCGGATGCAGGGGAACGGCGGTGGTGGCACGCCGGGGGGTGGGCCGGGCGGACGATCCCAGGGCTGGCCGATGGCCGTGCCGTGTCCGTCGCCGGTCCTGGGAGGGTCGCTGTCGACGGCGAGGGCGGTGCCGACGCCGGCGGCCAGGGCCAGCAACGCGACGGTCGAGGCGAGGCCCCAGCGCCGCAGCGCCGCCCGCCTCCGCTCGTCGTCGGTGGCGTCGGCAGGTGGGTCGCCGGTGGCGCCGTCGTGGGCGGCCTCCCCGCGGCCGTCGCCGTGCGGAGGGCGCAGGCCGTGCGCCGCGCCGCCGTGGGCGGTTCCGCTCCGATGGGGTACGCCGTGCGCCGCGCCGCCTCGCGCGGGGTCGTCGTGAAGCGCGCCGCTGCCCGTCGCGCCGCGCAACGAACCGGAGTCGACCGGAGAGTTTGCGGTGACCGGCGGCGGGCTCGCGGCGGGGGTGCCGCCGGACCCGGGGAGGTGCACCGGGCTGACGGCGTCGGCCCGGGGCGCCGGACCCTCGGGACCGGTCGGGCTGCCCGGGTCGACGAAGCTGGTCAGGACCGTCGGGCCGAACACGCCGACCGGACGGTCGGGGCCGCCCCGGACCGGGTCGTGCTCCGACTGGTCCGGCTCGTCGGGGTGGTGCTCCTCCGCCGGGTCGGCCGGCGGGGTCGGGTCGTCCTCGGCCGGTCGCGCCCACTCGCTGCGCCGGGCCGCCCGACTCCACGCCCGGGCGGCGGCGGCCGGCGGCATCATGTCCGGGTAACCGACGATCGGCCGGTCCGCCGCGCCCGGGCCGGCCGTGCCGCCCGTGGCGTCGCCGCCATTCCCCCCGCCCGTGTCGTCCCCGCCGTCCCAGCCGTCCGTGCGGTCGGTGCCGTCCCAGCCGCGCGTACCGTCCCAGTCGTCCCAACCGTGCCGGCCGGCCCGGCCGGGTCGGCCGGCACGGCCGGGTCGGTCGGTCAAGCCGCCTCGATCGGCGGGGCCGGGTCGGTCGGCAAAGCCGGGCCGGTCGGCCTGGCCGGGCCGGGCCGGGTCTCCCGGGATCGGGTGCCCGGCCCTCCCACCGGAGCCGCCGCCCGACACCACGGCGCGTCCGGTCGCGGACCTGGGCGGGGCGTCGGGTCCGCCTCCGGGCGGGTCGCCGGGTCCGAGCCTGGTCGCGGGCGGGTCGCCGGGGCCGGGGCGGGGGACCGGTGGGACGGCGATGCTGTGGCCGCTCGGCGGTGCGACGGTGGACGCGGACCGGGGGACCGGCGGGACGGCGATGTGGGAGCCGCTCAGCGGCGGGACGGTCGGTGTGGGCCGCGGGACCGGCGGGTCGTCGCCGCTCATCGACACGACACTGGATCCGGCCGCGTGCCTGGGTGGCGCGTTCCGGCCGGGCCGGCCGGCCCCGGCGGTGTCGGACGCCGGCCGGTCCGGCGCGTCGGCGGCCGGTACGTCGGCGGCCGGTGTGGCGGCGGAGGCGAGCAGACGGGCGATGTCGTCGTGGCCGAGCCGGTTGCGCGGGTCACGGCGCAGCAGCCCGACCAGCACCGGCATCAGCGGGCCGGCGTGCGGCGCCGGGTCCGGTGGCTGGCTGGCCAGCGCGGCGAGCGTGGCCATCGCGGTGCTTCGGGCGTACGGCGAGCGGCCCTCCACGGCGGCGTGCAACGTGGCGCCGAGCGACCACAGGTCCGCCTCGACGCTCGACACCCCCTCGGCGGCGCGTTCCGGCGCGACGTACTGCGGGGAGCCGAGGACCAGGCCGGGACGGGTCATCGCACCGTCACCGCCCTCGAACACGGCCAGCCCGAAGTCGGTGAGCAGCACCCGCCCGTCCCGGGCCAGCAGCACGTTCGCGGGTTTCACGTCCCGGTGCAGCACCCCGGCCAGGTGGGCGGCACGCAGCGCGGCGTGCACCGCCCGTCCGATCTCGGCGGCCCGCCGGGGCGGCAGCGGACCGTCCGCCTCGATGATCTCCTGGAGCGAGCGGGACGGAACGTACTCCATGATCAGCCATGGGTCGCCCTGGACCCGGACCACGTCGTAGACCCGTACCACGTTCGGGTGGTTGAGCCGCGCGGCCGTCCGCGCCTCGCGCAGCGTGCGGGCGCGCAGCTCGTCCCGCTCGTTCTCGGCGAGCCAGTTGGGCGGCAGCACCTGCTTGACCGCGACCTCGCGTTCGAGCTCCTCGTCCCGGGCGAGCCAGACCTGGCCCATCCCGCCGCGGCCGACCAGCTCGATCAGGCGGTACCGTCCGGCGATCACAACCTTACGCACCGCACTCCTCACCGCTGGTCGTGGTCCACAATAGCCAACGGATCGGACGGTACCTATCCTCTCGGGGCGGCAGACCTCAGCTCGCCGCGCCGGCCAGCAGATTTCCCTCCGGGATGGTGACGGCCGGCCGACCCCCGACCAGCATGGCGGCGGCCCGCCGGGCCTGGAACGAGTGGTGCTCCCGGCGGGCGGCGGCGTAGCTGACGGCGGTCCGGGCCGCGATGGCGGACCACGCGTACCGCCGGGTCACCATGGCGCGCGCCTTGCGCGCCACCCGGCGGGCGAAGACCTCGTCGCCGAGCAACCGGTCGACGGCGCCGGCGAGCGCGTCCGGGTCGCCGTGCGGAAAGGTCACCCCGGTCACGCCGGACTCGACGATCTCGGCCAACCCGCCGGTGCGCGCCACCGCGAGCGGCGCCCCGGCGGCGGCCGCCTCCAGGGCGATCATGCCGAACGGCTCGTAGAGGCTGGGGATCACGGTGGCGTCGGTGGCGGCGAGCACCGCGGGGAGCTGGGTGGCGTCCATGAAGCCGGCGAACCGGACGGTGTCGTGCAGCCGCAGCCGGTGTGCCTGGTCCACCAGCTCATCCCGGTACGGGCCGTCCCCGGCGATCACCACCCGCAGGCCGGGGTGCCGGTCGGCCAGGTGCGGCACCGCGTGCACCAGATGCTGCACGCCCTTCTCGTAGACCAGCCGGCCGGCGTACCCGATCAGCGGCCCGTCCCCGGCGAAGCGGGCGCGGGCGGAGGCGACCGCGTGCGGACGGGCCCGCCAGGCCCGGTCGTCGACGCCGTTGGCGACCACGTCGACGCGCCCGGCCGGCACGTCGAACAGCCGGACCACCTGGTCGCGCATGTAGCCGGAGCAGGCGATCACCCGGGCCGAGGCGTTGCTCAGCCAGTGCTCGACGCCGTGGATGGTGCGGTTCATCTCCCCGGGCAGCCAACCCTGGTGCCGGCCCGCCTCGGTGGCGTGGATGGTGGTCACCAGCGGCACGTCCAGGTGCTCGGCCAGGGTCACCGCGGTGTGCGCGACGAGCCAGTCGTGGGCGTGGATCACGTCGTACGCGCCGGCGCCGGCCGCGCGCAGGGCGGTGCGGGTGAGCGTGTGGTTGAACGCCATGGTCCAGGCCAGCAGCGAGTCGGTGGCGAGCGGGAACCGGACCGGATCCTCGGCCGCCCGCACCACGCGGACGCCGTCGGCGTACTCCTCCATGGGGGTGCCCTCGGCGTGCCGGGTGACGACGGTGACCTCGTGCCCGGCGGCGGCCAGGGCGACGGAGAGCGCGTGCACGTGGCGGCCGAGGCCACCGACGAGCACGGGTGGGTACTCCCAGGAGAGCAGCAGCACCCGCAGGCGCCGGGCGGGCAGGATGTCGATCACTTCGGCGTCAGCTGACACGCGGCCCCCTTTGAGTTGTCGTCGTCCCGCCCGACGTCACCACCGGGGGGCGGCACCCATCCTGCCCAGGTGTCGATAACCGGCGGCGACACGCCGGTTGCCGGTCTGTAACGCGTTACCGGCGGACTCGCCGCGCGCGCAGCAGCTCGGCCACCGACCAGGCCTGGAACGGGCAGCCGGTGGCGGCGTGCGGGGCGAGCCCGTCGGCGGTCTCGCTCACCGAGCCGAGACCGTCCTCGACGAGGTGGCCCACCAACCCCACCAGCAGATCGTCGGTGGGCAGGCCGGCCCGGCGGTACGCGTCGAGCAGCGGCCCGGTCAGCCACGGCCACACCGTGCCCTGGTGGTAGGCGGAGTCCCGCTCGGCCGGGCCGCCCCGGTGCCGGCCGGTGAAACCGGGCGACCCGGGGGCGAGACTGCGCGGGCCCAGCGGGGTGAACAACGCCTCGGTGAGCCGGCGCAGCGTGCCCTCGTCCGGCTCCAGCGGGGCGTACGGCAGCGACCAGGCGAGCAGTTGGTTGGGGCGCAGCAGGTCGTCGTCGTGGTGCGGGGCGCCGCCGAGCGGGTACGCGGGCGCCGGGGCGTCCACCACGTCGTGCAGCCCGCCGGCCGGCGCCGGGAACCGCTCGCGGAACGCGGTCGTGGCCCGGCCGTGCAGGTCCCACAGGCCGGTGGCGTCCCGGCCGGCCAGCTCGGTCAGCTCGGCGAGCCCGGCCAGCCCGTTGATCCACAACGCGTTCACCTCGACCGGCTTGCCGGTGCGCGGGGTCACCGGCACCCCGTACACCCGGGCGTCCATCCAGGTCAGCGCCACGTCCGGCGGCCCGCCCTGGGTGAGCAGCCCGTCGGCCGGGTCGACGCCGATGCCGTACCGGGTGCCGGTCACGTGCGCCTCCACCACGCCGTGCAGCGCCGGCAGCAGCTCGTCGCCGAGGTCGGTGTCGCCGGTGACCGTGACGTGCCGGGACACCGCGTGCAGGAACCACAGCGTGGCGTCGACCGTGTTGTGCTCGACCCGGCCGGTGTCGGCGGTGTTCGCCAACATGCCCTCGGACAGCGTGCCCGCGTACGCCCGCAGCAGCTCCCGGCCCTCGTCGGCCCGGTTGGTGCAGAGGAACAGCCCCTCGTAGGAGATCATGGTGTCCCGGGACCAGGCGCCGAACCAGGGGTAGCCGGCCACCACGTCCGGGCCGGTGGCGGTGCGGATCACGAACGCGTCGGCGGCCAGCGCGAGCGTCGCCTCGACCGCGTCGTCCGGCTTGGCGGCGGCCACCACCGCCCGGTTGCGCCGCCGGGCCGCCTCGACCACCGCGGTCGCCGGTGGCGGCTCCTCGCCCAGGTCATCCGCCCAAGCCAGCACCGTCACCGTCGCGCCCGGCTCGTCGAGCGCGCCGGAGAAGCGGCCCGCGTACCAGAGGTCCTCGTCCGGGTTCAGGCCGCGGTCGGCCTCCGCGCGGTGGCGGACCCCGAGCCACCACTGGCCCTCCGGGGCCCAGCCCGGCCCGGCGAGCCGGAACGCGCCGTCGACGACCGCGCCGCCGGCCACCGGCTCCAGCCGCGGCGCGGGACCGTCGGCCCGCCGCTCGCCGTGCGCGTCCCGCCAGGTGCAGGCCGCGGCCAGGTCGAGCCGGACCGGGCCGCCGGAGACCAGCCGGTGGACCACGGCGACGCAGGACCGGCCGTACGCCATGGCGATCTCCCGCTCGATCACCACGTCGCCGATCCGCCACCGCCAGCGCGGCACCCCGTCGGTCAGGTCGAAGCGCTCCAACAGCTCGAAGCCGCGCGGGTCGACCACACCGGAGGACCACTCGTGCGCGCCGAGCCGGACCCGCGTCCCCGACGGCAGGGTCACCGCCGGGTCGAGACTCACGAGTCCCACCTTGCGGGACGCCGGCGTTTCGCCCGACACCACGAGCAACCCGTGGTAGCGGCGGGTGCGCAGCCCGGCCACGGTGCCCGTGGCGTAACCGCCGCGCCCGTCCGTGACCAGCCATTCCCGCTCGGCGGAGGTGGACAGGTCCGCGCAGAACCGCGGACCGAAACGGATGTCGATCAACTTTCCTCCACCGGCAGCGAGGTGTGACATGCCACGACGACAATGGCCGCTGTGGAGAAGTACCCCGGCGGCGTCGAAGATGTTCCGGTGATCACCGACCGCCCGACCTCCGTGGCCTCCGACCCCGAGCGGCACCGGCTCGCCCAGGCCGATGCCGGGGAGCAGGACTGGCGCGCATGGGGCCCCTATCTGTCCGAGCGGGCGTGGGGGACGGTACGGGAGGACTACAGCGAACACGGCACGGCGTGGGACTACTTCCCCCACGATCACGCGCGGTCCCGAGCCTACCGGTGGAACGACGACGGCATGGCGGGCGTCTGCGACGACCGGCAGACGTTCTGCTTCGCGCTGGCGCTGTGGAACGGGCGCGACCCGATCCTCAAGGAACGCATGTTCGGCCTCGGCGGCGACGGCGGCAACCACGGCGAGGACGCCAAGGACTACTGGTGGTATCTCGACAGCACCCCCACGCACTCGTGGATGCGCTGGCGTTACCACTACCCGCAGGCCGCCTTCCCGTACGACGAACTCGTCGCGGTCAACGCGCTGCGCGGCCGGGACGACACCGAGTACGAGCTGGTGGACACCGGCATCTTCGACGACGACCGCTACTGGGCGGTGACCGTCGACTACGCCAAGGCGTCCCCGACCGACATGTGCGTGCTCGTCACCGTCGCGAACCAGGGTGACCGGGACGCCACCCTGCACGTGCTGCCCACCCTGTGGTTCCGCAACACCTGGGCCTGGGGGCTGCCCGGCGCCGACCGGGTCCCGACGATCCACGGCGCGGGCTCCCGGCTGGTCGGTGACCACTGGGTGCTCGGTCAACTGCTGCTGGAGGGCGACGGCGACCCGACGCCGCTGCTGTGCGACAACGAGACCAACGCGGAGCGGCTGTGGGGGCTGCCCGGCCGGTCCGCGTACCCGAAGGACGGGATCAACGACCACGTGGTGGCCGGCGCCGCCACCGTCAACCCGGACCGCGTCGGCACCAAGGGCGCGCTGCACTACGTGCTCGACGTGCCGGCCGGCGGGCGGCGGCAGATCCGGCTGCGGCTGGCCCGCACCGCGCCGCCGCCGGCCGCCGTCGCGCCCCCGCCCGCCGACCTCGGGGACGGGTTCGACACCGTGCTCTGGGCCCGCCGCGCCGAGGCGAACCGGTTCTTCGACAGCGTCATCCCGGCCGCGGCCACCGCCGACGAGGCGATGGTCGCCCGGCAGGCGATCGCCGGGCTGATGTGGGGCAAGCAGTTCTACCACTTCGACGTCAAACGCTGGCTGGAGGGCGATCCCGGCTCGGCGCCGCCGCCGGCCGGGCGCCGGCACGGGCGCAACAGCGCCTGGTGGCACATGACCAGCTTCGACGTGTTCTCCATGCCGGACCCGTGGGAATATCCCTGGTACGCCGCCTGGGACCTGGCCTTCCACTGCGTGACCATCGCCCGGGTCGATCCGGGGTTCGCCAAGGAGCAACTGCTGCTCCTGCTCCGCGAGTGGTACCTGCACCCGAACGGGCAGATCCCGGCGTACGAGTGGGCGTTCGGGGACGTGAACCCGCCGGTGCACGCCTGGGCCGCGTTGAAGGTCTTCGAGATCGACGGCGGCCGGGACCACGAGTTCCTCGCCCGGGTGATGCACAAGCTGATGCTCAACTTCACCTGGTGGGTCAACCGCAAGGACACCGGCGGCAACAACGTCTTCGAGGGCGGTTTCCTCGGGCTGGACAACGTCGGCCCGTTCGACCGTTCCGCCGCCCTGCCGGTGGCCGGGACGCTCGAACAGTCCGACGGCACCGGCTGGATGGCCATGTACGCGCTGAACATGCTCGACATGGCCGTCGTGCTGGCCGAGCACGACCACGCGTACGTGGACACCGCGACGAAGTTCTTCGAGCACTTCGCGTACATCGCCGCGGCGGCGTACTCCCAGGGGTTGTGGGACGCCGACGACGCCTTCTTCTACGACGTGCTGCGGCTGGCCGACGGCACGAAGGTGCCGTTGAAGGTCCGCTCGGTGGTCGGGCTGCTGCCGCTGGCGGCGGTCACCCGCCTCACCGCGCGGACGTTGCGCCGCCTGCCGGAGCTGGGGGCCCGGCTGCGCTGGTTCCTCACCAACCGCCCCGAGTACGCCGACGTGATCGGCGCCCGGCGGCTCGGCCCCGACGGCCGCCAGCAGCGGCTGCTGTCCATGGTCGGCCCGGAGCAGGTGGTGCGGCTGCTGGCCCGGATGCTCGACCCCGACGAGTTCCTCTCCGAGTACGGCCTGCGGACGCTGTCCCGCGCCCACCTGGACAAGCCGTTCACGGTCACGTTCGGCGGGCAGGAGTTCAGCGTCGGCTACGAGCCGGCCGAGTCGACGAGCGGCCTGTTCGGCGGCAACTCCAACTGGCGCGGTCCGATCTGGATGCCGACGAACTTCCTGCTGATCAGCGCGTTGCGCGACCACGCCGCGTTCTTCGGCGACGACCTCCAGGTCGAGTATCCGACCCGCTCCGGGGTCAAGCGCACCCTGGACGAGATCGCCGACGACCTCTCCGCCCGGCTGATCTCGCTGTTCACCCGCGACGGGTGGGGGCGGCGACCCATCTACGGCGCCGCGCAACTGTTCCAGACCCACCCGGACTGGCGGGACCTGATCTGCTTCCCGGAGTATTTCCACGGCGACAACGGGGCCGGGCTGGGCGCCTGGCACCAGACCGGGTGGACGGCCCTGGTCGCCGATCTGATCCTCACCCGCCGCCGCTGAGCCCCGCGTCGCCGAATTCCGTGTCGCCGGGTTCGGTGTCGCCGGGTCTCATGTTGCCGAATCTCGTGTTGCCGGGTTCCGTGTTGCCGGTCGGGTGCGGGGGCACGGCGGTGGCCGCCGTGCCCCGTGCCGGTCAGGACAGCGGCAGGAACGCCAGCCGGGCGTGATATTCGCCGGCCACCGTCACGGTGTCGCTGCCGACCCACAGGCCCTGGTCGGTGGCGTACAGCTCCCCGGTGCCGACCCCGCGGTCCTTGGTCGGATTCCAGGCCAGCGCCTTGCCGGTGGTCGGGTGGATCGCGCCGATGCCGGGTCGGGACACCGCGCCCGGGCCGGCCGAGTCCCGACCCTGCGGGTTGTCCAGCCAGCGCTGGTGGCCGCCCACGTACACCGCCGCCCCGGTGATCGCCACCGAGAGCAGGGTGTCGCCGCCGGTGTAGTTCGCCCAGGTCGGCTGCTTGCCGGCGGTCTCCGTACCGAACTCGAAGCGGGACGCCGTGTCGCACAGCGTCCCCGGGAACGCCGCGCCGGTGCTGACGACCACGAACCAGGCGCCGTCCGCGGAGATGTCCACCCCACGCATGTAGGTGGGCATGGTCCGGGCGCACTGCGGCTGGTAGCGGGTCGTCGACCAGCCGGACAGCGTGGCGCCCGTGGTGCTCAGGTTCGCCACCGCGAGCTGGTGCCGGGCCTGCCCGGCGACCGAGCTGAAATTGCCCACGAAGACCAGCCGCGTGCCGTCGGCCGAGACGTCCAGCGCCTCGATCTTGACCGGGGCGGTGACCCCGGTGGCGGTGACCCGGGGACCCTCCAGACGCAGGTTCACCGACGGGTCGGCGGCGCCGGTGGTCGCGTCCAGGGCGGCCAGGGCGCGGCGGGTCACCCCGTCGACGGTCTGGAACGCCCCGCCCACGAGTAACCGCGTACCGACCAGGCGCATGTCGTTGACCTGGTTGTTGAGCGCGGCGGGGGCGAACCCGGCGACGCGGGCGCCGGTGGCCGCGTCGATCCGGGCCACCCGGGGCGCGGCGACGCCGTTGACCGTGGTGAACGCGCCGCCGAGGTAGATCGAGCGGCCGTCCGCGGCGGCGGCGAGCGCCTTCACCGTGCCGTTGACCGCGGGTTTGAACGTGGTGTCGATCCGGCCGGTGGTGGCGTCGAACGCCACCAGTCGGGGCATCGCGAGCTGCGCGGTGCTGTTCGCGTTGCGCACCTTGGTGAACGAGCCGCCGACGTAGACCCGGTTACCGATCTGGAGGATCCGGTAGACCGTGCCGTCGAGGGCGTGCGGGGTCCAGGCCGCGGGTTTCGTACTGACCACTGTGGTGTGCGTGGCGTTGACGGCGAGGGCCGGGGACGCGGAAAACGCGCCGGCGGTGGTGGCGAGCGCGGCGGCCACGGCGATGGCCGCGTGCCTCCGGTGCCGGGCCCGCTTCGCAGATGGTGGGGCGGGTGCGGGAGTCATGCTCAAAGCATGCCGATCGAGTAGGAATTCCGCAGTCGGGTAGCCGCCCCTTTCCGCCCGCCGACCGGCCGGTCCGTGCGGTCCGTGCGGTCTGGTGCGGTGCGGCCCGGTGCGGTGCGGCGGTTAGGCGGGGCCCCCGCTTAACACCACGTGGTAAGCGGGTGCCGTTCCTCTACCAAAAGCGTTAAGCGGGGCCCCCGCCTTACACGTAGGGTGGGCGGGGTTCCGGGGAGGAGTTCGATGCGATCCGTGCTGGTCTTCGACGCCGACGACACGCTCTGGGAGAACAACGTCCTCTTCGAGCGGGTGATCGAGGACTTTCTCACCTGGCTCGACCATCCGACGCTGGACCGGGCGCAGATCCGGGCCGTCCTCGACGACGTCGAGCGGGCCAACGCCGTGGCGCACGGCTACGGCAGCAAGATTTTCCTGCGCAGCCTGGGCGAGTGCCTGGAGAAGCTGCGCGAGCGTCCCGCCACGGAGGCCGAACGCGCCGACATCGAGCGACTCGCCGCCGCGTTGGTCGGGCACCAGGTCGAGCTGATGCCGGGGGTCGCGGAGACGCTCGACGACCTCGGCACCCGCCACGACCTGCTGTTGCTCACCAAGGGCGAGCGCGAGGAGCAGCAGCGCAAGCTCGATGCCTGCGGGCTGCTGCACCACTTCCACGCGGCGCACATCGTGCCCGAGAAGGACGCGGACACCTACCGCTGGCTGGCCCGCGAGCACGCGTTCGACCCGGCTGACGCGTGGATGATCGGCAACTCGCCGCGTTCGGACATCCTGCCCGCCCGGGCCGCCGGGATGAACGCGGTCTTCATCCCCAACGAGAACACCTGGGTGCTGGAGCACGAGGAGTTGGATCCGTCCGACGGCGGCGTGATTCGGCTCGCCGCGTTTCCGGACCTGCTCCGGCACTTCTGAGTCGGCCGGTAACGTCCGGAATGTGCCGCTCACCTTTCCCTCGCATCTGGCGCCGGTGCTGCCGCTGAAGCGGTGGCGACCGCACTGGTTCGACGGCGTGGCACTGGCCACCGGCGCGGTGGCGCCGGACGTCGGCTACCTGTTCAACGGCACCCGCCTCGAACTCGGGATGCGCACGCACACGATCGGCGGGTTGCTCTGGTGGTGCCTGCCGGTCGCGCTGGCGTACGCCTGGGTCGTCCGCCGGGTGGTCGCCGGGATCGCCGTGCACCTGCCCGCGTCGCGGTTGTTCGGCTGGCCGCAGTACGCCGCGCTGGCCGGGGTGCGGCACCCGTGGCAGGTCACCGTCTGCTCGGCGCTGATCGGCGCGTTCAGCCACGTCGGTTGGGACCGGATCAGCCACAGCGAACGCCTGCCGCGACTGCTCGGCATCGCCGACTTCCACGCCCAGACCGGGCTGTACTGGTGGCAGTTCACGGACGTGTTCGCCAGTCTCGGCAGCGGGCTGCTGGTGCTCGCCCTGGCGTTGGAGGCGGCCCGGCGCGGCGCGGTCTTCGCCGGGCCCCGCCCACCCGCCCCGGCGGCGAACCCGCCCGTGTTCTGGCGGGTGACGCTGGCGGTCACCGGCCTCGGGGCGCTGCTGCTGCCGGGGCTGCCGTCGGCCACCGTCCCCGCGCCGGCCGGCGTACGCGTGCTGCACCTCGGCGCGTTGGCGCTCATCGCCGGCGCCGCCGCGGCGCGGTCCGCGCCTCCCCTTGACGCCGAGAGAGACCACCGTCCCGACCACGAACAGCGCCCGATCTGTTGACCCCGTTACGTCGACATGCCGCATTTCGGCATAGACATCAATCACAGTCGCGCGTTGCCTGCGGGCGCTTGTCCGACCTGCGCGGACCTGCTTAACCTGGGCCGGCGTCCGCGCCTCGTCGGGGTGAGTCGGGGGCGCACCGGAGTCCGGTGGTGACAGCACCGTGGAGCTGAGTGCGGGCAGACCGGCTCGCCGTGCGGCCCGGCGTGGGCGGCGTGCCCCGCCCGCCGCGGCACCCACGGCGCAGGCCGATACCACGTCGGACGGCCGGGGTCAGGGCCGGGGAGTTGCGGACCCGGTCCTGACCCGTCCGGTCAGCGCCGGGCGTGACCCTCTGGTGCGCCGGCCGTCACGGAGCGACACTGAGTCATGGCACTTCCGCGCGTACCGCTGCTCGCCGGCCTGGTCGTGCTGCTCGCGGCGGCCTGCACGACGACCGGCCACGACGGCGCGTCGCCCCCGACCTCGGCGCTCGCCGCGCCGGCCACGACGACTGTCGCGCCGCCCTCCGCCACCGCCCCGCCGGTGCCGACCGGCGCCGCCGGGCCCACCGCGTCCTGGCGGACGACCTGGGGCTGGGCGGTGCCCGACCGCCCGGCCCGGGTGACGCACCCGGTGCGGGCGCCGGTCACCCCGGGGCAGCCGCTGCCCGTCCTGGTGGCGGTGGAGACCGGGGACCACCCGGCGGAGGGGTTCAGCCGGATCACCTTCGCCTTCCGCGGGCCCACCCCGTCCTACCGGGTCGGATACGTGGCTCAGGTGGTGACCGAAGGGCGGGGCGCGTCCGTCGAACTGCCCGGCACGGCGTTCCTGTCGGTGCGGTTCTCCCCGGCGCAGGCGCACGACGCGCGTGGCGGCGGGACCGCCCACGTGCCGCCGGCGGTCATCGACTATCCGACCCTGCTCGGCTGGGCCGCGGCCGGCGACTTCGAGGGGCACCTGAGCTTCGGGCTCGGCCTGCGGGTGCCGGAGAGCGGGCCGGTCCCGGTGCGGTTGGCTGAGTCCACCCGCCCGGACGGCGCCCACGTCATCTCCGTCGACGTCCGACGGGGCTGACCGCCGCCCGGCGCGGGCGAACTCAGTTGACCTCGCCGCGGACGATCGCCACCGCCACCCGGCAGAACTCGTCCATGTCCGGCGTGAACCCGGCGGCGATGTCCGGGTGCAGGCCGGAGCGGGTCTCGTCGAGCAGCCGACGGCAGACGTCCTCCACGGGCTCGCCCGCGTAGCTGGCGCGCACCCGCTCGGTGGCCGCCTGCAGGGCCGAGGTCAGCTGATCCTCCAACGGGCCGCGCAGCTTCTGCTGCACCGGATCGAGCCCGCTCGGATCGAGCGTGACATGTGGCTCCGACATCGGCGCTCCCTTCGTCGGCGTCCGCGGTACCCGACCGCGGGCGTCGGTCAAACCATCGTCGGTACGGCCGCCACCCGGACCAGGTACGAGAACTCCTCCGCCGGCTCCTCCGCGTACGACAGCCGGCGGATCTGCCGGTCGTCGGACCAGAGGGCGACGTCGACGAGCACCCCGAGGTGGGCGAGGCCGATGTTCGCCACCCGCTTCTTGTCCTGGAGCACGGCGCAGACGCCGCCGAGCAGGGTGCTGGCGTCGGAGGTGCGGTGCCCGGGCGGGCACCGCAGGGTCAGGTCCACCTCGATCGGCCCGGCGAGTGGGGTCCACCCGGTGCGCTGGGCCGCCGTGCAGGCGGCCTGGAGCAGGGTGCGGACCCTCGTCGCCTGTCGGTGTCCGGCGGCGAAGATGGACAGGGCCTCGGTCTTGACCGGGGGCAGGCCGCTCACCTCGAACGTCAGGGTGAGAACGCGGGTGTCCTGCACGACGGCACCTCCTCCTGGGGAGAATCCTGCCCAACCGGTACGCGCGCACGCGGAGGTTCCGGGGAGAACCAACCGATCGGGCGGGCTGTGGGGGACAGCCGGCGGCGGGTCGACATCGTCGGCGACGCGCTGGCCACGGAGTGAGGGAAACGCTAGTCCAGTCCGTTGACGCTGGGTAGTCTCACCGTTCACCTGATGGGACGACGCTCATGCCGCCTCTCCGGCGTGCCGGGCCAGGTACTCGTCGATCGCCCTGCGGATCAGGCCGGAACGGCCACCCTTGTCGTTGCCGGCAAGTTCGTCGAGCCGCCGGACGATCGTCGAGGGAAGGCGAACGCCGGTGACGATCATCGGTACGCTCTCCGAGGCTGGGGCCGGGCCGAGATCGGGGCCCACGGTTGCGTCCCGCAGCAGTTCCGAGATGTCGCCACCCCGGTCGAAGTAGGCCACCAACTCCTCACGGCTCATCGTCCGCGGATCTTGTTTTGCGCTCATCGTGTCCCCTCCATCCACTGCTTGACCTCATCAGGCGTGGCGGGGCGCACGGCCAGGATCGCGTAGCTGCTGACCTTCCCGATCCGCTCACAGAGCACCATGATCACGCGGGCGGTGTCCGCCAGGCCGGCCACGGCGAGCAGGAGGGTGCCGATGTAGTTCTCGATCCGCTGCGGAGAGTAGAGCGCATCGATCGCTTCCTGCTCGGACACGTCGTGCCGGGCCGCGCTGGCCTTTCCGGCGTCGGTCCACCCGTACTCCCGCTCCGTCCCGACATCAGCGTACAACGCGTAAAACGCGTCAGCGGCGGGCGCGCTTGAGTTCGTGGAACGTGTCCAGGCGCATCAGCGGCAGCATCGAGTCCCAGATCGTCAGCGCGTCCTCGGTGCCCGGGACGTCGGTGATGATCGGGCCGTGGATGCCCCGGGAGGCGTCCGGCACCATCAGCACCGGCGAGCCGATGTCCGGTCCGGCCGAGCCGTACGCCAGGGCGTGCGACTCGTGCACCGCGGCGTCCCAGCGTTCGTCGTCGAGCGCCGGCGCCGCGTCCGCCAGCCCGGCCGCCTCCACCGCCGCCGCGACGATCTTGTCGCCGAGCGGGTTGCCCGCGTCGTGGCTGCGCGCCCCGACCTCGGTGTAGAGGCGGCCCGCGTCGTCGTGCCGGTCCTGCGCGCGCAACGCCTCCACCAGCCGCAGCACCCGGTGGGAGGCGGCCATCGGCGCGGCGAACTCCGGGGGGACCTGACCGTCGTTGAGGATCGCCAGGCTGAATGCCCGCCACTGCACGCGCAGCCCGCGCGCCTGCGCGACCGCGACCAGCCAGCGGGAGGTGCGCCAGGTCCAGGGGCAGACGGGGTCGAAGAAGAAGGTGGCGTCCATCCCCCCAACCTAGGCGCGGTCGCGGCGGCGCGCAGCGCGGCGTGACCGTCACGTGACCGTGATGTTTCGCGTCGTGGCAGGTCGGGCACGTTCAGCCGCACGAAACGCCCGAGGCGTCGGGCGCACGGGCCGGTGCCTCGTCGTCTCGCCGTGCGCCGGGGCACGGGTGACCTCCCCGGCTCTCGCCGAAGAGAGGGGGAGGGTGATGACGACAGTCCCCGACACGGCCGCGCGCCGGCCGGCGGTACGCGCGGCGGCGGCAGCCGTGGCGCTCGCGCTCGTGGCGCCGCTGGCCGCCTGCGGGTCCGGCGGCGACGGTGGCCCGCCGACGATCAACCTGTACTACCCGCCGGAACAGAACCTGCAGAAGGTGGTCGACGACTGCAACACGCAGGCGCAGGGGCGCTACCGGATCAGCTACCGGGTGCTGCCGCGTCAGGCCGACGAGCAGCGCGTGCAGATGGTCCGGCGGCTGGCGGCCCAGGACAGCGGCATGGACGTGCTCGGCCTGGACGTGACGTGGACCCAGGAGTTCGCCAGCGCCGACTGGATCCGGGAGTGGACCGGCCAGGACAAGGCCGAGGCGGAGCAGGGCACGCTCGCCGGGCCGCTGGACACCGCCCGGTACGAGGACAAGCTCTACGCCGCGCCGAAGAACACGAACGTGCAGCTGCTGTGGTATCGCGCCGACCTGGTGTCCGAGCCGCCGAAGACCTGGGACGAGATGATCTCGGCGGCCCAGCGGCTGAAGGAACAGGACAAGCCCTACCGGGTGCTCACCATGGGCGCCCAGTACGAGGGCCTGGTGGTGCTCTACAACACGCTCGCCGAGAGCGCCGGCGGCAGGATCCTCAGCGACGACGGCAAGAAGGCGGTGATGGACGCCGGCACCGTGCGCGCGCTGGAACAGCTCAAGACGTTCGCCACGTCGGGCGTGACGTCGCCGTCGTTCAGCAACGCGACCGAGGACCCGGTGCGGCTGGAGTTCCAGTCCGGCGGCGGCGCGTTCCAGGTGAACTGGCCGTTCGTCTACCCGGCCATGCAGGAGGCCAGCCCGGAGCTGGCCAAGGACGTGAAGTGGGCGCGGGTGCCGGGCATCGACGCGAACACGCCGAGCAAGGTCACCATCGGCGGGATCAACCTGGCGGTGAGCACCTACTCGAAGCACCCGACCGAGGCGTTCGAGGTGGCCCGGTGCCTGCGTGACGCCGAGCACCAGAAGTTCTCCGCGGTCAACGACGGCGTGCCGCCGACCATCGAGTCGGTCTACGACGACCCGGAGATGGCCGAGGCGTACCCGATGAAGGAAACCATCCTGGAGGAGCTGAAGGAGCCGGCGGTGCGTCCGCTGACCCCGGCCTACCAGAGCATCTCCACCGTGATGTCGGCGATCCTGTCGCCGCCGTCGGGCATCGACCCCGAGAAGACCGCGGACGAGCTGCGCAAGGCGATCGCCGACGCGCTGGAGTCGAAGGGTGTCCTGCCATGAGCGTGAACGCCACTCCGGCCGGCGCGGAGTCCGCCGCCGAGGCGGAGCAGCCGACCGGCCGGCACGCCACGGTCCCCGCCCAGCGGGCCCGCCGCGGCTCCGGCGCGCCGCTGAGCGACAACAAGCGCGCCGAGCGTCGCCTCGGCTGGCTGCTGTGCGCGCCCGCCGCGCTGGTCATGGTGCTCGTCACCGCGTACCCGATCCTGTATTCGATCTGGCTCTCGCTGCAACGGTTCGACCTGCGCTTTCCCGACGAACGGCAGTTCGTCGGGCTGGACAACTACGTCACCGTGCTGAGCAACCAGTTCTGGTGGACCGCGTTCGGGGTGACCGTGCTGATCACGGTGGTCACCGTCGCGGTCGAGCTGGTGCTCGGCATGGGCCTGGCGCTGATCATGCACCGGACGCTCGTCGGCCGGGGCATCGTCCGCACCGCGGCGCTGATCCCCTACGGCATCGTCACCGTGGTCGCGGCGTTCTCCTGGCGGTACGCCTGGACGCCCGGCACCGGCTACCTGGCGAACCTGTTCGACGGCAGCGCGCCGCTCACCGAACGGGCCAGCTCGCTGGCGATCATCATGCTGGCGGAGATCTGGAAGACCACCCCGTTCATGGCGTTGCTGCTGATGGCCGGGCTGGCGCTGGTGCCGGAGGACCTGCTCAAGGCGGCCTCCACCGACGGGGCGACGGCGTGGCAGCGGTTCACCAAGGTGATGCTGCCGGTGATGAAGCCGGCGATCCTGGTCGCGCTGCTGTTCCGCACGCTCGACGCGTTCCGGGTCTTCGACAACATCTTCGTGCTCACCAACGGCGGCAACGAGACCTCGTCGGTGTCGATGCTCGCCTACAACAACCTGATCCGGGGCTTGAACCTCGGCATCGGCTCCACGATGTCGGTGCTCATCTTCATCACCGTGGCGATCATCGCCTTCGTCTTCGTGAAGCTGTTCGGCACCGCTGCCCCCGGCAGCGACGATGGGGAGAGGCGCTGACATGGCCGTGGAAACCACCACACGGGCGAAGCTGCGCTGGGGTGTGTTGGACGTCGTGGTCGTCGTCTTCGCGCTCGTCCCGGTGCTCTGGATCGCCTCGCTGTCGTTCAAGACCCCGGGCACGCTCACCGACGGCAAGTTCTGGCCGCGGGAGTGGACGCTCGACAACTACCGGACGATCTTCGACACCGACCAGTTCGTCCGGGCCCTGATCAACTCGATCGGCATCGCGCTGATCGCCACCGCGATCGCGGTGGTGCTCGGCACGATGGCCGCGTACGCGATCTCCCGGCTGGACTTCCCGGGCAAGAAGCTGCTGGTCGGGGTCTCCCTGCTGATCGCGATGTTCCCCCAGGTGTCGCTGGTGTCGCCGCTGTTCGAGATCGAGCGGCAGCTCGGCCTCTTCGACACCTGGCCGGGCCTGATCCTGCCGTACATCACGTTCGCGCTGCCGCTGGCGATCTACACGCTGTCGGCGTTCTTCAAGCAGATCCCGTGGGACCTGGAGAAGGCGGCGAAGATGGACGGCGCCACCCAGGGCCAGGCGTTCCGGCGGGTGATCGCCCCGCTGGCCGCGCCCGGCGTGTTCACCACGGCCATCCTGGTCTTCATCTTCTGCTGGAACGACTTCCTGTTCGCGATCACGCTCACCTCGACCGAGCGGTCCCGCACGGTCCCGGTGGCGTTGCAGTTCTTCACCGGCGAGTCGCAGTTCGAGGACCCGACCGGGGCGATCTGCGCCGCCGCGGTGGTGATCACCGTGCCGATCATCCTGTTCGTGCTCTTCTTCCAGCGCCGCATCGTCTCCGGCCTGACCTCCGGCGCAGTCAAGGGATAGGTGGTAACAGTGGCTGACATCGTGCTGGACAAGGTGAGCAAGCGGTTCCCGGACGGGACCACCGCCGTGCAGGACGTCGACCTGGAGATCGCCGACGGCGAGTTCGTCATCCTGGTCGGCCCCTCCGGCTGCGGGAAGTCCACCACCCTCAACATGATCGCCGGGCTGGAGGACATCAGCGCCGGTGAGCTGCGGATCGCGGGGGAGCGGGTCAACGACAAGGCGCCCCGGGACCGGGACATCGCCATGGTCTTCCAGTCGTACGCGCTCTACCCGAACATGACGGTGCGGGAGAACATGGCCTTCCCGCTGCGCCTGGCGAAGATGGACAAGGAGACCATCAACCAGAAGGTGGACGAGGCCGCCAAGGTGCTGGAGCTGACCGCGCTGCTGGACCGCAAGCCGGCCAACCTCTCCGGCGGCCAGCGGCAGCGGGTGGCGATGGGGCGGGCGATCGTCCGCCAGCCCAAGGCGTTCCTGATGGACGAGCCGTTGTCCAACCTGGACGCCAAGCTGCGGGTGCAGATGCGCACGGTGGTGTCCCGGTTGCAGAAGCAGCTCGGCACCACCACCGTCTACGTCACCCACGACCAGACCGAGGCGATGACCCTCGGCGACCGGGTGGTCATCATGCGCGGCGGCGCGGTGCAGCAGGTCGGCCCGCCGCAGGAGCTGTACGACCACCCGCGCAACCTCTTCGTCGCCGGGTTCATCGGCTCGCCGTCGATGAACTTCCTGCACGCCAAGGTGGAGGAGGGGAAGCTGCGGACCGCGCTCGGCGACGTGCCCATCGGCGAGCGGATCCGTCGCGAGCTGGAGGCCGGCGACGCCCCGCGTGAGCTGATCCTCGGCGTCCGCCCGGAGCACTTCGAGGACGCCGCGCTCATCGACGACGAGACCCGCCGCCGGGGGGTGGAGTTCGAGGCGCCTGTCGACATCGTCGAGTCGATGGGCTCGGACAAGTACGTCTACTTCACCGTCGAGGGGGAGCGGGCCACCGCCGCCGAGCTGGAGGAGTTGGCCGCCGACGCGGGGGCCGCCGACTTCGCCGGCGCCGGGTCCAGCCTGGTCACCCGGCTGTCGGCGGAGTCGCCGGCGCGGGAGGGCGAGTCGCGCCGGGTGTGGTTCAACCTGGAGAAGATCCACCTGTTCGACCCGGGCAGCGGTCGCAACCTGACCCTGCACGAGGGGCGGTCGGCCGGCGCGCTCGCCGACTGAGCGTAGGTGCGCGCGGGAGGGTCGGCGGCCTCGGTCGCCGACCCTCCGGTCGCCCAATGGACGCGGGCGCAGTCGGCACGCCCGCCGGCACGCCCGTGGCTGGGGCCGGCCGCAGCAGCCGACCCTCGAGGCGCGCCCGGGTGAGGAGAACGCGGAGCGCGACGTGGCGCGCTCCGGGCAGGAGCGCCGTCACCAGGAGTGACGCAGCTCCAGCCCGAGGAAGCGGGCGTAGCCGGCCAGAGCCGCGTCGACCCGGGCGCGCAGCGGCGCGTCGAACGGCACGAGCTGCCGCACGGTCACCGTCACCGTCTTCGCCGTGAGCGTCCGCTTCCAGGTGCCGACCACCCGGCCGCCGCGCACCACCGTGGCCTGGAACATCCCGTTGTTGCCGGGCACCACGGCGGCGGCGTGCGCCGGGTCGAGCATCAGCGAACGGTCCTTGAAGCCCAGCAGGTATTCGTCGAAGCCGGGCAGCACGTGCAGGTCGTCGACGGGGGCGCGGGGCGCGTCGAGCAGCGCGGCGTCGACCGTCGCCGGCTCGCCGTCGACCTCGACCGGGGCGAGGAGGTCACCGGCCAGGGTGAGGGCCCGGGTCGCGTCGGTGACGGTCAGCCCGCTCCACCGGGCCAGCTCGTGCCGGGTCACCGGGCCGTGGCCGCGCACGTAGCGGTGGGCCAGCACCGCCAGCGCCTCGTCGCGCTCCGGGCGGTGCGGGTCGGGCACCCATTCGTCGAGCAGCGCGAATGTCTGCTCGTTGCCCACCTGCGGCGCGATGCAGGTGATGCCGCGCTGGGCCGCGTACCACAACAGGTGGTAGCCGCGCTGGCCGGCGGTGTCCAGCCCGGCGGTCCGCAGCGCGGCCAGGCACTCGGCGCGGGTGAGCCGACCGCCGCCGCTGAGCGCCGCGCCGAGCACGTCGCCGGCGCGGTCGCCGTCGGTGAGGGTGAGCCCGAGCTGACGCCACCTGGCGGCCAGCCCGCCCAGTGCGCGGACCCCGGTCACGGCGAGCATCCAGTGCGCGTCCCGCGGCGGCACCAGGTGCACCGTGCCCCGCATCGGCCAGGTCCGCAGCGCCTCGCGTCGCTCCAGCGCCGCGTGGACGTCGCCCCGGGTGCGGCCGGGCAGGCGGACGCCGAGCGACCACAGCCCGCTTGCCGCGTCCTGCGACTGCATGGCGCCGAACCACTCCACCACATCGGACACGCTCCGCGGCCGGGTGGCCGGATGCGGACGCAGCAGCAGGCTGGTCATGCGGAGCGCGAGCGCCTCGGCGCGATCGAGGCGTACGGTCACGGCGGCCTCCCGTCAGCGGCTGGACGGTGAGCATAGGGCCGGACTCCGACAGCGCCGGGCGGGAGTGGACCCCTGATCGCGCTACGCCGGCAGCGGTGCCGACGGAGCGCGATCCCCCGTTCAGGTTCCCGGCGCAGGGGCGGCGATCGGCCGGCGCCGGTGTGAACAGGATCCTCGGTGCGCGCGGCCGGGCGCGCGGTTGCCGGCCGAACTTGCGCAAATCTTGAGCGGCGTTTGCGCCGGCAACTAACGGGTAGTCGCCGGAGCTCACCGGCAATTCGAGAAGGAGAACGTCTGATGGATGGCCAGGTCAAGGTCGCGGTGATCTACTACAGCGCGACCGGTATCACCTACCAGATGGCGCAGTCGGCGGCCGAGGCGGCGGGGGAAGCCGGTGCCGAGGTCCGCCTGCGCAAGGTGCGTGAGCTGGCGCCCGACGAGGCGATCCGCTCCAACTCGGGCTGGCAGGCGCACCGGCTGGAGACCCAGGACGTGATGGAGGCCGAGCCGGACGACCTGTCCTGGGCCGACGTTGTGATCATGGGATCGCCCACCCGGTACGGCATGATCGCCGCGCAGCTCAAGCAGTTCATCGACACCACCGGCCCGCTCTGGGCCAACGGACTGCTCGCCGACAAGGTCTACACCGGCTTCACCTCGACCGCGACCTCGCACGGTGGCCAGGAGGCCACGCTGCTGTCGCTGTACACGGTCTTCTACCACTGGGGTGGCATCGTGGTGACCCCCGGCTACACCGACCCCAGCCAGTTCGTCGCCGGCAACCCGTACGGCGCGTCGCACACGAGCAACAACGGCGAGATCGCCCCGGACCACGTCGCGCTGGCCGCCACCGCGCTCACCGCCAAGCGGGCGGTGCTGACCGGGGCCGCGCTCAAGCGGGGCATGGCCGGCTGACGCGTCCGGTGCCGCGGAAGCCGATCAGAGTCGCCGCCTGCGCCGGGTAGGTTGACCGGCGATGGACATTCTCGCTCTGGACCTGGGCACCTCCTCGGTACGCGGGCTGGTGCTCGACCCGGACGCGGTGCCGCGTCCGGGCGCGCTGGCCCGCCGGAAGGTGCACCTGGTCACCGGCGACGACGGCACCGGGACGCTTGACGGCCCCGGCTACCTGGCGTGCCTGGTGGAGTGCCTGGACGAGTTGGCCGCCGGCGGGCACCTGCGGCAGGTCGGGCTGGTGGCGACGTCCGGGCAGTGGCACTCGGTGCTGCCGCTGGCCCCCGACGGCACCCCGTCCGGCCCGGTGCTGACCTGGCTGGACACCCGGGCGGCGCCGCCCACCGGCGCGTCCGGCCCGGCCGACCCGGACGACTACCACCGGCGGACCGGCACCTGGTGGCACCGCTGCTACTGGTCGATGCGGCTGCCCTGGTTACGGGAGCGCGGCGGCGACTCGGCCGCCCGCTTCGTCGGCCTGGCCGAGTACGTCCTCGGCGCGCTGCTCGACGAGGCGCCGATGTCGGCGTCGCTGGCCTCCGGCACCGGGCTGCTCGACCTTCGTCGCCTCGACTGGGACGCGGAGGCGTTGGCGCTCGCCGGCCTGTCCCCGCGGCGGCTGCCGCCGCTGGCGCCGGAGGGCTGGCACGGCCGGTTGAACGCGCGACACGCCCGGCGCTGGCCGGCGCTCGCCGACGCGCGCTGGGCGGCGCCGGTCGGCGACGGGGCCGCGTCGAACGTGGGCTCCGGCTGCGTCGACGGGTCCCGGGCCGCGGTCACCGTCGGCACCTCCGCCGCGGTCCGCGTGATCCAGGCGGTTCCGGCCGGCGCGGAGCTGCCGCCGCTGCCGGACCAGCTCTGGCGCTATCGGGTCGACCACGACCACGTGGTCACCGGGGCGGCGTACTCCAGCGGCGGGAACCTGTTCGCCTGGGCCGCCCGCGAGCTGCGGCTGCCGAAGGACGCGGAGCTGGAGGCCGCGCTGCGCCGGGCCGCCGCCGCCCGGCCGGTGCGGGCCGATCCCCGCTTCGGCGGCGACCGGCCCCCGGGCACCGCCCCCGCCGGCTCGGGCGAGCTGCGCGGGTTGAGCTTCGGCACCACCGCGGTGGACATCCTGGCCGGGCTGATGGACGGGCTGTGCCGGCTCGTCACCGACGACCTGGCGCTGCTCGAGGCCGGCGTCGGCGACCCGATGGAGGTGGTGCTCGGCGGCGGGGCGTTGACCGCCTCGCGGTGGTGGCGCACGGCCTTCGCCGACGCGCTCGTCCCGCGTACGGTGCGGTGGCAGCGGAACCCGGAGATCGGGGCGACCGGGGCCGCTCTGGTGGCCCTCGGACGGGTGCCGGAGGCGACCTCCATCGGCGGCGTCGGCGGGACCGACGAGGACGCCGCACCGGACGTCTGAACACTGATCGTCCTGCTCATGCCGTCCGGGCGGCCGTTGACACCGCCCGCTGGCCTGGTTGGATGGAGCCGCTCCCCGACGTGGTGGAGCGGATCGAGGAGGCGAGTGTGGGCGCACGTCCCGACCCGGCCCGCGGCGTGGCCCCGGCGCCGCACCGGCGGCGCTCGGGGTTCCGGCTGCGGGACTGGCGGATGGGGACCAAACTGGCCACCGTGCTGGTGATCCCCACGCTGGCGTTCCTGGTTCTCGCCGGCGTGCAGACCCGGAGTCTGGTGGGTACGACCACCACTCTGAGTGACTTCGCCGATCAGGTCGGCATCGGTCGCCAGATCACCACCGTGATCGATCGGATCCAGCAGGAGCGGGACCGCTCCGCGGGCGAGTTGGCCGCGCTGCGCCGGGCCGGCGCCGGCGCCGACCGGGACGCCGCGGTGGTCGCGCTACGGCCGTTCCAGGAGGCCACCGACCGGGCAATGGACGAGCTACGGACCGTCGCCGCGCCATTGGCCGACGCGGACGCCGCCTGGCGGATCGCCTACTCCGAGGCGCTTGAGGCGTACGACCAGGTGGTGGCCATCCGGGCGGCGGTGCCAGCCGCGCTGCTCGCCAGCGACACCATCCTCAGCAACTACCACCGCTCCGTCGCGGCGCTGATCAGCCTGCTCGCCGAGCCGTCGCCCGGCGGCGACCGGCAGGAGCTGACCGAGGCGGTGTTGCGCTACGTGCAGCTGGCCCGGGTCAAGGAGTTGTCCTCGCGGATCCGCGGCGAGCTCTACGCCGCCGCCCGGTCCGGCCGGTACACCTCGGACAACCAGGTGACCCTGAGCGATCTGCGCGCCCAGCAGCTGACCGCGCTCGGCGCGTTCCGGGTGGCGGCCACCGACGAGCAGATCCGCCGCTACGACCGGACGTCGGTGGACCCGGCGTTCGTCGCGGCCGCCCGGTTGGAGGAGCGGACCCTGCCCGTCGGCGACGCGAAGCCGGCGCTGCCGTCCGCGACGCTCTGGTGGGCGGCCACCGAGCAGCGGCAGGCGCTGTTCGGCCAGCTCGAGGGCGAGATCGTCGACGACGCGGGTCGCCGGGCCGACGACGCGAGCGCCCGGCAGTTGCGCGAGACGTTGCTGGTGGCCGGCGGCATCGTCACGGTGCTCCTGGTGGCGGTGCTCATCTCGCTGCTGGTGGGCCGGTCGGTGGCCCGCGCCATCCGCCAGCTGCGTGGCCAGGCGCTGCGCATCGCTCAGGTGGAGCTGCCGATGACGCTGGAGCGGCTGCGCGCGGTGGACCGTCCGGTGGGCGCGATCGCCGTGCCCCCGGCGGTGATCAAATCGCAGGACGAGATCGGCGAGCTGGCGGAGGCGTTCGTGGCGGTGCACCGCAGCGCCGTCGGGGTCGCGGTCGAGCAGGCGACGATGCGCCAGAACGTCAACGCGATGTTCGTCAACCTGGCCCGGCGCAGTCAGGTGCTCGTCGAGCGGCAGTTGGAGCTTCTCGACGACCTGGAACGCGAGGAGAGCGACCCGGATCAGCTGGAGAACCTGTTCAAGCTGGACCACCTCGCCGCCCGCATGCGCCGCAACGACGAGAGCCTGCTGGTGCTCGCCGGCACCGAGTCCACCCGCCGGTGGAACCGCCCGGTGGGGCTGGGCGCGGTGCTGCTCGCGGCCAGCGCGGAGATCGAGCAATATCAGCGGATACGCCACGAGAGCCACGCCGACCTGCACGTGGTGGGGCACGCCGTGGGCGACCTGGTGCACCTGTTCGCGGAGCTGTTGGAGAACGCCACCGCGTTCTCCCGGCCGGAGACGGCGGTGCGGGTGGTGGTCCGGGCGGACGGGCCGGGCGCGCTTGTGGAGATCATCGACCAGGGGCTCGGCATGGGTCCGGCCGCGCTCGCCGAGGCGAACGCGGTGCTGGCCGAGCCGCCGGCGGCCGACGTGGGCGCCTCCGAGCGGATGGGCCTGTTCGTGGTGAGCCACCTGGGCGCCCGGCACGGGGTGTGGGTGCAGTTGCGCCCCGGCCGGGAGGGCCTGGTCACCCGGGTCCGGATCCCGGCCGGCTTGCTGGCGGAGGCGTCCGCGCCGGACCTGGACCCGCCGATGCCGGCGCGGACGCTTACCGGCGAGGTCGCCGTGGGGTCGCGGACGTTCGGCGTGGCCACCGCCGAGCTGCCGGTGGCCGGCCGGCACCCGGCCGCGCCGCAGATGGCCACGGCGCAGATGGCGCCACCGGGTGCGCCGTCGCTGCCGGTGTCGCCACTGACCGGCCGGCCGCTCGGCGACGCGACGGAGGGCGGGCCGACCGGTCCGCCCGCGCCCGCTGGTCCGCCCGGCGCGGTGCCGCGCCACCGACCGGCGCCCGGCCGGGCCGAGCACGTGCTCGCCCCGGCGGCCGGTCCGGCCGCCGGTGGCGGCTGGTTCTCGCGGCAGGGGCCGACGTCGTCGGTGCTGGGTGTGACGCCCGCGCCGGCGCCGACGCCGGTGACCGGCGGGACGAACGCACGTGGCCTGCCGGTACGCGTACCGATGGCGCAGCTCGCCGCCGTCTCCCCGGCGGACCGACCGGACCGGGCGGCGGTGCGGCACGAGCCGGACCCGGAGGCGGTCGGCGGCATGCTGTCCCGCTTCTACGGCGGCGTGCGGCGGGCGGAGACCGAGGAGACCACCGAGATGTACCTGCCGCAGGACCAAGGAGGACGACGACAGTGACGACGTTGAGCCAGGAAGCACGGGACCTGAGCTGGCTGGTGAACGGGTTCGCCGAGCGTGTTCCGGGTGTGGCGCACGCCGTGGTGGTGTCCTCCGACGGGCTGCTGGTGGCGATCTCCGCGCACCTGCCCCGTGACCACGCCGACAAGCTGGCCGCGGTCACCTCGGGTCTGATGAGCATCACCGCGGGCGCGGCCCAGATGTTCGACGGCGACATCGTCAAGCAGACCGTGGTCGAGATGGGCCGGGGCTACTTCCTGGTCATGCAGATCCGGGACGGCTCGATCCTGGCCACGCTGGCCGGCGCGGACGCCGACATCGGCGTGGTCGGCTACGAGATGGCGCGGCTGGCCAAGCAGACCGGCGAGATGCTCACCCCGGCGCTGCGGGCCGAACTGCAACAGGCGCTGCCGCGCTGAGCCGAACCAGGCGCTGTCGCGCTGCCCGGGTGCCCGGCCGGCGGTGCCGCCGGCCGGGGCAGACCCTCAGAGTCCGTTGCGGCGGATCACGTCGCGGTACCAGTGGGCGCTGCGCTTGAACACCCGTCGCTGGGTCCGGTAGTCCACGTAGACCAGGCCCCAGCGCTGCTCGAAGCCCTGGTCCCACTCGAAGTTGTCGAGCAGCGACCAGACGTGGTAGCTCTCCAGCGGCACCCCGTCGCGGATCGCACGGTGCGCGGCGGCGAAGTGGTCGCGCAGGAAGGTGACCCGGCCGGCGTCGTCGATGGTGCCGTCCGGTCCGGGGACGTCCGGGCAGGGCAGGCCGTTCTCGGTGACGGTGATCGGCACCGGGCCGTAGTCGCGGGTGACCCGGGTCAGGACGTCGTACATGCCCTCGGGGTAGATCTGCTGCCACTCCGCCTCGGTGGTGGGCAACTTGCGGACCGTGCCGCCGCCGCCGGTGACGTAGATCGGGGTGTAGTACTGCACCGCGAGCAGGTCCACCGGGCTGGAGATGATCTTCAGGTCGCCGTCCCGGACGGCCCGGACCATCCGGCTGTCCGGGCCCAGGTCGGCGAGCACGTCCTGCGGGTACGCGCCCTTGAAGATGGAGTCGAGGTAGAGGCGGTTCTCGTAGCCGTCGTAGAGGCGGGTCGCGGTGGCGGCCTCGGCGGTGTCGTCGGCGGGGTAGCAGGGGTGCAGGTTGAGCGCCGGGCCGATGCGTCCGGGCACCCCGGAGGCGCGCAGCGCCTGCACGGCGAGGCCGTGGCCGAGTTGGAGGTGGTGGGCCACCAGATAGGCCGCCGCCTCGTCCTTGTGGCCGGGCGCGTGATGACCCCAGATGTACCCGTTCTGCACCACGGTCTTGGGCTCGTTGACGGTCAGCCACACCGGTACCTGCCCGCCGAGGGCGCGGAACACGATGTCGGCGTAGTCGGCGAAACGCTCGGCGGTGTCGCGGTTCTCCCAGCCGCCGTCGTCCTGGAGGGCCTGGGGGAGATCCCAGTGGAACAGGGTGGCCATCGGTGCGATGCCCCGCTCGTGCAGGCCGTCCACGAGCCGGCGGTAGAAGTCCAGGCCACGCTGATTGGGGCGGCCGGAGCCGTCGGCCTGGATCCGCGGCCAGGCGATGGAGAACCGGTAGCTGCGCAGCCCCAGCTCGCGCATCAGGTCGAGGTCTTCGGCGTAGCGGTGGTAGTGGTCGGCCGCGACGTCGCCGGTGTCGCCGTTGCGGGTGCGCCCGGGGGTACGGCTGAAGGTGTCCCAGACGGACTCACCGCGCCCGTCCTCCTTGGCGGCCCCCTCGATCTGGTACGCCGAGGTCGCCGCGCCCCAGCCGAAGTCGGGCGGGAAGCGCAGCCCTCGGTCCGACTCCTGGTCGGTGCGGCGCTCGGGCGATGAGTCGCAGCCGCCGAGGGCGGTGGCGGAGGCCGCGATCCCGGCCGCGGTGGCGCCGGCGAGCCCGGTCCGGACCGCGCCGGCGGCGGTCGCGGACAGGGCGGCGCGGCGGAGCAGGCGCCGTCGGGTGAGTAACGACATGGGGTCTCTCCTCGGAGTGACGGGCCGCCCGGCGGGCCGGGAGCGCTCCCAGCATAGGCCGGAGGCGGCCGGCCTCGATTCCGGCGGTCGCGGCGCGTATGGCGGCGCGGCCGGCGGGCGGCCGGAGTTGGTGGGCGGGTGTCGCTCGGGGGGTGGGGGGCGAGCGGCGAGATGGGGCAGATAGCGAGAAAGGCCGTCCGGGTGGCGTCACACGCCTGTCCCGTCGGCCTCTTTTGCCGTCGACAACGGGGGTTTAGTGTGGGGACGGGGGAGGGCAACCCCCGTCCCCACCGAGATGCACACACACACGACATGGAATTGGCGTCCGTCGTGCGTGTCGCGCGGGAGCCGGGCCACGCGAGTGGCTCTGGTTCCACCTCCCTCCGTCTGGCGGGTGATGGCCGGCGGCGGCGTCCGGGCTGGTATCGCCGTCGGCCACTGGGCCGATACGCCGAGCACGGGTGTCCCCGGCGATTCAGTACTTACAATCTCCGTCGATGGAAGCGCTCCCATCGGCGATGCTGCGACTGTAACGCCCGTCACGGCTTTGTGAAAGCCCCTAAACGAGATCGAAACATGGAAGTGGGCGTCCGCCCTGGCCATTGTGGTGGGAGCGCTTCCATGGCAGACTTTCGATACGCGACGCGGAGCCAGCTCGCGCGAGCACGGGCCGCCGAGGGCACCCGGTGACAAACCGGTGCGGCGCCCCGATCCCCGGCACGGCCGGGACGACCACCTTTCCGGACGCCTCCGTCCCCCCGCGTACGCCTGTCGGCGCGTGGAGGCGCCCAGCCGGGACCCGAGAGTCCCGGCCCGGTCCGAGGAGACACCGCCCAGATGAGACTCATGGCCAGGCGTCGCCGCATAGCGATGCTCGCCGCCACCGCCCTCGCCATCGGCGGGGTGAGCCTGCCCGCGAGCGCCGCGCAGGCCGCCCCCGCCTGCGACGTGACCTACGCGACCAACGACTGGAGCAACGGCTTCACCGCCAACGTCACCATCAAGAACCTGGGTGACGCGCTGAACAACTGGTCGCTGAAGTTCGCCTTCCCGAACAGCAGCCAGCGGGTGACCCAGGGCTGGTCGGCCAAGTGGAGCCAGTCCGGCAGCGACGTGACCGCGACGAACGAGTCGTGGAACGGCAGCCTGCCCAGCGGCGCGTCCACGAACATCGGCTTCAACGGCACGTTCAGCGGCAGCAACCCGAAGCCCACCTCGTTCACGCTCAACGGCGTCGCCTGCAACGGCGCTTCCACCAACCAGCCGCCGACGGTTTCCCTCGGGGTGCCGGCCGGTCCGTTCACCGCCCCGGCGGACGTGCCGCTCACGGCGACCGCCAGCGACGCCGACGGCACCATCAGCAAGGTCGAGTTCTACCGCAACGGGATGCTCGTCAACACCGACACCACCGCCCCGTACGGCTACGACCTGCTGAGCCTGCCGGCCGGCAGCTACACCGTGCAGGCCAAGGCGTACGACAACGCCGGCGGCACCGCGACCGCGGAGAAGTCGTTCACGGTGACCGCGGCCACCGGGCCGAAGCTGGTCGCCACGCCGTCGGCGGTGAGCGTCGACGAGGGCGGCAGCGCGACGGTCCGGTACACGCTCAGCGCGGCGCCCAGCGGTAACGTCCCGGTGAGCCTCGCCGTCACCGGTGACAGCGACATCACCGTCTCGCCGTCCACGCTGACGCTCACCCCGAGCAACTGGAGCACCGGCGTCACCGCCACCGTCTCCGCCGCGGAGGACTCCGACACCGTCAGCGGCACCGCCACGATCACGGCGTCGGCCACCGGCTACGCGCCGGTCTCGGTCGTCGCCACCGAGGTCGACAACGACAGCCCGGGCGGCGACAACGCCTACATCAAGAAGTTCCTCGACCAGTACGGCAAGATCAAGAACTCGGGTTACTTCAGCCCCGAGGGCGTGCCGTACCACTCGATCGAGACGCTCATCGTCGAGGCGCCCGACCACGGGCACGAGACCACCTCGGAGGCGTTCAGCTTCTGGATCTGGCTGGAGGCCCAGTACGGCCGGGTCACCCAGAACTGGAGCCCGTTCAACAACTCCTGGACGGTGATGGAGAAGTACATCATCCCCAGCCACGCGGATCAGCCCACGGCGGGCGCTCCGGGCACCCCGCAGTACGCGGCCGAGCACAACCTGCCCAGCCAGTACCCGTCCGCCCTGGAGGCGAGCGTCCCGGTCGGCCAGGACCCGCTGCGCTCGGAGTTGCAGTCCACCTACGGCACCGGTGACATCTACGGCATGCACTGGCTGATGGACGTCGACAACACCTACGGCTTCGGCCGCTGCGGCGACGGCACCACCAAGCCCGCCTACATCAACACGTTCCAGCGGGGCACCCAGGAGTCGGTGTGGGAGACCGTGCCGCAGCCGTCCTGCGACACGTTCAAGCACGGCGGCCCGAACGGCTACCTCGACCTGTTCGTCAAGGAGTCGAGCGCCCCGGCGAAGCAGTGGAAGTACACCAACGCGCCGGACGCCGACGCGCGTGCCGTCCAGGCCGCCTACTGGGCGCTGACCTGGGCCAAGGCGCAGGGCAAGGAGGCCGACGTGGCGGCCACCGTGGCGAAGGCCGCCAAGATGGGCGACTACCTGCGCTACGCGCTGTTCGACAAGTACTTCAAGAAGATCGGCAACTGCGTCGGCGCGTCCTCCTGCCCGGCCGGCAGCGGCCGTGACTCGGCGCACTACCTGCTCTCCTGGTACTACGCCTGGGGTGGCGCGTACGACACGTCGCAGAACTGGTCGTGGCGGATCGGCTCCAGCCACAGCCACTTCGGCTACCAGAACCCGTTCGCGGCCTGGGCGATGACGAACATCTCGGAGCTGAAGCCGAAGTCGCCGACCGCGGTCTCGGACTGGCAGAAGAGCATGGACCGGCAGCTGGAGTTCTACACCTGGCTGCAGTCCGCCGAGGGCGGCATCGCCGGTGGCGCCACCAACAGCTGGGACGGCAACTACGGCACCCCGCCGGCCGGCACCGCCACCTTCTACGGCATGTTCTACGACGTCGACCCGGTCTACAACGACCCGCCGTCGAACCAGTGGTTCGGCATGCAGGCGTGGTCGATGGAGCGCATCGCCGAGCTGTACCTGCAGACCGGCAACGCCAAGGCCAAGGCCCTGCTCGACAAGTGGGTGCCGTGGGCGATCGCCAACACCACCACCGGCGCCAACTGGTCCATCCCGTCGGACATGAAGTGGACCGGCCAGCCGGCCAACTGGAACCCGAGCAGCCCGCAGCCGAACACCAACCTGCACGTCGAGGTGACGGTCAAGGGCCAGGACGTCGGCGTCGCCGCCGCCTACGCCCGTACCCTCATCGCCTACGCGGCCAAGTCCGGCAACACCGCGGCGAAGACCACCGCCAAGGGCCTGCTGGACGCGCTCTCGGCCGCCGCCGACAGCAAGGGCGTCTCGATGCCGGAGAAGCGCGGCGACTACAAGCGCTTCGACGACGTCTACAACTCCTCCGACGGCCAGGGTCTCTACATCCCGCCGGGCTGGACCGGGAAGATGCCCAACGGCGACACGATCGCCCCGGGCAAGAGCTTCCTGGACATCCGGTCCTTCTACAAGAACGACCCGGAGTGGCCGAAGGTCCAGGCGTACCTGGACGGCGGCGACGAGCCGGTCTTCAACTACCACCGGTTCTGGGCACAGGCGGACGTCGCCATGGCGTACGCCGACTACGGCACCTACTTCCCGCAGGGATGAGGTGACAACTCCTCCGTGGGCGGGTGAGGACCCGTCCACGGAGGAGGTCGACCCGGCCGATGGGGGAACGGAGCGGCCGGGCCGGCGGACGGCCTGACACCCACGGTCAGGCCGGGTGGGCCGGCCGTCCGGCCGACGCAGCGGACGGACCGGCCCACCACTCCGCCCGGGGCGACCCATGGCGCGAAAAGGCACGGAAAATTCAGCGCTCCACGGGATCACATCCGTGGCGCGGACGGAGTAACGTATTTGACGGAGAGGCCGCTCCCCCCGTGGCGGCCTCTCCACTATTTTTTCCGAGCCGCCCACCAGATCCGAGGCGCTCCGACGCGCGCCGCACCGGCCCGACCGCTAAGTTGTCCGGGTGCGGGAGACGGCAAGAGGGTGGACGGCAGTCTGGTTGGTCGTACTGGCCCTGGCCCAGACGGCCGCGTTCCTGATGGTGTGGCGCTTCGCCGTGCACACCGACCTGGGTCAGTGGCTGGACACGGTCGCGTTGACCGGCAACCAGATCGGGCAGGACCGGGTGGACGGCCCGGTGGACACCCTCCTCAACGCCATGTCGGTGGTGTCGCTGCTGGCCGCGACCGCGGTGATCGGCTTCATCGCGTTGATCCGGGGCCGCAAGGCGCTCGCCGTCACCGCGACGCTGCTGATCGCCGGCGCGAACGTGAGCACGCAGGTGCTCAAACAGTTCCTGGTCCGACCGGACTTCGGCATCGACCCGGAACGGGCCGCCGCCGGCAACAGCCTGCCCAGCGGCCACACCACGGTGGCGGCCTCGGTGGCGATCGCGCTGATCCTGGTGCTGCCCCGGCAGGTGCGGGTGGCGGGCGCGTTCCTCGGCGCCGGCTACGCCGCCGCCGCCGGCGTGGCCACGCTCTCCGCCGGCTGGCACCGGCCCAGCGACGCGGTCGCCGCGTACCTGCTGGTCGGCGCCTGGGCCGCCGCGGCCGGGCTGGTGCTGCTGGTCTTCCAGCGGGAGCGGGCCGTGGTGGAGCCGGGCGACGCGCACCGGCTCGCCGCCGCCGTGCTCGGCGGCGGCGGCGCGCTGGCCCTGCTGGTCTCCGCGCTGGCACTGTCCTGGCTGGTCGACCACTCCACGGTCGCCGTCGACGCGCTCGGCCGCCGTCCGCTCTTCATCGGGTACGCCGGCAGCGCGGCCGGCATCGCCGGCACGATCGCCGTGGTGGCCGCGCTGGTCCTCGCCGTCGTGCACCGGCTGGTGCCCCGCCAGAAGGGCTGAGGACGCCGGAGTGGAGCCGGTACGGGCGGCGTTCCGCGTCGAGTGCGAGCGGCTGGAGCGGGTGCTGCGCGGGCTCGACGAGTCGGCGCTGGATCGTCCGACGCCGTGCCCGCCATGGCGGGTACGGGATCTGCTGGCGCACGTGCGTGTCGGCGCCGGCCGGCTGGTCGCGATGCTCGCCGAACCCGCCCCGCCACGGCCGGAGGTGACCGCGTCCGGCTACTTCGGCGCGGCCAAGTTCGCGCCGGCGGTCGACCGGGACCGGATCGACGGGGCCCGGGCGGCGGCGCGGGAACACCCGGGCGCGGTCGAGCTGGCGCGGGAGTTCGGGCGGGCCTGGCGGGCCACCGACGCGGCGGTGGCCGCCGAACCGCCGGGCCGGGTGGTGCGCACCCGGCACGGCGACGCGATGGCGTTGACCGAGTTCCTGCGTACCCGGGTGGTGGAGGTGGCGGTGCACGGCCTGGACCTGGCCGACGCGCTGGACCGGCCGCCGTGGACGACACCGGCCGCGGCGGCCGTGGTGGTCGACGTGCTCACCACCGGGACACCGGTGCCGGACCGGCTCGGCTGGGACGCGCTCCTGGTGCTGCGCAAGGCCACCGGCCGGGTGCCGCTGACCGGCGCGGAGCGGGCGGCGCTGGCGGCGGCCGGCATCCGCCGGCTCGCCTTCGGCGGCTGAGCCGGAGTCAGCCCGCCGCGGCCCGTCGCAGGTGGTCCAGCACGATCGGGTCGATCCGGCCGGGCACGAAGCGTTCCTCCAGATTCTCCAGGCCGGACCAGGCGGCGAGCGCGTCGTCCAGGCCGGCCGGACCGACCGGGTGCCCGGCGGCGGCGAGCAGCTCCGCCACCTCGACGGCGAGCGGGCCGGTCAGGTCGCGCAGGGTGGCCGGGTCGGGGCGACCGAAGATCATGGTGTGCAGGTCGAGCAGGCGGCGCAGCTCGGCGACCGGGTCGGCGTGATCGTCCACCCGCAGGTCCACCAACTCGTCCCCGGTGCCGGCGTAGCCGCCGTGGCGTCGCACCACGAGCAGCGCGGCGCTCTGCCGGCCGCGCCGGTCACCGCCGGCCCGGTCACCGGCCCCGAGCGCGGCCAGCATCCGCTGCGGGAACGGCAGGTCGGTGCCGGTGAGCCAGGCGTCGCGCAGCGCGTCGATCACCTGCGGGCCGGTCAGGATGTTGCCCTGCGCGGCCCAGCCGTCGCCGGCCTGCCCGCCGGCCCAGGGATGGCAGCGCGGCCCGGTCCAGGTGGCCCCCGCGCCCGCGGCGCCGACCACGGCGAGCTGCCGGTCGTCGCGCCCGGGGTCGGCGGCGACCAGCCCGGCCACCGCGTCGGCGGCGGTGACGCCGGTGCGCAGCAGCGCGAGCGCCTGCGCCCGGTAGGCGAGGTTGGCGTGCGCCTGGGTGGCGACCGCCCCGACCCGCGCCTCGGCCGCCGGCACCAACGCCCCGGCGGCGAGGAACCGGCTGGCCACGGCCACGCCGTGCAGGTGCCCGTCGGCGGAACGGGCGACGAGCGAGAAGGTCACGCGCGGATCGTAGCCCGGGTCCGGGGCCGCCACCGGCGCTTAGAACGGGGTCGCGTGGGCCTCCGGTGGACGACCCCACGCCCGGCGCAGGTCGACCACCGCCACCGCCGCCAGCACCACGACCGCCCAGCTCGCCGCGAGCAGCGGCGCGACCCGCGCCAGCAGCGGCACCGGCAGCAGCAGCGCGGCGATCGCCAGCAGCCGGGACGGGGAGACCCGGCCGAACACCTCGTACTCGAACCGGGCCCGGCCGGCCAGGAACAGCGCCGGCCCGCCCAGGACCATGGCCAGCCACGGCAACTCGTTGTGCCCGGTGGGGTGCTCGATGGACAGCTCGTAACCGATCGCGGTGGCCACCACGCCGATCACCATGACCATGTGGGTGTCGGCGGCGGAACGGCCGATGGTGGCCGGGTGCTCGGCCCCGGTCACCGCCTCGCCCAGGATCTGCCCGGCCCGCTGTACGTAGATCCGCCACATCAGCACGGACGTGGCCAGGGCGGCGGCGAACGCCACGGTGCTGGGCCAGCCAGCGGTCGAGCGGGTGTAGGTCAGGCCGGCGACCAGGATCGTCTCGCCGATCGCCACGAGGAAGATCTGCTGGTACCGCTCGGCCAGATGTTTGCCGTGGATGTCCCAGCGGGAGACGGTCGAGCGACCGAGCCCCGGCACCGGCCAGCCGAACCGGTTACCGAGATACTCGATCACCAGCGCGGTGCTCCAGAGCACCACCCGGGCGTTCGTGGACATCCCCGCGCCGGCCAGCCACAGCACCCCGCACAGGCAGTACGTGAGCAGCATCCGCAGCTTCAGCCGGCGGTACTGCTGCCGGCGCAGCACCAGCACGAGGATCGCCGAACGGCCCACCTGCCCCACCACGTACGCGACGGCGAAGGTCAGGCCGGCCCCGCCGGTGAACGCGCGCGGAACGGCCACCCCCATCACCATCGCCGCCACCAACGCGGTGACCACGATGACCTGGAGCCAGAGGTGGTACGGGTCGTAGCGGCTGGTCGTCCACGCGGTGCCCTGCCAGAGCATCCAGAGCGCGAGCAGCAACAGCAGCGTCTTGCCGGCGCCGGTCACCGCCGCCCAGTTGCTCTGGCCGCCCTGCAACGCCAGGTCCTCGAACGCGCGCGCGGAGATCCGGGTCAGCGCGAACACGTAGACCAGATCGAAGAAGAGCTCCAGGAACGTGGCCCGCTCCCCGTCGTCGTCGGTGGAGCGCAGCGCGCCGGGCTCGGCGATCCTCACCGCCGTCCCCCGCCCTCGCTCGCGTCCACCCGGCAGTCGTAACACTCTTTCCCGGCGTCGCGGTGCGGATCGCGCGGATCGCTCCGCCGATCGTGCTCCGGCGCCCGCGTGTCCCGCCCGGTCAGCGCCGCCAGCGCAGCGGCCCGGGGTGCACCCGCCACCACAACCGCCGCCAGCGGGGCCGGGCGTCGCGCAGCGCGTCGCCGTACGCCGAGGCGAGCGCCGCCGCCCGGTCCGCCTCGCCGGGAGTCATGGTGCCGGGCGCGAAGGCCAACTGGTTGACAAGTCCGGCGAGTTCGTCGACCGCGCCGCCCGCCACCGCCACCGCGTCGCCCGCCACCGTCGTCGCCGCGTCGCCCGTCACCGTCGTCGCCGCGTCGCCCGTCGTCGCCGCGCCGGATGCGGCGTGGGCCTCGGTGAGCGCGTGACGGGCCCGCTCGGCCACCTCCGCCGCCGCCAGTTCGTCGCCCACCGGGCGGCCCGCCAGGCGCAACGCGTCGGTCAGCTCCCGCCAGGCGCCGGCGACCCGCCCGCCGGGGTCACCCCGCTCCAACCGGGACCTGGTCAACCGGCGGCGCATCGTGGCCAGCGCCGCCAGCACCGCGCCCACCAGCAGCAGCAGGCCACCGACGCCGCCGCCGACAAGCACCGGCGTACCCGGACCGCCGCGGGCCCGGTCCGGCGCGGACCCGGCGGCCGGTGGCGTGGCCGTGGGCTCCCCGGTCGGCGCCGGCACCTCCGACGGCGGCGGATCCTCCGGCTGCGGCCGGAAGTCCTCCTCCACCGGCCGGGGCTCGGAGTCCGGGCGCGGCATCGGGTCGAACGGCACCCAGCCGACACCCTCGAACAGCACCTCCGGCCAGGCGTACGCGTCGGCGGCCCGCACCGGCCCGTCCGCCTTCGGCGCGAACCCGACCACCACCCGGGTGGGCAGCCCGGCGAGCCGGCCGAGCACCGCGAACGACGCCGCGAACTGCTCCGAGGTGCCCCGCTGCCCGCCGCCGTTGCGCGGCCCGAACAGGAAGAACGTCAGGTTCGGGTAGGCGTGGCCGCTCGGCGCGTCGGCGGTCACCCGGTAGTGCTCGGCGAGGAACGTGGCGATCGCGTCCGCCCGCGCGTACGGCGCCCCGTTCTCCTCGGCGAGCTGGGTGGCCAGCCGGCGCACCTGCTCCGGCGCCCCGTCCGGCACCCGCAGCACCCGGGCCACCGCGTCCCCGGCCGGCACGTTCGCGGTGGCGACCAGGTTCGGGTCCGGACGCTCCCGCACCGAGGACACGTCATACCGCAGCCCCGGGGCGAGCCCCTCCGGCCGGATCAGCGTCCCGCTCGCCGGGTCGTACGCCACCCGCGCGCCGCCCACCTCACGCGGCGTCGGCACGGCCGGCAGCAGCCGCCCGGTCAGGTCCGCCACCGTGATCTCCTGGCGCACCACGTCGGTCGTGGCGCCCGGCGCCGGCTCGACGGCCGGCAGGATCCGCCCCGCGTTGCGGTACGTGGCACCCACCCGCCACGTCACCCCGTCGTAGTCGCTGAGCACCGCCAGCCGGATCCGCGGCGGCCCGCCCCCGGTCGAACCGGCGACCGTACGCACGTCGAGCAGCCGCTGGTCCGGGTTCAACGCCCAGCCGGAGATGCGGATCAGCGGGTTCTCATCCAGAGTCTCCACCCGCGGCGGCTCCACATAGCGGCGCGGGTCGACCGGATGGTCGTCGACCTGACCGGCGACCACCGGGGCGAGCAGCGCGGCGAGCGCCACCACCACGGCCAGCCCGCCCGCGCTCGCCACCGCCGGCCGCAGCCGCACCGCCGCGCGTACCGCCGGGGTTCCCCCGGCGACCGGGTCGGCGGCATCCGCACCGGCCGGTCGTCCGGTGGCCGCCAGGCCGGCCGCCGCGACCGCCGCGAACAGCACCGTCGGGCCCACCGCCGGCTCCGCGTTCGGCCCGACCACGTAGAGCGCGCCGGCGTAGAGCAGCGCCGGCGGCAGGTAGCCGAGCAACACCCGGCCGGCCCGCAGCGCCACCTCGGCGGCGGTCAACCCGGCCAGCCAGGCCGCCACCACCGGGAGCAGCACGGTGTCCGGCGTCGGCTGCACCGGGATCATCGCGGTCAGCAGCCGGGGGATCGCGTTGCCGGCGGCGTCCGCGGCCACCTCACCGAGCCCACCGGGCAGCGCCGCGTGGCTGGCCGCCAGCCGCAGCGACAGCAGCGTCCAGCCGGCCAGGGCGGCCACCGACAGCGGCGCCACCTGCCACGACGGCAACCGCCGGGCGGCCACGCTCACCAGTACCGAACCGGCCGCCGCGCCGACCATCAGCCGGGTCAGCAGCGGGTCCGCGTACACCCGGCCCAGCACCACGGCGGACAACGCGACCAGCACCACGAGCGCCACCGGCACCGGCGCCGCCCGCAACGCCCGCGCCGCCCACCCCCGCGTCGGGGTCGGCGGCGGCCCGGCGGCCGGACGCGGCGGCGACACGGTCACCACCGGCGGATCCCGTCCCACTCGGCGGCGAACGCCGCGCCGTCCGCCGCCTCCAGCACCACCAGGCCCGTCGCGCCGGCCGCCGTCGGCGCGGACCCGCCGAACATCCCCACCACCACCGACGGGTACGCCCCGCGCAGCGCGCCCACATGCCCCAACTCTTCGGCGGCGCCCGGCCCGGTGAGGAAGACGAGCGTGTCGCCGAGCCGCTCCTGCCGCAGTCGGCCCGTCGCCGCCGACAGCACCTCCACCCCGCCGCCGGCCAACTCGACCGCGGCGAGCCGGTCCAGCGGCCCGGCCGCCCCCGCCGGCTCCACCTCGGCCGGCGCGACGAGCAGCAGGTGCACCGGCAGGTTCTCCCGCACCGCCGCGGCCACCACCGACGCCGCCGCCTCGCACGCCGCCTCGAACGACTCCGCCACCCCGGCCACCCGCCCCGGATGGGCCGCCGACCGGTTGTCCAGCACCACCACGAGGCGCGGCAGGCTGGTGTCCACGTTCTCCCGCACCATCAGCTCACCCACCCGGGCGCTGGTCCGCCAGTGCACCCGGCGCAACTCGTCGCCGACCACGTACTCGCGCAACGAGTCGAACGTGATCGACCCGTGCGGCACGCTGTCGACGCGCCCGTCCAGGCTGCGCCCCGCCCCGGTCGGCACTGCGGACAACGGGTGGATCCGCGGGTACACCCACACCGCGACCGTGCCGCCGTAGCCGCGGGTCAACGCCACCAGCCCGAGCGGGTCCCGGCGGACCACCCGCAGCGGCCCCACCGGCACCACACCCCGGCGGTGCGTCGGCACCGCGTACCGCACCCGCGTGTCCCGCCCCGGACGCAACCGCAGCAACGGCACCGGCACCGGCGCTCCCGCGCAGCGGTCCTCCGCCACCAGGTTCGCCGCCCGCAACCGGCCCGTGTTGCGCACCGCCAACTCCATCGCCGCCGGCTCGCCCCGGGCCACCCGATCCGGGTCGGCCCGACGCTCCACGGCCAACCGGGGCCGCCAGGCGGCCGTCACCCCGGCGTAGGCCACCGCCACGCCGGCCGCCGCGCCGAGCACGGTCAGCTCCGGGTACGCGTACCGGAAACCCGCCCCGAGCAGCACCAGGGCGGCGACGAGCAGCCCGACGCCACGGGCGGTGATCCCCACGCTCAGCCGTGCACCGGGGCGGGCTGGCCCGACGGCAGCGGCACCGGCACCGAGGCGACCGCCTGACGCAGCACCTCGGCCGGCGTGACGCCCCGCACCTGCGCATCAGGCGTCAACAGCAGCCGGTGCGCGAAGACCGGCTCGACCAGCGCCTTCAGGTCCTCCGGCATGATCCAGCCCCGCCCGTCGATCAGCGCGTACGCGCACGCCGCCCGGGTCAACGCGATCACCCCGCGCGGGCTCACCCCCACCCGCACCTGCGGATGGGTCCGCGTCGCCGCGGCCAGCCGCACCGCGTACGCGTAGAGCGGCTCGGCGATGTGCACCCGCCGGGCCATCTTCACCATCTCGCCGACCGTGGCGGTGTCGGTGACCGCGGTCAGCGAGTCGGGGGAGCGGACCGTGGCGCCGCGCAGCACCTCCACCTCGACCGCCTCGTCCGGATAGCCCACCGAGAGCTTCACCAGGAACCGGTCGAGCTGCGCCTCCGGCAGCCGGTAGGTGCCGTCCATCTCCACCGGGTTCTGCGTGGCCACCACCAGGAACGGCTGCGGCACCGGATGGCGTACGCCGTCCACGGTGACGGTCCGCTCCTCCATCACCTCCAGCAGCGCCGACTGGGTCTTCGGCGACGCCCGGTTGATCTCGTCGGCGATCACGATGTTCGCGAACACCGGCCCCGGGTGGAACTCGAAACCGCGGCTGGCCTGGTTGAAGATGGTCACCCCGGATACGTCCGAGGGCAGCAGGTCCGGGGTGAACTGGATCCGCCGCCACTCACCCTTGACGGTGGCCGCCACCGCGCGCGCCAGGGTGGTCTTGCCGACCCCGGGCACGTCCTCCAGCAGCACGTGCCCCTGGGCGAACAACGCGGTCAGCGCCAGCCGGACCACCTGCGGCTTGCCCAGCACGACCGCGTTGACGTTGTCGGCCAGCCGGGCGGCCAGGGCGGCGAAGCCCTGCACCTCCGGCTGGCTCAGCGGTTCGTGCGTGTTCACGGGTGTGCCCTTCCGAAACGGCGCGGTCAGCAGGTGGGCAGCAAGTTGAGGTCGTCGCCGCCCTCCAGGTTCAGCCAGGCCCACGGAATGTAGGTCTTGCCCTTGTAGTCGACCTGGACCCACCAGGTGCTCTGCTTGTTGTTGTTGTAGATCCAGGCATCGACGTTCTCACCCTTGGCCTTGCAGTAGGTGCGCAGCCGCCTGCCGTCCGGCACCCAGCCGGCCTGCCGGTCGTTGTCCTGCCGGGTGACCTCGAAGATCTCGTTGCCGTTGCGGCCCGGCACATCCGAGTCGCAGTACGTCCGCTGGTCCCCGTCCGGACCGTTCTTACAAGTGGCGACGCCGTAGACCGGGTCGGTGGTCTGGGCACGGGTGGCGGTGTTCTTTCCGGCCGCGTTGCTCGCGGTCACCGTCACCGTGTACGCCGTGCCCGGCGACAACCCGGTCACCCGCAGGCTGGCACAGCCGCCGCTGGCCGTCTTGCCGCCGGTGGCCGCCGTGCAGGTGGCCCGCCCGCCGCCGGCGTCCACGGTGAACGTCACCGTCACCGAGGTGGCGTCCGCCGACGAACCGGTCACCGTGACCCGGGGCGCGGCCACCGTACGGGCGGTGGTGGTGGCCTCCGCGCCGGGACCGGCCTCGTTCACCGCCTTCACCTTCACCGTCACGTTCTGGCCGTTGCCGAGCCCGCCCACGGTGGCCTTGACGTCGGTCACCTCGACCGTCTTCCCGGCGGCCTCCACCACGTACTTCATCACCGGGCGGCCGTTCTCCACCGCCGGCGACCACTGCACCGCGACGGTGCCGGGCTGGTCGGCCACGGTGGACGCGCGCAGCTCGGTAGGGGCCTTCGGCGTCGTGAACGGCACCACCGTGTTGCTCACCGGCGACGCCTTCGACCCGGCGCCCTTGTCACTGACCGCGGTCACCGTGAACGCGTACTGCGTGCCGTACTCCAACTGACCCGCCGGCACCACCAGCTCGGTCTTCGGCGACTCGCCGGCCGGGGCGCTCGCGCCGGCCGAGGTCGCGGTCACCGCGTACCGCGCCACCTTGTTGCCCTGCCCGTCGGCCTCCGGCCAGCTCACCCGCACCGTGCCGTCCGGTCGCGCCTCGGCGGTCACCGAGGCCGGCGGGTCCGGCACCTCGGCCGTCGGCACGACCGGGTTGCTGCGCCGCGCCGGCCCGTCGCCCTTCGCGTTCACCGCGTGCACCGAGAACGTGTACGACTCGCCGTTGGTCAGCCCGGTCACCTCAAGCGCCCGCTGGTTCGCGCCCACCTGGTGGGTCTGACCGCCGCCCTCCACCACGTACCTGGTGATCTCGGCGCCGTTGGACGTGGCGGGCTGCCAGCTCACCCGCGCCGAGGCGTTGCCGGCGGCGGCGCGGACCGACTTCGGCGCGCCCGGCTTACTCACCTTCGGCTTCTTCGGCGGGGGCGGCGGCGGGGGAGCCGGCGGCGGGTCGCCACCGAGCACGTCGTTCGCGTACTTGTTGACCTCACGGACCCGGTTCCGGTCGTCGACCACCTGCGCGGTCGACGAGTCCGGCGGGTTGATGAACAGGTGGTTCTCGCGGACCTCCAGCTCCATCGGCCCGGGCCGGCCGGAACCCTTGATGGTCTCCACCAACTGGCCGGCGGCGTCGAACGAGTAGACCGCCCCGGTGTCCTCGTCGGCACAGTAGAACCGCCCCGCCCAGGCCACCGCCGGGCTCAGCCGGACCCCGGCGCCCGGCACCGTGAACGTCCGCACCTCGCGGCCGTCCCGGACCACGTGCACCGACCGGTCACCGGCCACCGTCACCGGCACCTGCGGGCCGCTGCTGCGGGTCGGCAGGATGCCGGGGGCGGTCACCGTCAGGTCGGCCCGCTGGGTCCGGCCGCCGACAATCGTCACCAACGACGCCGACGTGCGATCGAGCACCGCCACGCCCTCGTCGAGCGTGGACACCACGAGCTCGTGCGCCGGCTCGGCCACCTCGTACGTCTCGACCCGCTTCGGGCTGAGCCCGGCGGGCGGCGCGTCACCCGGCGTCGCCGGCAGGTCGGCGGCCGTGACCGCCGAGACGGTGCCCTCGCTCGGCACCGCGATCCACAGCTTCCCGTCGCCGTCGAACGCTCCGCCGGTGATGCCCGGCGGATAACGGACCGGCTCGCCCACCGGCGTCAACGCCCGCGGGTCGAGCTGCCGGACGATGCCCTGCACCGCGTCCACCACGAACGCCGCGTCCTCGTGCAACGCCACGCTGACCCCGAGCCCCGGTGCGGTCGGGGTGGTCGCGGTGATCTGGAGCGTCGCCAGGTCGAGCGAGCTGACCTGGCCGGTGTTGAGGTCACGCAGGATCAGCAGCCGGTCGGTCTGCGCCACCAGCATCTGGTGCCGCCGCCCGCCGGGCACCTCCATCCGGGTGTCTACCCGTGCGGTGATGCCGTTGACCCGGGCCAGCTCGCTGCGCGTGGTGCTCCACAGCCAGGACGAGGAGTCGAAGTTGGCCACCGCGTTGTCGGCGGCGCCCAGCCCGAGCACCGTCAACCCCATCGCGGCCAGCAGCGCCGCCACCGTGCCGATGGTGACCAGCCCGCCGCGCAACCGCTTCCGCGGGCGGGCCGTCTCCGACCCGGCGGTGCTCGTGACGTCCTCAATGGTGGTCACAGCCGGCTGCCTCCCCGCGTCGGTGGGGGAGGGCGCCGCACGTGGTCGACCCTCCCCAGAGCCGGGAGCCATCATAGGTGCCGGCCGGGGCTGGTGAAACCCGCACCGTCCCCCTGTGGACACCGAGCGTGTCGTAGGTGGCCGGTCAGTTCGGCGTGCCACCGCCCTCGCGGTCCGTGCAGACCTGACCCGAGGTGGCGTACGAGTCGGTCGAGTAGACCGCAAGCACCGTGAAACAGTAGTCAAGCTTCGCGCTCAACCCGTTCACCGTGTAGCGGGTCTGCCCGGCGTCCACGGTGGCCATCACCCCGAGCTTCTGCCCGGCCCGCCCACCGGCGACCACGAACGGCACCCCGCCGTCCGTCGGATCGGTCCAGGTCACCGTGATCGTGGTGGTGTCGTCCCGCAACCGCAGGTCAACCGGGGGTGGCCCGGTCACCTTCGGCTTGGCCACGCTCGGCGCCGGCGCGGGCGGCGGCGCGTCCCGGCCCAGCCACACCGCGCCCCCGGCGACCACGGCCACCAACGCGACCGCCGCACCACCCACCACGGCCACCATCGTCCGGTTACGGCCGCGCCGCTCCGGCTCCTCCGCCACCGGGTACGCGGCGCTCTGGTGGAACGCCTGCGGCACCGCCGGCCAGGCCCCCTGCTCCGGGTACGCCGCTGGTTCCGGCCGCGCCGGTCCGGGAAAGTCCAGCAACCCGTCGTAGACCGGTAACGCCCGACCCTCGTCCGGGACGTCCCCGCCGGGGTGGTGGTCCGCCCCGGTGGCGCTGCCGCCCCGGCCTTCGACGTTCCGATGCTGGTCAATGTCGTTGCCGTTCGCCCCCACGGCGGGGTCCCACCCGGTGGGGCTCCGGTCCTGCCCGGTGGTGCCGCCGTCCTCGTCGTCCACAGTCGGCGTGAGGTCCGACCCCGGCTCGGCACCGACCGGCTGCGACGGCGCCACGCTGCTCCACGGCGGCGCGACCATGCCCCACGGCGGCGCGGGCGTGCCGCTGGCGGGCGCGGCGCTGGTCGGCGTGGCGCTGGCGGGCGTGGCGCTGACGGGCGTGGCGCTGGCGGGCGTGCCGCTGACCGGCGCGGCGCCGGTCAGCGCGGCGCTGGTCGGCGTGGCGCTGGTCGGCGTGGCGCTGGTCGGCGTGGCGCTGGCGGGCGTGGCGCTGGTCGGCGCGGTGCTGACGGGCATGGCGGGTGGCCCGCTGACCGACGGCGGGTGGCCGCCGACCGGATACCCGCCGGGTCCGCTCACCGGCGGTCCGGGTGGTCCACTCACCGGGTACCCGGGTGGTCCGCTCGCTGGTGGTCCGCTTACGGGCGGTCCGGGCGGTGTGCTGACGGGATATCCGAGGGTGCCGGTGACCGGCGGCCCGCTCCCGGGATACCCAGGGTGCGGGGCGACGGGCGGTCCGGGCGGTGTGCCGACGGGATATCCGGGGGTGGGTCGTCCGGGCGGCCCGCTCACGGGATGCGGTGGTGCGCTCGCGGAGCCGGCCGGCGGATAGGCGGCGGCATGCGGTCCGGCGGCCGGACGCGTCGGAGCGCCGGGCGGGGCGTCGCTCGCCGGCGGGCGCGGGCCATCGGGCTGGTGATCCCGCTCCGGGCCGGCGGCGGGCGGCGCGCCCGGAGGCGGGCCGACCACCGGCGGTCGGTCTGCGGCAGGTGCGCTGCTCGGCGTTCCGCTCGCCGAGTGGGCGGCGTCAGGTGCGCTGCTCGGTGTTCCGCCCACGGGCGGTCCGCTGACCGGGATCGGGCGTCCACTCACCCGCGGTGCGCTGACAGGTGGTGCATCGGCGGCGTGCGCTTCGCTTGTCGCGGCGCCCCTGGGCGAGGCGGAGGCGGCGGCCTGCCGTTCCGCTTCCTCCCGCAGCAACGGGCCGATCTGCTGCACCTGAATGGTCGGCTTGTCCCAGCCCGGGGCGGGCGTCGCCGATCCGGGTCCGGGGCCACCCACCCCCGGGCCGGCGGGCCCGTCGGCTGGGCGCGACGGCGACGTGGCGGCCGGAACCGCGGGCCGGTGCCCCGTGGCGGTCTCCGACGCGGGTGGCGCGCCGGTCCGATCAACTGGCGGGACCGATGCCGGCGCCGGGACGGGCGGATGGGAAACCGGTGGGGCGGGTGGCGGCAGCGCCCCAGTCGCCGACGGGCTCGGGATCGGTGGCCCTGAGATCGGGGGGCCTGAGATCGGGGGGCCTGAGCCGGGCGGGCTCGAGATCGGTGGGCTTGAGATCGGCGCGCCTGGGATCGGCGCGGCTGGGGTCGGGCCTGTGATCGGTGGGCTCGGGAACGGCCGGGCGGCCGGAACGGGCGGGGGAGGCGGCAGGACTCCACTCCCCGGTGGACCGGAGATCGGCGTCGGTACACGCGGCGCCGGCGGCCCGGAGGACAGAGCCGGCGACGCCGGTGGGGCGACCGGCGTCGACCCGGGAGAAGACGGCGGGGCCGCCGCCCAGGGAGGTGCGCCGGAACCGTCGGGCGACGACTGCCGACGGGGCGATGGGATGACCGGCGGGGGCGGTAGTGGACCCGCCCCGACGGTCGGCGGCGGTGGACCGTGATGTGCCGGCGGGCCGGGATGTGCGGGCGGGCCGGGATGTGCCGGCGGGCTTGGAGGCGTTGGCGGGCCGGGAGGCGTCGTCGGGACGATCGACGGCCGGGGCGGCACCGGCATCACGCCGGGAGTGGGCACCGGCTGGTTGTGGGCGGTGGCCGGCGATGCCGGGAAACGTGCGGTGGCCTGTCCGGGCGGCGCCGGCAAACCGCCGGCGGTGTCGGCGGCCGGCGGTGGAGGAGGAGGCGCCCAGGGACTGGCCGGCCGATCCGAGCCGCTGGGCCGGACCGGAGGCGCCGAGGTGGGGATCACCGGAGGAGGCGGCAGCGACGCCGGGTTGCTTTGGGGCAGCGGCGTCGGGGCGCTCTGGGGCATCGGGGGCGGAGCGGGACGGGCTCCGGGGTCGGACGCGGTTCCGGGCCACGGTGCTCGGGACGCCGGCCCCGGCTGCGGCGCCCATTCGGCGCCGGGCACCGGTGCGGCGGCGGGTGCCGTGGAGGCAGCGGGTGGCGGCACGGTGGACTGGGGAGGGTACGTCGGTGGGACCGCCGGCAGCGACACGGTGGGCCCGGACAGCGCCGGATCGGAGCGCTCACCGGCAGCGGGGGCGAAGCCGCCGGGAGGGGGTCCATAACCGGCGGGAGCGGCGGCGGAGCCGCCGAGGTACTGGCGGGCTGCGCGTACCGCCGGGTGGTCCGGACCGAGCACGGCGGGCCCGGCGGTGGCCACGCGACCGTAGTTGCGGCGGGCCTCGTGCCGGTTGCCCAACTCCTCCGCCACCCCGGCGAGGTCGAAGCTGAGGGCGAGCATCAGCGGATCGGCGTCCCCGCGACGGCGCTCGCCCGCCGCGTACGCCTCTTCCAGGACGCGGCGGGCGGCGGCTGGCTCGTCGGCCTCACGATGCAGGCGGGCCAGCAGGTGGCCGGTGGTCAGGACGTCCTGGTGGTCCTCGCCGTAGGCCGGACGGGCCGCGGTGATCGCGTCGGCGAGCAGGCGGCGGGCGCTGGTCAGGTCGCCCGCGGCGCGGAGGGCCAGGGCCTGGTGTTGCACGGCGGTCAGCGGGGCGGGGTGGGACACGGGAGCAATGCTGCCCGGAATCGTCGGTTGCGCGCTACCCGTCCGGTGGCTGAGGGTCCTGAGCTGCGGAAACGTGGGGCTCTGATGGTGATGTGCATGATCGTTTCGAGCCGTGTACAGTAATGCCCCGTGCGGCCCGCCGGGCCGGCCGATCCGGTGCGAAAGTCACTGGGGCCGACCAGGTAGGCTGGACGGGCAAGTCCGGGTGGCGGAATGGCAGACGCGCTAGCTTGAGGTGCTAGTGCCCGTATAGGGCGTGGGGGTTCAAGTCCCCCCTCGGACACCAGTACGTTTCATTTGTGCACAAGATGACGTAGCGGTGGTCAAGTATGCTTGACCACCGCCGAAACTCCTACGACACCGGCGCCGGCGCTGCCTCTCGGGGCAAGTCCACCGGGGCCAGAGCTGTGACAACCCGTGCCAGCTCGTCTGTCATTCCCGCTGTTGCCCTCCCCGGTCACCAGACCAGTGCACGTGGCGCTTCTGGTTCATCCGCCGCGGCGATGAGGCGACCCCCGCTTCCGCTTCCCACCCTCGCCGCCACCCGCAGCCGTGTGGCTGTCTACGGGCTGGTCACGCTGAACACGCACGGCCGGATCGCTGATCGGTCGGCGATGAAGGTGCTCCAGTGGGTGCCTGGACTGCGGTTGAGTATCAGGGAGCGCCATGGGCTGATTGTTGTTTCCGCGGATCCACAAGGCGTCTTCAAAGTTGCCAAGGAGGGCCATATTCGGCTGCCGGCAGTGGTTCGTCAGTGGTGTGGCTTGGTCGCCGGTGACCGAGTGTTCATCGTGGCGGAACCAGCCAGCGGACGGCTGGTGGTTCACCCGCCGGCGAAGCTCGACGAGCTGGTTACGCAGGCTCACGATGCGGTGTTCGGGGGCGGCGATGAGTGACACAGCAGCGAATCGTGCTGAGTTGGACGCGGCTCGGCTGCTGCTTGCTCGGATGGGTATCTCGCCCGCTGACCTGTTGGACGCTGCGGTGGCCCGGCCCCTGTCACCGACCTTCGCCGAGTATGTTCCGGTGGTGGCGGCCGCGGTCACGGTGGGAACGCGGCGTGCCTACGGCTCCTACTGGAAACGGGTGGTGGAGCACTGGGGGCAGCGAAGACTTGACGAGCCCACTCCGTCGGAGATCGAGCAGTTGGCGGAGTACGTCAAGACGCACGTGGTAGCGCGGCGGAACGCTCGTGGAGGTCGTAGCGCGGCGGAGCATCTGATTGCCGCCTTGCGTTGTCTCTACAAGAGGGCGGTCGCTGATGGGTTTATCGTGGCGTCGGAAAATCCCGCATTGAAGGTATCGAAACCTCGGCGTTTGCCGAGTACCCGTCGGGCCGTGGCGGATACCAGGCTCGCCGAGATCAACGAGGTCGCAGCCAGCACAGGCGACGACCCGGCGCTCGACACGTTGCTTCTACGGCTGCATACCGAGACGGCGTGCCGGCGCGGTGGCGCGCTGGCGCTCCGTCCGGCCGATCTGGATTCGGACCAATGTCTGATCCTGCTACGAGAGAAAGGGGATTCCAGACGGTGGCAACCGGTCTCTCCGACGCTGATGCGGTATCTACAGCGCCACGTTGAGGAGCGGAAAGCGGCGGAGTCTGGGCAGCTGCTGCGCTATCGGAGCGGGCAGCCCATCACCTACCGACGGTATGACCATCTGTGGGTGCGCATCGGCGAGCACCTCCCGTGGGTGTACACACAACAGATCAGCACGCACTGGTTGCGCCACACTACGCTGACCTGGGTGGAAAGGAACTTCGGCTATGGCGTCGCGCGAGCCTACGCCGGTCATTCGGAGAGCGGCGGTGATGCTGGCACTACAGCAACCTACGTGCGGGCGACGATCAGGGCCCCGGCAAAGTCGTTAGGTGATGCCGAGCAGCGCCAGTGGGCGGGTGCTGTCGCGGGCGTGATGGCGGTTGGCGGCGGCGATGTTGGTGACCCCGCTCAGGCGTAGGGCGCCGATCGCGGCGTTGCGTAGCGCGGCCATGACTTCGGCTCCGGTGCCGGTGCGGATCTGGCTGCGATCCTCGTCGTAGGTGACGTCGCGGACCCAGTGGACCTTGTTCTCGATCGTCCAGTGCCCACGAACCCAGGCAGCCAGTTGTGCCGGTTTCGCCTGATGGATTGAGAGATCGGTGATGGCATAGACGGTCTCGGTGGTGAAGCGTTTCGGCTGGTCCAGGCGGCGTCTGCGGCGGCGGATCTGGATGGCTTGGACGGCGTGCGGGAAGTCGATGCCGGTGGAGATTGTCAGGATTTTCAGGCTGCGGATCTCGCGGCGGCCGTGTCCGCGATCGCCGTCGCGGGTGGCGTCGGGGACTGCCCGCCAGGGCAGGGCGGTGAGCTGAGCGTGCAGGTGGGGCTGGTTGCCCTTGACGGTCAGGATCCAGTGGGCGCCGCGCTCGGTGAGGTAGGTGACGTGCTCACGCTGGCAGTGCAGGGCGTCGGCGGTGATCACGGTGTCGCGTAGGTCGCTAATCTGGTCGAGCAGCGGTGCGAACCGGGTGATCTCGTTGGTCTTGCCGTCGACGTCAATACACGCGAGGACCACGCCGGTGGCCTGGTCGCAGGCGGTCATCACGTGCCGGGCCGGGGTGTCGGTGGTGCGGGAGCCGCGCAGGGACTTGCCGTCGACGGCGATGGCCCTGCCGGCCGCCGAGGTGGTGGCGGTGGCCCGGCCGGCGAGCCAGACGCCGATCGTCGCGGTCAGTAGTTGCGGGTCCATGGCCTGCAACAGCCGACGGATCATCGCCTCCGACGGGCGCCGATCCGGGGTCATGCCCAGAGCGAGAGCCGTCGTGGCCGGCACGTCGGCGACCCATTCGGCGATCGCGGCATACGAGCGGTACCCGGCGACCACGGCACACACCGCTGCGGTGACCACGACCGTCAGCTGGTGCCGGACACCTCGCCTGGCCCGTGGATCAGGCAGACCGGCGAGCGCTTCGGGCAGCCTGCCGGCGGTTTCGGGCACGGTCAGAGCCGGTGCGCAAGACAGAGACGAGATCAGCGATGATGGCAGCGCGGGCATGACTCACTTCGGCGATCAGCATGGCGTAGGAACCTTGATGATCTTCCGAACAGGTCATGCCCGTCTTGCTGCCACCACCAACGGCGCTTCTACTCCAAGCACCACAAGTCCGACACCATCACGACTTTGCCGGGGCCCTGACCTCGGCCCCACCTACTGGTGGGGCACACGAGGACCAATCGGACACAACATCTCTAGCTCCGAATCCCACAGTCTTGCCGCCGCGCGGCAGCTCTGGGATCTGTCGGTGGAACTGTCCGGCATCGAATTCCTAAAGCCTGGCGCTCGCAGGAGTTGGAAGAAGTAAGACTACTGCCCATGCATCGCGGCCCGCTTTTATCCTAGGATGGTTAGAGGAGGTCGGTAATGCCACTCACATTGGAGTCGAGATCATCTAAATCTTGGGCGCGGACGAAGTGGCTTTCCTGCGGACGGAGGTGGCGGAGATGAATTCCTTTCCGTTTCAAAATGCAGGTATCCCTCTCGCGACCCTCGTCGCATGTCCTCAAAGTCCGACGGCCTACTATTCGATAACCGTAATCGATAGCAGTGGGCGCCTGGCCAGCCGCTCGGCGATCCGCTTCATGGATTGGGCTGCATCGCAGATGGTCGACTTCGCGGTCGGCTCCGGAATAGTCGAAGTTGCCCTCGGGGAGCTGAGTGGCCAACGAATCACGGCCCAGGGTCACTTGCGCCTCTCGCCCAGCACTCGGCACATGCTCGGAATCGCCGATAAGGACCGGCTGATCCTCGCGGCAAATAAGGGCGCCGGAATCCTCATCGTGGGCACCATGGCCTGGCTAGCCGACGCAATTAGAGCGATGATGGACGGTCGTGAGGATGTGCAGCAATGACGGGCAACCCTTCTCAGCGACTAGGGAACGGCGAGGTGCAGGCGGTACGCCTGTTATTGAGCCGGCTCGGGCTGACGGCTGAGGAAGTTCTCAAGGGCGCCGGTGCGGCGAAAGAAGCTCCATCATTCAATGAATACATTCCCCATGTCTCTCTCGCCGTCGCCGCAGGTACACGACGCGTTTACGGAACCTATTGGAGGAGAGTTCAAGAAGTTTGGGGAGAGCGTCGCATCGATGAGCCGACTCCGATGGAGATTAAGCAGTTTGCCGAAAGCATGAAGGAAAGTGTAGTAAAAAGGCGAAATTCCCGTGGCGGGCGGACTGCTGCCGAGCACTTCATATCGGCGATGCGGTGCCTCTACGCCTACGCCGTCACCGACGGGTTCATTTCCGTAGCCGCAAACCCCGCTGCTCGTGTGCCTAAGCCTCGTAGGCTCGCGAGCACTCGCCGAGCTTTATCCGAGGCTCAACTGAAGTCGATCAACGAGGTCGCAAGTAGCACTGGCAACGATCCGGAACTCGATGTGCTTATTCTAAGGCTTCACGAGGAGACCGCGTGCCGACGGGGTGGAGCGCTCGCCCTTAAAAGGTCTGATGTCGACGTCGAGCAGTGCCTAATTCAACTTCATGAAAAGGGTGGGACTGTGCGATGGCAGCCTATTTCACCCACACTCGTGCGCTCGCTACTGGAGCATTACGACGGTCGAGGAGCAGGTTCCGTCGAGAAGCACCTGCTGAGATATCGGAACGGAGCCCCGCTTACTCGCCGTCGTTACGACTATCTCTGGAGCCGCCTGGGAAGGCATCTTCCATGGGTAACTACACAGCAGATAAGCGCTCACTGGCTCCGCCATACCACGCTGACCTGGGTGGAGCGCAACTTCGGGTACGGCATCGCGCGCGCCTATGCCGGTCATGACAGCCGCGCTGCTGCTGGAACAACCAGCACTTACGTCAAGGCCGACTTATACGAGGTGGCATATGCGCTCAGCGCCCTAACTGGGGAGAGTCATCCTCTGGCGGCTGGGATCAATGAATCGCCGCGAAATGGCGGCCGTGTCCGCGCGCTACCGGCTTCACTGTTCCTGACCAGCGGCGTTAGGGTTCCTGTTCGGAGTTCCGACTGGGCTTCTTAACTGGAGTGCATCGGCAGTATGCCCGATTGATTATCTCTAGTGTGCTTGCTGTGCCTCCGAGTGCTGCGGGCTTTTCCATGCTCAAACCTGTTGGTGTGCCGTGCGTAGGCGCAGGCTGGTGCCGTCGGAGGAGAGTTTCGCCGCGGCGATGGTGGCCCATCCGCTGGTACTGGCGAAGGCTACGCCGGCGAGGAGCCCGGCGAAGCTGAGGGTGACGACGACGGCGGTCAGGTTGCTCGATGGTGGCATGGTCGCGGAGAAGCTGATGACGGCGATGAAGCCGAGCAGAGCCACGCCGATCCCGTCGAGTAGCCGACGAAGGCGCAGTCGTTTGCAGGCGTGGCAGAACGGCCAATTCGGCATAGTGATGCGCTTTTGTGTGATCGTGGCGACGATCGCGAAGGGCAGCACGCCGAGCAGGATGAGCAGGAATGACCAGGTCGGGGGAGTGGAGCGGAACAGCACCGACTTTCGCCGGGTGGCGGGGGCGGCGTGTCTGACGCAGGCGGACGGCGCGCCGCCGGGCTGGCGGAGAGCGGCGACGGGCACGGTGGTCGGCAAGGCGGACTCCAGCGGACGTTCGGTACGGCTGTCGGCGCGCAGTATGCACGACCCGCTGCGGGGGCGGTGATCCCTGTCCACCAATGCTGCATCTGCTCACGATGAGTGAGACGACTGCCGGTCCCGAAGCCCGTTGCCCGATTCGTCCTCACAACTTGTGAGGGATCTTTACATCTGTTGATCCGGGTCCCTACAGTTCGGCGACTTCATCAGGTGATCAACGGGGGACCTGTGGTGACTGCTGCCCGACGTCGTGTCGGTTTGTTCTCGGCTGTTCGTCGACCGGGCGGGCGGTGGGCTGCGCTGCTGTCGGTGACGTTGGTCGCCGGCGTGGTGGTGCCTCCTGGTGCCGTGTCGGCGGCTGCGTCGACGCCGAAGGGGCCGTTGGCGGCAGGGGATGCGGGGTCGGCGTCGCGGTTGGCGGAGGAGACCGGGCAGCGGGTGGAGGTCGCCGCGGGGCGTTCGGAGTTGACGCAGGTTTTCGCGTTGCCGGATGGCGGGTTCCAGCAGGAGTCGGCGGTGGTGCCGCAGCGTGCGCGTCGCGCGGACGGGTCGTGGGCGCCGGTGGATCTGTCGTTGGCTCGGGGCGGTGATGGGTTGTGGCGGCCGGCGGTGTCGGTGGCGGACGTGCGTTTTTCGGCTGGTGGTAGCGGGCCGATGGTGACGTTGGTGCGTCAGGGCAAGAGTTTCAGCCTGTCGTGGCAGGGCGGTACGTTGCCGGCGCCGACGATCGTCGGGGACTCGGCGACGTATCCGGGTGTGCTGCCGGATGTGGACCTGGTGGTGCGGGCCACCTGGACGGGCTTCTCGCATGTGCTGGTGGTGAAGACCCCTCAGGCGGCGGCGAATCCGGCGTTGCGTGAGCTGCGCTTCGACGTCGGTGGGGACGCGAGTGCGGTGCGGGTCGGTGACGGGGAGCTGCGGGCGGTCGCCGGCGGCGAGGTGTTGGCGGAGTCGACGACGGCGACGATGTGGGACTCGACGCCCAGTTCCGCGCCGCGCCCGCAGGCCGCCGGTCGCGCCGCCGCTGCGACGGACGCGGGGCAGGAGGAGTCGTCGCCGGTCGGTCCGGGAGACGCGGCGGTGACCGCGCCGGTCCGCACGGAGGTGACCAGCGACGGTGAGGTGGTGTTGCACCCGGATCAAAACCTGCTGACCGGCTCGGAGGCGGTGTTCCCGGTGTTCATCGACCCGCCGTGGTCGACGGGTAAGAGCCGGTGGGCGTACGCGACGAACAACAATTCGACGAACTCGGATGTCAGCGTCGCCCGGGTCGGGAAGAACCCGGACAGCGGGGTGCTGTATCGGTCGTTCTTCGACTTCCCGCTGCCGGGGGTGGCGAAGAAGTTCATCAAGAAGGCGTATGTGCAGGCGACGGTGGACCACACCTGGTCGTGTGACGACACGATCAACTATCTGTGGCATGCCGGGCCGATCTCGTCGACGCCGCGCACGAAGTGGTCGCCGACGATGAAGACGCCGGTGGAGAACGCCTACTCGCACGCGAACGAGGCCGGCGGCTGCAGCAGCATCCAGCCCGACATGACGGTGAACTTCGAAAGCTCCGCGATCACCAATTTGATCCAGGACCACGCCGATCACTCCGCGCCTTACATCACCATGGCGCTGTGCGCGTGCGCGGCGGGTGGTAGTGGTGAGTCGACGCAGGATCGGTGGAAGAAGTACCTGCCGAACTCGGTGAAGCTGATCGTGGACTACAGCTCTTACCCGGGGCAGCCGTACGGTTTGCAGACCACGGGCGCGGCGTGCACGTCGGGGGTGCGGTCGGTGATCGGCACGTTGACGCCGACGTTGTCGGGGGTGTTCCCGGACGCGGACGGCACGCAGGCGTTGACGACAAAGTGGGAGTGGTTGGAGATCCCCGCGTCGGGCACCTACAACGACAGCACACCGCGTAAACCGGCTCCGGCAGGAGCGTCGGTGCCGGCCGGCGGTCGGTCGACGACGGCGGCGTTGTCGGGCCTGGTCAACGGCAAGTCGTACGCGTTTAGGGCGATGGCCACCGACCCGGCCCCGTACAGCCTGACCAGCGCGTGGTCGGCGTGGTGCGAGTTCAAGACCGACGTGAGCTACCCCGATGTGACCGCGACGGTGACCGTGATGCCGGCCGGTCCGGGGGAGAAGGGCGTGTTCACCCTGTCGTCGAATACCTCGACGGTGGTGAAGTTCCGCTACGGCTGGACGTTCCCTCCCACCACGGAGATCACCGCGACGGGCACCGGTACCCGGACGGCGTCGGTGACCCTGACCACCCCGAAGTACGGCGAGAACATCCTCTACGTGTCGGCGATCAACTCCGCGCAGACCGAGGGACAGGGTTCGGTGGCCTTCATCGTGGACCGACCCGCCCCGCCGACGAACTGGTGGAAACTCGAACCACGGCCGAGCGTCACCCAAGCCCAGGCGCTGACTGACGAGCGCGCCGAGGCCACGATCACCGCACCGCTGGCGCCGACGGGGGTGACCTGGTCTCCCGGCCTGCGGATGCCCGGCGCGTCGAGCGCGACGTTCAACGGCTCGTCCTCGGCGGTGAATCACAGCCAGTCGGTGGTGGACACGACCGAGTCGTTCAGCGTGGCGGCGTGGGTGCGCCTGTCGGCGCTGCCCACCGCCGAGGACAACGTCGCGGTCAGCCAGGACGGCACGAGCGCCGCCGGGTTCCAGCTCGGTGTGCGGATGGCCGGATCGCCGGTGACACCGCGGTGGGCGTTCGTCATGAAGGACACCCCGGATCAGGCCAGCACGACCCGCTCCGCGGCTGCGGTCGCCGCGCTGACGTCGGCGGACGTGGGGCGGTGGACGCATCTGGCTGGGGTGTTCGACCGGCCGTCGGGCAAGATGCTGCTCTACGTCAACGGCACCCTCGTCGGTGACGCCGACCGGGCCGCCGCCCCGTGGGCGGCGACCGGGGTCTTCTCGATCGGCCGTGGCTTCAACGCCGCGCCGGCGAAGTGGTTCACCGGTTCGATCGCCGACGTGCAGGTCTACGACCGGGTGCTGGTGGATCAGGACTTCACCGGCGGCCTCGCCACGGACGCTTATCCGTTCAACGAGCCGGGCATGGTCAGCGCGCCGAAGACCTCCGCGTGGGACTTCAAGAACGCCTACCCCTGCTACGAGGCCAGCACAGACCCCTCCTCCTCGGCCTGCGGGGTGAACGAGGTGGGCGATTTCAGTCGGCGTCTGGCGCTGACCGACGGCAGTTGGATCGGCTACGGGCAGCGCGACAAGTCGCTGCTGCTGGACGGGACGCACTTCGTCGAGGATCCGGCCGATCCGCACTACAACCAGGCGACCCAGGAGTACGGGCGCGCGCAGAACAACCTCGGCGACGAGATCACCGCGAACTGGAGTGACGGGGCGGTGGTGCGCACCGACGCGTCGTTCACCGTATCGGCGTGGGCGCGGGTGGACGCGGCGACGGGTCGGCAGACGATCCTGTCGCAGGACCACGGCTCCGGCTACAGCGGCTTCGACCTGCAGTTCCGCGACACCTCCGGCGGGCAGTGGGCCTTCACCGTCCGCGCGGGTGCGACGAACACCGCCGCGATCACCACCGCCGCGACCGCCGCGGTCGATCCGACGGAGTGGCATCAGCTGACCGGAGTCCTCGACGCCGAACGCCGCCAGATCCGCCTCTACGTCGACGGGGAACTGAAGGCCACCACAGCGATGGTCACCGCGTGGCAGCGGTGGAACGCCACCGGCCCGTTCGTGGTCGGCCGTTCCGACCAGCCCGCCGGGTTCACCGACTGGCTCACCGGCGGCGTGGACGACGTGCTCGCCTACCAGGGTGCGTTGACCGACGGCGGGGTGCGTGACCTCTTCGACACGCAGGTCAACCAGGCAGGCGAGGAGTGATCATGCCCGCCCACACCTCCGCTCACCCCCACGACCAGAAGCCGGCGCCGCGCCGGAGGACCACCCGAGATGGGATACTCACGGTGCCGACTCTGACCCGCCGCCCCCAGCGGGGCCGCCTGCTGTCCACGACGCGTCGGCTGATCGCGGTAACAGTGACCGCGGTCCTCGGTGCCGGGCTGCTCGCCGTCCCTCCGGCGCAGGCCAGGCCCCGTCCGTCGTTGCCGAGTGTGCGGCCCGAGAAGCTCGACTCCATCGGCGGTCCCGCGAAGCAGAAGGCTCTGCCGACCAAGGCGGCCAAAACCGCCGATTGGGGTGACCCGGTGTGGCCGGCTCCCGGGCGTGCCCGGGCCGCCCTTCCGACGGCCACCGCCCGCGCCGCCACCCCCGCCCGCGCCGCCACCCCCGCCCGCGCCGCCACCCCCGCCCGCGCCGCCACCCCCGCCCGCGCCGCCACCCCCGCCCGCGCCGGGAGCCTGCCGGTGCGGGTCACCCGCGCCGCGACGCCCTCCGGCCGCACGATCACCGGCGTGGACGTGGAGGTTCACGATCGGGGCAAAAGCCCCAGTGCCTGGCGCGACGGTCTGCTGCTGACCTTGCGTTCCGAGGGCGCCGCCGGGCCGGCGGACGTCGATGTCACCGTCGACTACAAGCCGTTCCGTCACGCCTACGGCGGCAACTGGTCCTCACGGTTGAAGCTGTGGACTCTGCCCGCGTGCGCCCTGACGACCCCGGCCGTGCCAGAGTGCCGGGCCACACCGGTCAAGTCGGTCAACTCGGTCGCGGACGGCACCGTGAGCGCGCGGGTGTCCGCGGCGCCGGCCGGGACCGTGATGGCCCTCGCGGCCGGGGCCGCTGGCGTGCAGGGCGACTACTCCGCCACACCGCTCACCGCCTCATCCACCTGGTCGGCCGGCGGATCGACCGGCAACTTCACCTGGTCGTACGACATGCGGGTGCCGCCGGCGGCCGGGCTGGCGCCAAGGGTGTCGCTGGCCTACTCCTCGGGCACTGTCGACGGGCGATCGAGTGCGGAGAACAGCCAACCGTCGTGGGTGGGCGAGGGCTTCGACTACTCACCCGGGTTCATCGAACGCAGCTACGTCCCGTGCAGCGAGGACATGGCCGGGTCGGCCAACAACTCGGTGAAGACCGGCGATCTGTGCTGGCGGTCCTACAACGCGACCATGTCCCTTAACGGCGGTGGCAGCGAGCTGGTCTTCGAAACCGGTAAGGGCTGGCACTCCCGCGACGAGGACGGCGCAAAGATCGAGAAGCTGCCCGGAGCGAGCAACGGCGCCGACGGCGGCGAGCACTGGAAGGTCACCACCACCGACGGCACCCAGTACTACTTCGGCCTGAACAACCCGCCCGGCCAGAGCACCGCCACGAACTCCACCTGGACCGTCCCGGTCGCCGGCAACCACACCAACGAGCCCTGCAACGCCGGCACCTTCGCCGCATCGTTCTGCACTCAGGCGTGGCGGTGGAACCTCGACTACGTCGTCGACCCCCGCGGCAACACCATGTCCTACTGGTACGCCCCGGAGACGAACCGGTACGGCAAGAACCTCAAGGCCACCGACAAGGCCCTCTACACCCGCGGCGGCACGCTGAGCCGCATCGACTACGGCACCTGGGACCGACCGGACGGCCGCTCCACCACGCCGACCGGGCAGGTCACGTTCACCGCCCTGGACCGCTGCGAGTCGAACTGCACCAACCACAGCCCCGGCGTCAGCTGGAAAGACGTCCCCTGGGACCAGGAGTGCACCTCCGGCGCCACCGACTGCGGCACCAACTACGCCCCCACCTTCTGGTCGACCAAGCGGCTGGCGAAGGTGAGCACCCGGGTGTGGGACACCACCAAGAACACACCCGCCTGGCAGGACGTCGACTCCTGGACGCTCACCCATACCTATCCGTCGGTTGGTGACGGCAGCGACTACGCCGGCATGTGGCTGGCCTCGATCGTGCACACCGGTCTGGTCAAGAACACCACCGCCACCGGCTCCACCACCACCGTTCCCGACAACCTCGCCCCCGTGGCGCTGCCGCCGGTGACGTTCGAACCCACGTCCCTGCCGAACCGGGTCCTCGCCTCGCACAACACCACCAACAACCGCAACCGCATCGGCAACATCATCACCGAGACCGGATCCAAGATCCAGGTCACCTACAGGTTGCCCGAGTGCACCTCCAGCAACCTGCCGAGCGCGCCGGAGACCAACACCAAACTCTGCTATCCCGTCATCGGGCCGGACCCCTACAACCCGGGTGGATCCGACATCACCGAGTGGTGGCACAAGTACGTCGTCCGGCAGGTGTCGCAGTCCGACATCCCCGCCAAAGTCGACAACGTCGACTACCAGTCCCCGGTGCAGAACACCTTCTACGACTACCCCGGTGATCCGGCCTGGCACTACGCCGACGACGACGGACTCGTCAAACCCAAGCGCAAGACGTGGAGCCAGTTCCGCGGCTACCGCACCGTCGAGACGCGCACCGGTGATGCACCCCGGCAGACCCTGACCCGTACCACCTACCTGCAGGGCATGCACGGCGACCGCCTTAACGCCTCCGGCGGCAGCCGTAACGTCACCATCGGCGCCTCACTCGGCACAGAGACCGTCTACGACGAGGACCAGTTCGCCGGCATGATCCGCGAAAAGGTCGTTTACAACGGCGCCACCAGCAAGCCGGTCAGCAAGACCGTCAACGTGCCGTGGCGCTCCTCGGAGACCGCGTCGCGCACCATTAACGGCGACACCGTCACCGCCCGGTTCGTCAACACCAAAACCACCTACCAGGGCACCGCACTCGGCGTCGACGGCCAAGGAGGCTGGCGCACCACCCGCACCCAGTCCACGTTCGACGACACCTACGGCACCCTCGACCGGATCCAGGACGACGGCCAGTGGCCCGCCACCGGCGACGAGCAGTGCACCGAGCTGACCTACAACCGCAACCTCGGCGCAAACATCACCGGCACGGTCAAGCAGACCACCACCACCGCCCTGGCCTGCGGCAACGCCCCCACCAGCACCGCCGACGTCATCTCCGACACCCGCAACACCTACGACGGCGCCGCCAACCCGAACATCGCACCTACCTACGGCGCGGTCACCAAGGTCGAGAAGCTCAAGAACTGGTCCGCCTCAGCCGGTACCACCTGGCAGACCACCGCGCAGAGCACCCAGGATGCGTTCGGCCGTATCGTTACCGCCACTGACGCGCGCGGCAACACCACCACGACCACCTACACGCCCGCCACCGGTCCGATCGCCTCGATCAACACCTTGAGCCCGGACCCCAATGGCGGCGCCGCGTGGAGCACCACCGTCACCAACGCCCCCTACTGGGGCGTCCCGGTCAAGACCACTGACCCCAACAACCGGGTGAAGGACAGCACCTACGATCCGCTGGGCCGAGTCGCGAAGGTCTGGGCCGTCGGTTGGGACCGCAAGAACCGCGAATCGACCCCCTCCGTCGGCTACACGTACTACTACGCGCCGAACCGCGACGCCTACCCCTGGGTGCAAACCAGGACCGTCAACGCCGGCGGCGGCTACCTGACCGCGTACCAGATCTTCGACGCGTTGCTGCGTCCCCGGCAGACCCAGTCCACCGGCGCCAACGGCGACCGCGTCATCACCGACACCATCTACGACACGTCCGGACGCGTCGACGCCACCTACGGCGCCCACGGCAAGATCGGCGCACCGTCAGGAACCCTGTGGGGGCAGCCCGAATGGTCGGTGCCGACGGTTAACCGCACCGTGTACGACGACGCGTCGCGTCCCACCGCCGCCATCCTGCTCGGCACCGACGGGGTCATCAACCAGGTCGAGAAGTGGCGCACCACCACCGCTCACCTCGGTGACCGCACCAGCGTCACCCCACCCGCTGGCGGCACCCCCACCACCACCGTCACCGACGCCCGGGGCCGCACCGTCGAGCTGCGGCAGCACACCACCACCCAGGGCATCGCCGGCGCCTACCAGAGCACCAACTACACCTACAACCGCAAGGGCCAACTCACCACCGTCACCGACCCCGACGGCAACGAATGGACCTACACCTTCGACGTCAAGGGCCGGCAGATCTCGGCCAAGGACCCCGACAAGGGCACCACCACCAGCACCTACACCGACACCGACGACCTCGCCACCACCACCGACGCCCGCGGCGAGGTCCTCGCATACCAGTACGACAACCTCGGCCGAAAGATCGGCCTCTACGACGACACCATCTCCACCGCCACCAAACGCGCGACCTGGAAATTCGACAAGACCGACATCATGTTCGGCGGCGAAGCCGTCCGCGGGCAGCTCACCGAAGCCACCCGCTTCGACCCCCCAGGCTCCACCAACGCCTACAAAATCCGGTACCTCGCCTGGACCAAGCGCTACCAGCCCGGCGCCGTGCAGTACGTCATCCCCGCTACCGAAACCGGTCTGAACACCACCTGGGAAATCGGCTACGGCTACCGGGAACAAGACGGCTCCCCCAGCAGCGTCACCATGCCCGCCGCCGGTGACCTCACCGGCAGCGAAACCATCACCACCGGCTACGACGCCACCTCCGGCCTGCCCGTCACCCTCACCACCGGCTCCGCCTACGGCAACAGCTACGTCATCGGACAGCAGTACACCGCCTACGGCGAACCCACCATGCTCACCCGCAAAAGCGCCGGCAACTACGTCGAAGAGACCAACACCTACGACCTGACCACCCGCCGGCTCACCAACACCTACGTCAAACCCGAAACCGCCGCTGGCAAGGTCTCCAACCGCACCTACGACTACGACGACGCCGGCAACATCACCTCCATCGCCGACCAGCCGGAGGTCGGCCAGACCGACACCCAGTGCTTCCAACAGGACCCGCTCGGCCGACTCACCAGCGCCTGGACCCCGAAGACCGGCGTCGACTGCAAGACCACACCCACGACCGCCAACCTCGGCGGCCCCGCCCCCTACTGGCACGACTGGACCTTCGACAAGGTCGGCAACCGCCTCACCGAAACCGCCCACACCAGCGCCGGCGACACCAAACGCACCTACACCGTCCCCACCGGCGGGCAGAACGTCGTGCGCCCCCACGCCGCCACCTCCGTCCTCACCGAAGCCCCCGGGCAGCCCGCTGTCACCAACGCCTACGCCTACGACAACACCGGCAACACCATCTGCCGCCCTACCGGCGCCGCAGCCAACACCTGCCCTCCAGGCAACGCCTCGCAGAACCTGTCCTGGGACTCTGAGGGACGGTTGAACAGCATCTCCGGTGATGCGCCCAGCGCCGGCAGCAACATCTACGACGCCGACGGCAACAGACTCCTACGCCGCGACGCCACCGGCACCACCCTCTACCTACCCGGCATGGACATCCGCTGGAACGGCACCAGCCGCAACACCACCCGCTACTACACCTTCGCCGGCCAGCTCATCGCCTCCCGCACCGCAACCGCCCTCACCTGGCTCATCACCGACCACCAAGGCACCCAACACACCACCATCAGCAACACCGGCGCACAAACCGTCACCCGCCGCTACCAAACCCCCTACGGCAACCCCCGCGGATCCCAAATCCCCTGGGCCAACCCCAAGGGCTACGTCGGCGGCGACAACGACCCCAGCGGACTCACCCACCTCGGCGCCCGCGAATACGATCCAGGACTCGGCAGGTTCATCAGTGTCGATCCTGTCATGGACCTCGCCGATCCACAGCAATGGAACGCCTACGCCTACAGCAACAGCAACCCCATCAACCTGTCCGACCCCAGCGGCCTCAAAGCCTGCGCTGACGACCGCTGCGGCCCTGGCGCCGACTACGACGACCTCTACGGCAAGCCGGTCTCTGTCAAGGGCGACAACGACGGCTGCAACGGCCACTGCGGCGACGACGATTGGACCAGCGCCCGCAAAAACCACAAAAAGACCAACGGCGGTGGGGGTCGGCGTAGCCCCAAGAGCTTCCTGGACGACGTCAAGGCAAAACTTGACCGACTGGATGCCGCGACGGTCGACAACCCCGACTGGGCGCTGCAGCCTGTCTACCAAGGCTGGCAAAACGCAGAAGTCGCGGCCGAAGGGCTTCTCGGGGTAGACGACCTCTACACCTGCGCAGCCACAGGCGACGGCGAAGCCTGCGCCTGGACCGCCTTCAACGGCATCGCTCTACTAACCGGCATGTGGGCCGCCAGAGCAGGCGGTGGCCTCATCGCCGCCGAAGGTGCCACCAACGGCACCAAAATCGCTGCAGGACTGTGCAGCTTCTCCGCTGAGACACAAGTGCTCATGGCAGACGGCACCACCAAGGAGATGCAAGACCTCCGAGTCGGAGACGTGGTCGCTGCTGCTGACCCCGAGACCGGGGAAAGCGGTGCCGAGAGCATCACGAACCTCTGGATCCACGACGACGAACTTCGCCTCCTGTCCGTCGCCGGGGGATCGGTGGCGACGACCAACGACCACCCTTTCTGGAATGCAAGCGAACACGTATGGCAGCCCGCCAAGGAACTCGCCGCGGGCGACGCTCTGCTCAGCAGTGACGGTAGGCTGCTGGTTGTTCAGGGGTTTGGCGCAGAGATTGGGACCCGCGCGGCGTACAACCTGACGGTCGCTAACCTTCACACGTACTATGTAATCGTTGGCGGCACATCGGTACTGGTGCACAACACGAATGGTTGTCGGGTGGTCTCGAAGTATGAGGACGTAACCCGGCCTGGTGCCCGCATGTCGAATAGGCTTACTGATGTTGGCCCCAATGAGTTCGCGCGAAATCTCGAGGCGAATGGTTGGAATCGTATGGACAAGGATTGGGGGACGGTGTACGAGAAGGGAGGAGCAAGGTATCAGCTTCGTGATCATGCGAAGTCCCACGATGGATGGACGGCCGAGTTTTTCAAGCCCGGTTCCAAGAAACCCGATCTCAAGATCAGATTGGGGGAGGACTAATGACGGCAAGCGGTCTGATATCCGATCGCAACGACTATGTGGCGATCCGTTCGCGCGCGGCTGCGGTGTTTCATGTTGATGCCAGGCTTCCCGGTCAAGTCTTTAGGGCGGGCGCAAGTGATTCTCTATTCTGTGAGTTCGAGGCAATCCTAGCCCCAGACTTCTGGCCAACATTCTGCGCCATGGCGCATTGGTATGGCGACCCTCGAGTTGAGCTGCTCGTTTTGGAACCCGACTGCGGTGAATACTACTTCCCGAAACATCATACTTATTCTGCAGTCTCTCTTCCTGTCGAAGCCGGCGAGGACGATTACTGGGCTGCGATCGGGTGCGAGCTGTCCGGAGACGCATATACGTCGTTGGCGGTAACGGCAAACGTAGTTGCTGTTGGTGGAGCTTCTGGAAGATGGGGGTGCTGGGGCGAGAGGGACTCCGAAGTTGCAGTTTTTAGCGGCTTCCCGAGTCCGGCTCATCGAAGTGAGTGGCGTGCTCGATTTGGCCCGTTCCTTGAGGTGTCTGACGCTTTGAATTCGTACTTTCCCTGGACCTATAGAGGTCATGCTGCGCCAGATGGATACGCTGCTGCGCTGACGGCCAATTATGGTCCCCCAGTTGATTCGTCCTTGTAAGAACTCCTAACTCTGGATGCGTTGGAGTTGGCGCCAGCAGATGAGGGCGCAGGCGAGGCTGAGGAAGGCTTCGTGGATGTCGTCGCGGATTTCCCAGCGGATGCGTAGACGGCGGAACCAGTGCAGCCAGGCGATGGTGCGTTCGACGACCCAGCGTGTGGTGCCGAGGCCGGAGCCGTGGGGTGTGCGGCGTCGGGCGATGACGGGGGTGACGCCGCGGGCGCGGACTTGTTCGCGGTGGCTGTCGTAGTCGTAGCCCCGATCGGCATACAGCCGGTCGGGGCGCCGCCGGGGTGGGCCCGGTCGGCCGCCGATGGCGGGGATGGCGTCGAGCAGGATGGTGGTCTGGGTGGAGTCGTGTCTGTTCCCGCCGGTCAGCGTGACCGCGAGGGGGATGCCGCCGGCGTCGGTGATGACGTGGTGTTTCGAGCCCGGTTTGCGGCGGTCGACCGGGCTCGGACCGGTTTTGGGCCGCCCTTGAGCGCCCGGATGTGGGAGCCGTCGATCACCGCCCTCGACAGGTCCAACTGCCCCGCGCCATGCAGGCGGGCCAGCAGCAGCTCGTGCAGCCGCTGCCACACCCCGGCCTGGTTCCAGTCCCGCAGCCTGCGCCAGCAGGTCATCCCGCAGCCGAACCCCAACTCCTGAGGTAGGTACTCCCACGGAATCGCGGTGTAGAGCACGAACAAGATCCCGCACAACACTTTCCGGTCATCGAGGGGCTTACGCCCCGGATACCGGCTGCGGCGTGGTGGGCGGGGTGGCAGCAGCGGCGCGATCTCGGCCCACAACTCATCCGAGACGATCCACGGCGGCTGCTCACCCCTCCTCACGTTCAGACGAAACGACCCTCACGTCCGATCGGTTACGCCCAACATCATTAAGTTAGGACCTCTTAGTACACCTATGAAGAGTTGCGGTGTAGGTCGGCGCGACCGCCTCAATTCGTCGTGTGATCTAGCCGACACGCGAAGCGAAGTTGAACTTAGGTTGGTTGCACCGTATGCTATGAGCATGTGCACCCGGATTGGTGCACAAATGAAACTCGTGGGGGTTCAAGTCCCCCCTCGGACACATCATTACCACATATCGATCAAAATCCGCGCAGGTTGACCTGCGCGGATTTTTCTGTGGGTTGGTGTGCAGTGTTCCTGGTCGCAGATGATGGTGATCTTCTTTCTGCGCAGGAGCGTGACCAGGTCGTGTGGAGCTTGGATGCCGCTGGCGAGGCGAGGATGGTCGGCGAGTCTCGCGATGATGTGGTCTTCTCTGAGGTAGAGGATCTTGCGCCGGTGACGGGCGGCGGCCCAGCCCCGCGACACCGAGATCAGCGGCGGCGTCCCGCACGGCCCCGGGCCCGCCACCGCTGTCGAGCAACTCGTCGACCAGCAGCGGGAACCGGCCCGCGGTGAGGCGCTGCGGCACCCAGGCCACCTCCCGCCTGCGTCGAGCCCACTCCGCGCCGCGCCGCAAACCGGTGTACACCGACACCGCCGCCGGCCAGGGGATGCAGGCCGCGCGCCGCGTGCAGCAGGGTCGTCTCGCCGGAGCCGTTGGGCCTGTCAACGCCACGTGCTCACCCGGACCGACGACCAGATCGACCGCGTCCACCGTGGTCCTGCGGCCGTACCGGCAGGTGACGGCCCGGAATGTCACCGCGGCGGCGCTCACTCGACCGGCCTCGGCGCGCGGTGTCCAGTGGGTGGCCCGCAGATCCTTCGCGCACCCATCCGGCCGTCGCGTGTCCGAGTCGCGGGACACCTCGACGGCACCGATCAGGACGCGACGAGACCGGCGTCACCCGCCCCGACCTGCCACACCGGCCGCGTTCGGACGACTGGCTACGATGGCGGCAGCGCTGGTTCATCCGGTCGGCGACGGCCGGGTGTCGTAAGAGGGAACCCGGTGGAAGTCCGGGACTGCCCCGCAGCGGTGAGTGGGAACGACCGCCGTCAACGAAGCACTGGGCCACCGGCCTGGGAAGCGACGGCCAGTAGGTGACCGAGACCGGTCATGCCCGCGAGTCCGAAGACCTGCCCGCGCCGCGCGCACCACCGGTGCGCGCTGCCGTCGACCTCGCGGGTGGGCCGGGCGGGTGACCCGTCGTACGCGACCCGTCGGCGTGTCCTCGACGCGCGCCCTCCGGTCGGCGGTCCGCTGCATCGAGGACGGACCCGCACAGTGCCCGACACCATCACGCTCGCCGGCCGACCACCGTCGGCGTCGCACCTGACCCTGTCGCAGATCATGGACCAGCACCACACCAACCTGATGGGTACGGTGCACGGCGGCCGGATCCTCAACCTGATCGACTCGGTCGCCGGGGTGGTCGCCGCGCGCCACTCCGACGGCCCGGCGGTCACCGCTGCCATCGACGAGACCGCCTTCCTGCGCGCGGTCCGGGTGGGCGACGTGGTCCACGTCGACGCCCGGATCACCTGGGCCGGCCGCAGCTCGATGGAGGTGGCGGTGAAGGTCAGCGCGGACCGGTGGGACCGGGCGGTGCCGCCGGTCGACGTGGCGACGGCGCATCTGGTGATGGTGGCCGTGGACGATCACGGCGATCCCCGTCCGGTACCGCCGCTGCTGCCGGAGACCGACGGGGACCGGCGGCGTTACCGGGAGGCGCAGATCCGGCGGGAGCACCGGCTGGCGCTGCGGCGGGCGTTGCTCGACGGCGCCGGGGAGGGCTGAGCGATGCTCGGACTGTCCGTGGCGACCCTCGCCGGCTACCTCGCCGCGATCGTCGTCCTCATGGTCACGCCCGGTCCGGACATGATGTTCGTGCTGGCCAACGCCACCCGCTACGGCGCCCGGTCGGGCGTCGTCGCCGCGCTGGGCGTCGCCGCGGGGGAGGCCGTGCACGTGGCGGCGGTGGTCGGGGGACTGGCCACCGTGATCAGCGCGTCGCCGACGTTGTTCACGGCGATCCGATGGGCCGGCGCCGCGTACCTGATCGTGTTGGGTGTCCGGGCCTCGCGCCACCGCGATCCGGTGGCCGTCACCGGTCCGGACCGTGGCGCGTCGCCCGGTCGGGCGTTTCTGCGCGGCCTGGTGACGAACCTGCTCAACCCCAAGATGATCCTGTTCAGCGTGGCGTTCCTGCCCCAGTTCGTCGACCCCGGCACCGGCGACGTCACGGCGCAGCTCGTCCTGCTCGGCGCCGTGTTCGTCGCCGTGCAGCTCGCCGTGGACGTCACCCTCGGCGCGGGCGCCGGCCGGCTCGCCCGCCGGTTGGCCGACCGGCGGTGGTCGCGGCGGATCAACCGGCTCTGTGCGGTCGCGTTCATCGCACTCGGCGTCCGGCTGGCCGTTGGCTGACATGCCGTCACCTGGTGGGGCGGCGCTCACGCCGACTACCTGAGCGTCGTTCGCACCGGTGCCGGCCGGCGCAAGCAATCGTGGCGCGGGTCAGGGCGGCGTTCGGGTCGGCGCCGAGGATCAGCGGTGACGGCGCGACGTCGCCGCGGACGAGGAGGTCGCCGATGGCGGCGATCATGGCGCCGTTGTCGGTACAGAGTCGGGGTGCGGGCACGCGCCGGCGGCGTGACAGCGGTGTCCGGCGAGGGCACGCACGCGGCTGTTGGCGGCGACGCCGCCGACGAGTAGCAGGGTGTCGATGTCGCGGTCGCGGCAGGCGGCGACGGCTTTGAAGACCGCACGAAGCTGCCGGCCCACCGACCCCGACACCGCGAGGCCGGACGACGTGAGCCCGTCGCCCAGGCCCGGCCCCCGGGTCACCGCTACGCGCACCTGGGTGGTGTCGTCCCACCGTGTGTGGGACAGGCACACCGCCAGCCCACCGCGGTCGGTGGGGTTCGTCCGGTGCCCGCGGGGGCGGCCGGTTGACCGGCCGTTGCGGTCAGGTGGTCCTGCCGCGGCACGGCGCGCTACGACGCCGCGACGCGCGAGTGTCGTACGAAGAGCGGCGCGGCGGAGCCGATCCATCACGGCGCTCACCCGCTCGACAGGCGATGTGATCAATCCCCGCTCCTCACGACAACCGCCACCTTGTTGCAAGATACTGGCAACAACCAAACTATGGCAGCATCACCGGAAGGATTCCCTGATGGCGCTCTACACCCTGCCCGACATGCCCTACGACTACGGCGCGCTGGAACCGGCCATGTCCGGCGAGATCCTCCAGCTGCACCACAGCAAGCACCACGCCGCGTACGTCAAAGGCGCCAACGACGGCCTGGAGCGGCTCGCCGAGGCCCGCGAGAAGTGCGACTTCGCCACGCTCGTCGGGCTGGAGAAGACGTTCGCGTTCAACCTCTCCGGCCACGTGCTCCACTCGATCTTCTGGGGCAACCTGTCCCCGGACGGCGGCGACCGCCCCGACGGCGACCTCGCCGCCGCGATCGACGAGCACTTCGGCTCCTTCGACGCGTTCGCCGGCCAACTCTCCGTCGCCACCAAGGGCGTGCAGGGCTCCGGATGGGGTGTCCTCGCGTGGGAGCCGCTCGGGCGGCGGCTGATCGTCGAGCAGGTCTACGACCACCACGGCAACGTCGGCCAGGGCACCACCCCGCTGCTGGTCTTCGACGCCTGGGAACACGCCTACTACCTGCAGTACCGCAACGTGCGGCCCGACTACGTCGACCGACTGTGGAACCTGGTCAACTGGTCCGACGTGATCGCCCGATTCGACGCCGCCCGCGCGACGAGCCCGAAGATCTGACCTGGTGGACGACACCACCCCCGCCGCGGCGGAACTACTCCAACGCGCTGCCGGGGTCATCGCCGCGAAGCACCGCGGTGACCTCGCCGGCGCCGAGGAACTGCTCGCCGCGTTCCCCGGCGAGCAGGCCCGCACCCTCGGCTTCTACCTGCTCGCCGACCTGGCCCTCGGCCTGGTCCGGGCCAGCAGCGGCCAGTCCATGGACGACCTGGTCCGGGAACTGTCCCTACTCGTCGCTGCCACCTCAGCCCAGCCACCGGTAGAGGGAAGCTGAGAGCAGGGTCCTCGACGCCCGCACCAACGGCGACGAGGACCCTGCCAGCGGCAGGCGCCGCCGGACGGCGGCTCTCACGGGCGATGCGGCAGGGCCGCAGCAGGATCTAGACCTACGGCTTGAACAAGATTGAGGTCGCACAGGGAGATCATCAACTGACCCTCCTGTCCTAGGACGCTGTACACGTTGTGCCGAGCAGAACCATCACCCTGCAATGTGGTCACCGCCTCGCACAACGCCGCTTACCCTGATAAACGGCGACAGTGAGCGCGTGGGACTGCTCACCGTCCCGTGGCCCGCGCCGGGTGTAACCGGCGGGCCAGCGGCACTTGCGAGATAGCGATCGGCGCACCAGTCTGCGGTCATCATGAGCATTCCGAACAAGTGCACCCGCTCGTGGTGGCTCACCTCCACCGGCTCCTACCTGTACGACGGGGGCGGCTCGGTCACTTCTTGCTCGTCCTGATCTCGTGTGAAGGGAGTCCACCGGCCAATGGTTAACCGTCGCCGGCAGGCTGCTGTTGCCACCGCCACCATCGTCGCGCTGGCCGGCTGCGAGCCCGGCATGCCGACCGCCGCGCCCGTCGGCGTCGATGCCCCGGCCATGTTGTCCGCTGTGATCGACCAGGTGTATGGAACGCCGCAACAGCGTCTGGCCGGCGAGGAGCGGATGTGGCTCACCAGCCAGTCCGCGATCGCCGCCTGCGCGCGTACCAAGGGCGTCGTGTACGGCGTCACCCCCTATCAGCCGATGAGCCCGTCTACCGACCCTGCCCCCGGGGACCTGCTCGGATTTGCGCCCCACCGCGCCGACTTCGGGGTCGCCGCCCGTATCGAGATGCTGGCCAAGCGAGGTGAAACCCCCAACCCGGGTTTGCCTGCCGCCGCGGATGACCAAGCTCGCTGGTTCACTGCTGTGGAGTCCTGCCAGAACGCCGCCACCGCGGGTGAGAAGCTCAGGGTTCCCGACGGGCAGCAGGAACTGGAAGTCGAGCTGGTAGAGCTGCTCGGTAGCGTCCAGCAGCAGGCCGCACCGGACCTGACTCGCCAATACGCCGGCTGCATGAAGTCGGCCGGAATCGACGCCGGTGACCTGTCCGAGGCGTACCTGAAGGTCGAGCAGAGGTTTCCGCCTGTGTCATTCGAGCGTCCGTCGGACCCGACCGCCCTCCCTGAATGGGCCGGCGCTGTCGCATTCGAGAAGAAGGTAGCCGCTGCCGACTGGGCCTGCCGTGAATCACGGCTCGATGGAGTCGTCAACGCCGCCGCTGGCGACCTGCAGAAGTTCACTACCACCAACACCGCCCGGATCGCCCGAGTCGCCGATGGCTGGAAGGCGATGCCTGGCCTCGCACGGACGCTGCGCGCCACCGTCAAGGCCACACCCGCGAAGTGATGCCGTCCGCCGGGATTGGTGGGAAACGGGTCTGCCAAGCCCGGCCGGAGTCGCCTTTTCGATCGCAATTTGACTGATAGTCACGCTCCCATGTACCCCTTTGAGTTCGCACGGCGACCGGCTGGTCGGAAAGGTGGACGCCACGGCCGAGCGTCGGCGCGGCACATTCACCGTGCACGCCGTCCAAGAAGATGTGCCCCTCACCCTGCAGGTGAGCCGCGCCGTGCACGACGAGCTGCGCGACCTGGCGTCCTGGCTCTCGCTGACCCCGGAGGGTGTGGCTGACGGGTGATCGCCGAGGCCCCCGCGCCCCGACGAGCACCCGTCGCTGTCCACGATCCGAGGTCCCCGACTACGCGATCCGGCGGACCCGGCGCACGGCCAGGTAGAGCAGCAGCAGGGCGAGGGCGACGAAAATACCCGTCTCGATGCCCTGGAACAGCCAGAACCGGTCCGCCGGCTGGTACAGCTGCCAGTTGTACGCGCCCGGTTGGAGGCCCAGTTCGGCGCCGCAGACCCGACCGTCCGGGCCCTTGCCGCCCGGCGGGCACTGGATGCGGGTATCCTCCGCGATCATCGTCCCGTCCGGGTTACGGACGCCCTGGGCGAGGATCCAGTCCCCCCGGCTGATCTCCGGGGGTCCCTCCCTCTCGATCGGGAAGGTCTGGGTACGGGCGGTCTGGTAGTGCGGCCGGGCCAGGAGCGCCACCGCCGCTCGTACGCCGATGAACCCGGCGAGGGTGATGCCCATGGCGGGCAGCATCCGCTTCCAGACGGTGCCGGCGAAGACACCCAACGCCACGGCGAAAAGCGTGTAGCCGATCGGGACGATGCCCTGCAGATCGAAGACGACCATGCCGAGGCGACCTTCGTAAGCGGCCTGGGTCAGCGGCGCGACCCACCACGATATGCCCAGCCCGTAGCCGATCGCCAGGAGCAGCACAGCGGCTCCGACCAGCCCGAACTTCGTCAGCGCCCAGCGGGTGCGGCCGACGCCCTGGGTCCAGACGAACCGGTGCGTGCCCTGCTCCACCTCACGGGCGACCAGTGGCGCGCCCCAGAACAGGCCGACCAGCACCGGCAGGGTGATCAGCAGGACGGCCAGCAGATTGAGGCTGCCGTACTGGTTGCTGAAGCGGTGGAAGCCCGCGTCACATGCCTCGCGGGTCGACGCGGCCACGTCGGCACGGGCAAGCTGGCCAACGCAGTCCGCCAGCCCGAGGTCGGCGAAGGTGTTCCGCATCGACAGGCCGATCGGCACCAGCACGGCCGCGAGCACGGCGAACGCCAGCACTGTGAAAAGGGCCTGCTTGCGGTGTTGCCGCCAGGTCAACCAGATCATGCTGCCACCCCCCACTCGCTGTGACTGGTCTGCGCGGTGCCCTCGGCCAGGTAGGCCAGGACGACGTCCTCCAGGCTCACCTCGCGGATCGTCCAGGCCGGATCGTTGACCGGCCCGTCGGTGCGGACCAGCAGTGTCGACTGCCGGTCGGTGTGGCTGGCCCGGACGACGGCGGCGACGCCCCCGATCGGGCCGCCGTCGTGCCGTGGGCCGACCAGTTGGCGGTGCCCGGTGACCAGGTCGTCGACCGCGCCGGTGAGCTGTACCTTGGCGGCGTTCAACACGATCAGGTAGTCGCAGACGCGCTCCAGGTCGGCCAGCAGGTGCGAGGAGAGCAGGACGGTGGTCCCGGAATCCGCGACGCTGCCCATCAGGGACTGGAGGAACTCACGCCGGGCCAGCGGGTCGAGGCTGGCGACCGGCTCGTCGAGCAGCAGCAGCCGGGGCTGCTTGGCCAGCGCCAGGGCCAGCGCCACCTGGGCCCGTTGCCCACCGGAGAGCTTGCCCACGGGTCGGTCCGGTGGAATGCCGAGCTGCGCCAACCGGGTGCGGGCCAGGTGCGCGTCCCACCGCTTGTTCAGCTTGCCGCCGGCGACGACCAGCTCGGACGCCGTGAAGTCCCGGTAGAGCGGGGTGTCCTGGGCGACGAAGCCGATGTCGGCGAGGCCGTCCGTGTCGCCGTACGGCGATCGACCGAACACCCGTACCGTGCCCGCGTCGGGCTTGAGTAGCCCGACGGCCAGGTGTAACAGTGTGCTCTTGCCCGCGCCGTTGGGCCCGACCAACGCGGCGATCCGGCCGGCCGGCAGGCGCAGCGAGCAGTCCCGCAACGCCCAGGCCCGGCCGTACCGCTTGCCCAGCCGGTCCGCCTCCAAGACATGGTCCATTCTCTGTCCTCTCGTTCCGCTCACGCGGGTTCCTTCTGCGGGGTGTCTTCGGGGAGGGCGGCGCGCAGCGTGGTCTCCACCAGGGCGATGACGTCTTCGGCGGTGAGGCCGGCAGCCTGCGCCCGGTGCAGCCAGGCAACCAGGTCGTCGCGTAGCTCGGCCTGGTTGGGCAGCGACGCGCCGGCCAGGGTGCGCTGGACGAACGTGCCCACTCCGGGGCGGCCGCCGACCAGACCCTCGATCTCCAGTTCCCGGTACGCCTTCAGCACCGTGTTCGGGTTGATCGCCAGGGATTGCGCGACGTCCCGGACTTTCGGCAACTGGTCGCCCGGCGTCAGCAGCCCGACCCGCAGAGCCTGTTTCACCTGCTGCACGAGCTGCATGTAGGTATTCACCTTCGACCGGCTGTCCAGTACGAATTCGATCACTCGCGATAATCCCTCCTGTTGTCCTACGACAATAGGACTGACAGACAGCCTCGCCGGCACTGTCGCTCCTGTCAAGCACGACGCGACACGCGCCCGGCCCGACACGGCACGCCACGGGCGGCTGCCCGGCGTGTCGACCGGTCGGCACCAGCAGGCCAGAGGTTGGCACCGACGGGTCAGCGGCTCGGGAAGGAACCGGCAGCAACCAGGTGGAAGGGGAGGTGTGCGATGGTCGCCAACGAACTGACGACGCTGAGGGCTGCTCCGCTACAGGTGACCCGCGCGCGCCCGCGCACGCGGGCGGTTGATCCTGCTCGGCCCGGCGTTCGTCGCGGCCGTCGCCTACGTCGACCCCGGCAACTTCGCCACCGACTCCGCCGCGTCTGGGGCGTGGTGGTGGCGAACCTGATGGCGATGCTGGTGCAGACGCTCACCGCGAAGCTCGGTCTGGCCACCGGGCGCAGCCTGCCCGAACTGTGCCGGGAACGCCTACCGAAGCCCCTCGACAGGACCATGTGGGTACAGGCCGAGTTGGTCGCCATGGCCACCGACCTGGCCGAGGTGATCGGTGGCGCGGTCGCCCGGTACTTGCTCTTCGGCATCCCCCTGCTGCCCGGCGGGATCATCATCGGGCCACCGCGTTCGCCGTGCTCGCGCAGCGCTCGCGGGGCTTCCGCACCTTTGAGATCGCCATCGCCGCGGGGCTCGGCGTCATCGTCCTGGCCCTCCCGGCGAACCTGCTCGCCGCCGGCTCCGATCCGGGCTTCGCCGTGGCCGGCCTGGTGCGAGGGTGCCTGGCCAGGTCACTACCGTGCAGGAATCGCCGGCAATGCCGCCCTCAGCGGCCTCGCGGGGGCGGCATTGCCGGTGTGTGGTGTGCGGGTGTGGTCAGGTGCGGGTGGACCACTGTTGGTTGGTGCCGCCGTGGCAGGCCCAGAGGTGGATCTTGGTGCCGTTGGCGGTGCCGTAGGCGCTGGCGTCGAGGCAGAGTCCGGATTGGACGCCGGTGATGGTGCCGTTGGCGTTGAGGTTCCATTGTTGGTTGGTTTGGCCGTTGCAGTCCCAGATGATGGCTTGGGTGCCGTTGGTCGTGCCTGCGCCGCTGGCGTCGAGGCATTTGTTGCCGAGTACCTGGAGTTGTTTGTTGGCGGTGTAGGTCCAGCGTTGGGCGGTGTTGCCGAGGCAGTCCCAGAGTTGGACCTGGGTGCCGTTGGTGGTGGTGGCGTTGGGTACGTCGATGCAGCGGCCGGACTGCCCGCCGACGAGCTGGACGTTCTGTTGCGGGTTGCCTCCTGCGGCGGTGGCGTAGCCGGCGGCGTTGATGTTGGCCTGGACGGCGTTCTCGGTGGCCGCGGTCGGGTAGCCGGAGGTCAGCACACCTTCGTAGAAGGTCCCCCGGCCGGAGGTGCTGTTGTCGCCGCCGATGCCGAGCAGGATCGCACCCTCCTTCTTCATCGGGTGGTACCCGTTCGGACGTCGCCCGTCGAAGTAGGTCGTCAGAGCCCCTGACTGGCCGTTCCCGCCTCGGATGGCCCAGTGGTTCGACTCGCCCTTGACCATGGCGGTGACGAAGCGGTGGTTGATCGGCGCGATGTCGTTGTAGCCGGCGTTGACTCCGGAGAACAGCCCCCACTCCAGGTCGGCCATGATCCACGGGCCAGCCCCGGTGCCATAGCCCCACTGCTTGTTGGCACCGAAGTAGACGGTCTCCATGATGGCGGGCGCGTCAGCTTGGCCGTCGGTCTGTGCGTTGCCGTAGTCGAAGCAGCACCACTGGTTGTAGTGCGTGCCGTCGACGACCGCGTAGATGCCTTCGGGCTGGTCGCCGGTGGCGACGCCGTTGGTGTTGTTGTTGCGGTAGCCGGTGCCGGGGGTGATGTAGACGCCGTACGCCTTCTGTCCGCCAACGGTGATCGGGGCTGCCTTCGCGTCGGCGAGATTGTCCCATCCGCCGGGTCCGGGACCGGGCCAGTAGCCGGGCGGGGCCTGGGTGAGGCGGTTGTTGCGGCCGGACTGGTCGTAGATGATCGTGATGGCACAGGTGGTGTTGGCGCAGAACGTGTCCTGGGTGGCGGCGTTCGCGTAGCCGCCGGCGCTGAGCACGCCGATGTCGCGGGTGGTGTTGTCCGAGGAGCGTCGGACCTGGTAGAGCGGTCCGTTGTACGCGCCGTAGAGGGCGCGGGTGGTGCTGTGCGCGGCGACGCATGGTGTGCCGCCGGTGGCGTAGATGTCACACGGGCCGGTGCCGGCGGCGTGGGCGACGCCCGGTGCGTCCGAGACCACATAGGCCCCAGCACCGACAGCGAGGACCAACGTGACGCCCGCCGCTGCCATGACGCGACTCAGCCTTCTCTTCACACTCATCGAATCCTCTCCTGGTGCGGCGGCGGTGGGATGGGGCGGTGGCGGATCGAGGCTGGTGGTGCCGCCTCTGCCGGGATCGGGACGGATGCCAGGCTGATCTACACCGCATGCGGCGCGGGGGACGCTCACGGAGCGTTGTGCCGGCGAATCGATTCGAACGGATCGTAGAACCAGGGAGTGAAGGTTGTCAATGAATCCACGGGGTGGCGAACCGGGGTTTCGCCTGCCAGTGAGAGTGTGCCGGTGACTCGTTCGATCAGCGCGCCCGAAGGGGGCCTGCCGTCCGAACCGATCCGTCGAACCGGTTCGAGGAAGCCGGATTTGCCGCACTGCTGTTCCAGTTGCCCTCGTAGCGCGGGGCCGATGGTCCGGGTCCACAGACTCCTGCAACGCGTGGTCCGGGAAGCCACCCTCACCGACCACACCGCGCAGCCAGCCGGAGACCCGCCTGTGGGCCGGGCGGGGCCGCCCGGTCAGGGGAGGTTGGCGGCGCGGCGGTCGAGTCGGGCCTCGATGGTCTGCGCCGCCTTGCGCAGCGGCGCCTGTAACCGCCCCTGGTCGAGGTCGCGGTGTTCCGAGTTGGACGGGATGGAGATCGCCGCGATCACCCGTCCGGTGTGGTCGTGCAGGCCGGTGGCGATGCAGGAGACCCCGATCTGCCGTTCCTCCCGGTCGTACGCGAAGCCGGTGCGGCGCACGTCGGCAAGCTCGGCGCGCAGCAGCGCCGGTGAGGTGCGGGTGTACCTGGTCAGCGGCTTCAGCCCCTGCGCGATGACCTCTTCGATCAACGACTCGGGCGCACCGGCCAGGAGGATCTTGCCGAGGCTGGTGGCGTAGAGCGGGTTGCGGGTGCCGGGGCGGGTCCGGACCCGCCCGTCAACGTGGCTGATCTTCAACAGGTAGATCAGCTCGGTGCCGTCACGTACTGCGAGATGGGCTTGGAAGCCGGTCTCCGCTACGAGCCGTTCCATCGGCACCTGTGCCTGCTCGGTGAGCGCGCGCAGTAGTGGAACCTGGGCGCCCACCTCGAACATCCAGATCGAGAGCCGGTACTGCCCGCTGTCGGTCCGTTCGACCGCCCCGGCGGCGGTGAGGCTGACCAGGAGTCGGTGCGCGTTCGCCCTGGTCAGGCCGAGCAGCTCCGCGCACTGGCTGACTCCGACCTGACGGTGGGTCCGGAACAGGTCGAGGACACGGAACGCCTTCAGCACGGTCAGTGACGGATCGGTGCTCATCTCGTACCTCTTCCTTCAGGGGGGAGCCGACTACGGAGGGTGGTTGGCTTGGGGAAGGAGGTGACGCGGGTAACGCGGAATTTACTACAGGCATCTCGTAATCCGATACATCGTCGTGTACGTCGCACCCAGTTCAGGGCCATAGTCCCGGTCAGGCGCCGCGGCCGGAAGCAGGCCCTGAGGGGGAGTGAATGTTCAAGAGCATCAACCGCGTACCGGAACGAGTGTCACCCAGCGTGCGCGACCGACTCGGGCGGATCGACACGGCCACGCTCTCCGACGCGATGGGTCGTCACGGAGCGATGTCACACCGGATGCGACCGCTCGACCTCGACAGCAAGCTCGTCGGCACCGCCGTCACGGCGCACTGCCCGGAGGGCGACAACCTGATGGTGCACAAGGCGCTGCAGCTCGGCGAGCCCGGTGACGTGCTGGTGGTGGACACCGGCGGGACCTACGACGCCACCGTGCTGGGCCGGAACATGTCGCTCTTCGCGCACCGGGTCGGGTTCGTCGGCGCGGTGATCGACGGCAGCGTCCGGGACCGGTCCGGGATCATGGCGATCCCGTTCCCGGTGTTCTGCGTCGGCATCGTGCCCCGGTCGGCGGTGAAGCACTCGGTCGGCTCGGTCAACGTGCCGGTGACCTGCGGCGGTGTCGTGGTCAGCCCGGGCGACGTGATCGTCGGCGACGAGGACGGCGTGGTGGTGGTCCCGCGCGGCGTCGCCGAGCAGGTGGCGGAGGCGGCCGAGGCCCGCCTGCGGATGGAGGAGCAGCAGAAGCAGGACGTCCAGGACGAGGATCTGCCACTGGAGATCCTTTATGGCCGGACCTGGGTCGACGAGCGGATGCGCCCGGCCATGGCGGAGCCCTTCCAGATCCCCGGCAACCTCGACGACGGGAACCGGGCCGCGACCGACGACGGGAACGAGGCCGTGACCGGTAACGGGGGCCTGGCCTCATGAGCCTCGCCGTCGCCATCGTCGGGTCGGGGAACATCGGCACCGACCTCATGGTCAAGATCCAGCGGTCCGCCGGGCTGGAGCTGGTCGCCATGGTCGGCGTGGACCCGGCCTCCGAGGGGCTCGCCCGGGCCCGCCGGGCGGGCGTGCCGGCCTCCGCCGAGGGGGTGGACTGGCTGCTGCGCCATCATCCGCTGCCGGACCTGGTCTTCGAGGCGACGTCGGCGGCGGCGCACCTGGTCCACCACGCCCGGTACGCCGAGGCGGGCATCCCGGCGGTGGACCTCACCCCGGCGGCGGTGGGCCCGTTCGTCGTCCCCTCGGTCAACCTCGACCAGCATCTGAATGCCCCGAACGTCAACATGATCACCTGCGGCGGGCAGGCCACCATTCCGATCGTCGCCGCCGTCTCGGCAGTCACCCCGGTCAGTTACGCGGAGATCGTCGCGTCCATCGCGTCCCGCTCGGCCGGACCCGGCACCCGGGCCAACATCGACGAGTTCACGGCCACCACCGCCCGGGGCGTCGAGACCATCGGTGGTGCCGCCGCCGGTAAGGCGATCATCGTCCTCAACCCGGTGATCCCACCGATGATCATGCGGGACACGGTGTTCTGCGCGATCGACCCGGACGCCGACCGGGACCGGGTGACCGGGTCGATCCGGTCGATGGTGGACCGGGTCGCCGGCTACGTGCCGGGCTACCGCCTGGTCGCCGAGCCGCAGTTCGACGACCCGCGCCCCGACTGGCAGGGGCAGGCACGGGTGACCGTCCTGCTGGAGGTCGAGGGACGCGGCGACCACCTGCCGCCGTACGCGGGAAACCTCGACATCATGACCGCCGCCGCCACCCGGGTCGGTGAGCGGATCGCCGCCGCGCGGGCGGAGGTGGCGTCGTGAGCGGCACCCGGATCCGGATCACCGACACCACGCTGCGCGACGGCAGCCACGCCATGCGCCACCAGTTCCGGCCCGCACACGTCCGGGCCACGGTCCGGGCGCTGCGCGCGGCGCACGTGCCGGTCATCGAGGTCACCCACGGCGACGGTCTGGCCGGTTCCTCGTTCAACTACGGCTTCTCCGCCACCCCGGAACTCGACCTGATCGACGTCGCCGTCGCCGAGGCCGGCCCGGCCACGATCGCCGCGCTGCTGCTGCCCGGGGTGGGCACCGCCGACGAACTGCGCGCCGCCGTTGACCACGGGGTCGACCTGGTCCGGGTGGCCACCCACTGCACCGAGGCGGACATCGCCGCCCAGCATCTCGGGCTGGCCCGCTCGCTGGGGGCCGAGACGGTCGGCTTCCTGATGATGTCGCACATGATCGGGCCGGAGCAGCTCGCCCGGCAGGCCCGGATCATGGCGGACGCCGGCGCGCAGTGCGTCTACGTCGTCGACTCCGCCGGCGCGCTGCTCCCCGACGACGCCGCTGCCCGGGTCGCCGCCCTGCACGCCGAGCTGGGCGACCACGCCCAGGTCGGCTTCCACGGGCACAACAACCTGGCCATGGGGGTGGCCAACTCGGTGGCCGCCGTCCGGGCCGGCGCCCGGCAGATCGACGGCGCGACCCGGGCTCTCGGCGCGGGCGCCGGCAACTCACCGACCGAGGTGCTCACCGCCGTCTTCGACCGGCTGGACATCGTCACCGGGGTCGACCTGGGCGCGATCCTGGACGCCGCCGAGGACGTGGTCCTGCGGTACGTCGACCGGGAGCCGGTGATGGATCGGGCCTCGATCGTCATGGGCTACGCCGGCGTCTACTCCAGTTTCCTGCTGCACGCCGAACGGGCCGCCCGGCGGTACGGCGTGCCCAGCCACGAGATCCTCCGCGAGGCCGGTCGACGCCGGTACGTGGGTGGTCAGGAGGACCTCCTGATCGACGTCGCCGTGGCGCTCGCCGCCGCCCGCTCCCCGTCACCCACCGCCACCACCGATAGAGAGGTCCACGCTGATGCCACACCCTCGTCGTAGATATCTGGCGGCTGCCGCCGTCGTCCTGCTCGCGATCACCGGCTGCGGCGACCGCGGTGGTGAGGCCGCCGAGGTCGCCGCCCCCGACGGACTGGAGAGCGCCGCCAAGGAAGAGGGCACCGTCACCCTCTACAGCTCCGTGGAGGAGGACGCCACCGCCACGTTCGCCAAGTCCTTCACCGACAGGTACGACGTCGAGGTGCAGGTCGTCCGGCTGACCAGCGCCCAACTCGCCCAGCGGTTCGCCGCCGAGGCGCAGGCCGGGGCGCCGGCCGCCGACGCGCTGCTGATCTCGCGTACCGGCTTCACCGCCGACGCGATCGAGAGCGGCTGGCTGGTGCCACTGGCTGACGCGGGGCTGCCCGACTTCCCCGGCAACCTGGACGAGCGGTTCGTGCTGCCCGACGAGGGCACCGCCATCTCGATCATCCAACCGGCCGGGATCGCCTACAACACCGACCTGGTGCCGGCCGGCGAGGCCCCGAAGACCTGGGCGGACCTGCTCGACCCGAAGTGGAAGGGCCGGATCGCCATTCCCGACCCGGCGTCGTCCGCGTCGTACATCGGGGAGTGGCTGGTGGTGGCGGAGGCCAGCGGACCCGACTTCCTCCAGCGCTTCGCCGCCCAGGACCTCAAGAAGTACGCCAGCGGGGTGCCGGCCGCGGCGGCGGTGGCCGCCGGCGAGGCGGCGTTCTGCGTGATGGGTCTCGCCTCGCACATCGTGGACCCGAAGGCCAAGGGCGCGCCGATCGAGTTCGTCGCCCCGCCGCTGACCAGCGGCGCGGAGGTCGTCCCCGGGGTGGCGGCCAACAGCAGACACCCGAACGCGGCTCGGCTGCTCATCCAGTACGCGCTCTCCGCCGAGGGCAGCAAGGTCCTCGCCGACGCGGCCGGCGCGGTCTCCCCCTACGACACCACCAACCTGCCGACCGAGTACGTCTCGCCCGACCTGGCCGGCGCCAAGACCAAGCAGGCGCAGGTCATCGGAAACCTCGGGCTGAGCTGATGGGGGCGCGCCGATGGTGATGCTCGCTCCGCCCGGGCCGGACGCCGAGCCGGAGATCTCCGCGCCGGCCCGGGCGGCCCGCCGCCGGATCACCCCGTTCACCACGATCGCGGTCACGGTGGCGACGGTGCTCGCGGTCCTCGCCACCTACCCGATCCTGCGGGTCGCGGTCGGGCTGGTCTACGTCGACGGTCGGCTCACCGTGGAGCCGATCCGGGACGTCCTGGCCGTCCCCGATCTGGTGACGCTGATCGTCAACACCCTGGTCGCGGTCGTGGTGAGCGGCGTGGTCGCGCTGGTCGTCGGGTCGATCCTGGCCTGGCTCAACGAGCGGACCGACGCCCGGGTGGCCGGGCTGACCGACTCGATGCCGATGATCCCGTTTCTGCTGCCGCCGATCGCCGGCGCGGTCGGCTGGGTGCTGCTGCTCTCCACCAACGCGGGTCTGCTCAACGCGTTCATCCGCTGGGTGCTCGGCGGGGTCGGCATCGAGCTGACCGAGGGCCCGTTCGACATCTTCTCCTGGCCCGGCCTGATCTTCGTCTACACGCTCTACCAGGTCCCGTACGTGTTCATGCTGGTCACCACCGGGCTGCGCAACGCCGACGCGAGTCTGGACGAGCAGTCCCGGATCAGCGGGGCCGGTCGACTGAAGACGCTGTGGAGGGTCACCCTTCCCGCGATCCGGCCCAGCATCGGCGGGGCGATCCTGCTGATGTGCTGGCAGGGCTTCTCGCTCTACTCGGTGCCGGTGATCATCGGCTCGGGCGCGGGCATCGACGTGATCTCGGTACGGATCGTGGACCTGCTGTCGTTCACGTACCCGCCGGAGACCGCGACCGCCGTCGGGCTGAGCTTCATCGTGCTGCTGTTCGTCGGCGTGATGTGGTACCTCCAGTCGCGGATGCTGCGCAGCGGCCGGCACGCCACCGTCGGCGGCAAGGGGCAGCGTTTCACCCGGCAGGAGCTGGGCGGCTGGAAGTGGCCGGCCCGACTGCTCATCCTCGGCTACGGTGCGCTCGCCGTGGTGCTGCCGGCGATCGGACTGCTGCTGGTCTCGCTGAACGGCTTCTGGACCCCGAAGATCAACTGGACCGGGCTGAGTCTCGACTCGGTCCGCGAGTCGGTCTTCGAGGACGGCCAGACGCTGACCGCCGTGCAGAACAGCCTCTGGCTCGGCATCGCCGGAGCGACCATCGGCATGGTCGCCGCCGCGCTGGTCGCCCTGCTCGTGGTCCGGTCGAAGCGGCGGGCGGTACGGGCGCTGGACGGCGCGATCAAACTGCCTTCGGTCTTCTCGCACCTGGTGATCGCGGTCGGGATGATCCTCGCGTTCGGCGGCCCGCCGTTCTACCTCGGCGGCACCACGATGATCCTGCTGCTCGCGTACATCAGCATCTATCTGCCGCAGGGCTCGGTCGCCGCCGACTCGGCGGCCAGCCAGGTCGGCGGTGACCTGGCGGAAGCCTCCCAGATCAGCGGTGCCGGCGGCGGAAAGACCTTCCGCCGGGTGTACCTGCCGCTGATGGTGCCGGGCCTGGTCGCCGGCTGGGCCTTCCTGTTCGCCCGGATGGTCGGCGACCTCACCGCCACGGCGGTGCTCGCCGGCACCACGAACATGGTGGTCGGTTTCCGCATCCTGCAGATCTTCGAGAACGGCTCCTACGCGGAACTCGCCTCGCTGTCCGTCGTCCTGACCGCCGTCACCGCGCTGGTCGTCGGTCTCTGCCTCGCCTACTCCCGCTGGCAGGGCCGTTGGCAGGGCACCGGCGGGCGGACCAAGGGCAACCGATGACAATCCACGACTCCGGAGGTGACAGGGGCATGGTCGCACCCGCCCAGGTCGAGAGCACCACCGCCAGCACGGTTACGCCACCGGCGGGCCCCATCGTGCGGGTCCGGGACCTGTCCAAGCGGTTCCGCCGCGCCGACGGCGCCGAGACGAAAGCCGTCGACAGCGTCTCGTTCGATGTGGCGCGGGGCGAGTTCCTGGTCCTGCTCGGCCCGAGCGGCTGCGGCAAGACCACCCTGCTGCGCATGATCGCCGGACTGGAGACGCCGGACGCCGGCACCGTCGAGATCGACGGCCAACCGGTGTACGACCACAGCCGACGTCTGGTCGTCCCGCCCGAGAAACGGCGGATCAGCATGATCTTCCAGTCGTACGCGCTGTGGCCGCACATGACGGTGGCGCAGAACGTCGCGTATCCGCTGGAGAACCGGGCGCGGAAACTGCCCCGCCCGGAGATCGCCGCCCGGGTCCAGGCCAGCCTCGACCAGGTCCACATCGGCGAGCTGGGCCGGCAGTACCCCGGCCAGATGAGCGGTGGCCAGCAGCAGCGGGTGGCGCTGGCCCGGGCTCTGGTGGCCGGCAACGACCTCATTCTCTTCGACGAGCCGCTGTCCAACGTCGATGCCAAGGTCCGGGAGCAGCTGCGCGCCGAACTCGTCTCGATGCAACGGGAGCTGGGCTTCGCGGCCGTTTACGTCACCCACGACCAGCACGAGGCGATGGGGCTGGCGCACCGCATCGCGGTGATGGGGGAGGGACGGTTCGCCCAGCTCGGCGGCCCCCGCGACATCTACCACGACGCGACGTCCCGGTACGTGGCCAACTTTGTCGGCACCAGCAACGAGCTGCCGGGCCCCGTCACCGGGCCGGACGGCGCCGGGCTGGCCGCCGTCCGCACCGCCCTCGGCCCGGTACGCGGCCGGCTGGCCTCCGACCAGCTCCGCGACGGCGACCAGGCGATCGCGCTGTTCCGTCCCGAACGGGCCCACATCGCCCCCGCCACCGGCGCTTCCGCCGAGAACGACGGCGCGGCCACCTTCACCGGGACGCTCAAGGCGGCGCTGTTCCTCGGCCCGCACACCGAGTACACCGTGACCTGCGGTGAGCACGTGCTGCGGGTCTGGAGCAACATCCGCACCGAGCTGCCGGAGGGCGCCACCGTCGAGGTCACCGTCGACGCGGCCGACGTCCGCATCCTTCAGCCGTGAACCCCGCCCACGAACCAGGGAGAACCATGAGCGACTACGACTACGACGTCCTCGTCGTCGGGGCCGGCAACGCCGCCTTCTCGGCCGCGCACGCCGCCCGGGAGCAGGTTTCCCGGGTCGGCATGCTGGAGAAGGCGACCACGGCGGAACTCGGCGGAAACTCCTACTTCACGCTCGGATCCTTCCGGGCCACCTACCACGGCCTCGACGACCTGCGCCCGATCCTCAGCGAGCTCGACGAGCGCGAGGCCGACCGGTACGACCTGGACCCGTACCCGGTGGAGAGCTTCGCCGCCGACATGCTCCGGCTCACCCGGGGCCGGACCGATCCGACCCTGATGCGGATCCTCGTCGAGGACTCCTTCCCCACCCTCCGGTGGCTGCACGGGCACGGGGTCAAGTTCAAGCTCCAGTCCGACAATCAGGTCTTCGAGGTCAACGGCCGGAAGAAGTTCTGGGGCGGCGGCACCATCGCCACCGTCGGCGGCGGCATCGGGCTCATCGAGCAGCACCTCGCCGCCGCCAAGGCCACCGGCATCGACGTGCGCGCCGAACACCAGATGACCGGCTTCCTGGTCGGCCCGACCGGGGCCGTGGAGGGCGTGGTGTGCCGCACCCCACAGGGCGAACGGCAGATCCGCGCCCGCGCGGTGGTGCTCGCCTCCGGCGGCTTCGAGGCCGACGCCCGGCTGCGGGCGGTGCACCTCGGCCCCGGCTGGGACACCGCCAAGGTGCGCGGCAGCCGGCACAACACCGGCGAGGGCCTGATGAGCGCGCTCGGCATCGGTGCGCAGGCGTACGGCAACTGGTCCGGCGCGCACGCGGTGGCCTGGGACATCAACGCCGGTCCGTACGGCAACCGGGTGCTCACCAACAAGCTGCAACGGCACTCGTACCCGTTCGGGATCACCGTCAACGTGGAGGGCGACCGGTTCGTCGACGAGGGGGCGGACTTCCGCAACTACACGTACGCCAAGATCGGGTCGGCGATCCTGCGGCAGACCGGCGGCCTCGCGTACCAGATCTTCGACCAGCGCGGCGTCGGCCTGCTTCGCACGGACTACGGCCACGACGGGGCCAGCCAGGTCGTCGCCGACTCGATCCGCGAGCTGGCCGAGAAGCTCGACCTGAACCCGGACCGGCTGGAGCGGACGATCAGCGGGTACAACGCGTCGGTCGGCGACCGACCGTTCGACCCGACCGTGCTGGACGGGCTGGCCACCAGCGGCCTCCAACCACCCAAGAGCAACTGGGCCCAACCGATCGACCGGCCCCCGTACGTCGCGTTCCCGGTCGGCTGCGCGATCACCTTCACCTACGGTGGAGTCCGCGTCGACGAGGACGCCCGGGTGCTCAACCAGGCCGACCAGCCGATCCCCGGCCTGCACGCGGCCGGCGAGGTGGTCGGCGGCCTCTTCTACGACAACTACCCCGGCGGCAGCGGGCTGATGTCCGGCGCGGTCTTCGGCCGCCGGGCCGGCCGGACCGCCGCCCGGCACAGCCGGGACCGGGGATGACCGGACCGGCCACCGTCCTGCTCGGCGACACCGGGGTACGGGCGCCCCGGGTCGTCCTGGGCACCGCCACCTTCGGCGCGCAGTGCGACGAGGCGACCTCCCGGGACATCCTGGACCGGGCGCTGGAGCGGGGCATGTCCTGGCTGGACACCGCGACCAGCTACCCGCTGGGCAGCGGCGCGGACGCCGTCGGCGGCACCGAGGAGCTGCTCGGCCGGTGGCTGCCCGGCCGGCGCGACCAGGTCTTCCTGGCCACCAAGGTCTACAACCGGACCGGGCCCGCCCCCTGGCAGCTCGGCCTGTCCCGCAAACACCTGCTGGCCGCCGTCGACGGGTCGCTGGCCCGACTCGGCACCGACCACATCGACCTGCTGCAACTGCACCGGTACGACCGATCGACGCCGATCGAGGAGACCCTGGCCGCGCTGGACACGCTGGTCCGCGCCGGCAAGGTCCGGTACGTGGGCTGCTGCAACTTCCTGGCGTACCAGCTCGCCCGGGCGCTCACCCTCGGCGAGCTGGCCGGGCTGCCCCGGCTGCGCACCGCGCAACTGCGGTACAGCCTGGTGCGACGCGGCGCGGAGATCGAGGCGTTCCGGCTGTGCCGGGAGCAGCGGGTCGCCGTGCTCGCGTTCAACCTGCTCGCCGGCGGCGTTCTGACCGGCCGGTACGACCGCAACCGGCCACCACCGGCGGGCAGCCGGTTCGCGGTGGGCGCGGCCGGCCGCCGCTACACCGAGCGGTACTGGACCGACGCCACGTTCGCCACCGTCGACGCCCTGTCGACGGTGGCCGCGCGGGCCGGGAGCACGCTCGCCGTGCTGGCCACCGCCTGGGGGCTGCGCCACCCGGACGTGACCGCGCCGATCGTCGGGGTGAGCCGGGTCGACCAGCTCGACGCGGTCACCGACGCGCTGGAGTTGGAGCTGCCCGACGACGTGTGGACCGAGGTGGACCGGCTCACCGCCGGACACCGCCACCAGGTCGAAGACATCGAGTTCGAGTCGAGCTGACGAGGAGATCCATCCTGATGAGCACCACCCCCGAGCGGTCCTTCCCGTTCCTGCGCCTCAACGAGCGGCCGGACAAGCCGCGCACCGTCGGGCTTACCGAGATCCGCGGTCCCTACTACACCTCGTTCGGTCCGGACCACCTGCGTGACCTGCTGGAGTCCGTCGGCCCGCACGTGGACTCGTTCAAGTTCCCCGGCGCGTCGATGCCGCTGATGTCTGAGGCGACCCTGAAGAAGTTCATCGACGTCTGCCACGACCACAACGTCGAGGTCTCCACCGGCGGGCTCATCGAGTTCGTGCTGACCCGGGGCCCCGACGCGGTGGAACAGTACTTCCAGGCCATCGCCCGGTACGAGTTCGACATCGTGGAGATCTCCGTCGGCATGCTGGCCATCGCCGCCTCCGACTACCTGCGGCTGATCGAACGCGGACGCAAAGCCGGACTCAAGGTGAAGGCCGAGGTCGGCATCCAGTTCGGGGCCGGCGGCACCTCGTCGGTGGAGGAGCTCGCCGCCGAGGGCACCGGCGACCCGAGCTACGCGGTGCAACGCGCCCGCCGCGCGTTCGACGCCGGCGCGAACCTGGTCATGCTGGAGTCCGAGGGGATCACCGAGCAGGTCCGCGCCTGGCGCACCGACGTGCCGGCGCTGTTCATCGCCGAGTTCGGCCTGGAGTCGGTGATGTTCGAGGCCGCCGACCCGCCGGTCTTCGAGTGGTACGTGAAGAACTACGGCCCCGAGGTCAACGTCTTCATCGACCACAGCCAGGTCTACCAGCTCGAATGCCTCCGCTCCGGGATCTGGGGCACCAAGGGCCTCTGGGGCCGGGTCGTCAGCTACAAGGGGTGACCCGCCGGGCCGTCGGGTGGCCGCTGCTCGTCCAGGCCGGCCTGGTGCTGGGCGGGTACGCGGCCGTCCGCCCGATGACCGGGTACCGGGCCATCGAGTTGCAGGCCGGCAACACCGGCATCGGGCTGCTCGCGGCCAGCTTCTCGGTACTGCCGTTGCTGCTCGCGTACCCGGTGGGCCGGCAGGCCGACCGGTTCGGCCCGGCCCGGCTGATGGTGGTCGGCGTCGTGCTGTTCACCGGGGCGGGAGTGCTCGCCATGCTGGCCGGCAGCCTGCCGGTGCTGCTGGTGGCCAGCGCGCTGCTCGGTCTCGGCCAACTCGTCAGCGTCGTCGGCCAGCAGGCCACCGTCGCGGTGAGCGGCACCGCGAACCTCGACCGTGGTTTCGGCCTGCTCACCGCGGCCGGGGCGGTCGGGCAGGCGGTCGGCCCGCTGCTGGCTGCCGGGGCGGCGAGCGTCCCGGGCGTCGGCCCGTCACCGGCGGCCGTCGGGCTGGCCGTCGGCACGGCGATCTGCGCCGCCTCGGCGCTTTGCCTGAGACCATTGCTGCGGGCCGCGCCCCGGTCCCGCGCCCCGGCCCCCCGGTCGTCCTGGCGGGTGGCGGCCGGCATGGTCGGCGTACCCGGGATGGCCGCGACTCTGGTCGCCGGCGGCGTGGTGCTGGCGGCGCTCGACCTGCTCTCTGTCTTCCTGCCGGCCTGGGCCGACGAACGCGGCGTCCCGGTCGCGGCGGTGGGCGGGCTGCTCGCGCTGCGGGCAGTGGTCACCCTGCTCGCCCGGCTGGTCGTCGACCGGGTGGTGGCCCGCGCCGGCCGTCGGCTGACCATGGTGGCCTCGATCGCCGTCGCCGGGCTCGGCCTGCTGGTGCTGCCGCTGGTCCGGCTCCCCGGCGCCGCCGTGATCATGCTGCTCCTCGGGATCGGGCTGGGCGTGGCGCAACCGCTGGCAATGTCCTGGGTGGCCGACGCCGCCCGCCCCGGCACCCGGGGCGCCGCGATGGGCCTGCGGCTGACCGCGAACCGTCTCGCCCAGACCGCGCTGCCGGTCGCGGTGGGCGCCTTCTCCGCCGGCGCGGCCGGCGTGTTCTGGGCGGTCGGCGCGCTGCTCGCCCTCTCGGCGGGCGCCCTGCTCCGGATGCCTCCGGACCGAACCCGGCCGCCCGCTCCACCGGCGAAGGGACTGTAGAAAGGCCAGTTCCGCTCAGCGCTCATGACAGCTCGCCCGGTTACCGCGGGCGGACGATCGGGTCGTAGACCCGGGCCGCGCCGTCGACCAGGTCGAGCGGGCCACGAGCCGATCGGCGCGACGGCTGGCCTACAGGTGCAGCGGCACGATGAGGATCGTTGCGCAGTCGGGTGGGCCCGGGGGCACCCATACCCGCAGTCGGACCGATGTGTCCTTCTCGCGTGTGTGAAGGTACACAATCCACGAGCCCTTGGTGGCGCGCTCCGTGGAGAGCGTCCGCGATGGGTGGTAGCCAGCCGCGATGACGGCAGCTCTCGCCGCCTCGACAGCCTCCTCGACAGTGAGCGGTGCGTCAGCCGACGGAGCGCGGCGGCGCCATCGCTCTGTTACCAGCCGAAACATCCGCCTCGCGGTGGCCACGACACCCGCGTCGATCCGGTTGCCGACCACCCCGCCGGCCGCGGCGGCACCGAGGAACTTCGCGACCTCCACGACGATGTCGTGGCTGGGCGCGGAAAGCGGTGGGTTCGCAGCGAGGTCGGAGAGACGGTGACGGTCAAATGCGATGCACGCCTCGGCGGGTCCGCAGTCCACTGGTTCGCGCAGCAGCGCGCCATAGGCGAGGAGCATCCGCCGCAGGAAACCTCGAGAGACGACCTCGTCGCATCCGGCGAGATGCGCCGCGAGGGCAACTGCCCCCTCGTCGAACTGATCCGCATCCTCGGATTGGAGCTTGCGAGGCTCATCCTGGAGCTGCTCGCTGTGCGGACAGCTGAAGCCAAGGCAATAGTCACTCGCGATCCGGGCCCCTGGCCCCCACTGCCAGGACATGTCGTAGCCCGACACCTCGTGGCGAATCTTTCCGGCCAATGCTGCCTTCAGCCGAGGCTGACCGGTGACATGTCGATCCTCGTCGTAGGCAACCATTCCCCACCGAAATCTCCAATGCCGTGAGGTGATGGTAACCGCAGTCCGCCACGGGACAGATGAACACGGCGAGTATCCGAGGGGCTGATCACCAGGCGCAGGGCGCGTAGTCCTTCAGGAAGCAGCCGTACAGGTCTTCGCCCTGCTCGCCGCGGACGATCGGGTCGTAGACCCGGGCCGCGCCGTCGACCAGGTCCAGCGGGGCGTGGAAGCCGGCGTCCGCCAGTCGCATCTTCGTCGGGTGGGGCCGCTCGTCGGTGATCCAGCCGGTGTCGACGCTGGTCATGAGGATGCCGTCGGCCAGCATCTCCTGGGCGCTGGTTCGGGTGAGCATGTTCAGGGCGGCCTTGGCCATGTTGGTGTGCGGGTGTCCCGGCCCCTTGTAGCCGCGGGCGAACTGGCCCTCCATCGCCGACACGTTCACCACGTACTTCCGGCGGGCGGTCGCTGCGGCCATCGCCGGTCGCAGTCGACTGACCAGTACGAACGGCGCGGTCACGTTGCACAGTTGCACTTCGAGCAGCTCGACCGGGTCCACCTCGTGCACCCGCTGCACCCAGCTGTTTGTCGGGTCGAGGTCCGGCACCAGACCGCCGGCGTCGATGGCGGTGGCTGCCGCGATCCGTTCCGGCGAGGCGGAGCCGCCGGTCAGCGCCAACGCGGTGAGCGCCTGCGGGGTGACCGTGGCCGGCTGCGGCGGGGCGATCATTCCCGCTGGGTCGCCCTGGCCGGTGGGTTTGGCGAACGTGATCAGCTCCGGCAAGGGGCCGTCCGGCAGGGCCGCCGTCTCCGCGGCGACGAGTTGGGCGTACGCCCCGGGCGTGCGGCGGACGGTCTGCGCCGCATTGTTGATCAGGATGTCGAGTGGTCCCTGGGCGCTGACCGAGTCGGCGAGGGCGATGACCTGGGCGGGGTCGCGCAGGTCGATCCCGACGATCCGCAGGCGGTGCAGCCAGTCCCCGCTGTCCGGCATCGCGGCGAATCGGCGGACCGCGTCGTGCGGGAACCGCGTGGTCACCGTGGTGTGCGCGCCGTCGCGCAGCAGCCGCAGCGCGATGTACATGCCGATCTTGGCTCGGCCGCCGGTGAGCAACGCGCGCCGGCCGGTCAGGTCGGTGCGGGCGTCGCGGCGCTCCCGGTTGAGCGCGGCGCAGGGTGGGCAGAGCTGGTGGTAGAAGGCGTCCACCTGGTGGTAGCGCTGCTTGCAGACGTAGCAGCCGCGCGGATGGTGCAGGAAGCCGGCCGTGGCGCCGGCGGTGGGGGAGGCGAGCGGGATGCCCTGGGTCTCGTCGTCGATCCGGCCCGGGGCGCCGGTGGCGGTGGCCGCCGTCACCGCGCGGTCGGCAGCCGCGATGGCATCGCGCCGTGCCTCGCGTCGCCGCTGCTTGATCACCTTGTAGAGCTTCGCGGTGGCCCGTTGCACCCGCACCACGTCGGGATGATCGGGAGGCAGGTTCTCCAACGCCTCGAAGACGCTGAGGCAGGTCTCCAGCCGTCCGCGGTCAATGCCGTCTCGACCTGTTTCGTTAAGGTTGTCCGCCGTCATACGTCGCTGTCTCGTCCCGTTCCCTGCGCCGGATCCACCCGGCCCACCCCACGTCCGACCCGGAACTGTACGCACCGCACCGCCTCGGACGCACCGGGGTGATTGATCGACCGAACGGCTAATCCAGGTACGTCTATGTGGTGGCTAGGCTGGCGTTGCATTGAGTCATCACTTGGCTACGTTGGGAGAGTTCCATGCGTACCACCGTCAAGGTCCTTGCCGCGTCCGCCCTTGCCGCTCTGGGCCTCGCCACCGCCGGTGCCACCCCGGCCCTCGCCGCCGCCCCGGCGCCCTTCTGCGAGTCCGGCGCCTCCCAGTTCTACTGCGACGGCAGCAGCACCGGCACGACGACCTGGAACGTCGCCTGGTACTCCGGCAGCGTCGGCACCTTCACGACCGCCGGGTCGACCCTCTTCGCCGCCTGCCCGGCCAGCAACCTCGGTCACCCCGTGCGGGCCAGCTACAGCTACTTCGACGGCAGCACGACCCAGTACAGCGGCACCACCCAGTTCATCTGCCGCAGCGGCCCCTGGCAGTAGGGCCGTCCCGCCGGCGTACGGGTCACCCGCGCGCGCTCTTTCCATCGACCTGGGGTGGTGCCGGAGCAGCAATGGGATGGCCGGCCGGCGCCGCCTGCGATCGCTCGACCCCCACCATGTTCCGGGACCGCCGGGGACCCTTCGGCAACCGACCACCACCTATCCGAGGAGCTAGCTCATGTCCATGGTCCGACGACTCACCGCCGCTGCGGCGCTCGCCACGGCGATGCTGGCATCGAGCCTCAGCGCCGCCTCTCCGGCTTCGGCTGCCCCGCCGCCCGGGGTGCAGGTCTTCACCGGCTACGGCATCAGCTCGATCCCGCAGATCGCGTTGATCAACGCCCAGAACCAGGCCCGTAACCTGGCCTATGCCGCGGGTTATCCGGAGCCGTTCATCCAGTGCGCCAACGGGGCGTCCTGGGTGACGCAGCCGATGCCCAACTTCTACTCGGCGCAGGCCCAGATCATCTGCGCCGCGTGAAAGCTCCCCCGGGTGAGCGGGGCGAAGTGTCGATCGTGCCAGGGCTGCTGCCAAGCGCAGCCTGCCGTGGTGAGCACACCCGGCGACGACTGCACGGCGACGCTCCCACGTAAGCGTATGGGGATACGGCGGCCGGCGGGCCCATCGGAAGCTCGCCGGCCGACTGCCGGTGCGCTCGGCCCGCAATGGGTCACCGGGCAGCCAGGCCCGGAAACAGCCGACAGCGAGCCTCCGGCCCGACGCGCTATTGGACCGGAAAGTCCTCTGACCTCGCATTGGCCATGTCATTTCTGTTAACCGCAATTGACATTTGTGTGAAGTCCACGGCGGTTCCGTCACCGCCCGTGACGAAGCGCAGGATCCGTCCCACCCGGCGGATCGACGATCTGCCACGGCCCGCCAACGAGCTTGTTTACATTGAGCCATATCATTTGCTAGTGTCCCCGATACGAAAAGCTACAAGCCATGCGGGCAGGCTTTATTCAGCCGCACGTCACCCCGACCCCATGTCGATCACTCAGTGGCCCGAAAGTGGAGGTCGGCTGTGCGTACGCTGCTGCTCTTCGATGGCCTTGGCGGCACCAACGACAATCTCCTGCCGGCGGTCCGCAGCCTTTTCGCCATTCCCGAGAATGCGGCTTACTGCCAGGCGGTGCGGGAGACCCTCGACCAGGTGGCGGCCTATCTCGACCCGCCGACACCGACACCGAGCGGGCCGGCGGACCTTCCGCTGCGGCAATGGCTGGCCCCGGCGACCGGCGCCCCCGACGAGGTCCTGCGCAACTCGGTCTCCGCCGGGCTCTGCGTGCACATCCTCCAGGTCTGCCACCTCCAACCGGCTCGGCACCGCGCGGAGGGCGTCGTCGGGTCGCTGGGCCACAGCATCGGTCTGCTGGCCGCCATGATCGCCGGAATGCGGCTGCGACGGATGGACGAGTTCCTGGACGTGGCCTCCGTGTGCCTGCGGTTGTTAGCGCTAACCCTGGTCCGGGGACATCAGCTCACCACCGCCGCCACACCCGACGCCGACGCCGTCGACCGCTACCTGGCCAGGGCCCGTCGGGGTGCCCCACCTGGGCCGATGGCCGCCCTTGCCGGCCTGCCCCGGGACGATCTGCGCGGCATCGTCGAGACGTTCAACACCGGCGGGGCGTCGCTTTCGGTGAGCCTGGCCAACTCACCGGACACCTACGTGCTCAGCGGCCCGGCGGGGGAGTTGCTCGACCTCTACTTCGACCACGAGGCGCTGTTCGAGCGGACCGGCGTGAGCTGGGCGTTCCTGACCACCACCATCCCGTTCCACAGCGCGCACCTCGCGCCGGCGGCGGAGCGGGTCGGCGGCGACCTGCACTTCATCGGCGACCTGCCGGGCGGCGACAGACTGCGGCTGCCGGTGTACGCCACCGACGGCCCACGCAATCTCCAGGGGTCGTCGGATCTGGTGGAGGAGTTCCTCACCCAGGTGCTGCTCCGCCCCATCGAATGGGAACTCGTGACGCGACACGCAATCGACGACGCGGCCGTCGACCGCATCGTGGACTGCGGGCCGGGGCCGGCCGCACGACGGTTTACCAGGGAGTGCCTGCGAGGCAGCGCGCAACGTCTGGTGTTCGAGCCGATCCAACAATTTTCCGCTGCCCAGGCGACAGGAGGCCAGCATGCAGTGTCTGCTCTTTCCCGGCCAGGGCGTGCAGCGCAAAGGAATGGGCGCTGATCTCTTCGCCCATTTTCCGGAGACGACCGCGCTGGCGGACGGGATTCTGGGTTACTCCATCGAGGAGCTGTGCACCCGGGATCCGCACAGAAGGCTGCGCGACACCCAATTCGCCCAGCCCGCCGTCTTTGTGGTCAACGCATTGCTGGGAATGCAGCGGGCCAACGAGCAGCCGGACGCCTACCGGTTCTTCGCCGGACACAGTCTGGGCGAGTACAACGCACTGGTCGCGGCGGGCGTGCTCGATTTCGGCACCGCGCTGCGGCTGGTACGACGCCGAGGAGAGCTGATGGCCGGCGTCACCGGCGGAGCCATGTCGGCGGTGCAGGGGGTGCCGGCCGCCTTCGTCGAGCGCGTCCTGCGGGAAACCGGTCTGTCCAGCGTCCACGTGGCGAACCTGAACGCCGACACGCAGACCGCGATAGCCGGCGACCGGGTCGAGGTCGCCGTCGCGGCCAAGGCGATCGGCGCCCTGCCCGGTGCCCGAGTCGTCCCGCTCAACGTCAGCGGGCCGTTCCACAGCCCCCTGATGGCGCCGGTCGAGCCCGCACTGCGCGAACTGCTGCGAGCCTGCGTGTTCGCCGACGGCCACGGCACCGTGGTGTCCAGCGTGACCGGTGCGGTCTTCCGCCCCGACGAGGGCGCCGAGCTGCTGGCCCGCCAGGTGTCCACCCCGGTGCAGTGGGTGCGCGCGGTCACCACGCTGCGGGCGGCGGGCGTGACCCGGTTCGACGAGGCACACGGAAGCACCCTGACCGCGCTGGTGAGCAGGATCCACTGAAGGGACAACGGAGCATGAGCATCGCGATCGTCGGCACCTCGGTGGAGCTGCCCGGGGTGGACGGCCTGGACGACCTGTGGCGGGTGATCAGTACGGGCGCCAGCCTCACCCGGCCGTTCCCGCCGCACCGCCGGGACACCCTGGCCGAGTACATCCACTACGTACGGGCCACCACCGTCGAGCCGGTGGAGGACGATGACCTGGACTTCCACAACGGCTGCTTCCTCGACACCGTCGACACGTTCGACTACGCCGTGTTCGGGATGACCCCCCGGCAGGCCACGCTTACCGATCCGCACCACCGCATGGTGCTGCGCGCCATGTTCCTCGCCCTGGAGGACGCCGGATACTCCGCCGACCGGCTCCGTGGCAGCCGGACCGGGGTGTTCGTCGGCTTCGCGACCAACCCGGGCGCGACCTACATGGACTACCTGTCCCGGATCGAGCCCTCAGCCAGCCAGCAGGCGATCACCGGCAACATCCCGGCCATGCTGGCCAACCGCCTCTCCCACCTGCTCGACCTGCGGGGGCCGAGCATCGTCGTCGACACCGCCTGCTCGGCCACCCTGGTCGCGGTGCACCAGGCCAAGAACGCCCTGCTGGCGGGGGACTGCGAGCTGGCGGTGGTGGGCGGCGCCCGGATCGTCTTCGCGCCGGTCAAGCATCCCCACTCGGCGATCGGCATCGAATCGTCCGACGGTGTCACCCGGACGTTCGACGAGGCCGCCGACGGCACCGGCTTCGGTGAGGGCTCCGGCGCCGTCGTGCTCAAACGGACCGAGCAGGCCATCGCCGACGGTGACCAGATCTACGCGATCCTGAAGGGCAGCGCGGTCAACCACGACGGCCACACCGACGGCATCACCAGCCCCAACTCCCAAGCGCAGGCCGACCTGCTGCTCGCGGCGTGGCAGAACGCCGGCATCGACCCGCGCACGCTCGGCTACTTCGAGGCCCACGGCACGGCCACCCGGGTGGGCGACCCGATCGAGCACGAGGGCATGAAGCTGGCCTTCGCCCAGCACACGGCGGAGCGGAACTTCTGCGCGGTGGGCACGGTCAAGGCGAACGTGGGCCATCTGTTCGAGGGCTCCGGGGTGATCGGCCTACTCAAGGCGGTGGCGGTGCTGCGGCATCGGATGCTCCCGCCGCAGGCCAACTTCGTCACGCCCAACCCCAAACTCGACTTCGCCTCCGGACCGCTCTTCGTCCCCACCGAACTGCGTCCGTGGGAGTCGCCGACGGGCCCGCGTCGCTGCGGGGTGAGCGCGTTCGGCCTGGGCGGCACGAACGCCCACGTCGTGGTCGAGGAGTACGTCGCGGCGCCCCGCCCGCTCGCCCCCGCCGGTGACCACCTGTTCACGCTGAGCGCGGCCACGCCCCGCTCACTGACCGGGCTGGTCCGCAGCTATCTGGCGTTCATCGACGGCGGCGGGCTGGACGACCTCGACATCGCCGACGTCTGCTACACCACCCAGGTCTCGCGTTCGGCACACCGCTACCGCATCGCCCTGCTGGTCACCGGCCCCGACGATCTCCGCCGAGCGCTGGAAGGGGTCCTCGCCGACATCCCGCAACCCGTCGTCGGCCGGCTCGCCGAGGCGGCGGAGGAATACCTGCGGGGCGCTCCGGTCGACTGGCGGGCACTCGCCGCCGGCCAGGCGCGTCGGGTCGTCCGGCTGCCCCGCTACGTCTTCGACGAGAGCACCGCCTGGCTGAGCTTCCCGGACGACTGGCGGCAGACGATGTCGCTGGAGCGCGCCACCGAGCACCATCCGGTGACGCACGACGTCGAACTCCGGCCCACGCCGGCACCGACACCGGAGACGACCCCGGCGGGCACCGTACTGGCGCTCGTCGACCCGGCGACCGAGGCCGGCGGGTTGCTGGCCGCCGCCCTGCCCGCGGCGAGTCGGATCGTCCGCCTCGGTGAGCCGATCGGCCCCGGCGAAGAGGTGTTCGCCGCCGACAGCGTGGCGTCGATCGAACGCATCGTGCGGCTCGTCGACGAACACGACGTCACCCACCTCGTCTACGCCCTGGCGTTCGAGGAGCGCCCGGCGACCGACATCGAGGAGATCGAACGTCGATCCACCAAGAACCTGTACGGCCTCTTCCACCTGACCAAGGCGTTGATGGCTGCCGGCGCGAAGCTCGACCTGGTGGTGCTGACCCGGACCGCGGTCAGCGCCCACCAGGGCGAGACGACGGCGGTCACCGAGAACGCCGCGCTGGTCGGCTTCGGCAAGGTGATCGTGCGGGAGTACCCGTACGTCAAGGTCAGGCACATCGACGTCGACCTGGCCGTGTCCCCGGCCGCGCTACGCGCGGAGATTCTCGCCGACGAGCACGGCCTGTCGGTCCTCCGGGGCGAGCAGCGGCTGCGCGAGGTCTTCGTCGAGGTCCCCGAGATCGACCTCGGCGTCGAGGCCGAGGGGCCGCGGCCGTATCTCAAGCCGGGTGGCACCTACCTGATCACCGGCGGCACCGGCGCGCTCGGCCTCGCCGTCGCCCGCGACTTCGCCGCCGCCCAGCACGACATCACGGTGATCCTGCTCAGCCGATCCGGGCTGCCGCCCCGCGACCGGTGGGACGAGCTGACCGGGCCCGCTTCGGACGGGCCGCAGGCGAACCGGATCCGGGCGGTGCGGGAAATGGAGGCACTGGGCGCCACGGTGGACGCGGTGGCGGCCGACGCGGGCGACAGCAAGGCACTGGCCGAGGCGGTCGCCCAGATCCGCCTTCGACACGGCCGGATCGACGGCATCGTGCACGCCGCCGGCCTGCCCGGCGGAAGCACGGTCATGTTCCGCCACCTCGACGACTTCGACGCCGTCGTACGGGCGAAACTGCACGCCGCCTTCGTCCTCGACGAGGCGACCCGGGACGACCCGCCGGACTTCGTCGCGCACTTCTCCTCGGTCGCCTCGGTCTTTCCGGCCCCGGGTCAGGCCGACTACGCCGCCGCCAACTACTACCTGGACAACCTGGCCAGGTCCCGGGCCGGCGGGCGGTGCCACGTGATCGCGCTGGACTGGGTGGCCTGGAAGGAGATCGGCATGGCGGTCGACTTCGGCACCAACGGCGACACCATGTTCAAGGCCATCCCGACCGCGGTGGGCCTGGCCGTCCTCGACGCCGGCCTGCGCTCCCGCCGTTCGCGGCTGTTCGCCGGCGAACTCCACTACGGTGGCGAACTGATCCACCTGCTGCGTTCCTACGACGTCGGGCTCTCCGCCGACATCGAGGCGACGGTGGAACGGCACATGCACGCGCTGGAGGCCCGGCTGGCGAAGGCCACCGACCGGATCCAGACGACGGTCGCGGCGGTGCCGGTCGAACTCGACGGCCGCGCCGGTGGCGACTACTCCGACACCGAACGGTCGGTCGCGCGGTGTCTGGCGCTCGCCTTCGGCTACGACCGGCTCGACGTGGAGGCCGACTTCTTCGACCTGGGCGGCGACTCCATCATGGCGGCCACGGTGGCCAACAACATCGCGGTCTACCACGGTGTGTCGTACGACGTCGCGGACCTGCTCGCCGACCGCACCGTCGCCGAGATCGCGTACCACGTCGACGAACTGCGGGAGTTCGGCGCGAGCGGCAACTGAGCGACGACCGGGATCGGGGACGTCATGACCGACATGACAAAGGGGCCGCCGCTCCGGCAGATCGTCGGCTTCGCCCTGCCGCTGACCGCGGCCAGCCTGTTCCAGCAGGTGTACCTCCTCGTCGACGGCATCGTCGTCGGGCGCTACGTCGGCGTCGAGGGGCTGGCCGCGGTCGGCGCGAGCGGGCCGCTGTTCTATCTGCTGAACGCGATGTTCATCGGGCTCGGCACCGCGTTCACCATCCGCCTGGCGCACCTGCGTGGCGCCGGGCAGGACCGGCAGCGGCGCGACGTCGTGGTGTCCCTGGCCCTGGTCACGGTCGGCTGGACGGTGGGCTGCGTACTGCTGGTCACCGTGCTGGCCCAGCCGGTGCTGGCGCTGATGGGCATCACGGGCGAGTTGGCCGAGCAGTGCGCCCGCTTCATCCAGGTGCTTTCCCTCGGTTTCCCCGGCATCTTCGGATCCGCCGCGGTCAGCGCCTACCTGCGCGGCCTCGGCAACTCGCGGGCGGCGATGTGGGTGCAGGCCGCCGGAAACCTGCTGAACATCGGGCTGGCCCTGCTCTTCGTCGGTGGACTGGGCTTCGGAATCGCCGGTGCCGCGTTGGCCACGGCGGCGGCCAGCAGCGCCGCCGCGGTCATCGGAGTCGTCGCGTCGGCCCGGATCTATCCCCTGCCACCCGGCCGGCCCGCCCGCGAGGCCGTACGCGGCGAACTCGTCGACGCCACCCGGCTCGGTCTGCCGCTGGCCACGCAGCACATCATCCTCGCCGTCGGGATCATGGTGCTGGTCTGGATCATCGAGCCGTACGGCGAGGTGGTGATGGCGGCCTTCACCGTCGTCGCGCGGGTCGAGGCGTTCAGCGCCATCCTGTTCCTGTCCTTCTCCGGGGCGGTCACCACGTTCGCGGCGCAGAACCTCGGCGCCGGCCACCACGAACGGGCCAGGCACGCCCTGTTGCGGACCCTGGGGTTGACCTTCGCGCTGACGCTGGTGTTCTCCGCCGTGGTCCTGCTGGCCCGCGCCCCGATCGCCGCGCTGTTCACCGACGACCCGACCACCCGCCGGGTCACCGGCGAGTACCTGACGATCATTTTTCCCTTCCTGCCGCTCTACACCCTGATGGTGGTCCTGCACGGCTACCTCAACGGCGCCCGCCGCACCACAGCACCGCTGATCTGCACCATCGTCGCCTTCGTCATGGTGCAGATCCCGTTCGCGTACCTGCTCAGCCGCCCGTTCGGCATCCACGCCATCATGTGGGCCGTGGTCGCGAGTTGGACCGTCGGCCTGTCTTACTCGACCTTCTGCCTGCGACAGGTACTCCGATCGCCGGCGAACCCGGCACCCGGCACCCTGTCCACCGTCGTGGAGGTGCCAAGCTCCCCATGATCACTATCCGCTCGACCGACCTGGAGTTCCACGGCGGACGTTCGCGAACGGCCCCGCTGGCCTGGGGCCAGGAGGTCATCTGGGACCTGATCCGCGACTGGGAGGACACCCGGTCGTACGCCGTGCTCATCAAGTGGCTGCACATCCCGCTGCTGTTGAGCGTCGGCGACGTGCTGGAGAGCCTGGCTGAGCTGATCCGGCGCCACGAGGCGCTCCGCACCATGTACCACCCCACCGCCAGGGGCGACGCGATCCAGGAGATCCTCGGCTCGGGGTCGCTCCCGGTCGAGCTGGTCGACCGCTCGGTCGACGATCCGAAGGACTACGCCAGCATCGTCACCGACTGTCTGGAGCGCGCCGCGGAACTCGGCTTCGACCACGACAAGGAACTTCCGATCCGCTTCTCGGTGATCCTTCAGGACGGCATCCCGATCCTGCTCACGCTGGCCGTGTCGCATCTGTCCGCCGACTTCACCAGCGCTGAACTGCTGGTCACCGACCTCACCGCCCTGCTGGGAGCCCGCGCGGCCGGCGCGCCACCGCCACCCGCCCGGCCCGTATCACAACCGGCGGACCTCGCCCGGATGGAGAACGGGCCGCAGGGACAGCTACTGAACATCCAGGCCGCGCAGTTCATCCGGCGCCAGCTCGACCGAACCCGCCCGGAGATGCTGCCGGCACGGGCCACTCCGGTCACGCCACGGTTCTTCCGTGGGCAACTGGAGTCCGACGCGGTGGCCGTCGCGATCGGCCCGGCGGCCCGCCGCCACCGGACGACCTCCTCCGCGATCCTGCTCTCCATCACCTCGGCGCTGATCCGGTGCGTCTGCCCGGGGCCCAACTACCCCATCGACGTCATGCAGGGCAACCGCACGACACCGGAGCTGGCCGGCACGGTCAGCAACCTCAGCCAGGGGATCCTGACCGTGATCGAGCTGACCGCGGATTCCTTCGCCGCTCTGGTCCGTCACTGCTCGGCGGTGCTGGCGGAGGCGAGACGGTACGGCCGGCACCGCCAGCGCAGCACCCTGGACATGATCAGCGCGGCGGGGGCGCGGCGGGGCTGCCAGTTCAACGACACCTGGTCGGGGCTGCCCGGCCGGCCCACCAGACCCCCCGCCACCCTCGACGAACTGGCCGCGACGACCCGGTCCTCCACCTTCTCCTGGCCCGAGCGGGTGCCCATGAAGAACAAGGATCTCTTCATGGGGATCCGGGGCACCGCCGAGCGGATCCACCTCTCGCTGTTCGCTGACACGGCCCTGCTGCCGCCCGGCGACATCAGGGCGTTCCTCGACACGTTCGAGCGGGTGGCCGTGACCCTCGCGTACGAGGATCCCGCGCTGGAGCTGATCGCCGACTGGTTCGCCGAGAGCCGCGCCAGGTACGCCGAGATCGACCGGGACTGATCTGCAACCGTCACCCGGTCCGCCGGGAGGGTCGGCCCCGAGCCGGCAACCGGCCCCGGCCTACGCCGACGGCAGCCCGGCGATCACCTCGGCGACCGCCGGCGCGTGGGACGGGGCGAGCAGGTCCAGGTGGGAGCCGGGGACGCGGTGTACGCGCACGCCGGCCGGGCAGTGTTCCGACCAGATCTCCAGGCTCTCCTCGTCCACGCGCGGCTCCCGCGGTCGGACCAGGTCCAGTGGCCACGGATAGGTCGGCAGGCGGTAGACACGTTCCGCCTCGGCGTTGATCGGGTAGATCTCGACGAGGCGACGCAGCCGGTCGGGGCCGAAGCCGGGTGGCAGGACACCACGGGCGACCGCTTCGTCGAGGATGCGCGCGCACATCGCGTCGGGGGAGAGGGTGGCCAGGTCGTCCGCCGACAGGTCGAGGCCGAAGTTGTGGTTGACCAGGGACCAGAGCAGGCGGGCACGGGAGGCCGGTGGTTGTTCGCGGCGGGTGACGGCGGTGTCGAGGAGCACCACGGCGGCGGGTCGCTCGCCGTCGGCCGCCATCCGGCTCGCCATCTCGTAGGCGACCAGCCCGCCGAACGAGTAGCCGACCAGGACGAGTTGTTCGGGCCGGTAGGCGCGCGCCAGTTCCGCCCGGTAGGCGGCGGCCATCTCGCCGATGGTGTGGTCCGGCGACAGCCGCGGGTCGAGGGCCCGCGCCTGCAGTCCGACGCAGGTGTGACCGCGCGGCAGCGCGTCGGCGAGGTGCCGGTACCACAGGACGCTGCCGCCGAGCGGGTGCACACAGGCGACCACCGGGCCGCCCGGTTTGCCGGGACGGATCGGCACGAGGGGGGTGGGTGTGTCCGCGTACCCGTCGCGCAGCAGCCGGGCCATCGCGGTGACGCTGCCGGCCCGCGCCATCGCCGGCAGCGGCAGGGACACCCCGGTGCGCCGGCGGATCTCCGACAGGGTGCGCACGGCCTGTAGCGAGGTGCCGCCCTGGGTGAAGTAGTCGTCGTCGACGCCGAGGGCGGGGTTGCGGAGGTGGTCGCGCCAGATGTGCAGCAGCACCAGCTCGATGGCGTCGCGTGGTCGCCCGTCCCGGACGGCCTCGGTCGTGTCTGTCATTCCGGTTTCCCTCGTGACGGTCGGCGGGCCCGGGCCGACGGCCCGCGGCGCTGGTGGGGTCGGGGCGGGACCCGGTGGGTCAGGCGGGGGCCGGCTCCGGGCGGGTGCGGCGGGCCCAGGCGACGGCGGGGCCGTTGACGGCCGCGCCGACCAGCGGGATCACGGCGAGGACGAGCCAGCCGGTGGTGCCCAGGCCGCCGGTCAGGCCGGTCACCAGGGCGGGGCCCGCCACCGCCGGGACCGCCTGGCCGAGTCGGAAGACCCCGGCGTAACGGGCCTGCGCGTGCTCCGGGGCGAGACCGAACTGCATGGTCCACCGCGCCGTCTCACCGCCGAGTTCGGCGAAGGTCAGCAGGACCGCGACCAGCACCAGTACCGTGATCGCGGGCGCCACCGGCAGCCGGCCGGTCAGCGCGGCCACCGGGCAGGCGACGGCGAGCAGCAGGAAGGCCAGCCGCTGGAGGCGCGCGGCGGCCGGAATGGTGTCGCCGGCCCGCGACACCCGGACCTGGAGCAGCACGACCAGCAGGGTGTTGATGCCGGTCAGCCACGCCGCGAGCGGGCGGGGCACATCGGTGGCGGAGACGATCCAGAGGGGCAGCCCGACCAGCAGGATCGTCTCGCCGATCCGGGTGAGGCAGCTCACCTGCGCCACGAGCAGGTAGGGCAGGTCGGCGAGGGGTCGCACGCGCTGCCGCGCGCCCTCCGGCGGGGTCGGCCTCGGCCAGGCCGGCAGCAGCAGGTAGAGGCCGGCGACCGCGACCCAGCACGCGGCCACGGCCGCGAGCATTCCGACGTACGCCGCCCGCGAGTCGACGGCGAGCACCAGGCCGGCCGCCAGGGTCCCGACCGCGAAGCCGGCGTTGAACACGCTCCGCAGGTACGCCGAGACGCGCACCCGGTCGCTCCCGGCGACCGCTGCCGCGATCATGCCGTCGCGGCTGACGTCCCAGGACTGCTCGGCGACGGCGACGAGCGCGACGAGCGGCACGAAGGCCCAGAACGGGCCGGCCGCCAGCAGCAGGAGCACGAAGAGCGCCTGTAGCAGCACGAACACGATGGACATCCGGCGGGCGCCGTAGCGATCGGCCAGCCGGCCGGCCGGGACGCTCGCCAGGATGCCGGCGAAGGCGGCGGCGGAGAGCCCGGCGCCCACCTGGGCGACGGTCAGGTCGCCGGTCCGGAGGAAGTAGACCGGCGCGCCGGCGAGGTAGAGACCGGCGCCGACGCTGCCGGCGAGCTGCGCGGCGGCGAGCCGTCGGGCGGGGCCGGTCACCGGTACGAGCGTGTCGCGCACGGACGTCAGCCGACCGTGCGCCCCCTTGCCGCCTGCGGTTCCGGTTCCGCGTCCGGACATGGTGGACTGCGGTGACGCCATGCCGTTCCCCCGTTGAACTGCGCGTGCTGCGTGTGAGCCGGCGTTTCCCGAGTTTTTGATCTTTCCGCCGCTGGCCCGAGATGCCTGCCGGCCGCATTGACGCGAGCGATTCTAACAGCGCTGGTACGGGGTGTCACGGAGACTGATCTTTGTGGATTGCCAGGAATGTCGCCCCATGCTAGGGTGCGGTGCCGTCTCTCACTGAGAGCCGCGCGCTCGCGCGGGCGTCGTCTTAACGGGGGTTTTGACGTCTTGGAAAATGCAATTTTTCCTGCTCTTGTTCGGCTTTCCCGCGATGTTCTCGACATTTCCGAGAAGCAGTTCTCTGGAGATTCGCGGGAATCCTTTGCCGCGCTGGGTGGCACCTCGCTGCGGGCGATGCGGCTGGTCGCCCGGGCCGAGCGCGAACTCGACCTCCGGATCGACCTCGCTGACCTGCTGCGTCCCGGGCCGCTCACCGCGGCGCTGCGCCGCAGTGCCCCGCTGGACCGGGCCGAGCACCGGGACCGGCCGCCGTCGGACCGACGTCCCCTGCTGCCCGCGCAGCACGCCATGCTGGTGCACGAGCAGCAGTGGCCGGGCACCGGTTACCGCCTGCTGTTCAGCCTCCACTGTCCGGGGCCCGCCCGCGCCAAGCACCTCCGCGACTGCCTGGACGCGCTGACCGCCCGGCACGAGACCCTGCGTACCGTGTTCGACGCCGACGCCGACGCCGACGCCGACGCCGACGCCGACGCCGACGCCGACGCCGACGCCGACGCCGACGCCGGCCAGCCGGGACGCCGCGTGCTGCGCCGGTGGCGCCCGGTGCTGCGGGAGCAGGGGCGGGTCACCCCCGGTGGCGACCCGGTCGACGTCGCCCACGCGCACCTCGCCGACCTGGCGTCCGGCCTGGACCCGTTCCGCCGGCCGGCCGCCGAGTGGCTGCTGACCGAGCTGCCCGGGGACGAGAGCCACGTCGTCTCGCTGCTGGCCCACCACGCCCTGCTCGACGGCTGGGCGGTCGGGCTGGTGCTGCGGGAGCTGGCCGCGGCGTACCTCGGCGGCGCCGTGCCGCCGGCCGAGCCGGGCGTACCCCCCGACGTCCTGCTCCGGTCCGCCCGGCCCGACGACCGACTGCGGCGACGTCGCGCCGCCCAGTTGGCTGGCGCGCCGCAGGTGGTGGAGCTGCCCGGCCGGCCCGGCGGCACCGACCGGCCGGGGCGTCCGGGCTCGCGGCTGACCTTCACGCTCGGGGCCGAGGCCACCGCGGCGTGTGGCGACCTGGCGCGCGCCGCCGCCGTGAGCCGTACGGCGGTGCTGCTGGCCGCGTGGGCGCTCGTCGTGGCCCGCCGGTGCGGGGTCGACGACCTGCTCGTCGGGGTGCCGGCCGCCGGGCGCCCGACCGCCGAGCTGAGCGAGATGGTCGGGCTCGCGACCCGCGTCGTGCCGGTGCGCTGCCGCTGGGACGACGACGCGCCCGCGGGCACGCTGGGCCCCAGCGTGGCCGACGCCCTCGCCGACGCGGTGGCCGCCGCCGACCTGCCGTTCGAGGCGCTCGTGACGGAGCTGGGCGCCGCCGGGGCGATCGACCGCAACCCGCTGGTCCAGATCGGGTTCGCCGCCCACGACGAGCTGATCCCCGCCGAGCTGCCGGGCCCGGCCGGGACGGCGACCGTCCACGAAGGCCACGACGGCGGCTCCGTCTTCGACGCGATGCTCTATCTCCAGGCATGGGGGGAGCGGCCCCGGTTCGCGCTGGAGCACCGGCTGGCCGCGCTGTCCCCGGCCGGCGCGGCGGAGCTGGCCGAGGCGTTCGAGGCGACCCTCGTGGCGCTCGCACACGCCCGCGACCTGCCGCTGAGCACTGTTCGGGGCATGTCCGAGCGGCAGCGCGCCCGGCTCGGCGAATGGGGGCATGGGCCGGACGCCGGCCCGGGCGGCGGGCTGTGGCAGGCGTTCTCGGCGCAGGCGTCCCGCCGGCCCGCGGCGGTCGCCGTGCGCGGCCCCGAGGGCAGCACCACCTACGCCGAGCTGCACGACCTCGCCGAGCGGCTCTCCGCCGAGCTGGCCGACGCCGGGGTCACGACCGGCTCGACGGTGGTCGTGGCCGCTGCGGGCACCACCACCGAGGTGGTGGCCGTGCTGGCGACACTGCGGCTGGGAGCGGCGTACGTCGGCATCGACGCCGACGCCCCGGACGAGCGGGTGGCGACGCAGCTCGCCCGGTGCCGCCCGGCCGCCGTGGTGGGTGACCCGCGGATCGCCCGGCTCGCCCCGGGCGCCTGCGCGGTCCGCACCGGGCGGCCCCGGCCCGCGCGCACCGGCGACACCCCACCCGCCGCGCCGGCCGATCCGCAGCGGGTCGCCTGCCTGGCGTTCACCTCCGGGTCGACGGGTGAGCCCAAGGCCGCCCGGATCACCCACGCCGCGGTGCGGCGCCTCGTGCACGACCCCGACGTGTTCCAACACGGGCCGGACGCCGGTTTCCTGCGGCTCGCGCCGCTTGCCTTCGACGCCTCCACGATGGAGCTGTTCGTCCCACTGCTCACCGGCGGCCGGGTCGAGATCTTCCCCGGCCCGGTGCCGCACCCCGGCGAGCTGGCCCGGTTCCTGGCCGAGCGCGAGGTCATCCTCGCCTGGCTCACCGCCGGTCTGTTCCGGGTGCTCGCCGACTACGACCCGGCGGCGTTCCGAGGGCTCCGGCAGTTGCTCACCGGCGGCGACGTGGTCCCGGCCCGACAGGTCGCCGCCGTGCTGCGGCACTGCCCGCGTCTTCGGGTCACCAACGGGTACGGCCCCACCGAGAACACCGTCTTCACCACCGTGCACCACGTCGACGACCCGTGCGAGCTGGACTCGGACGTCCCGATCGGTCGGCCCGTCTGCGGCACCCACCTGCTGGTCCTCGACGAGCGCGGCGAGCTGCTGCCGCCCGGCGCGGTCGGGGAGCTGTGCGCCGCCGGCACCGGGCTGGCACGCGACTACCTGGACGATCCGGAGCGGACCGCCGAGGCGTTCCGGCGGCTCGGCGACGGCACCCGCCACTACCGGACCGGCGATCTGGTGCGCTGGGACGACCACGGCCGACTGCGCTTCCTGGGCCGCCGCGACCAGCAGGTCAAGCTGGACGGGCACCGGGTCGAGCGGGACGAGGTCACCCACCGGCTGCTGGCGCACCCACGGGTCAGCGACGCGGCGGTGGTGGTCGCCGGCGACGCCGACAGCGGCCGGTTCCTGGTGGCGGCGCTCGTCGCCCCGCCGGAGGCCGGTCTGGTCGATGAGGTGCGCGCGCTTGTCGCGCGGAGCCTACCGGCGTACGCGGTACCGAAACGCTGGGTGGTGCTCGACGCCCTGCCCCTCACCGCCAACGGCAAGGTCGATGCCCGGGCGATCCTGCGTCTGAGCGAGGAGGGGCCCGCCCCGGCACCGGCGCCGCCCGGCCCGTCGACAGCGGATCTGGAGTCGCTGATCGCCGAGGTGTGGACCGCCGTGCTCGGCGACGACGACTTCGGCTTCGACGAGCCGTTCTTCGAGGTGGGCGGCGACTCGTTGCAGTTGGCCAAGGTGCACCGGCTGCTGCGGGACAGGCTGCCCGGCCGGACCCTCGTCCTGCTGGACCTCTACCGGCACCCGACCGTGGATTCGCTCGCCGGGTGGCTGCGCGGCGCCGATCAGACGGCCGCCGGGGTGACCCGATGACCGTCGGACGCGAACCGATCGCCGTGGTGGGCGTCGCCGGCCGCTTCCCCGGCGTCGCGGGGCTCGACGAGCTGTGGGACGCGCTGGTCGAGGGCCGGGAGCTGCTCACCCGGTTCACGCCGGAGCAACTCGCCGCCGCCGGCGTCACCGAGCGGGAACGCGACGACGTGGACTACGTGCCCGTGCGGGGCACGCTCGACGGCATCGAGGACTTCGACGCCGCCTTCTTCGGCCTCACCCCCCGGGAGGTCATGATCACCGATCCGCAGCACCGGCTGCTGCTGGAGTGCGCGTGGGAGGCGCTCGAGTACGCGGGCCACCCGCCGAGTCGGGAACCGGGCCGGATCGGCGTGTTCGTGGGCACCGGCGTCAACACCTACCTGGCGAACCACCTGCTCGGGCGGCCGGACCTGCTCGCCGAGCTCGGCCCGCTGCCGATCCTCATCGGCAACGAGAAGGACCACGCGGCGACCCGGATCGCCTACCGGCTGGGCCTGCGCGGCGCCGCGATCGGCGTGCAGACGGCCTGCTCGACCTCGCTCGTCGCGGTGCACCTCGCCTGCGAGAGCCTGCGCAGCGGGGACGCCGACATCGCCCTCGCGGGCGGCGCGACGGTCAGCACGCCCCAGCAGCGCGGCTACCGCCACGAGCCGAACGGCATCGGCGCGCCGGACGGGCACTGCCGGGCCTTCGCCGCCGACGCCGCCGGGACGGTGGCCGGCAACGGCGCCGGGATCGTCGTGCTGCGGCGCCTCCGGGACGCGGTGGCCGACGGCGATCCCGTCCTCGGGCTGGTGCTCGGCTCCGCGGTCAACAACGACGGGGCCGCGAAGGTGGGTTACACCGCGCCCGGGGTCGCCGGTCAGGCCGAGGTGATCGGCATGGCCCTGGCCCGGGCCGGCGTCGACCCGGCGAGCGTCGACGTGGTGGAGGCACACGGCACGGGCACCGAGATCGGCGACGCCATCGAGGTCGCCGGCCTCGGCGAGGCGCTGGGGCGGGGCGGCCCGGCGGGCGTACGCCTGCTGGGGTCGGTGAAGCCGAACCTCGGCCACCTCGACGCCGCCGCAGGCATCACCGGGATGATCAAGATGCTGCTCGCCCTGCGCCACGGGATCGTGCCGCCCACCGTGAACCACGACCGGCCCCACCCCGACATCCCGTTCGCCGAGGCCGGCCTGCGCGTCAACACGACGGCCGAGCCTTGGCCGGCGCGCGGCGGGCCGCGCCGGGGCTGCGTCAGCTCGTTCGGCATCGGCGGCACCAACGCCCACGTCGTCCTGCAGGAGGCGCCCCCGCCGCCGGTCACACCGAGGACGGCGGACGCCGATCTCGTCGTGCTGAGCGGGCGCACCCCACAGGCGGTACGGGTGGCGGCGCGGCGGCTCGGCGACCACCTCGCGAACACGCCCCGGTGGGAACTCGCCGACGTCGCGCACACCAGCCGCGCCGGCCGTACCGCCTGGCCGACCCGGCGGGCGATCGTCGCCACCGACCGCGCCGACCTGCTGCGGCAGCTCGGCACCGAGGCGGAGCCGGTCACCGCGCCCCGCCGGGCGACGCTCGCGTTCGCCTTCCCCGGGCAGGGCAGCCAGTTCCCCGGCATGGCCGCCGGCCTGCACACGCGGCTGCCCGGCGTCCGCGAGCGGATCGAGACGGGCCTGGACGCGCTGCCGGCGGGCCGCGCCGACCCGGTGCGCGCCGTGCTCCTCGACCCGTCCGCCGCGGCGCAGGCGGCCCGCCCCTCGATCGCCCAGCCCGCCCTGTTCCTGCTGGAGTACGCTCTCGGCGGCCAACTCCTCGACTGGGGCCTGCGACCGCAGCGGCTGATCGGACACAGCGTCGGCGAGTACGCCGCGTTCTGCCTGGCCGGCGGCCTGCGCCCGGCCGACGCCCTGGCCCTGCTCACCGAACGCGGGCGGCTGGTGGAGCGCACCCCGCCCGGCCGGATGGCCGCCGTGCTGGCCGGCCGGGACCGGGTGGCCGCGCTGCTGACACCCGGCGTGCAGGTGGCCGCCGACAACGCTCCCGGCGTCACAGTGGTCTCCGGCCCGCCGGCCGGGGTGCGGGAGCTGTCCGACCGGTGCGCCGCCGCCGGCATCCGGGTACGCCCCGTGCCCGCCGCGCACGGCTTCCACTCCCGCCTGCTCGACAGCATCCGCGACGACTTCCGGACGGCCGCCGCCTCGGTGCCGCACCACCCGGTCACCACCACCGTCCTCTGCGGACTGACCGGGCAACCGGTGGTCGAGGGCACGACCCGCCCCGCCGAGCACTGGGTGCGGCAGATGTGCGAGCCGGTCCGGTTCCGGGAGGCCGCCGCCGAGTTGCTGGCCGTGCGTCACCCGGTCGTCCTGGAGGTCGGACCGGGCCGGGCACTGACCGCGCTGGTCCGCGCGGCGGGCGGCGGGCCTGTCCCGGTGGCGCCCACGATGCCGGCCACGGCGGGCCCCGACGCGCTGCCGGTGCTGCTGCGGGCGGTCGCGACGGCGTGGATTGCGGGCGTCGAGCCGGACTGGGCCGCGTTCCGGCTCGACCCGGCCGCCCGGCGGGTACCGCTGCCGGCGTACCCCTTCGAGCGCGTCCGGCACTGGGTCGACCTCACCCCGCCCGGGGCGGCGGCGGTGGCGGACAGCGCGGCGGTCCCGGCGGTCCCGGCCGCGCCGACCGCGCCGGGCGCGCCGACCGCGCCGGGCGCGCCGACCGAGCCCGAGACGTCCGCCGCCGCCGTGGAACGGGAGATCATCGCGGCGTGGCGGGACCTGCTCGGGGCGACCGACGTGGTGCCCGAATCCGACTTCTTCGCGCTGGGCGGGGAGTCGTTGGTCGCCGTGCGGATGCTCAGCCGGCTGCGACAGCGCTGCGGCGTCCGCGTACCCCTGCGGATCCTGGCGCAGGACCCCACCGTGCGCGGGCTGACACGGGCGGCCCTCGACCGCCTGCCGGCCCGCGTCAACTAGCGACACCTGGGAGAGACCGTGTCCGCATCGACGCCGGCCCTGGAAGTCCTCGCGGACGGCCCGGGCGCACCGCTCGTGATCATCGACTTCATCCGCATCTCCGCCGGCGCCGGGCTCGGCGAGCTGCTGGCCTCCGCGCCCGCCGACCGGCCCGTGTACCGCGCCGACCCGGTCGAGACGCTCCTGCGCGCCGACCGGTTCCGCAGCGCCACCGACCTCGCCGAGGAGTACGCCGCGGCCGTACACCGCCTGCCCGTGCGCCCGGCCCGGATCGTGGGTTACTGCAGCGCGACGCCGGTGGCCGTCCGCACCGCCGAGCTGACCGGGGTGCCGCTCGTCCTGGTCGAGCCGACCTGGCCCGACCGGGCCGCCGCGGCACACGACTTCCGCGGCTTCCGCGCCACCCTGCGCGAGGGCGAGCCGGCGGCGGTGCCACTCGACGCCGACCCGGCACGGGCCCTGTCCGTGATGGCGCGCACCCTGGACGGCGACCTCGACGTGTTCGCCCGCGCGAACGATCTGCCCGACGACGAACGGCAGGACACCCGCGAGCAGCTCGTCGACAGGTACGTCGCCTGGCTGCACGTGCTGCTCTCGGCGTCCGCCGACCCGGTGCCGCCTCGGCCCGCCGACGTGGTGCTGGCCAGCCGCGACTACACGGCCGAGCACCCGGGCGTCGAGACGCTCCGGCTCGACCTTTCCGCCGGTGAGATGCCGACCGCGCCGGTGACCCGGGCCGCCCTGATGGCGCTTGTCGACCCGACGGCGGCGCTCCGGTGACCGCGTACCTGTCCGAGCTGGTGCTGGCGCAGGCGGCCCGGACACCCGGCGCGTGCGCCGTCGTGGACGAGCGGGAGTCGCTGACGTACGCGGAACTGGTCCGGCAGGCCGGCGTGGTGGCCGGACTGCTGGTCGCGGCGGGGGTGGAGCGGGACGCCGTGGTGGCGGTCTGCGCCGAACGGTCGGTCCGCTTCCCGGTGCTGCTGCTCGGGGTGCTGCTGAGCGGGGCCGCATACCTGCCCCTGGAACCGGGCGACCCCGTGCCCCGCCTCGCCGGCATGCTCGACGACGCCGGCGCGGTTCTCGTCCTGACCGAGCCGGAGCTGAAGGCCGCCGCCGAGGCCGTCGCCGGGAGCCGTCGCGTGCTCGCCGTCTCCGCCGGTGAGCTGCGCGCGGGCGTCCCGGCGGCGCCGGTGCTGCCCGCCTCGGACCTGGGGTTGGCCTACGTCCTGTTCACCTCGGGCTCCACCGGGCGCCCCAAGGCCGTCGGCGTGGGGCACCGCGGCATCGTCAACCGGCTGCGCTGGATGCAGGACGAGTACGCCCTGACCAGCGCCGACGCCGTCCTGCAGAAGACACCCGCGACGTTCGACGTGTCGGTGTGGGAGCTGTTCTGGCCGCTCGCGCAGGGCGCCCGCCTGGTGCTGGCCCGGCCGGGCGGGCAGCGTGACCCGGAATACCTGATGGCCGTCCTGCGGCGGAAGCGGATCACCGTGGTTCATTTCGTGCCGTCCATGCTGGAGTCCGTCCTCGACGAGCCCGGTTGGGACGGGTACGACGCGCTGCGGCTCGTGGTCTGTAGCGGCGAGGCGCTCACACCGGCCGCCGTGCGCCGGTTCCGGGCGCGGAGCCGGGCGCGGATCGACAACCTGTACGGGCCTACCGAAGCCTCGATCGACGTCACCTGGTGGCCCTGCCGCCCGGTGGAGGACGGCGACTCGGTGCCGATCGGCCGGCCGATCGCGAACGTGGTGGTGCGGGTACTCGACGCGGACGGGAACCCGGTGCGCGAGGGCGTGCCGGGGGAGCTCCACCTCGGTGGCGACCACGCGCTGGCGCGGGGATATCTCGGCCGGCCGGGGCTCACCGCGGAGCGGTTCGTGCCGGACCCCTTCGCCGCCGGCGCCCGGTTGTACCGGACCGGCGACCTCGTCCGGTGGCTGCCCGGCGGGGTGCTGGAGTTCCTCGGCCGCCTCGATCACCAGATCAAGCTGCGCGGGCAGCGGATCGAGCCGGGCGAGATCGAGGAGACGCTGCGCCGGCATCCGGGCGTGACCGGCGCCGTCGTCCTGTTGCGCCGCGACGAGGGACGCGCCGACCGCCTGGTCGGCTATGTGGTGGGGCCGCCCGACGGCCCCGGTGAGCGGGAGCTGCGGGCCCATCTGGCCGAACGGCTGCCCGCGCCGATGGTGCCGGCCCGGCTGGTACGCCTGGCGGCCTTCCCCCTCACCGCGAACGGCAAGCTGGACCGCGCGGCGCTGCCGGAGCCACCGCGACGCAGGCGGTAGTCAGCGCACGAACCCGATGTGGGCGGTGGCCATCAGCGAGCCGGGCTCGCAGAACGGCACCCGCTCGACGACGCGGCCCTCGTCGAGGTCCACGACGAACAGGGTGGAGGCGCCGGTCATGAAGACGTACCGGCCGGAGGGCTCGACCGCCAGGTAGAGCGGCGACTGGCTGTTCTTCGCGCACATGAAGGGCGGCCGGACCGGCTCGTGCGCGAACAGCTCCAGGTCGAGAATCGTGGACATGTCGGCCGGGTCGAGGACGAACAGCCGGTTCGGGAAGCCGGTGACCGCGATGAGCTGCCGACCGTCGCGGTGGAACAGTTGCTGCGAGGTGATGCGCAGGAAGGTCGGCCCGGTGTGGGTGGCCTCCCGGACCGCGTGACCGCCCTGGTAGCGCCACCGTTCGAGCACACCCGGCCCGTGCACGACGACGTTGTTCTGCCACTTCGAGATGTTGTTGCAGGAGACGTAGAAGACGTCCGGATCGTCCAGGTCGACGTCGACGTGCGCGGAGCAGCTCGCGCCGGTGGTGTGCACCGAGGCGCGGGTCAGCTTCTCGTCCGCCACGACGAACCGGCCGGTGGGGAACTCGTTGGCCGCGTACCGGGCGACGTCGAGGCTGTCCCCGTCGGTGCCCAGCACCCGGCCGTCGGCGCCGGGGCGCACCGACAGGTCCATGTCGACGCCGACCATGAACCCGTTCGGCGACGCCTCCAGCTCGTGGATGGTGTCGAAGGCGAACTCGGGCAGGTCGCCCAGCCGGGTCGCCGCGCCGGTGCGCAGGTCGTAGCGCCAGGCGCTGCTGCGCAACGGCTGGTCCGGGTCGTGGTAGCGGCGCAGGCGGTCCTCGGCGTCGGTCATCGCGAAGGCGATCACGCCGGGCTCGACCTCGCACTTGGTGGAACTCTGCATCGCCGCGAAGTCGAGCTCGGCCGCCGGCGGCCACAGGTGCGAGCCGCCGTCGCGGCCGAGGCGACGCAGGTAGGGCGCCTGTTTGAAGGAGACGACGACCTCGCCGTCGTCGGTCTGCACGAAGCTGTGCGGGTGCAGGAAGTACGGGAGCAGGTCCTCCAGCCGGCCCAGCCCGTACGGCACCGGGTTGTCGCCGAGCCGCTCCCGCAGCACCGCCAACTGGCGGGACCGCAGGTCACCGATGTCGATCGTGGTCTCCCGCACGGTCCGGGAGCCCACGTCGAGGAAAAGGTACCGCTCGTGGGTGCCGCCCGCGGACAACCCGCAGACCAGGATCGTCAGGTCGCCGTACCCCGCCGACATCGGCAGGCTCATTTCAACAGCCACAACAGCGCCTCCCGGAGGATGGTGATGCAGTTGGTGGTGAGGACGGACTCGACATGGAACTGGAAGCTGGTGAACCGTTCGGAACGCAGCGCCACCACCCGGCCGTCGGGCTCCACGGCCACGGTCACCCCGGCGGGGGCCTCGGCCGGGGCGTCGGCGAAGAAGGTGTTGTAGAAGCCGACCGGCTCGGCCCGGCCGAACAGGTCGACGGTCTCCTGCACGCCCTGCAACGGCGGGTCCACCGGGCGCACGGTCATGCCGAGCAGACGGCAGAGGATCTGGTGGCCGAGGCAGACGGCGAGGAACGGCGTGCCGGTCTTCATCAGCTCGCCCACGATGCGGTGCAGTTGGGCGATCTTCGGGTCGTTCATCTCGTTCGGGTCGCCGGGACCGGGCCCGACGAGCACCAGGTCGTAACCGGTGAGGCCGATGCCGGACTCCCGGTAGTCGCGCATGGTGACCTTGAACCCGAGGTGTTCGAGGATGTGCTTGAGCATCTCGGTGAACTGGTCCTCGTTGTCGACGATCAGCACCGAGCGGCCGATGAGTTCGGGCGCGGCGTACCTGTCGTCGACCTGCCTGTTGATCCAGAACCGGGACAGGTAGCGGTTCCGCCCGTTCAGCACCTCGAGGACCTTGTCGTCCACGAACCGGTCGAGGAAGGGACCGGGCGGTTCGGCGGTGGTGATCGCCTTCAGCAGCCCCTCGGCCTTGGTGCGCACCTCACGGCACTCCTTGGCGGGCACCGAGTCGCGGACGACGCTGGCGCCGCTGCGGATCACGGCGTGCCCGTCGGCGTCCACCGCCATCGTCCGGATCGTGATGGCGCTGTCCAGCCACTCCTGCCCGTCGTCCTCCAGGCCGCGGATCATCAGGGCGGACGAGTAGTAGCCGCGGGACTCGGACTCGTGGCGGTGGATGACCCGGGCGGCGTTCTCCAGTGGGCTGCCGACCATCGTCGCGGCGAACATCGACTCCCGGAACGCGTCGAGCGGGCTCATGGTGGCGCTGCCCTCGAGCACGTACTCGGTGTGGACGAGCGCGCTCATCTCCTTGAGGTACGGTCCGCGCACGACGCCGCCCTCGCCGCAGATCCGCGACATCATCTTGAGCTCCTCGTCGACCACCTGGAAGAGCTCGTTCACCTCCTTGCGGTCGGAGAGGAACTCGATGAGGTCGGCCCGCTTCTGCAACGCGGCGCGCGGCAGCGTGCCGCAGATCGGGTTCATCGTGACCGTGCCGCGGCGGTAGGTCAGGTGCCGTTCTGGCGAGGACCCGATGAAGTAGCGCTCCCCGTCGAAGAAGCAGAAGGTGAGGTACGCCCCGATCTCGTTACGGGCGAGCCGGGCGAAGATCGTGTGCGCGACCTCGGGCCCGAAGTCACCGATGGTGACGTCGCACCGCCGCGAGATGAGGAAGTTGGAGCCCTCACCGCGCTGGATCTCCTCCTTGATGACCCGGTCGATACGGGCGGCGAACTCCTCGTCGTCCGGAGTGTGCACGGGCTCGGAGACCACTCGGACGTCGGCGCGCACGTCGGCGAACGACTCCAGCTCGACCTCACGGAACTCGCTGGGCACCAACGAGATGAGCGGCTCGTTGTCGTCGTGGCAGACGTAACCGCGCTCACGCAACTGCGCGTAGGGCACCATGGTCAGCACCGGGTGGGCGGCCGGGCGAGGCACCTCGGCGAGCGACCAGGACCGCACGGTCTCCCCGCGAGCGTAGTTGACCCGACCCTCGGAATGGACGAGGCAATAGGGGCTAGCGAAGTCAAGACTCACCGGAGGCCACCTTGCTGATCAGAAAGTGGTGTAACACCAGGTAATCGATTTCCGTATCGAGGAAGCAGCTTAGCCCATCGGCGGGTGACCCGACGATTGGCTGTCCCGCGACGTTGAAGGAAGTGTTGATCAGGCAGGGCACGCCGGTGACCTGCTCGAAGGCTCGAAGCAGGCCCGCCAGCAGGGGATTGTCCGCCTCGTCGACCGTCTGGGCCCGGGCGGTGCCGTCGACGTGGACGGCGCCCGGAACGAGCTTCTGGTATTCGGATCGTACCGGGAAGACGAATGTCATGTAGGGCGAGGACGTCTTCTTCCCCATTTCGAGGACCACCTGCGCCGATGCCGCGGGCAGCACCGGCGCGAAAGGCCGGAACGGCTCCCGCCGCTTGACGCGGATGTTGATGACGTCCTGAATATCGGGAAACGCGGGGTTGGCCAGGATGCTGCGATTGCCGAGAGCGCGCGGGCCGTACTCGACGGCGCCCTGGAACCAGCCGATCACCACCGGGTCGACGAGCAGCTTGGCCACCTCGGTGAGCAGCTCGTCCTCGGCCAGCTCGCGCCACTCGACCCGGTCACCCACCGCGGCGAGGGCCGCGCGGACGTCGTCGTCGGTGTAACTCGGTCCCAGGTACGGGCCGGGCGACGGGCGCACCGGGCGGCCCAGCTCGCGTGACGCGTACACCGCCGCGCCGATCGTCACGCCCGGGTCGCTCGCGCCGAAGCTGACCGACGCGTCCTCGAACCGGGAGCCCTCCAGCAGCTTGGTGTTGTTCACGCAGTTCAGCGCCAGGCCACCCTCGATGATCAGATTCCGCGCGGATGTGCGCCGTTCCAGCACCGACACCTGGTGCCGGGTGACCACCTCGACCGCGTCCTGGACCGCCCGGGCCACCCGGCACCGGAAGTCCCAGTCCGTGCGGTCGCCGGTGCGCCCGAAGATCTCGTCGAAGTAGGAGTAGTACGCCTGGGTGTCCAGCAGCGGGTTGCCGACCCGCAGCCGATAGCCGCCGGCCTCCTCCAGCGTGATCACCTCGCGCAGGAGCGGGTTGTCCGCGCCGAGCGGCGGATGGAAACCGCTGAGCCCCATCACCTTGTACTCGTCGTTGTTCGGCACGAAGCCGAGGTAGCGGGTGACCTTGCTGTAGAGCAGCGCGAGACTGTTGGTGATGTCGACGGTGGCGTCTTCCAGGATCGTCACCTCGCCGTCGCGGACCTCGCCCATGATCGACGAGTAGCGCTCCGCGCGGCCGTCGCTGACCAGGAACGCCGCGTCCCGCCAGCCGGCCGTGTGGTAGCCGCACGACAGGTGGGCGAGGTGGTGCGGGACGAGCCGGAGCCGGTCGGCCGGGATGGTGAAACCGGTGCGCGCGGCGAAGTCCGCCCGGATCGCCTCCGGCGTGAGCAGCGTCGTGCGTAGCTCCTCCAGCCGGGCCAGGCGGTCGGCCCGCTCCGGCTCCGGCACCGCCGATCGGGCGATCCCGGCCCGCTCCGCCGCCCAGACCTCCGCGGTGAAACTCCAGGGGAAGGCGAAGCAGTCGACGTCGGCCAGCCCGACGCCCGCCTCCCCGAGCGCCCAGCGCAGCGCGTTGACCGGCAGGTCGGACGTCTTCTTGACCCGGCTGAGCCGTTCCTCCTCCACGGCGGCGACCAGCTCGCCGTCGACCACCACGGCGACGGCCGCGTCGTGCCCCAGCACCCGGTGCCGGTCGAGGCCCGAACGCCGGTACAGGCGCCCGAACAGCTCCGCGGACCGCGTGAAACCGTTGAAACCGACGACGATCATGCCCATCACCCCGCTATCGCAGATACCGCAGTTTGAGGTCCAACTCCGCCAGCTCCTGCGTGACGTCCGAACCCGCGACCACGCCGCCGCCGCAGCGCAGCAGCACGTCCGGCCCGTCCCGCTCGGCGCAGGTGACGATCGTGTTGGAGGTCAGCGCGTCGCGGGCCGCGTCGTAGAACCCCACCGCGCCCGCGAAGAACCCGCGCGGCTCGCCCTCGAGGTCGGCCAGCACCTCCTGGGCGCGCAGCTTCGGCGCGCCGACCACCACCCCGCGCGGGAAACTCGCCAGCACGACACCGCCGAGCCCGCGCGCCGTGTCGTACGCGCCCGAGACGTCGCTGGCGAGATACGTCGTGGGACCGATCACCAGCGGCTCGCACAACCGGTCGACCACCACCGTGCCGGGCTCGCAGTACGAGCCGAGGTCGTTGCGTTCCAGGTCGACGAGCATGATGTGCTCGGCGAAGTATTTCGGGTCGGCGCGCAGCAACGCGCCCCGTTCCTGCCGTTCCCGCTCGTCCCGCGCGGCCGGCTGGGTGCCGGCGAAGACGCGGCTGCGCACCCGCCCGTCGCGCGCCAGCACGTGCGGCAGGGAACAGTTGCCGAACACCGTGGCCCCGTCGAGGCTGAACCAGTAGGAGTAGTCGGCCGTGGCGTACCGGTGGGCGACGTCGGCGTAGTAGCGCGGCAGCGACGTGCGTGGGCGTACCCGCACCGGCACCGAGAGGACGACCTGGTAGATGTCGCCGGCCAGCAGGTGCTCGCGCGCTCGGGCGAGCTGGTCGGCGTACCGGTGCGGGTCGATGTCGGTCACGACCTCGGTCAGCGGGGCGGTCGGCGGCGGCGCGGCCCGGGCGGCGGTGCGGGCGCAGGCCGACATGACGTTGGCCCGGTCCTCCCCGGCGCAGCTCAGGGTGCCGGTGGCGGGGTCGTGGACCACCGCGCGGCGCAGCGGCCCGGCGAAGCCGAGCAGCCGTCCGGGGGCCGCGGTCGGCCACGGCCCGCCCGGGATGCCGGCCTCCGCCCGCAGCCGCAGGGACAGGTCGTAGGAGAGGGCGAACGCGACGTCGGCGCCCGGACCGCGCCGGGCCTCGGCCAGTAGGTGGTCGAGCAGGGCGGCGACGTCGCCGTCGAAGCGTTCGCCGCCCCGCTCGATCCCGTCGGTCGTGATCCGCCACACGTCGGCGAGCGACGCGAGGAGGGTGCGCCGTTCCCGCCCCGGCAGGCGGTAGCAGAACAGCGGTCCGAACAGCTCCGCGAAGGGCTCGACGAGGTCGTGCGGGTCGCCGGCGAAGGGTACGCGGGCGGTGGTGGCGGTGGGTGCGGGCGCCGACATCGACGTCCTAGAGGGTGAAGTTGAAGGCGTTGCTGCCGGCCCCGGTGAGCTGCCCGACGCCGCGCCTGACCGCGTCGCTGACCCCGTCGGAGTAGAACAGCCGGGTGTAGCGGTCGCTGACGTCGGCATGGTCCTCCGTGTACGCGATCCGCCCGTCCTCGACGGTGACGATGCCCATCGCGGCGAGCGCGTCGAAGACCGACTGGAACTGCCGCAGCGGCTCGGAGCCCGCCGGATAGAAGGAGTTGAAACGCGCGACGTCCAGCTCGCGGTGCTTCATGGCGAGCACGAGGTGCCGGCGCAGCGACTCGTCCGCCGAGAGCGGGAATGCCTTCTCCACCGCCGACCCGCCCGCCTGGATCCGGCGCATGTACTCCCGGAAGGTGAACGCGTTGCTGTACGTGTAGCCGTGCGAGTGGCTGTAGGAGCTGGCGCCGAGCCCGAGGACGTAACCGTTGTTGCCCCAGTGGTTGTCCTGGTAGTGGAAGATCCAGTTCTCGCGCGGGAAGAGGTTGCGGGAGTACTGCCAGTAGCCGTTCTCCCGCATCCGGCGCTTGGCGTACCGGAACAGCGCGAGGCTGCGCCGGAAGAGCTTGGCGTGGTCCTCCTCGCGCAACGTGGTGTTGTTGATCGCGCCCTTGCGCACCGAGAGCGTGAAGAGGGTGATCTGGGTGGGCATCGGCTCCAGCGCGGTGACCGCGTCCATGGTCCGCTGCATGTTGTCGAACGCCTCACGCTCGATGCCCGCGATGAGGTCGATGTTGACGTTCGGCACGCCGCTGTCGGCCATGTTGTAGTAGGTGCGCACCACGCTGGACGGCGTGTCGGAGCGGCGCGACTTGCGCAGGATCTCCGGGTCGAGCGACTGCACACCCATGGACAGGCGGTTCGTCCCGTTGGCCGCCATCACCGCGATGCGGTCCTCGGTCGCCGAGTCCGGCGAACACTCGTAGGTGATCTCGCGGCACTCGGAGAGGTCGAAGCGTCGGATGACCCGCTCGAAGAGGAACTCGATCTGTGCCGGGTTGAGCCGGCTGGGTGTGCCCCCACCGATGAACACGGTCTCGATCTTCTTGCTCCGCATCATCGGCAGGTACTGCAGCGCCTCCTTCTCGAGGCAGTGCAGGTAGTCCCAGATCACCTGGGTGTCGTCCTGGACGACGGCCACGCTGTAGTAGCAGAAGCTGCACTTCTGGCGGCAGAACGGGATGTGGATGTAGAGGTTGTGCGAGAAGGTGTCGCTGCCGGCCCAGAGGGTGTCGGGGTCGGAGGCGGTGGCGTCCCGCGGCTCCCAGAGGGAGATCGGCGGATAGGTGAACACCAGCCCCGGTATGTGGTCGTCGGCCTCGATGAGCTGGTCGACGACGTCCGACCGGCCGGCGTCTGCCAGATCGAAGATGAATTCCTCAGCCACTGTCGCTCCTCGAACCTGTCACGGACAGGAAGTTGTCGATGATCAGCTGCCCGGCCGGCGTGCCGATCGACTCCGGATGGAACTGGACTCCGTACACCGGCTGCCTGGCGTGCTCGACGGCCATCACGCACTCGTCGTCGTCGGCACTCGCCACGAGCCGCAGGTCGTCCGGGAGGGTGGCCGCGGTGACCGCCAGGCTGTGGTAGCGCATGGCGGGGAAGCCGCTGGGCACCCCGGCGAAGATCCGGCTGCTGCGGCGCAGCCGGATCGTCGACACGTGGCCGTGCCGCACGCTCGCGAGTCGTGCCGTGCGCGCCCCGTAGAACCGGCCGATGGCCTGGTGCCCGAGACAGACGCCCAGCACCGGGATCCGGCCGGCGTAGTGGGCGAGGGCGGCGAGGCAGACGCCGTAGGAACCGGGATTCTCGACGGAGCCCGGACCGGGCGACAGCACCAGGTGGGTGGGGTGCTGTGCGGCGATCTCGTCGAGCTCCGCGGTGTTGCGCAGGACCGTCGGTCGCGCGCCGGCGACCGCCAGGTACTGCACCAGGTTGTAGGTGAACGAGTCGAAGTTGTCCAGCACGACGACGCGACGGCTCATGCCGGCTTCCTCCGCACGGCCCGGCCCTCGATCTCGAAGCGCAGTTCCGGACGGCAGACGTCCACGGTGTTCAACAGGTACGGCACGGTGAAGCCGCCGTCGGAACAGTGCGCCTCGAAGGCGCTTCTCGCCTCCGCGTCCTTGCAGTAGACGTAGCAGCTCACCACGTCCTCGGGGGTGAGGTCCGCGCCGGCGAGCAGGTCGGTGAAGCTGGCCATCGCGTAGGCCACGGCGGCCCGCACGTCATCCTGCGGCAGGGATTCGCCGCGCTTGTCGATGCTGGAGATGCCGGAGACGTGCACCGCCTCGCAGCCGTTGCGGTGCGACCGGTTGGCGCGCACGAAGCGGGGGCCGTAGTCGTAGGGCGCGCACTGCAGGTCGGTGCCGAACGGGGTCGCCGCCGGCGCACCGTCCCGCGCGACCGCCTCGGCCATCACGGCCACCGCCTGGCCGGGCGGCAGTCCGGCGCCGATGCCGGTGCTGGCCGGGTAGGTGGTGAGCTTCCACCTGTCGAAGGTGGCGTCCCGCGCCTTGTTCAGCTCGGCGTAGGTCTCCTCGATGTCGGCGAGGAAATACCAGGTGCGGTCGAGGTGGCGGGGCTCCATGCCGGCCTGGGTGAGCGCCGCCTCCAGCCCGTGCAGGGCCGCCATCGACTGCTCGAACGTGGACCCCTCGCGGCTGGGCGCGGCGACGTGCGCCAGCCGCCGGACCTCGGCGCCGTCCTCGTGGGTGCGGACCAGGCGGGTGCCGGGGCCGAGCGCCACGACCTCCACCTCCGCACCGGGCAGCGGGACGATCGCGGTGACCTCGACGCCGGGCCGTCCGGTGGCCGCGTACTGGCGCCCGGCGGTCAGCGGGCGCAGCGGGCGGTCCCCGTCGGGCGCCAGATCGACGTCGCCGAAGACCACGACGCGCAGGCACTCGGCGCCCGGTTCCCTCGTGACCTGTTCGACGACGGCGTCGACATCGGCCTGCGTGATGACATCTCCGGTCGCCGGCCAGCAGGCCTGGACCTCGTCGTACCGGATTCCGCGGACACGTCGAATGACGATGACGCCCTCCCCGTGGTGACTGTCGCGTTCGGCGACAGGGCTGGCCGCCGGAACGAGGAATCTGGCTCTGCGGAACCGGGGGGAACGTCCTTGTGTCCCACGCCGGTCCGACGCCGCGAAGACTCGCTCATCCTGACACGCACGGGCATCGCCGTCCACCCTGATAGGCGTGGGCCAGTTAGTCGTTGATCTATGCAAAAGTGATATGCGCAGCTCAGGGCGGCCAGGTCGGTGCCGGTTGGCTCTCGCTTGAGTGATCGGATCACCCCGCCTGGTGAGCGCGAAAGAACCATAAAAGCCGATATAGCCGTTGTTCTCGGGTGCGCGGGTCGGCGTGCGGTTTGACATCATGGGGCGCGGGACAGGTGGCGGGGGCGTCACGGAAAAGCGTGCGGGAAAGGGAAGTTCGACCATGTGGAAAACGGCCGAGGCGACGTTCCAGGAAATGTTCTGCAGGATGTACGAGGTCGCCGAGCCGGCGGTGCCGCTCAGCAGGATAATTCACTGGCGAGCCGTCACCGCCGACGTCGGAATGCAGGATGACGACTGCAATCTCGGCACGGCTTTCGTGCCGGCCGGACACTTCTACGAGATGCACATCCCGGTGCCCGCCGACGAACGGCGCCGGGCCGACCGCGAGCGCGCCCGGCGGGCCGGCGCGGACTGGTTGCTCTACCCGCAGATCCGCACCACCGGCGACACCGCCGCGCTCGCCGTGGACGGCTTCCTCGACCTGCCCTGGTTCATCGAGGCGCAGTACCGGGTGCGCGCCGGCGTCGACGACGACCTGCGGGCCCACCTGGGCAACTCCCGCTACCGCGACCTGCGCCGGTTGGTGCGCCGCGCGGCCGGCGAGTACGACTACCGCGTCCTCGACGGCGCCGAGGCGGCGGCCGACCCCGCGGCGCTCAAGGACTTCGACCGGTTGCACGCGCTCAACCTGGCCAAGTACGGACACCGCTACAACCACCTGTCGGCCACCGCCCTCGACCTGGTCCTGGACTCGCCGCTGCGCGACCGGATGCGGCTCTTCCTGCGGCAGTCGCGTGCCGACGGCGCGACCGTGCAGGTCGTGCTCTGCTTCCTCGACCCGACCGGGACCGAGCTGACCATCCTCGCCCAGGGCATCGACCCCGCCCTGGTGTCGCCCGGTCAGAACGTCTACCGCGCCGCGTTCTACGAGCTGTACCGCTGGGGCGAGGACCACGGCGTGGGCGCCTTCAGCCTCGGGCGCGGCAACGAGGTCAAGAAGCTCGACGTCGGGGCGAACACCTACCACCTGCTGGCCAACCACATCGGTGGCGTGTCCGGAGCCGACCCCGCCGTGTTCGCGCCGATGCGCGCCGCGCTGCGCGGCTTCTTCGACCGGGTGATCGGCGAGCTCGAGTCCACCGGCGGCCACCGGGTGACCGTGCGGCGATGACGGATCTGATCCAGGAGAGTTCCGCCACCGGGCGGCAGCGGATGCCGCGCGCCTTCTGGGCGCTGTGGACCGGCAGCCTGCTGAACCGGCTCGGCTACCTGATCCAACCGTTCCTCGCGCTGTTCCTGTCGGGTCGATGGCACCTGTCACCCGGCACCGTCGGTCTGGTCCTGGCGAGCTTCGGCGCCGGGGCCGTGGTGTCGCAGCCGCTCGGCGGCTGGCTGGCGGACCGGTGGGGCGGGCGGCGCACGCTCGTCGCCGGCCTGCTGGCCACCGCGGCGACGGCGATGACCATTCCCTGGGCCGGCACCCTGCCCACCCTGGTCGGGGCGGTGGTGCTCTACGGCCTCGCCGTCGACCTCTACCGGCCCGCCCTGGCCGCTCTCGTCGTCGCCACGGTCCCCGGCGAGCAGCGGGCGCGGGCCTTCGGCCTGATCTTCTGGGCGGTCAACCTGGGCAGCGCGGTCGCGGGGCTGGCCGGCGGCGTCATGGCGGAGCGTGGCTTCGTGCTGCTGTTCGCGGCCGACGCGGCAACGTGCGTGATCTTCGCGCTGGTCGCGGTGCGGCTTCTGCCGCCCGACCGGCGGGCGGGTGTCCGCGACGGCGGCCGGGGTGGCGCGGGCCCGGTTTCCGACGCCCTGTTGTGGGCGGTGACCGGCACGTTCCTCGTCTTCGCGGTGCTGCTCGTGCAGGCGTACGTGACCATGCCCCTGATCATGCTCGACCAGGGGCTGCCGGCAACGGCGTACGGGCTGGTCATCGCGGTGAACCCGATCGTGATCCTGGTGGTGCAGCCGGTGCTCGTCGGGCGGCTGGCCGGCTGGCCGCGGATGCCCGTCTACGCCGGCAGCCTGGCGGTCACGGGGGTGGGCTTCGGGCTGCTCGCCGCCGCGCGGGACGTGCCCGTCTACGTGCTCGCGGTCCTGATCTGGACGGTGGGGGAGATCGGCGTGGCGACGGTCGGGCCGACCCTGGTGACCGAGATCGCGAAGCCGGGGTCCGAGGGGCGCTACAGCGGCCTGTTCGGCATGGCGTACGGGGCTTCCAGCCTGGTCGGGCCGCTCGTCGGCGCCGCGGTGCTGGACGCGGCGGGGCCGACGACGCTCTGGGTGGTCTGCGCCGCGGCCGGCGTCGCGGCGGCTGCCGCGGCCTTCGCTCTGCGGGGCGCGGTGGCCCGGCGGACGGCTTCCGCCCGGCCCGGGTGAGGTCAGCCCGCCGGGCGGGCGATGCGTGCCTCGCGGGGGTTGCGGGCGAGCCGGAGCAGGTCCCGACCGTCGACTTGGAGGGTGCGGTCGTTACGGCCGCTGCCACAGTAGACGGGGCCCATGCCGGCTACCGTGACGTCGAAGACGGTGACGACGCCCTCGGCGTCGCTGAGCGGGCTGGCGCCGCCCGGCTCCATGTCGAGCACGTCGAGCGCGGCCGGGTCCGCGGGGCGCAGCCGCGAGCGGGAGGTGCCGACCGCCTCGGCGAGGCCCCGGTAGTCGAGCCGGGCGGGCCCGGGCAGCACCGCCAGCACCAGCCCGTCCCGCGCGCCCTCGAAGGCCAGGGTCTTCACCGATCGCTCCACCGGCAGGTCGAGCCACGTCGTCACGTCGTCAGCGGTGCGGATGGCCCGGTGCACGGTCACCGCATAGGCCGCTCCGGCCCGGTCGAGAATGCGCATCGGGGTGGGCAACGCATCGCGCGACTCTGTCATTCCGCCGACACTACCGGCCCAGGACCGGCGCTCATGACAATGTCCGACGTGGATGGCGTGGTGGGGTGCGCCGCGCCGCGTGGCGCCGTGCCACCGTCCACAGGGATGATCTTGAGAGTTCCATTGACATCACCCCTCGGGCATGAGTTAACTGTTTCACGGCCACAAAGAGTGATCCGCTGAACCCTCGCGGTAACTCGACGCAGCGCTGACACGGGGAGTTAATCGCGCATGAGCCACGCCACTCGGCGGACCAGATCCACCTGTTGACCTGCTGACATCACCCTGCGCCACGCCGTGGCGGCAGGCTGTTTCCGCTGCTCCGTGCGCACGGCCGCCACATCGCGGTGGTGGCATCCGCACGCCCGCAGCCGCCACACATGCCGTTCGCCCGCCCCGGGACCACTGGAGGCTGACTCATGGCTCAATCCTTTCCGCCCTTCGGGGAAATTCTCGCCGAGGCCCAGAAAAGCCTGGACGCGATGCCGATCACCGCGCTCGCCGAGATCGGCATTCTGCAACCGGTGGAGAACTACTATCTGGTCGGCACGTACCCGCCCCTCAAGGCGATGGCGGAGATCACGCCGGCCGAGACCTTCGCCGGCCTGACCCGGAACGCGAATGTCTACCTGCACCTGCCGTTCTGCGAACAGCGCTGCACGTTCTGCCACTTCGCCAAGGAGATCCGGCCGGACTCCCCGCGGGTGGCCCGCTACCTCGCCGCGCTGCACCGCGAGATCGCGCTCGTGACCGGGATGCTCCCGCACCCGGTCAGCGCGGAAACCGTGTACTTCGGCGGCGGCACCCCGTCCTACCTGTCCGCCCCGCAGATCACGGCGCTCTTCGCCCAGCTCCGGCGGCACATCGACCTCCCGGAGACCGCCGAGGTCACCTTCGAGCTGCACCCGTCGGTCATCGACGCCCCCGACTACACCGACCGGCTCGACGCGCTGCGCGACTCCGGCGTGAACCGGTGGGTCTTCGGCGTGCAGTCCATGGACGACCGGGTGCTGCGCAAGCTCAACCGCGGGCACGAGTCGTCCCACGTCTACCGGCTGCTCGACCTGCTGCACGAGCGGGGCCTGGACAACCACTCGGTCGACCTGATCTTCGGTCTGCCGTACCAGACCGAGGAGAACTGGTACACGACGCTGACCAGCCTGATCGAGTACGGCGTCGAGAAGTTCAACATCTTCCCGCTGATGTTCAAGCAGGCCGACCCGATCTCGGCGCACTACCGCAACGAGCCCGGGATCTTCCCCGACCTGCGGCGTCGGCTGCTCATGCACTTCATGACCGAGGCGCTGACCCGCAGACTCGGCTTCCGGCGGGGCCCTCTCTTCTACTACTCGAAGGCGTCCACCCACTCGCGCCAGCAGGAGAACAAGTACGACTCCATCGAGGACACCAACCTGCTGCCGTTCGGGGTCTCCGGCTTCGGCTACGTCGGGAACACGCAGTACTACAACGACTGCACCATGGACGGCTACATGCAGCGCGTGGAGGCGGGCCAACCCTCGGTCTGGCACGGCGTGCACCTGTCGACCGACGAACGAATGCGCCGCGCGGTCATGTTCAACCTGCGCTCGCGCGGCGTCGGGCGGGAGGACTTCCGCCGCCGCTACGGCGTCGACCCCGCCGAGCACTTCGCCGCGGAGCTGGCGCCCTACCGGGAGCACGGTCTGATCCGGATCGACGACGACGCCATCCGACTGACCGACAACGGTGTGCCGGTGGCCGACAGCATCGCCCTGCGGATGGTGAGCCCGCAGGTCCTGGCCCGGGTCCAGGACGCCAACTCCCGGATCGTCGACCTCAAGCGGGACCCGCTCGACAGGTACGACTTCTCACCACTGGAACGCGATCCCGTCGGCGCCGGAGTGTCCGCCGCCGGCCGCCGCCCACTGCCGCTGACGGTCGAGCACTAGGCCATGGCCACCCCATCCCCGACCGGCGGCGCATCGCTGCGCCGGGACCTCTCCGGACGCCAGCTGAGAATGATCGGCCTCGGCGGCGCGATCGGCACCGGGCTCTTTCTCGGATCCGGACAGGCGATCTCGACCGCCGGCCCGGCGGTCACCATCGCCTACGCGATCGGTGGCGCCGTCGCCGTGACCCTCGCCTACGCGCTCGCCCGCATGATCGCCGCGCATCCCGAGGTGGGCGGATTCGGTGGGATGGCCGAGCGGTACCTGGGCCGGGGCCCCGCCTTCGCCCAGCGCTGGTGGTACTGGATCGCCCAGGTCGTGAACATCGGCGGTGAGGCGCTCGCGGTCGGCATCTACCTGAAGCTGTGGTGGCCGGAGTTGCCCCTGTGGGTGCCCGCGGTGCTGTTCGCGACGCTCGTGCTGGTGGTCAACTCGTTCACGGTCGGCGTGTTCGGCGAGTTCGAGTACTGGTTCGCGATGATCAAGGTGATCGCGATCGTGGTCTTCGTCGGCCTGGGCGCCGTCGCCGTCTTCGTCGGCCTCGGCGGTCGGCCGGCGACCGGGTTGTCGGCCTGGACCGACCATGGCGGCTTCGCGCCGCACGGCATGAGCGGCATCTGGCTCGGCATGGTGCTGGTGACCTTCAGCTACATGGGCACCGAGGCGCTCGCCGTGGCCGCGGGCGAGGCGCGCACCGCCGGCCGGGACGTCGTCTCCGCCACCCGCGGCGTGGTGCTGCGGCTGCTGCTGTTCTACGTCCTCGGCACCGCCGTCGTCGTCTCGATCGTGCCGTGGACCGAGGCGGCGGCGGGCGGCTCGGTCGACGCCAGCCCGTTCGTCCGGCTGTTCGACATCGCCGGGGTGCCGGCCGCGGTGCACGTCATGAACCTCGTGGTGCTGACCGCCGCGCTGTCCGCGATGAACACGAACGTCTACGTCGCCAGCCGCACGCTGTACGGACTGGCCGGCAGCGGCCAGGCCCCGCGGGTGTTCGGCCGGGTCAACAGGCGCGGCGTTCCGCTCCCCGCGCTGCTGGTCTCCGGCGCCGGGCTGCTGTTGGCCGCTCTGCTCGCGGCGGTCGTCCCGGAGCGGGCCTTCCTCGCGCTGGTCGGGCTCTCCCTGTCGGGGGCGGTGCTGACCTGGATCCTCATCCTCGCCACCTACCTCGCCTACCGCCGTGCGGAACGCCCGGCGGACCCCGTGCTGGCCGGGGCCGTGGTGCTGGCCATCGTCGTCCTGGCCGCGGTGCTGGTGACCATGGCGGTCAGCGACACCTTCAGCGTGCCGGTGCTCAGCGGGGCGCCGCTGCTGCTGGCGGTCCTGGTGGCGTACGCGGTCCACGCCCGGCATCGCCGGTCGGTCGGGGTGCCGGAGCCGGACGCCGCCGAGCCCGTCGGGGCACGGTGACCGATGACCGGTCCCGGCCTCGCCACCCCGCCACCACGTGCCGCGTTGGTCTCGCTGCTGGTGGGCGACACCCCCGTGGCCTCCGTGCCGGTGACGGCCGGCGGCCGTGAGGGGATGCTGCGGCTCAAACTCGAGTCGTTCAACCCGTGCGGATCGATCAAGGACCGCACCGCCGTCGCCCTGTTCGACTCCGTCACCGACCAGCTCGACCCGGTCAGCGGCATCGTCGAGTCCACGTCGGGCAATCTCGGCGTGGCCCTGGCCGCGCTGTCGTCGGCCGCGAACGTGCCGTTCACCGCGGTCGTCGACCCGCGCACCCCGGCCTACGCGGTCCGCCAGCTGCACCGCCTCGGCGCCTCGGTGGTGGTGGCCACCGACGAGGACGGCCGGGGCGGCTACCTGCTCAGCCGACTTGAGACGGTCGAACGGATGCTCGCCGAGCGGCCCACCCTGCGCTGGACCAACCAGTACGAGAATCCCGCCAACCCGGGCGCGCACGAGGGCGGCACCGCGCCGGAACTGGCCCGGCAGGTTCCCGCCGACACCGTCGTCCTGGTCGCCGTCTCCACCGGCGGCACCCTGGCCGGGATGCGCAGCTACGCCGCCCGCGCGACGAAGTGGACGGTCGTCGGTGTCGACGTGCCGGGCTCGTACGCGGTCGGGCACACCGAGGGGCCGCGGCTGCTGTCCGGCATCGGCTCCAGCAAACACTCCGGTTTCGTCGCCGCGGGCGACGGTCCGATCGAACGGGTCCGTCCCGCCGACGCGGTCGCCGCCTGTGTCTGGCTGCTGGAGCAGACCGGCATCGGGGTGGGCGCCAGCTCGGGCGCCCTGGTGGCGGCGGCCCTGCGGCTGATCGAGCGGGACCGGCTGAGCGACGTCGTCTGCGTCTGCGCCGACGGCGCCGGCAACTACCTGGACACGGTCTACTCACCGGCCTGGCGGGCGGTGCACGGGCTCGGCGCGGAACCGCCGGCCGCCGCCTGCGGTCCGGTGGAATGGAGTAGCGCGTGACCGCGGAACCGATGCGGGACTGGTTCGACCGCGCGGGCGTGCGGGTGGATCCGCGCCGGGTGCTCACCGACGAGCTGGACGGCGGGAAGGTGCTCTTCCCGGCCCGGCTGATCCCCTACCTCGGCCACCGACTGGTGGACCGCCTGGACGACGAGGCCCGGGCGGCGTTGGTCGCCCGGCACACCTACCACTACTTCGCGTTCACGGCCCACTTCGAGACGAGGGTCGTCAACCGGGCCACGGAGATGCTCGCGAACGGCCGGGCGGACGTGCCGTTGCGCCGGGACGTCCGGTTCGACGCCTACAAGATCTACTGCGACGAGGCGTACCACGCGCTCTACTCGTTCGACGTGGTGCGACAGTTGGAGTCGGCGAACCGGGTCGCGGCACTGCCGTACGACTTCACCCCGTTCCTGAACCGTCTCGACGGCATCTCGTCCGACGTCATGCCGCGCCGCGGGACGCTGCCGCAACTGTTGCAGGTCGTCGTCTTCGAGACGCTGGTGACCACCCTGCTGGCCGAGTTGCCGAACGACCCCGACCTGGTCGGGCTGGTTCGCGAGACGGTCCGCGACCACGCCCGGGACGAGGGTAGGCACCACGCCTTCTTCGCCCACCTGTTCCGCGAGTTGTGGGCGGGGCTCGACCCGGCCGCACGCCGGGAGACCGCCAGATGTCTGCCCCGGTTGATCGGGCACAGCCTGCGGCCGGACCTGCGGCCCGCACGGGCCAACCTGGCCGCCGCGGGACTCACCCCCGCGCAGGTCGAAGAGGTGGTACGTGACGTCTACCACCCGGATTCCGTGCGGCGGGGCGCACGCGAGCAGGCCGTCCAATCCGTCAAACTGTTCCGCTCCTGCGGTGTGCTCGACCTGCCCGAGGGGCTCGACGCCTTCCACGAGGAGGGACTCCTGTGACCACCTCAGTCGGCCGATGGTTCACGGCCGGACTGCCCGGGCTGCGCGGGCCGGGCGGCGTCGCGGTGCTGTCCCGCGCGGACGTCCTGCGCTGCCTCGACGCGCTCGACGTGGTGGCGCTGGTCCGGCGCACCCTCGCCGACCACGACGCGGGGCGCTGCGTGCTGCCCGGCGAGGCATACCTGCGCTGGAACAACGGCCGGGGCGCGTACACCCGGTCGATCGGGATGCCCGCGGCGGTGCCGGGCGCCTACGGGATGAAGATCATCAACGCCAGCGTCTCGAACCCGGCGGTCGGGCTGGAGCGCGCGAGCGGGGTGGGGCTCTGCTTCGACCCGGAGACCGCCCGGATCACGGCCGTCGTGGAGGTCGGGATCATCAGCGCCGTACGCACCGCCGCCGTCTCCGCCGTCGCCGTCGACCTCACCGGGCACACGGACGCGGAGAGCCTGACCGTGCTCGGCTGCGGAGCGCAGGGCGGCACCCACGCGGCCCTGTTCCTCGAGACCCTTCCGTGCCTGTCCCGGGTCACGCTCCACGACCGCGTCGGCGCCTCCGCCCGCGGCCTCGCGGAACGCCTGCGCCGGCTCCGCCCCGGGCTGGACGTACGCATCACCGCCGAGGCGGCCCCGGCCGTCGCGGCCGGGCAGGTGATCATCGCCACGACCACGGCGGACGAGGGCTATCTGCCGCCGGAGTGGATTCCCGCCGGCGCCCTGGTCGTCAACGTGTCGCTGGCGGACCTGACCGCCGAGGCGCTGCTCGCCGCCGGCGCCCTCTACGTCGACGACGTCGATCTGGTCGCGGAGAACCCCAGACGCCCGCTCGGCGGACTCATGGCGCACGGTCGGGTGACCCGCCCCGGCTCGACGACCGGCCGGGCGATCGACGGCACGATCGGCGGCCTGATCACCGGCCGGCACCAGCGCGTACCGACACGTTCCTACGCCGTGGTGAATCCGTTCGGCATGGGCGTGCTCGACGTCGCCCTGATCGAGGAGGTACGCCGCCACGCCGCCGCCGCGGGCCTCGGGTCGACGGTGGACCTCGGATGACCGGGACCCGGCGCAGCCTCATCTCCCTGCGCGATCTCACCGCCGCCCAGCTCACCTGCCTGGTCGAGGCCGCCGTCCGGGTCGCCGACGACCCGGGCGCGGTGCCGCCGACCCTGACCGGCACGGTGGTGGCGACACTCTTCGAACGCACGTCGACCCGGACCCGCACCGCGTTCGGCGTGGCGGCGCTCCGACTCGGCGCGCAGGTGCTCGACTACGGGCCGGCGAGCCTGCAGACGAACACCGGCGAGTCCGCCGAGGACACCGCGCGGATCCTCGGCCTGATGCTCGACGGGGTGGTGATCCGCAGCACCCGCACCGTCGCCGAGCTGGCCCGGATGCGGGACGCCGGAAACCTGCCGCTGATCAACGCGATGGCCCGGGAGGAACACCCCACGCAGGCGGTGTGCGACCTGGCGACGCTGCGACGGCATCGCGGCACCCTGGACGGCATCCGGGTGCTGTACGTCGGCGAGGGCAACAACACCGCCTCCGCGCTGGCGTACGCGCTGGCCCGGATCCCGGGCGCCGAGCTGACCCTCTACACCCCGCCGGGCTACGGCCTCGACGCCGCGAGCCTGGCCGCGGCGGAGAAGGACGCCGTGCCGGGCGCCCGCGTGCGCCAGACCCACGAACGGGACGAACTCCCGGACACCGCCGACTGTGTTTACACCACACGGTGGCAGACCACCGGAACCGTCAAGGAGGACCCGCTGTGGCGCCAGACCTTCCGGCCCTTCCACATCGACGAGGACTTTCTGAGTCGCTGGCCGCAAGCGGTGTTCCTGCACGATCTGCCGGCGCACCGAGGGGAGGAGGTGTCCGCGGCCGTCCTCGACTCGCCGCGGAGCCTGGTGTGGCAGCAGGCGCGGATGAAACTGGACAGCGCGACGGCGGTCCTGCAGACCTTCTGGGGCACCTCAACCACCTGACCGTCGCGGTGAACGCCGGGCCGGCCACCGCCGAGCGGGACGCGGTGCTGTGCCTGCTGGAAGCGGTGGAGGTACTGCTGCCCCTGCTCGGGCCGGCGCCGCGGCGTCCCACCCGCGACGACCTCGACGCCATCGACGGGCAACTGCGCGCCATGCGCATGTCCCTGCGTACCTACCTATGGCAGACCCCGGCCGGCAGACACCGACCGGCCTTCCGCGAACAGGAGCGATGACGCATGCAACCGGTGACCCTGCTGGTGTACGGCAAGGGCGGGCCCGCGCTGGAATACCTGCTGCCGAGACTCACCAGCCGTGCCGTCGTCGACGTCCTGCTGGTCGGCGAGCCCTTGCCCTGGCAGCGCGAACTCCTGTTCCGCCTGTGCCGACAACTGCGCCACGCCCGGCCCGACGCCCCACTGGCCGACGAGATCGTCGAGCACGCCACCGCCGTACGCGCCGACGCCGTGCTCACCTTCTCCGAGTTCTGCGTCGTGCCCACCGCGGCGGCCTGCCTGCGACTCGGCCTGCCCGGGCCCGGCCCGGGCGCGGCGACCTCCCGCAACAAGCTGCTCATGCGGCGCGCCTGGGAGGCGGCGGGCGTACCGAATCCGGCGTTCCGTCCGGTCGACTCGCTCGACGACCTGGCCGCGGCCTGCGCCGAGCTGGACGGTCCCGTGATCGTCAAGTCGGTCCTCGGCGCGGGTTCGATCGGGCAGGCCACGATCCAGCCCGGCGACGACCCCGAGCCGGTGTGGCGGGAACTCGCGGCGGCCGTCGACGCCGCGCGGGAGTCGGGCATGTCCGAGCACGGCAGCGCCGGCGGACCCCGCTTCCTGGCCGAGGAGGTCATCGACGCGAGCACGGAGGGCTGGTACACCGAGCCCGGCTTCGGCGACTACCTCAGCGTGGAGGGGCTGGTGGCGGGCGGCACCTACCACCCGCTGGCGATCACCGCACGGCTGCCCACGATCCCGGTGTACGTGGAGCTGAGCAACCAGGCGCCGTGTGTGCTGGCGCCGGCGCTGCAACAGCGCATCGCCGACGTCGCCCGCCGTGCCGTCGACGCGCTCGATCTGGACACCTGCGCCACGCACACCGAGTTCAAGCTGATGGCCGACGGCTCGGTGCGGCTCCTGGAGTCGGCGGCCCGCGCCGGTGGTGCGGCCGTCACCCGCGAACTGCTGGAGGTCTACGGCGTCGACCTCATCGCCCTCCAGCACGCCGCCGCGCTCGACGAGGCGCCCGACGTGCCGGGTCGGCTGCTGCTGCCCGCGGACGCCACCTGCGCCGCCGCGTCCCTCTCGGTCATCGCGTCCGACTCGTCGGGCAAGCCCTGGCCGGTGCTGCCCCCGTTCGATCCCGACCATGTCGACTGGTCGTCCCTGGTGTCGCCCGCCACCACGGTCGAACTGGTGCGCGGTCAGTCTCAGGAGCCGGGCACGCCGATGCCCCGTTACCACCCGAACACCGGCGTGCTCGGCTACGCCGGCCTGCTCTTCCTGCGGACCACCGACCCGCTGACGCTGCGCGACGACGCGCTCCGGATCCTCGACGGCCTCGCCGAGGCGATGGACCGGGCCCGGAGGACGCCCTGACCCGCCCGTACCGCTCCGACGAAGGAAATGGAGTCCGATGTCTCTCGTGCTCGGCCTGAACCTCAGCCACGACCGCTCTGCCTGCCTGGTGCGCGACGGCGAGATCGCCGTTGCCGTCGAAGAGGAGCGCCTGGACCGCATCAAGCACTCCGAGGGTTTCCTCGTGCAGGGACACTTCGAGCGCATCACCAAGACCCTGCCGATGAAGGCGGTCACCTACTGCCTCGACGCGGTCGGCGCCGGCATCGACGACGTGGACCTGGTGGTCGGCAACCGCCCCCTGGGCGACGGGGCGGTCCGCCGCATCCTGCGCGAGCTGCCCATCAAGGACAAGACCAAGGTCCGCGCGCTGCCGCTGCCCGGCCACCACCGCGCACACGCCGCCGTCGCCTACTACCCCTCCGGGTACGACGAGGCGGCCGTCCTCGTCGTGGACCAGGCCGGCGCCCGGTTCCCGGACAGCACCATCGAGAAGCACACCCTGTTCCGGGGGACCGGCGACCGGTTGGAACCGGTGGCCGCCTGCCGCTACCCGGCCGACTACTCCGACCTGAGCCTCGGCCTGTTCTACGACTTCTTCACCACCAGGTTGGGCTTCGTCACCAGGTACGGCACCCCGGACTTCGGCGTGTTCGGCTGCGGGGGCTATCCGGAGGCGGGCAAGACCATGGGGCTGGCACCCTACGGCCGGCCGCGTCCCGACTGGGGTGACTGGCTCACGTTCGACGGCTTCGACATCCGCTCGGCCCAGAAGGACCTCGAGGACATCTGGCAACGGCTGCTCGCCGAGGAGGGCGCCGGCTACGACCCGGCGGACCCGCTGCGCTGGCAGTCGCCGTTCGCGGAGGACGTCGCCTATCACGTGCAGGCCGAGCTGGAGCGGGCGATGCTGCACCTCGCCGGGGTGGCGCACGAGCTGACCGGCTCGGACCACCTCTGCATGGCCGGCGGCGTCATGCTCAACTCGGTCGCCAACGAGCGGGTGCGCGCCGAGTCACCGTTCCGGGAGGTCTTCATCCCGCCGGCGGCCGGCGACTCGGGTGTCGCGATCGGCGCGGCCCTCCACGGCAGCGTCGAGCTGCTCGGCGCCCGGCGTCCCGCGGTGATGCGGACGGCGTCCTTCGGCCGGGCGTACACGCGGGACGAGGTGCTGGACGCGCTGCGCACGGTCGTCGACCACACGGGAGTGGAGCTGACCTGGCGGGAGGCCGGCCCCCGCGACGTCGCCGAGCTGCTCGCCGCGCACCGGGTCGTCGGATGGTTCAGCGGCGGTTCCGAGATCGGCCCGCGGGCGCTCGGCAACCGCAGCATGCTGGCGGACCCGCGGCACCCCGCGATGCGCGACTACCTGAACACCGTGGTCAAGCATCGGGAGCCGTTCCGCCCGTACGCTCCGTCCGCGCTCGTCGAGCACGCGGACAGCTGGTTCGACTTCACCGGCGAGAGCCCGTTCATGCTGCTCGTCCCGCAGGTGAGCGCGGCCCATCGGGAGAGCGTCCCGAGCATCACCCATGTCGACGGCACCGCCCGCCTGCAGACGGTCTCGGCGGCCGACAATCCGGCCTACCACGCGGTGATCTCCGCGTTCCACGAGTTGACCGGGGTGCCGATCGTGCTGAACACGTCGTACAACGACGCCGGCGAGCCGATCGTCGAGACACCGCTGCACGCCCTCTGCACGTTCGTCCGCACCGAACTCGACCACCTCTACCTTGACGGGATCCTGGTGACCAAGTCCGGGCGGGAACTCGGCGCGTCCCATCCCGCGCGCACGCCGCTCACCGGAGACAACGCCCGGTGACTCTGCTTCCGGACCTCGGTTCCGCGACCCGCCGTGAGCACCACCTGCGGCGGGTCCGCACCGGCTTCGTGCTCAGCCAGGTCTTCTTCGGCCTGGCGACCAGCCTGTTCGACATGTACTACGCGTTGTTCCTCGGGCAGGTGGGCATCTCGCCGGCCGGCGCCGGCCAGGTCTTCTCGGTCGGCTTCACCGTCATGGCGGTGATCGTGCTGCCGCTGAGCGCGTTCACCGACCGGCTCGGCCTCGAACCGATGATGTTGCTCAGCAGCTTCGGCTTCGCCGGCACGATGCTGGCGATCCCGTTCGTCGACAGCCTCTCCGCCCACCTGGTGCTGTTCGGCCTCAACAGCGTCTGCTCCGCGCTGATGCTGGTGAGCGTCAACGCCGTGCTCGCCTCGGCCATCGACGACGAGCAGGCGCGCTTCGCGGTGTTCCGCACCGGCTTCGTCGCCTTCCTCACCGCTTCCGCGGTCGGCAACGTGGCCGGCGTGTTGCTCGCCCGGGTCGGCGACGAGAGCGCCGGCTGGTACCGCTTCGATCTGCTGTGCTCAGCCGTGCTGGCCCTGCTGATCGGGATCTCCCGGACAGCCATGTGGCGTCGCGGCGCCCGGCCGGCCCGCGCGCCCGGCGAGTCCCGCCCGCCGGTCCTGCCGGCGCTGCGCGCCGACGCCGCTCACCTCACCGGCCTGTTCGCCCTGGCCGTCCTCGTCGGTGGCGCCGGCGTCCTCGCCATCCGCTTCATCAACCTGGTGGCCGTCAACTACCTGCACCTGGCCACCGAGTCGCTGGGCTGGCTCCTGGTCGCGGACCGCCTGGCCAGCGTCCTGGGCATCTTCGTCCTGTTCCCCCTGATGAAGCGCGGCGGGGCTCTCCGCGTGGCCGGCCTCGCCATGATCGCGGCGCTGTTCCTCCAGTTCCTGAGCGCCACCGCCGGCACGGCCAGCCTCTTCGTCCTCTGGTATCTGCTGCGCCAGGGGGCCCATTACGCCCAGATGCCGGTCCTTGACAGTTTCGCCAACAGTCGGGCCGCGCACGGCACCCGCGCCTTCGTGAACGGTGTCCAGCGGATGGGCATCTTCACCGGAAGCGCCGTGGCCTCCCTCGCCTACGGCACCCTGATGGCGGCCGGTCGCTACCCGGCCGCCATCGTCCTCTCCGGTGTCCTGTCCCTCCTGGCCGGCGTGTTGTATCTGGTCCAGTCCCGCCACGGGCTTCGCCGTTGACAGCGGATCCGGTCCGCGCCGTGCGTCCGGTGCAGGCCGGTGCCGGCCACCGTGTGCGGTGCGGTGACCCGCCCGGGCCGGCGCCTGCCGACGCCGGAACCCCCGGCCGATCCGCCAGGGGTTCCGGCGCGCCCGGGTCAGGTCAACGGGACCCGGCGGGCGAGGGCGGCGCCGCCGCTCTCGAAGGCGGCCAGGACGGAGGTGGGTGTGCCTCCGGTCACCGGCACCACGACGGTCGTCGCGCGTCCGCGGCGTAGCTGCACCGAGCGCTCACCGAGCGATCGGTCGCCGTCGTAGCTGTGCAGGTACACCGTCCCGGCGCGGTCGGCGCGGACGGTCACCCGCACCCCGCCGGTCACCCGTCGTGGTCCGGTCAGTCGCAGCGCCCGCTCGGGCAGCCGGGCCACGGCGGCCGGAGCGACGCCGTCCACCGCCGACTGCGCGATGGTCTGCGCGCTGTGCACGCTGCGCGCGGCGGTGTCCGGGAAGACGGGGGTGCTGGGCTGCCGAGACGCCGGGGTGAGCCCGGGCAGGGTGACGAGACCGTAGCGGTACGGGTCGGCCCGGACGCCGGTGAACGTGGACCAGCCCAGCCGGGACTGGGAGCTGAGGTCCTGGGTGTCCGAGTCGTAGACCAGCACGTTGAAGCCCATCCGGGCCGGGTCGATCGCGTCGGGCAGCACCGCGTACGGAATGCGTGCCTCGATGGTGTAGCCGGTGTACGGCGCGGTGACCTTGCTGACCACGGTCATCCCCGGGGCGGTCGTGGCGCCCGGTCCCTGCCGGTTGTCGGCGTCCCGCTGCCAGCACGGCGGGTCGCCGTTGGCGGGGTCGTCGGTGACCGGGAAGATACCCGCCTTGAACACGGTGGAGGTGTCGCTCGAGTTCCCCTTCGGGTCGACGATGATCTCCACACTGTCGGTACGCCGCTGCCGCTTGCAGTCCTGCGGCACCACCTTCTTACCGAGCACGTCGTCGGTGACCTGGACGAAGACGAGCAGGGAGTCCTCGGTCCAGGCGATCCGCCCCTTGGCCGAGGCATCCTGCTCGGTGGTGGCCGCTCCCTCCCAGATGCGGGACAGGTCCAGTTCCTCGCCGGGGTACTCGCCGGGGCTGGCCACCCCGTCGACGGCGTGGTCCTGCCCGGCGCGCGGCACCACGCTCGTCGGCACGATCTCCAGGGCGCCGGTCTCCACGGTGCTGCCGGTGCCGCTGGTGGTGGTGATGGTGACGCCGTAGTCGCCTCCGTCGCCGCCCTCGTTGGCGGTCGGCAGGCCGGTGTCGCTGTTGGTGACGGTGAAGGTGACCGCTCCGGTGGCGCCCGGTGCGAGGCCGGTGTAGCTCTTGGTCGCCGCGTCCGCGGTGAAGCCGGCCGGCAGGCCGAGGGTGACGGTGCCGCTCTGCGGCTTCCTGCCGTGGTTGCGCAGGTCGATCCGGACGGACCGGCTCTTGCCGGAGCCGATGGTCAGCACCGGCTTGATCAGGGTGTCCAGCTGCGGGTAGCCGCTGTCGCCGGCCCAGGTGCGGAACAGCCCGACCTCGGGCAGCGGCTCCAGGGTGCCGCGCACGTCGGCGACCACCCGGACGGCGCGGTCCGTGCGTCCGGTGCCCTGGCGGGTGGTCAGGGTGCCGCCGAGGAGTTGCTGGGCATTGGTGCCGGCGTCGGCGGGGACGGTCACGGTGAAGGTCGCCGTGCGTTCCTTGCCGGCCGGTACGGCGCCGCGCAGCGCGCCGGAGCCGGTGGCGGTCCAGCCCGCGGGCAGTCGCAGCGCGACCCGGGGCGCGGTCAGCGCCCGGTTCCGGGGCGCCCGCACGTGGGCGGTGACCTTGACGCTCTGCCCGGGGGTGACGTCGAACCGGTCGGTGGTCAGGTGGAACTCGGTGCCGCCGGGCAGGCCGCCGGCCGCCGGGGGCAGCACCGAGCCGCGCAGGATCGCCTCAGGGGAGGTGTCCGACGGGTCGTACGGGACGCGGCTGTCGACCAGGGTGTAGAAGTCGCAGCGGATCTTGGACGGGTCGGTGGGGGCGGCGGCGGTGTTCGCCCAGCCCTGGGTGACGTACTGCCGGCGGGCCTCGACCTCGATCTCGGCCCAGGTCCGGCCGTCGGCGGCGCGAGCGCCCTCCCAGACGCCGAACACCTGGTCGGTCGGGACGGCCGGCACGAAGCTGGAGGCGCACTGCGGCCCGGTGGACGAGGTGCCGGTGCCGCCGGTACGCAGGAGCTTCGCCGCCCGGAACGGCTTGAGTCCTTCCCGGCGGATCTGCTCGGGGAAGGCCTTCGGGTCGGCGGCGGCCTGGAACGCCTCGGCGGCGAACCGGGCGGCCTGCTGGTGGTTGCCGTGGTTGCCGGGGGTGGGGGACGGGTTCATCGTCATCAGGATCTCGGGCCGGGTCTGCCGGATCACCCGGACGATCTGGCCCAGCGTCTCGTCGTGTCCCCAGATCTGTTCCGACAGGGGTGCCGAGGCCGTGTACCAGAAGTCGACGTGGTCGAGGTTGTAGAGGTTCTCCACCCCGGCCTTGCCGATCGCGGTGCGCTCCTCGCGCTCCCGGATGATGCCCAGCGGTGGTCCCTCCTCCAGGCCCACCGCGTTGCCTCCCCCCTCTCCACGGGTGATCGTGACGACGCCGGCCTTGGCGCCGTAATTCTGTTTCCACTGGCCGAGGGTGGCGAGGCTGCCGGCCTCGTCGTCGGGGTGCGCGCTGACGAAGAGAACATCCAGGTCGACGGCGTGGGCCGGTTGGTTGTGGGTGGGGGTGGCGTGAGCCATGGCCGGTGTCCCGGACAGGGCCAGGGCGAGCGCCGTGGGTAGCAGGAACGCCTTGATGCGCATGTGGATCCTTTCGCGTGACGCGAGGTCCGCGCAGCGGCCGGCGACGTCGGGCGCGGCTGCGCCGACGTCGGGGTCGCGGAGTGGACGGTGGTGAGTGGGGTCGCGGGTGGACGGCGGGTGAGGCGCCGGCGTCGCCGGGTCCGTACACACTGGAAGGCCTTCGTTCGGTGACGCTAAGGACCGACGCGACGGCCCGTCAATGCTTTGGAAGGAGTTTCTTCATTTGCAGAAGAAAACAAGTCGGCGTTCTGCGGGTCTCGGGGTGCGGCGGTGGCACCCGAGCGGTGGACCGTGAGTGCGTGGCGGCTGAAACGTTTCCGCTGCCAGTCGAGCTAGCGTCCGGATGATGGGCCGTTCGGCCGCTTGACGATTTAATTCGCTCGCCGTAATAATCGCCCTCATCCCGAGCACACTGTTGCCCCCGCCGGTGGCGATCCTCTACGGTCTGCTCAAGCGGTGGGCGGTGCGGTCCGCATCCGACCGACACCGCCGGGTGCCCGTCGCGCGGGCCGGGACGGTGGAGTCCCGGGCCACTCCGTCGACGGTCGTCGCGGCGGTCGTGTGACTCCAGCTCGTCCTCCGGGTGGTGCTGCCCGGCGCGGCTCCGCGCGGAGCCGACAGCGAGCGGGCCACGCCGATCCCCACCGGAGAATCCCGTGTTCCTCAGCCCGCACGAGCAGGACCGCCTGCTCGTCCACGTCGCGGCCGACGTCGCTCGCCGCCGCCGCGAGCGCGGCCTGCGACTCAACTATCCCGAAGCCGTCGCGATCATCACCGCCTTCCTGCTCGAAGGGGCCCGCGACGGACGGTCGGTGGTCGACCTCACGTCGGCCGGCCGGACGGTGCTCGGCCGCGAGGACGTGCAGGACGGCATCCCCGAGTTGCTGAGGGAGGTGCAGGTGGAGGCGACGTTCCCGGACGGTACCAAGCTCGTGACGGTGCACCACCCGATCCCGTGATCCCCGGGGAGATCCTGCCGGCGGCCGGCCCGGTCGAGATCAACGTGGGTCGGCCGGTGACCACCCTGGTCGTGGTCAACACCGCCGACCGTCCGGTGCAGGTCGGCTCGCACTACCACTTCGCCGAGGCCAACCCGGCCCTGATGTTCGACCGGGCGGTCGCCTGGGGCCAGCGTCTCGCCGTTCCGGCGGGTACCTCGGTCCGGTTCGAGCCGGGCGTGAGCCGCACCGTCGAGCTGGTCCCGTTCGGCGGCGCACGCGTCGTGCCCGGGCTGCGCGGCGAGTGCGCCGGGCCGCTCGACGTAGCCGCACCGACCGCGCCCGGAACGGACGCGCCGGCAAGCGGGGCGCCGGCGGGCGACGGGCCGGCGCGGTGAGCGCCGTGCGGCGGGACCGCTACATCGACCTGTACGGGCCGACCACCGGCGACCGTGTCCGGCTGGCCGACACGAGCCTGCTGATCGAGGTGGAGACCGACCACTGCGTGGGCGGCGACGAGGCGGTCTTCGGCGGCGGGAAGGTGATCCGCGAGTCGATGGGCCAGTCCCGGGCGACCCGCGCCGAGGGCGCCCTCGACACCGTCATCACCGGCGCGGTGGTGCTCGACCACTGGGGCGTGGTCAAGGCCGACGTGGGTCTGCGCGACGGGCGGATCGTCGCCCTGGGCCGGGCCGGCAACCCGGACACCATGCCCGGCGTCCACCCCGAGCTGGTCATCGGCCCGGCCACCGAGGTCATCGCCGGGAACGGCCGGATCCTCACCGCCGGCGCCGTCGACACCCACGTGCACTTCATCTGCCCGCAGATCGTCACCGAGGCCCTGGCCAGCGGCATCACCACACTCGTCGGCGGCGGCACCGGCCCCGCCGAGGGCACCCGGGCCACGACGGTCACCCCGAACGCCTGGCACCTGGCCCGCATGCACGAGGCGCTGGACACGCTGCCGGTCAACGTGCTGCTGCTCGGCAAGGGCAACACCGTCTCGCCGGAGGCGCTGTGGGAGCAGTTGCGCGCCGGCGCGGGCGGTTTCAAGCTGCACGAGGACTGGGGCACCACCCCGGCGGCGATCGACGCCTGCCTGCGGGTGGCGGACGCCTCCGGGGTGCAGGTGTCCATCCACACCGACACCCTCAACGAGGCCGGTTTCGTGGCCGACACGCTGCGGGCGATCGCCGGTCGGGCGATCCACTCGTACCACACCGAGGGCGCCGGGGGCGGGCACGCGCCGGACATCATCACGGTGGCCGGCGAGCCCAACGTGCTGCCGTCGTCGACCAACCCGACCCGGCCGTACACCGCCAACACCCTCGCCGAGCACCTGGACATGCTGATGGTCTGCCACCATCTCAACCCGTCCGTGCCGGAGGACCTGGCCTTCGCCGAGAGCCGCATCCGACCGTCCACCATGGCCGCCGAGGACCTGCTGCACGACCTCGGCGCGATCTCCATCATCGGCTCCGACGCCCAGGCGATGGGCCGGGTCGGTGAGGTGATCCTGCGCACCTGGCAGAGCGCGCACGTGATGAAGGAGCGGGTCGGCGCGCTACCCGGCGACGGCGCGGCCGACAACCACCGGGCCCGCCGGTACGTGGCGAAGTACACCATCTGCGCGGCGATGGCGAACGGGCTGGACGCCGAGATCGGCTCGGTCGAGCCGGGCAAGCTGGCCGACCTGGTGCTGTGGGATCCGGCGTTCTTCGGCGTACGACCGCACCTGGTGCTCAAGGGCGGCATGATCGCGTACGCCCAGATGGGTGACGCGAACGCGTCCATCCCGACGCCGCAGCCGATGCTGCCGCGCCCGATGTTCGGGGCGTACGGCGCCGCGGCGGCGGCCACCAGCCTGGCGTTCGTCGCGCCGGCCGCGCTCGACGCCGGGCTGCGCCTGGACGTGCGGCGACGGGTGGTGCCCGTCGCGGACGTGCGCTCGCGGGGCAAGGCCGACCTGCCGGAGAACGACGCGATGCCCCGGATCGAGGTGGACCCGGACACGTTCACCGTGCGGATCGACGGTCAGGTGGTGGAGCCGGATCCGGTGCCACGCCTGCCGATGGCCCAGCGGTACTTCCTGTTCTGATGGCGACGTCGAGCCTGCTCCTGCTGCTGGCCGACGGTCGTTTCCCGGCCGGCGCGCACGCCCACTCCAACGGCCTGGAGGCGGCCGTCGCCGCCGGCCGGGTCACCGATCTGGCCTCGTTGGAGGCGTTCCTGGCCGGCCGGCTGGCCACCGCCGGGCTGGTCGGCGCGGCGTTCGCGGCGGCGGCGCACCGGGCGGTGACCTCGGCCGGCTCCGCCGACCGCGGGGCCACGCTGGCGTTGCTCGACGCGGAGCTGGACGCCCGGACGGCGGCGCCGGCGCTGCGCGCGGTGTCCCGTCGCCAGGGCCGGGCCCTGCTGCGCGCGGGCCGGGCCATCTGGCCGGCGGCGTCCTTCGACGGCCTGCCCGCCACACCCGGCGGAGCACACCAGCCGTTGGTGCTCGGGCTGCTCTGCGCCGCCGCCGGCCTGAGCCGCGCCGAGACCGCCACGGTCGCCGTCCACGGGACGGTGACCGGTGCGGCAAGTGCGGGCGTACGCCTGCTCGGCCTCGACCCGTACCGGGTCCAGGCCCTGCTCGTCGGTCTCGCCGACCGATGCGACGGCACCGCCGCCGAGGCGGCCCGGGCCGCCGACGACCCACCCGAGCGGCTGCCCGCGGCAGCCGCGCCCCTCGCCGACATCCACGCCGAAGCTCATGCCACCTGGGAGGTGCGTCTCTTTGCGTCCTGACACCGTTGGGCCGACCGCTGCGCCCACTGCCGAGAAGAATCCCGCCCCGCACGACGAGACCGTTCCGCACACCCACCCCGAACCGGGGGTGGACCCGCATCCGCCGCTGGCACTCCCCGGCCGGGCGCTGCGCGTCGGCATCGGCGGGCCTGTCGGGTCCGGCAAGACCGCCCTGGTGGCGGCCCTGTGCCGGGCCTTCGCCGGCGAGCTGCGACTCGGCGTGGTCACCAACGACATCTACACGACCGAGGACGCCGACTTCCTCAAGCGGGCCGGCGTGCTGGACCCGACCCGGATCCGCGCCGTGGAGACCGGTTGCTGCCCGCACACCGCCATCCGGGACGACATCGGGGCCAACCTCGACGCCGTGGACGAGTTGGCGGAGGCGGTCGGCCCGCTGGACCTGGTGCTGATCGAGAGCGGCGGGGACAACCTGACCGCCACGTTCAGTCGGGGCCTGGTGGACCGGCAGATCTTCGTGGTCGACGTGGCCGGCGGGGACAAGGTGCCGCGCAAGGGCGGACCCGGGGTGACGTCCGCCGACCTGCTCGTGATCAACAAGACCGACCTGGCCCCGATGGTGGGCGCGGACCTGGCCGTCATGGACCGGGACGCGCGGGCCCGGCGCGGCGACCTGCCGACCGTGTTCCTGTCGATCGTCGGCGACCAGACCGCGGGGCGGGTCGCCGACTGGATCCGCCACGAACTGGCCCACCACGCGGCCCGGCACCCGATCGCCGCGCGGGTCGGCCCGACCTGATGCGCGCGTACGCCCGGCTGGTGGCGCGGGCCGACGGCCGGGGCGGCACGGTCCTCGCCGAGCTGCGCGGCGAGACGCCGCTGCTGCTGCGACAGACCCCCGGCAGCGGTCGGGTCGTGACCGTGTACGTCGTCGGCGGGGCGGCCGGCCCGCTCGCCGGCGACGACCTGCGGCTGGAGATCGAGGTGGGACCGGGGGCGGCGGTGCGGGTACACAGCGTCGCCGCCTCGGTCGCCCTGCCCGGCCGCCCCGACGCGGTGTCGCGGATGGCGGTCCGCGCCGTGGTGCACGACGGCGGCGCGCTGCACTGGCTGCCGGAGCAACTGGTCGCGGCGGCCGGCTGCGCCCACCTCGCCGAGTCCCGGGTCGAGCTGGCCGCCGGGGCGAGGTTGACCTGGCGCGACGAGGTGATCTGCGGCCGGTACGGCGAGGCGCCCGGCGGCGCGGTCGTGCACACCCGGGTCGACTACGACGGCCGCCCGCTGCTGCGCCAGTCGCTGGCCGTGGGACCGGGCGCGCCCGGCTGGGCCGGCCCCGCGGTGCTCGGCGGCGCTTCGGCCACGGGGTCGTTGCTGGTGGTGGACCCGTCGCTGCCCCACGAGCGCGCGACGGTCGAGGGCACCCTCGCCCGGCTGCCCCTGGCCGGTGGTCCGGCGACACTGTGGACCGCGACCGCGCCCGACGCGCACACGTTGCGCGCCCAGCTCGACGTGGCGGTCGCGCCGCTGGGCGCCGAGGTGGGGTGAGGCGGGGGTCAGCGGCGCGGGCCGGCCGCCTCGGCGTGGTCGCGGCGACCCGCCGGGTCGAGTCGGGCGATCAGGTCGCTGAGGTGGTCGAGCAGGGCGGTGTCGGCGGGTACGCCCGCCTCGGCGAGGCTGGTCCGGACCCGCTCGTCGAGGCGGGCGTGCTCGCGGCGGCCCCGGGTGGTCAGGTAGGCCCGGATCCGTCGGCGGTCCAGCGGGTCGATCCGCCGGAACACCAAATTGCGGTCGACGAGCTGGTCGACCAGCTTGGTGAGGGTCCCCGGCGGCAGCGACGCCTCGGCGGACACCTCGCTCATCGGATGGCCCTGACCGTCGGCGAGCAGGCAGAGCACCCGCCACGCCTCGGTGGTCAGGTCGTCGTCGGCAAGCACGGCGGCCAACCGGCGGGAGAGCAGCCGTTCGGCGCGGGCGAGCGAGCGCAGCAGATCGGCTGGCGCCCCGGGCACGTCTGACATAAAGCTCCCTGGGCCGGTGGCCCTGTCATCGTAGCGACTCGTCCCGCTCCGTGGTGAGCTGTGGTTTTCCCCCGTCGACCGGGCAATCATGGGCTCATGTCCGCGCCGGCACCGCCGTGGCTCACCGTCGATCGGGCCGTGGTCAGCATCGCGCTTGTCTACCCGATGCGCGGGCCGGCGGGAATGTTCGGCCCGACCTGCGAACTCTGCGCCCAGCTCGCGGTCGAGGAGATCAACGCCGGTGGTGGGGTGCTGGGCCGCGAGGTGCGGCTGGTGCCGGTCGACGGTGGCGCCCCGCCGGCCGAGGTGGCCGCCCAGGTGGAGGCGCTGGTGTCGGTGGGCGCCGTGCAGGGCGTGACCGGTTGGCACATCTCCTCGGTGCGGCAGGCGCTGGCGCCGCGGGTCGCGCACCGGGTGCCGTACGTCTACACCGCCCTGTACGAGGGCGGCGAGCGTACCGAGGGGGTCTATCTGACGAGCGAGACGCCGGATGCCCAGCTGTGGCCCGCGATGCGGCTGCTCGCGGGGGAGCAGGGCGTGCGCCGCTGGTTCGTGGTCGGCAACGACTACGTGTGGCCCCGGCGCACCGCGCGGGCGGCCCAGCGGTACGCGCTGCGCGGCGGCGGTCGGGTGGTGGGGCAGGCGTTCCTGCCGCTGGAGACGTACGACTTCGACGACGTGTTACGCCGGATCGAGCGCAGCGGGGCCGACGCGGTGGTGATGCTGCTCGTCGGCGCGGACGCGGTGCGGTTCAACCGGGCGTTCGCGCGTGCCGGGATGGACCAGCGTTGCCTGCGGCTGAGCACCCTGATGGACGAGAACATGCTGCTGGCGAGCGGGGCGGGCGCGACGCGGCGGCTCTACAGCACGGCGGGTTTCTTCGCCGGCCTCGGGACGCAGGAGAACCTCGACTTCCACGGGGAGTTCGCCCGCCGGTTCGGGGTGGAGGCGCCGCCGCTGGGCAGCCTGGGGGAGTCCTGCTACGAGGGCGTCATGCTGCTCGCCGCCCTGATCGGGCAGGCCCGCACCCTCGACGTACGGGCGATCGAGACGGCTGCCGACACGGTGGCCTACCACGGGCCGCGCGGTCGGCTGCGGCTGCGTCGTCGGCACGTGCGTCAGCGGATCTACCTCGCCGAGGCCGACGGTCTCGACTTCACCGTGCTCGCCCAGCTCTGACGCCCGGCACACCCTTGACACGTCCACCCGACCCGGCCCTAAAATACTTCCTGCGTGAAGTATCTGGCCGCGGCCGGATACCGCGATTGTGCGTCCACCGTCGGCGGAAATCTGTCCGCCGACCATTGTGGTGACCTTTTTCTCGCCGAAACAATCACTGCCGGCATCATCTTGAGAAGGTGATGCCGGCATTGTGACGTGCGCTCTCTCCAGGGCGCGCGGGAAACAGTCAATTAAGGACTGGGAAACGTCCGCGCAATCATGCCGGTCGACGCTTTGCGTGCCCGTAGCCGATGCGATGACCACAGGCGACGTCCACCCGTCGACCTCGGCATCGCCAACCTCAGCTCCACCGGACCGCACCGACCGTCCTTTCGTCACCTGACTGCACCGCAGGGAGAATAGATGTCACTTGTTTGGAGCCGCCGCATCCTGGCGGGCGCCATGACCCTCGTCGCCGCGGCGGCCATGACCGCGTGCGGCAGCAAGACCAGTGACGAGGGCGGCGGGGCCGGCGTCACCGCCGACGTCTCCGGCGACACCGTCAAGGTGGGCCTGCTCAACTCGCTCTCCGGCACCATGGCCATCAGCGAGGTCACCGTCCGCGACTCCATCATGCTCGCCGTCGAGGAGATCAACGCGGCCGGCGGCGTCCTCGGCAAGAAGATCCAACCGATCGGGGAGGACGGCGCCTCGGACTGGCCCACCTTCGCGGAGAAGGCCGAGAAGCTCATCTCCGAGGACCGGGTCGCCGCCGTTTTCGGCTGCTGGACGTCGGCCAGCCGCAAGGCGGTCAAGCCGGTGTTCGAGAAGAACAAGGCGCTGCTGTTCTACCCGGTGCAGTACGAGGGTCTGGAACAGTCGCCCTACATCTTCTACACCGGCGCGACGACCAACCAGCAGATCGTCCCCGGACTCGACTACCTCAAGGCTCAGGGAACGAAATCGGTCTACCTGGTCGGCAGCGACTACGTCTTCCCCCGGACGGCCAACAAAATCATCAAGGCGTACGCGGCGGCGAACGGGATGACAGTGGTCGGTGAGGATTACGCGCCGCTCGGGTCCACCGAATTCGGCACGATCGTCAACAAGGTCAAGTCGTCCGGCGCGAAGGCGGTCTTCAACACCCTGAACGGCGACAGCAACGTGGCGTTCTTCAAGGAGTACAAGTCGGCCGGGCTGACCGCCGCCGCGATGCCCGTGGTGTCGGTGTCCATCGCCGAGGAGGAGGTCAAGGGCATCGGCACCCAGTACCTGGAGGGTCAGCTGACCGCCTGGAACTACTACCAGACCACGCCCGGCGCGGCGAACGGCAAGTTCGTGGCCGCGTACAAGGCGAAGTACGGCGCGGACAAGCCGACGAGCGACCCGATGGAGGCCGCCTACGTCAGCGTCTACCTGTGGAAGGCGATGGTCGAGAAGGCCGGCGCGTTCGACGTCGAGAAGGTCCGCGGCGCCTCCGACGGCATCACCTTCGACGCGCCGGAGGGCCTGGTCACGGTCGACGGCAAGACCCAGCACATCGCCAAGACCGCCCGCATCGGCAAGATCGGCGCGGACGGCCTGATCACCGAGGTGTGGAACTCCGGCAAGCCGGTCGCGCCGGACCCGTACCTCAAGACCTATCCGTGGGCGAGCGGCCTGAGCTGACGACGCCGGCCCGGGCGGGCGCCGCGACGACGCGCCCCGCCCGGGCCCCCGACCAGCAGTACGGGAGTACCCACCGTGACAGTCCTCTTCGGTCAACTCTTCACCGGCATCAGCATCGGCGCCGTGCTGCTGCTCATCGCGCTCGGGCTGGCGCTGACCTTCGGGCAGATGAACGTCATCAACATGGCGCACGGCGAGTTCATCATGGCCGGCGCCTACACCACGTACGTGCTGCAACAGAGCATCACCGGCGCCGGCCTGTCGCTGCTCGTCGCGCTGCCGGTGGCGTTCGGGGTCGCCGGCACGATGGGGGTGCTGCTGGAGTTCCTGCTGATCCGCCGGCTCTACGCCCGTCCCCTGGACACCCTGCTGGTGACCTGGGGTGTGTCCCTGATGCTGCAACAGCTCGCCCGGGACATCTTCGGCAGTCCGAACGTGCAGACCCGCGCGCCGGACCTGCTCACCGGCAACGTGGCGGTGCCCGGCGGGCTGACGGTCGCCAACAACCGGCTGTTCATCCTGGCGCTGGCCCTGGCCGCCGTCGCCGCCCTCACCCTGGCGCTGCGGCTCACCCCGTTGGGGCGGCGGATCCGCGCGGTGGTGCAGAACCGCGACCTCGCCGCGGTCTCCGGCATCCCCACCGCCCGGGTCGACCGGACGACCTTCTTCCTCGGCTCGGGCCTGGCCGGGCTCGCCGGGGTGGCGCTCACCCTCCTCGGACCGATCGGCCCGACCATGGGCACCAACCTGATCATCGATGCCTTCCTGGTCGTCGTGGTCGGCGGGATCGGCCAACTCAAGGGCAGCGTGATCGTCGCCTTCGCCCTCGGGGTCCTCCAGGCCACCGGGGAGTACCTCACCACCCTCAGCGTCGCCAAGGTGATCGTCTTCGTGGCGATCGTCGCGTTCCTCCAGTGGCGGCCACAGGGCCTGTTCACCCTGCGGACCAGGAGCCTCGCATGACCGCCGTGACACCCGCGCCACCGAGCACCGCCGGCGCGCCGGCCCCGGCCGGGACCGCGCCTCCGGACCGGTCCGGTGGCCGGTCCCGGCTGCGCGCGGCGGCCGGGTTCGCGTTCGGCGCGGCGCTGCTGTTCGCCGTCGCGCCGTTGGCGCTGTCGGACTTCCGGCTGGCCCTGCTCGCCAAGTACCTCTGCGTCGCCATGGTGGCCGTCGGCATCGGCATCGCCTGGGGGCGCGGCGGCATGCTCACCCTCGGCCAGGGCGTCTTCTTCGGCCTGGGCGGCTACGCGATGGCCATGCACCTCAAGCTCGCCGACGCGGGTCCCGGTGGGATGCCCGACTTCATGCAGTTGTACGGGCAGCTCGACGAACTGCCCGTCTGGTGGCGGCCGTTCGCCAGCCCGTGGTTCGCGCTGCCGGCCACGGTGCTGCTGCCGATGGCCGTCGCCTTCGGGCTCGGCTCGCTCGTGTTCCGCCGCCGGGTGCGGGGCGCGTACTTCGCCATCCTCAGCCAGGCTCTCGCCGCCGCCATGGTGATCCTGCTGATCGGCCAGCAGGGGACCACCGGCGGCACCAACGGGCTCACCGACATCGAGGGCTTCTTCGGTTACGACCTGGACGACCCGGTCAACCAGCGGATGGTCTACTTCATCATCGCCGGCGTCCTGCTCGCGCTGCTCGCGCTGACCCGCCAGCTCATCCACAGCCGCTACGGGGAACTGCTGGTGGCGGTGCGGGACAGCGAGGAGCGGGTCCGTTTCCTCGGCTACGACCCGGCGTCGGTCAAGCTCGTCGCCTACGTGGTGGCGGCGGGTACGGCGGGTCTCGCCGGCGCGCTGTTCGTGCCGGCGGTGGGCATCATCTCGCCCGCCCTCATCGGCATCGTCCCGTCGATCGAGTTCGTCATCGGGGTGGCGGTGGGCGGCCGGGCCACGCTGCTCGGGCCGGTGCTCGGCGCGGTGGCGGTCGCCTGGGCGCGTACCGCCCTCTCCGAACGTTTCCCGGGCACCTGGACGTACCTCCAGGGTCTGCTCTTCGTGGTGGTGGTGGCGTTCCTTCCCGGCGGCCTGGCGTCGTTGTGGGCGCTGGCCCGTCGCCGCGCCCAGCGGACGGAGGTGCATCCATGAGCGACGACCGACTCGACGGGCTGTCCGTCCGTGACGTGCGGGTCAGCTTCGACGGCTTCACCGCCGTCGACGGCGTCTCGCTCGAGGTGCCCGCCGGTGACATCCGGTTCCTGATCGGACCGAACGGCGCCGGCAAGACCACCCTGGTCGACGCGATCACCGGTCTGGTGCGGGCCACCGGCTCGGTGTGCTTCGGCGACCAGGAGCTGCTGGGTCGCCCGGTGCACCGGATCAGCCGGCTGGGCATCGGCCGGACGTTCCAGACGTCGACGATCTTCGAGGAGCTGTCGGTCGTGCAGAACCTCGACATCGCGGCGGGCGCCCGCCGGAGCTGGGCCACCCTGGCCCGGCGCCGGCGGGGGATCCCCGACGAGGTGGCCGCCGCGCTGGCGACCATCGGGCTGACCGGCCGGGCCGACCAACTCGCCGGCACCCTCGCGCACGGCCAGAAACAGTGGTTGGAGATCGGCATGCTGCTGGTGCAGGACGCGCGGCTGCTGCTGCTCGACGAGCCGGTCGCCGGGATGAGCCACGAGGAGCGCGACGCCACGGGCGCCCTGCTGGAGACGGTGAGCCGGGACCGCACGGTGGTGGTGATCGAGCACGACATGGACTTCCTGCGTCGCTTCGCGCGCAGCGTCACCGTGCTGCACGCGGGGAAGGTGCTCAGCGAGGGCACGGTGGCGCAGGTCCAGGCGGACCCGCGCGTACAGGAGGTCTACCTTGGCCACCCGGTCGACGCCGGGTCGGTCCCCAGCGGTCTGGAGGCATGATGCTGACCCTGCGTGGGGTGCACGCCGGATACGGGCGGTCCCGGGTGCTGCACGGCGTGGACCTCGCCGTCCCGCCCGACGGGGTGGCCGCGGTGCTCGGGCACAACGGCGCCGGTAAGAGCACCCTGCTGCGGGTCGCGGCGGGCCTGCTGCGCCCGACCGCCGGCACCGTCGAGCTGGACGGCGAGGACGTCACCCGGCTCGCGCCGCACGAGCGGGTGGCGCGCGGCATGGCGTACGTTCCGCAGGGCCAGCAGTGCTTCCCGCACCTGACGGCGGCGGAGAACCTGCGCCTCGTCGCCGACGGCCGGCGCGACGGCGCGGTGGCGACGGCGGAGGTGCTGGACCTGTTCCCGGCGCTGCGTCCGTTGCTGCGGCGGCGGGCCGGGCTGCTCTCCGGTGGTCAGCGCCAGCAACTCGCCGTCGCCCGCGCGTTGATCACCCGGCCGCGGCTGCTCATGCTCGACGAGCCGACCGAGGGCATCCAGCCGTCGGTGGTCGCCGAGATCCAGGAGCGGATCGTCGAGCTGACCCGGCAGTCCGGCTTCAGCGTGCTGCTCGTCGAGCAGCACCTCGGGTTCGCGCTGCGGGTGGCGAACCGCTACCACGTCCTCGAATCCGGCCGGGTCACCTCGCACGGCGACGGGGGAGTCACGGCGGAGCGGGAGGTGCGCGCGGCCCTCGCGGTCTGACGATGAGCGCGGGCACCGTTCGGAGCGGCTGCCGTCCACCCTAGACTGCGCCGATGGATGCTGAATTCGCCGCCAACGCCGCCGCCACCGCCGCGATCTTCGGAGTCTTCGGGATCGTCTGGTTCGGCTGGGCGCAGGAGGCGCCGCCCAGGGCGTGGCGCCCCTGGCTCGGCATCGGCTCGGTGCTGTCCCTGGTCGCCGCGATCATCGGCGGCATCGTCACGGCACGCACCTGGGACGAGGGCAACTCCGTGGACGAGCGGACGGGGCCGGTCTTCGGGGTGATCGTCCTGATCGAGGTGGTCCTCTGTGCCGCCGGCGCGATCTGGCTCCGGCGGATCGGCCGCACGTCCCTGGTTCCGGTCTGGATCGCCCTGATCGTCGGCCTGCACTTCTTCCCCCTGGCGCCACTTCTGGACTATCCGGTCCTCGCGGTCTGGGCCGCGCTCGTCACCCTGGTCGCGCTCGTCAGCGTCCCCGTCGCCCGACGGTTCCACCTCACCCCCAGCGCCGTCGTCGGTGCCGGCACGGGCGTGGCTCTCCTGGCCGGAGCGGCGACCGCACTGGTGCACGCGCTCACGTAGGTGCTCGCCGCGGATCGCGAGCAATGACATCGACGTCCGTCTAATTCGTCGTTCCTCGCTCCATCTGACCGTCACCGCTCCCACCGGGCGTATCAGCCCCGCCGCGCCGCGCTCCTGAACAACGTCATCGCGTCGGCCGGGTAGGCGACAACGCCGGTCGGCGGTTTCTCGACGATGGGAGAAGCCTGTCATGGGCAACGTAGGAAGACGCGTCCGCCGCTCGGCGCTGGCCGTGCTCACCGGCACGGCGCTGGCCGCCCTGCTGGCGGTCACCACGGCCGCCGCCGCGCCGGTCGTGGCGCGGCCGGACAATGCCGCGGCGGCCCGCACCGACGTCTACATCCGGGACGTCACCGCCGATGTCGGCGTCCAGCCCCACTCGCTCAACCCGCTGTGGGCCAGCCCCGACATCAAGGTCTGCCCGACCGCCGTCGAGTGTGCCGTCAGCCAGAACCCGATCGTCGGCGTCACCAACTACATCTTCGTCAAGCTGCGTAACCCCGGCCCGTACGGCACCGGCACCAGCGGCGGCGTGCTGCGGGTCTACCGGACGACGCCGGGTGGCGGTGCCGTCTGGCCGATGCACTGGACCCAGATCGGCGCGATGAACGTGACCGCCTTCGCCGGCACCACGACCGTGACGATCCCGTGGACCGGGGTGCCCGGGCCGGGCCACTTCTGCCTGCTGGCCAGGTGGGTGTCGGCCACCGATCCGATGACCTTCGAGGGCCCGGACATCGGCACCAACACCCGCAACAACAACAACATCGCCTGGCGCAACGTCGACTCGGTGCGGCTCGTCGCGGGCGGGCCGGCGATCGTACGGCCGTTCGCCATCGGCAACTCGCTCAAGGTGGAGACCAAGAACGACCTGGTCTTCACGCAGCCGGGCGAGCCGATCCAGCGTGTCGGCGGCCGGGTCGTCGTCGACCTCGGGCCGACCCTGTTCGAGCGGTGGCAGGCCGGTGGCAAGGTCGGCACCGGCGTACGCGAGGTCGGCAAGAACCAGGTGGAGGTCGTCGAGCCGGCGAAGGCCAGCCTCGGCAACCTGGTGCTGAAACCGGGTGAGCGGGTCGAGTTCTCCCTCACCTTCGCGGCCGAGGCCGCCTCGGACAAGGAGTTCGCGCTCGACGTGACCCAGTTCGGCCCGGACACGAGCGGTGCGGAGCGGACCGACCTCGGTGGGGTGGAGTACCTGATCAGCGTCGGGCGGCAGTAGCCCGGCCAACAGCGGGGGTCGCGGGCCCGGGCAGCCCGCGGCCCCGTCGCCGGGCGCTCGCGGGACGGTCCGGGCGTCCCGCGAGCGCCGTCGTCCCGGCCGGCGGTGGGTCAGCGTAGCGAGACCCAGGTGGTGGCCACCGCGTAGCCGTCGGTGTGGGCGCGCAGCCGGACCGGGCCGGGCGGGGGCGCGCCGAGCGAGAAGAAGCCCACCGCGTCGACCGGCGCCTCCGCGTACGTGCCCGAGGCGGTCTGCGCGGACACCCGCCCACCTCGGGGCGGGGAGAGTTGACCGACGATGCCGGCGTCGGTCACCTCGATCTCCAGCACCACCGCCGCACTGCGGAACGACAGCGTCCGCGTCGACCCGGCCGACCGGGTCAGCGCCGGCGCCGCGTCGCACGCCGAGTCGAACGTCAGCTCGGCGAGGGTCACCTCCGTGTCGACGCCCCGCCAGGCGAACGCCGCCAGTGCGGCGGTCAGGAACTCCTCCGGGACCGCCCCGACCTCCCGCAGCGCCGCACCCAGCTCGGCGGCCAGGGTTACGTCATCGGCCGGCGGCAACGGCTCCATCGCGTTCACCTCCGTTCGTCCGGGTCGCGGCCGTCCCGAGGAACGGGGCGAGCGCCGGGCAGTCCCGTAGCCGGCGCAGGCATCTGGCCTGGGTCGGCCCGATGCTGCCGATCGGCATGCGCAACCGTTCGGCGATCTCCCGGTAGCTGGCCGGCGGGTCGGTGGTCAACAGGGCCAGCAGCTGCTGGCAGCGCGGCGGCAACTGCGCGAAGCCCTCCCGCAGCGCCTGCCGCCGCTCCGCGCGTAGCAGTTCCTCGTCGGGGGCCGCGACCTCCGCCGAGCGGGAGAAGCCATGGTAGGCGTCCAGCGCGTCGTCGTACGGGTCGAAGAGCTGGGTGCGGCGGCCGAGGCGGGACAGCCGGTAGCACTCGCGCCGGGCCGTGGTCGCCAGCCAGGAGGCGAGGGCCTGCGGGTCGCGTACCCGGCCCAGATGCTCGACGAGACGCAGCCACACGGTCTGGTTGACGTCGGCGGCGTCGGCGCGGCTCAGGTCGTACGACCGGATCACCGAGTAGACGAGCGGGGTGTACCGGCGGACCAGCTCCACCCACGCCGACTCGTCCCCGCCCGCCGCGGCGGTGACCAGGTCGGTCGCGCTCGGGTCGGTCACGGCGACGCCGTCCGCCGGCTGGTGGGGCGCTGCTCCGTTGCTCACGGCCCGCCCGCTCATCCGACGAGCACGCCGTAGTCGGGGTGCCAGCGCGGCGCCGCGAGCAGCGCCAGCCGGGCCGCGTCGGCGGTCAGGCCGCCGGCGGTCATCAGGGCGGCGAGCCGACCGGAGACGTGCGCCGTGGCGAACGAGGTGCCCGCCCAGGCGGCGAAGCCGTGGAACACCCGGGTCGGCCGGCCCGGCAGCGGCAACTGCCCCTCGACGTACGTGCTGTGGCGCTCGCCGACGGCGCAGACGTCGACCCATGGCCCGTAGCCGCTGTAGGTGGCCGGCACCACGCCACCGGAGCCCTGGCTGACCGCCGCCACCGCGACGACCCGGTCCAGCGCGGCGGGCCAGGTCGGCCGGCTGGTGCCGGCGTTGCCCGCCGCCGCGACCACGGCGCTCGTCCCGGGTAGCGCGGCCACGGCGTTGGCCAGAGGCAGCGACGGCTGGTCGTCCTGGGTGAACCCGCCCAGGGACAGGTTGACCACGGACACGGCCGGCGCGAGTCGGGCCATCGCGGCCACCACCGACGCCTCGTCGCCGAGGCCGGTGGCGGTCAGCGCCTGCTCCGGGTCGACCCGGACCCCCGGCGCGGCCTGCCGCACCACCCCGGCGACGAAGGTGCCGTGCCCGCCCTGCGGGGCGAGCACGTCGGTGTGCACGTAGAGCGGGTCCTCGTCGTCGACCTCCGGCAGGTACGCCCCGCCGAGCCACTGCGGGTGGTAGCTGCCGGCCTGCCGCCACATGCCGGTGTCGCAGACCCCGACGGTCACCCCGGCGCCCTCGCCCAGCCGGGCCGGGTCCGGCGGCGACAGCGCGGCGACCGTCGCGGGCGGGCCGCCCGGGTTGCCCATGATGTTGCCGAAGCCCAGCAGCACGTGGTGCGGCTGCACCTTCGGCACCGGCTGCCCCGGCCACTGCTGGGGGTCGCGCAGCTTGGTGACGATCGCGGGAACGTCGGTCTCCCGGTCGAAGAGCAGCCGGGTGACCCCGGCGAAGCCGCCGCCCCCGGCCACCGCCTGGCCGCGGGCGCGCAGCCAGGCGGTGACCCGCTGGGCGTCGGCGTCGGCGGCGAGCAACTGCCGTGGCCGGTAGAGGAACTCCCGGCCCGGCGTGGTGTGCCGGCGGACGTTCTTGTCGGCAGCCAGCGCCTCGTCGAAGGCGCGCTGGTAGGCGACGTCGTCCGCGCCCTCCGCGCGGGCCGGGGCCGCACGGGATGCGGTGGCGAACGACGCTGCGGCGGCCAGCGCGGCCGTGGCCAGCAGTCGCCGTCGGGACAGTTGGCCGGCCGGGGGCGGCTCGGCGGGACGGTCAGGCGACACGGGTCCTCCATGCGGTCGGCAGAAGCGCCCGCCACTGGCCGGCGTGGCCATGTTTCCCGGGTGTCGCCGATTCTTCCAAAGCATGGTCGTATGTCAATGACGTTAAGGGTTGGTGCGGATTCCCGACATGCCCCGAAGACATTGACGGCCGGGTACCGGTTCGGGGACTCTGTGGGGCATGCCCGACAGCACCGGTTCCGGTGCCGGTACGGCCCAGGCGGCGCTCGACGCCGTGCAGCGCTACCCGCACGAGGCGATCGCCATCGCCCAGCGGGTGCTGGCCGCCGGGTCCGCGGCCGGGGCCGACGAGCGCTCCACCGCCGAGCGGGCCGTCGGCCTGGCCCTGCGGGAGCTCAACGACCTGCCCGGCGCGCTGCGCCACCTGCGCCGCGCGGTCCGGGCCGCCGGCACGCCCCGGACCCGGGCGTTGGCCCGGATGAGCCAGGGCTACGTGCTGGCCAACGCCGGCCACACCGCCGCCGCGCTGCGCGCGGTGACCGCCGCGCTGCCGCAGCTCGTCGGCGCCGACGCGGGGCGGGCCCGGATGCAGCGGGGCGTGGTGCTGCACTACCGGGGTCGCTACGACGAGGCGGTCCGCGACTACGGCCTGGCCGTCGACATCGCCCTGCGCGAGGATGATCTGTTGCTGGAGGCGCGGGCGCGCAACAACCGGGGGCTGCTCAACGCCCACCGGGGCGCCGCCGGTGGCACCCACGACGACCTGTCCCGCGCGGCAGCCGCGTTCCAACGGCTGGGCCTCGACCTCGCGGCGGCCGACGCCCGGTGGAACTGCGGCATCGCGGCCGGCCGGCGCGGCGACATCGCCGGCGCGCTGCGCTGCTTCGCCACCGTCGACGAGGAGTACCGGCGGCTCGCCGTGCCCCGGCCGGCGCTGCTGCTGGACCGCGTCGAGCTGCTGCTGTCGGTGCCGCTCGTCGACGAGGCGGTGGTGGTGGCGACGGCGGCGGTCCGGGAACTGGGGCGCCGGGGCATGGCCTCCGACTTCGCCGAGGCGCTGCTGGCCCGGGCCCGCGCTGCGCTGCTCGCCGCGGACCTGGACACCGCGACCGAGGCCGCCGCCGCGGCCCGGGCCCGGTTCCGTCGCCAGGGCCGGCGCACCTGGGCCGTCTTCGCCCGGCACGTCGAGCTGCGCGCCGAGTACCGCCGGGGCACCCGCTCGGCGCCTTTGCTCACCGCCATGGCCCGTACCGCCGACCAGCTCGACGCCACCGGGTGGCCGGGTCCGGCGCTGACCACCCGGATCGAGGCCGGCCTGGTGGCCGCCGCGCTGGGGCGGCCAGGCCGGGCCCGGAACTTGCTGGCGGTGGCCGCCCGGGCCCGCCGTCGCGGCACCGCCGACCGGCGGGCACAGGGCTGGTACGCCCTGGCCCTCTCGCGCCGCCTCGGCGGGGACGAACCCGGGGCCGCCCGGGCGCTGCGCCGCGGGCTGGCCGTGCTCGACCGGCACCGCATGTCGCTCGGCGCCACCGAGCTGCGTGCCCACAGTGGAGCGTACGGTCAGGAACTGGCGGCCGAGGGCCTCGACATCGCGGTCCGGGCGGGCGCGCCGGCACGGGTCCTGGCATGGGCGGAGCGGTGGCGGGCCAACGCGCTGCGGGCCCGGCCGGCCCGCCCCCCGGCCGACCCCGAACTGGTGGCGGCGCTCGCTGAGCTCCGACTGGTCAGCAGCCTGCTCGAAGACGAGGTGCTGGCCGGCCGCCCGGCAACCGCCCTGCGCGGCCGGCAGGCCCGGCTGGAACAGCGTATCCGGGACCTCGCCCGGCGGGTGCCCGGTGAGGGCGCCGTGCTGGCCCCGCCCGGGGTGGGCGCGCTGGCCGCGCGGCTCGGTTCCCGGGTGCTGGTCGAGCTGGTGGCCCACGGCGACCGGATCCGGGCGGTAATGGTCCGCGACGGCCGGGCCAGCCTGCACGACCTGGGCCCGCTCGCCGCCGCGGCGGACCTGGCCCGCCGGCACCGGTTCGCCCTGCGCCGGCTGGTCACCACCGGCGACACGGCCGCCGCGCGGACGGGGGCCGCCCACGCCGCAGCCGCCCTGGATCGGCTGCTGTTCGCCCCGCTGCGGCTGGCCGACCGGGCCCTGGTGATCGTCCCGGTCGGGGCGCTGCACGCGGTGCCCTGGTCGGCGCTGCCCACCTGCGCGGGGCGTCCGGTGACCGTCGCCCCCTCGGCCACCGCCTGGCTCGGGGCGGACCGGCGGGAACTGCCGGCCGGGCCGCCGGTCCTGGCCGCCGGCCCGCGCCTGCCGGCCGGGCACGCCGAGGTGTGCCGGCTCGCCCAGGTCCTGCCCGGGGCGCGTCGACTCACCGGGCCGGACGCCACCGCCGCGGCGTTGACCGCCGCGCTGGACGGGGCGGGGCTGGTGCACATCGCCGCCCACGGCACATTCCGCGCGGACAACCCCCAGTTCTCCAGCCTGGAACTGGCCGACGGGCCGCTGTTCGCCCACGAGTGGGAGGCGGTCGCCCGGCCGCCCGGCTGCGTGGTGCTCTCCGCCTGTGACTCCGGCCTGACCGGGCTCCGCCCCGGCGACGAGGTCATGGGGTTCACCGCGGTGCTCCTGGCGCTCGGCACGCGGTGTCTGATCGCGACCGTGTTGCCCGTGCCGGCCGAGCCCACCACGGCACTGATGCTGGACCTGCACGCGCGGATGCGGGCGGGTGCCGGCCCGGCGGGTGCCCTCGCCGAGGCGCAGCGGGCGTTCGGCGCGACGGGCGACGGTGCCGCCCGGGCCACCGCGGCGGCCTTCGTCTGCTTCGGGGCCGGCTGACGGTGGCGTCCCGCAGGCCCGGCGGATGCCGCGGTATTGACAGGCCGTGTCCCGACCGTTGACGCTGTGTTAAGCGACAACTGTCGATACTAACGGGGGCACGATGCGACGCAGGATCTTCGCGCTGGCCACGACCGCCGCGGTCGTCGTCGGCGGGGCCATGACGATGGTGCTACCGCCGGCCTACGCCGCGGCGGCGTGCACGGTGGACTACACGATCACCCGGGAGTGGTCCGGCGGCTTCTGGGCCGAACTCACCGTCACCAACCTGGGCTCTTCCGTCACCGACTGGTGGCTGCGGTTCCGGCAGGTCTACGGTCAAGTGATCACCATGGGTTACGACCGGCTGCCGGACGGATACACGCTCGGCAGCGGCGAGTTGTACCCGGTGACCACGCTCCGCGCACCGGCGGGGTCCACGCTGGCGACCGGCGCCTCGGTGACGGTGCGGTTCGGCGGCAACTACTGGGGCCCGGACCCCGAGCCGACCGACTGGGTGTTGAGCGGCCAGCCGTGCGACGGGGACGTCGCCAGCCCGCCCCCCTCGTCGCCGCCGGCCTCCTCGCCGCCGCCATCCTCGCCCCCGCCCCCCTCGTCGCCGCCGGTCTCGGGGAGCCCGCGGCCGAGCCCCACCCCCAGCCCGCTGCCGGGCGGGCCGTCGGTGGCGCTCACCTCGCCCCTGCCCGACGACTTCTTCGCCGCGCCGGGCGTCATCCCGATCCGTGCCGAGGCCACGGCGGCGACGGCCGGCCGGCGGATCGAGCGGGTCGAGTTCCGGGAGCGCGGCACGTTGCTCGCCGTGGACACCACCGCGCCGTACGCGTTCGACTGGCGCGGCGTGCCGCCGAACACCGGCACCCGCATCACCGCCACCGCCTACGACAGCAGCGGCGCCCAGGCCACCGCCGAGGTCCGCGGCATCCGGGTGCTCCCGCCGCAGGTGCCCGGCGCCGCGCCCGCGCTGAAGGCGTTCGGCAACCGCATCCGCACGGTCACAACCGACCCGAGGCCGTACCGGCCACGCGGAATCATCCGGTCGGCCGTGCCCGGCGAGTGCGCGTGGGGACCGATCCGCTGGGACGGCCCGGTCGACGACGCGTCCGTAGCCGCGCTGCGGGCCCGCGGCGTCGACGCGGTGCGGGTCGTGCTGAGCGACACCTGCTACACGTACACCGGCAGCCCCACCGACAGGGCGAACCGCGTCGGCTACCTCGACGAGGCGGCCCGGTACGTCGACCGGCTCGCCCGGGCCGGCATCACACCCATCGTGTCGCTGCGCCAGAGCGACGAATCCGCCGCCCGCAATTTCTGGGGCGCGGTGGCGGAGGTGTTCGGCGACGACAACGCGGTGGTCCTCGACATCTCGCCCGACAGCTTCCCGGCGCTCGGCGGCGCCGATCCCGGGGTGGTCTGGACCTGCTGGCGCGACGGCGGTCCCGCGTGCCTGGGCACCGGCCTACCGACCTTCGGCGTGCAGGAGCAGATCCGCCTGCTCCGCGTCCGGGGCGCGTTCAACCTGGTCCTCGCCGCCGGGATCGACGGCGGCAACGACCTGAGCCGGTGGCTGGAATACCGCCCGGCCGACCCGGGCGGCCGCAGCGTGGCCGCCGCCTGGCGCGTCGACGACCGCTCGGCCTGCGCCACGCCGGCCTGCTGGCAGTCCACCCTGCTCCCGGTCGCCGCCCAGGTGCCGCTGGTCGCCACCGACGTCAGCGCCGGCCCGGCGGCGCCGACGTTCGTGCGGCGGACCGTCACCTGGCTCGACCGGCACGGCATCGGCCACCTGCGCCGGTGACCGGGGAGGGGCAGACCACCTGACCTACCTGTTCCGGTCCACGCCACCCGGCCGCCCGACATCAGGTCAGCCGGGCGTGGTGGGGCGGCGAGATCGCGCCTCGGACGCATTCGGCTAGCAGGGTACGCCGTCGGTTGTGGTCCTCGGCGGGCTCAGCGGCGGTGGCGGTATAGAAGACGCTGGCGGCTGACCAGGCGAATGCCATGCTCAGGACCAGAGCGAACAGGTCGGAGGGGTCGCCTGCACGTACTCGCCCGGCGGCTTGCGCGCGCGATCTCGGCGAGTTTCGGCTCGTGGTTGGCGGCCTGGCCAAGGTCGCCTTCGGGCTGCCGTTCCAGGCGCAGCCAGGTCAGCAGCCGGACCAGCTGAGGATTGCGCAGGTTCTCGTCGTACATCGCCTCGAGCGCGGCGATGTCCGCTACCGTTTCGTGCTCGACCTCGCCGACCTCGACCTGCCCGGAAACGCGCCGCTGTCACCCGCCATGCCTCGAAAGTCCTGACCAGGCTCCGACCCGTCGCCGGACCACCCGTCCTGCCAGGGCGCGGTACGCCGGACGCTGTCACCTGATCGTCACTGTCCAGGCACGGACAGTGTTCGCGTTCCGGCGTCCGGGCCGGTCGATGATGGACCCGTCGACGTGCCGCCGCGACCGGCCGGCGGGCGCGGCACTCCGGTCAGGGGGTTGGACATGTCGTTCGAGGTGGACTTCAACTGGGCGTCGCAGGCCGTCATCGAGACGGTCGCGGTGCCGTTCCCGTCCCTGGAGACGCCACCCGGCGTGGTCGTCGCCGATCCTCCGGTCCCGCAGTTGGCCTTTCAGCACTCGGGGCCGGTCACGGTCACGATGCTCGGCTGCGGCCGGTGGAACCGGGACTCCAGCTACCGGTTCAACGCCGGCTGCAACCCGGAGCCGCACCACGCGGCTGAGGTGGGGGAGGTCGGGGTGCTCGCCGACGCCGAGGCGCACCGGTTGGAAGCGTGGTTCCTCCAGCGCTACCCGACGTCCAACCCGGTCGTGCTCAAGAACGGCGGGAAATGGAACCTCGTCCTCACCCGCAACGGCGCGGTCTTCAACTTCCACGTCGCCGTCCAGCCGGCCCGCGGCTAGCCCGCGAGACGGGCGGGGCGCGGGGCGGCCGTAACGGCCACCACGCAGCGGTACGCCGACGACTCGCCCGCCACCAGTTCGGCGGTCCCCACCCCGTCGCGGAAGCTCACCTCGAACTCGGCGCCCGGCCCCGCGTCGGGGGCCGGGATCCGCACCCGCTGCCGCTGCCCCTCCGTCGGGGCGTAGAGGCGCAGTTCCACCCCGTCGGGCCAGTGGTAGTCGGGCCGGTCGGAGCGCGCCCCGAACCCGATGACCGCGCCGGGCCGGGCGAGCACCGGCAGGCTGTCGTAGCCGTGCTTCTCGGTCACCCACGCCGGGCCGGTGAGCTGCGCGCCGGTCACCAGGTGGGTCCACGTGCCGGTGGGCACGTAGAAGGTGACCTGCCCGTCGGCGCTGAGCACCGGCGCGACGAGCACGTCCGGGCCGAGCATGTACTGCCGGTCGAGGTGCGCCACGGCCGGATCGTCCGGGAACTCCACGATCATCGGGCGCATCATCGGGATGCCGTCGCGGTGCGCCTCCTCGGCCGTCGCCGCCAGATAGGGCATGAGGCGCAGCTTCAGCCGGGTGAAGTGGCGCAGCACGTCCACGGCCTCCTCGTCGTACGCCCACGGCACCCGGTACGAGCCGGAGCCGTGCAGCCGCGAGTGCGAGGAGAGCAGGCCGAACGCGATCCACCGCTTGAACACCGCCGGGTCGGGGGTGCCCTCGAAGCCGCCGATGTCGTGACTCCAGTAGCCGAAGCCGGAGGACGCCAGGGACAGCCCGCCGCGCAGCGACTCGGCCATCGCGACGAACGTCGACTCGCAGTCGCCGCCCCAGTGCACCGGGAACTGCTGGCCGCCGGCGGTGGCCGAGCGGGCGAACAGCACCGCCTCACCCTCGCCACGCTCGGCCTCCAGCAGCTCGAAGACCACCTTGTTGTAGAGGTAGGAGTAGTAGTTGTGCATGCGCTGCGGGTCCGACCCGTCGTGCCACACCACGTCGGTCGGGATGCGCTCACCGAAGTCGGTCTTGAAGCAGTCGACGCCCATGTCCAGCAGCGCCTTGAGCTTGCCGGTGAACCAGGCCACCGCGTCCGGGTCGGTGAAGTCGACGAGCGCCATGCCGGCCTGCCACTTGTCCCACTGCCACACCGATCCGTCCGGGTTGCGCACCAGGTAGCCGGCCTGGCGGCCCTCCTCGAAGAGATAGGAGCGCTGCGCGATGTACGGGTTGATCCATACGCACACCTTCAGGCCCCGCTCGTGCAGCCGGCGGAGCATCCCCTCCGGGTCGGGGAACGTCGTCGGGTCCCAGACGAAGTCGACCCAGTGGAACTGGCGCATCCAGAAGCAGTCGAAGTGGAACACCGACAGCGGCAGGTTCCGCTCGGCCATCCCGTCGACGAACTCGGCCACCGTCTTCTCGTCGTACGACGTGGTGAACGACGTGGACAGCCACAGCCCGTACGACCAGGCGGGCACCCGGGCCGGCCGGCCGGTCAACGCCGTGTAGCGGCGCAGGACGTCCTTCGGGGTGGGCCCGTCGACGACGTGGTAGGTGAGTGACTGGCCCTCGACGCTGAACTGGGTCTGCGTGACGACCTCCGAGCCGACCTCGAACGACACGTGCTCCGGGTGGTCCACGAACACGCCGTAGCCGGCGCTGCTGAGGTAGAACGGCACGTTCTTGTACGCCTGCTCGCTGGCGGTGCCGCCGTCGGCGTTCCAGACGTCGACCGTCTGACCGTTCTTGACGAACGGGCCGAACCGTTCGCCCAACCCGTACAGCGTCTCGCCGACGCCGAGGGCGAGCCGTTCGTGCACGTACCGGCGCCCCGCGCGGTCGGTGACGATCCCGACGCTGCGTCCGGTGGACGCGGTGACGAGCCGGTCGCCGTGCCGGAACTCGACCCGCCAGCCGTCGACGAGCGCGACCCGGACGGTCAGTTCGCCGGTGGTCAGGGACGCGCTGAGGCCGGTGATGTCGACGGTGACCGGATGCGTGTCGTCGGTGTGCAGCCCGAAGTGGGGTTCGCGGGGCAGCCCGCCGCTGTGGTGGCCGATGGTGACCCCGACCACGCCGGGTGCGGGGGAGAAGAAGCGGACGGTGACGACGGGCCGGTTGAGCGTGTCGCCCCGACCGTTGATCTGACCGGCCGGTGCGAAGACGGTGAAGCCGCGGTCGTCCGGCTCGACCGATTCCACCGTGCCGGGGCGCAGGACGCTGACCCCCGGGCGCAGTTGCCAGTATCCGTCGGTGAATTTCACTTCTCGGCTCCTGCGGTGATGCCGCGCGCCAGGGTGCGCTGGAAGATGAGGAAGAACAGGATGGCCGGCACCAGGCTGAGCAACGCGCCGGCGTTCGTCGTCGGGGCGTCCATCAGGCGGTCACCCTGCAACGACGCGAGTGCGACCGGGATGGTCTGCGTCTGGTTGTCGATCAGCATGACGAGCGGGATGAGGAACTCGTTCCAGGTCCAGATGAAGAAGAAGATGAGCAGGACGGCGAGGGTCGGCCGCAGGTTGGGGAAGACCACCCGCCACAGCACCGTCCACTTGCCGGCGCCGTCGAGCGCCGCGGCCTCCAGCAGCGAGCGCGGGAACGTGCCGAGCACCGAGGCGAGCAGGTACGTGCCGAACGCGCTCTGGACGACGGTGAAGATGATGATCACCGACAGGCGGGTGTTGTAGAGGCCGATCTCCTTGGCGACGTAGTAGAGCGGGTAGATCAACGCCTCCTGCGGCAACATGTTCGCCAGCAGGAACACACCGACGATCCACAACCGGCCGCGGACCCGGCCGACACCCAGGGCGTACGCGTTGAGCAACGACACGACGACGCCGAGGACCGCCACCGAGCCGGCGATGAGCGCCGAGTTCCACAGCTTGAGCGGGAAGTTCACCTCGGACCAGTACGTCGTCAGACCTCGGGTGTAGAAGTCCGTCGGCCAGCTCAGCGGCCCGGCCGACGAGTAGTCACCCGGCGATTTGAACGCGTTGAGCAGCATGAACGCGAACGGCACGAGCATGGCGAGCGCGCCGGCGGTGACTCCGACGAGCACCAGCCATCGGCTGACGCCACGGTGGTGCCGGTCGCGCACCGGCCGGCGGACCGGAGCGTCGGTGATCGTGACGGCCATCTCAGATCCCCCGGTCCCGGCGCTCGCTTCGGGCCTGCGCCCAGATGAAGACCACGGCCACCACGACGATGATCACCGTGAGCACGGTGGAGATCGCGGAGCCGTACCCGACCTGGAGCTTCTTGAAGAACGTGTAGTACGCGAAGTACGACGGCACGTTCGTGGCGTTCGCCGGGCCGCCCCGGGTCAGCGCGAAGATCGGCCCGAACACCTTCAACGCGGCGATGGTGCAGGTCAGGGCCACCACGAAGGTCTCCGGCCGGATCTGCGGCAGCGTGATCGCCCGGAACCGGTGCAGCCAGTTCGCCCCGTCGACCTCGGCCGCCTCGTACAGCTCCGGGTCGACCCGCTGCAACGCCGCCATGAACACGACCACCGGATAGCCGATCTGCACCCAGATCATCACCGCCATCACCGCCGGCAGCGCGGTGTCCGGGTCGCCCAGCCAGTCGTGGCGCAGCGCGCCGAGACCGACCGCGTCGAGCAGGCTGTTGAACGCGCCGTCGGGGCGCAGGATCCAGCCCCAGACGATGCCGGCCACCACCACGGGCAGCACCTGCGGCAGATAGAACGCGGCCCGCAGCGCCGCCGCCGTCCGTGGTTTGAACCGACGCCCGATGACGTCGAAGAGCACCGAGGCGAGCAGCAGCCCGAGCAGGGTCGGCACCACCACCATCGCGACGATCATGGCCACGGTGTTGCGGAACGACGCCCAGAACACCTCGTCGTGCAGCAACCGCTGGTAGTTGTCCAGCCCGACGAAGGTGGGGTCGCCGACGCCCGACCACCGGGTCAGCGACAGGTAGCCGGTGCCGACCAGTGGCGCGCCGATGACCAGGATGAACAGCGCCGCTCCGGGGAGCAGGTAGAGCCAGTACGCCGCGTCGCGGCCACGCGGCCGGCGGCGGGACGGGGACGCGGGGGAGGAGGGTTCGGCCGACGGTGTGGCGGCGACGGTGTCGGAGACTGCCATGGAAGATCCTTCCCGGCGGGGGCGGGCGCGCCTGTCGTACCGGCCGCGCCCGCCGCTCGCCGCATCACTTGCCGGTGATCTCCTTGACGCCGTCGGCGTACGGCTTGGCGATCGTGTCGAGCACCTGGTCGGGGGACTTGGAGCCGTTGATCAGGCTCTGGAATCCGCCGACCAGCACGTCGTAGTAGCCGGGCACCGGCCAGTCCGGATAGAAGGCAAGGCCGTCCTGCTTGCTCACCGTGTTGAAGTCCTCGATCAGCTTGCGATCCTTCGCGTCCTTGATCTTGGCGGGGTCGCCGGCCACCGGGACCCCACCGTTGTTACCGATGAGATCCTGGATCTCCGGGCGCAGGGTGATGTCGATGAAGTCGGACGCCAGGCTCTTGGCCTTGCTGTTCGTCGGGACGACCCAGATGTTGCCGGACGATCCGGCGTTCAGGGTGTTGCCCGGGAACAGGAAGGTGTCCCAGTTGGCCTTCATCTCGGCCTTGAAACGGCCGTACCACCAACTGCCCGAGACGATCATCGGCGTCTTGCCCGCGATGAACGCCGTACCCATGTCCTCGGCCTTGAGACTCGCCGAGTTCTTGGCCACGTAACCCTTCTTCACCCAGTCGGCGAAGGTGTCCGCGCCGTACTTCAGCGGGTCGGCGTGGAAGTCGACCGGGTTCTTGTAGAGCTGGTAGTTGTCGACGAACTGGCGGTCGGCCTTCGACAGGGCCAACTGGTAGAAGAGCTGCCCGGCGGGGTACTCGGCGCCGGCCATGCCCAGCGGGGTGATGTCCTTGCCGACGAAGGTGTCCATCGCGGCGGTCATCTCCGCCATGGTGGTGGGCACCTTGACGCCGTTGCGGTCGAACAGGTCCTTGTTGTAGTAGACCGTGACGTACTCGCCGTAGTTCGGCACGCCGAACCAGTTGCCCGACCCCATCACGCCCTTCTCGCTGTAGCGGGCGGTGGTCTGGAGGCTGGGGCTGAGCTTGTCGGCCCAACCGCGCTTCTCGGCCTCCTCGCTGAGGTCGGTGAGCAGGCCCTGGGACGACAGCAGGCCGGCCGTCGCGTTGCCCTTGTTGTACTCCATGATGTCCGGGCCCTCGGACGAGTTGATGATCATACCGGCGTTCTGCTGGATCTGCTCGAACGCCTTGCGCTCGAAGCGCACCTCGACGCCCGGGTGCTCGTCCTTGAAAATCTCGATGGCCCGGTCCCAACCGATCCCCATCGCGCTGTTCTCGCTCTCGTAGTGCCAGAGCTTGAGGGTCTTGGCCCCGCTGCCGTCACCGCTGTCGTCGCCGCCGCAGGCGGCTACGGTGGTCGTCGCGGTCGCCGCCAGGGCGATCGCGGCGACGATCCGGCGGAATCGCTGCATTGCTATCCTCCTCGTCGAGTATCGTGCCCGGTACTTCATTGGCCCGTCGTCGCGTTGCCGCGCGACGGCGGGCCGTTCCTACTGGTCAGCCGCCATCGGTTGGCGGCCTCGTGGTGCTGCGGTCGATCCCCGGATCTCCAGCGCGCACGGCAGCAGTTGCTGGTGGCGCTCGTCCCCGGCCCCGTCCAGGTGGCGTACCAGCGCCTCGACGGCGATCCGGCCCATCGCCGAGCCGGGCGACGTCATCGCGGTCAGCGCCGGGGTGGCCAGCTCGGCGACCTGCGGCGAGGTGACCATCGACACCACCGAGACGTCGTCGGGCACGGACCGCCCGCGCGCGGTCAGCTCGCCGAGGATGCCGAAGGTCGCCGCCTCGTTCATGGCCAGTACGGCGGTCAGGCCCGGCGCCCGCGTGACGGCGGTGGCAAGCGCCGCCCGGCCGCCGGCGGCGCTGTCCTCGGCCGGGATCATGACCGGTTCCAGGCCGTGGCCGGTCATGGCCGTGACGAAGGCGTCCCGGGTACGCAGAGCCGGCCCGTAACCGCTGGCCAGGGTCTCGGCCGAGTGGTTGACGTAGACGATCTGCCGGTGCCCCAGGCCCACCAGGTGCGCCACCGCCTCCCGCACGGTCTGCTCGAAGTCGATGTCGACGTAGGAGAGCCCGCCGGTGTCCCCGGTGCGTCCGATCAGCACCAGCGGCACGCCGGCCTGCTGGAGCGCGGCGACCCGCTCGTCGGCGAGTTGAACCTCCATCAGCACGACGCCGTCGAACATGCGCTGGCTGGCCAGCCGGCGCAGGGCGTCGAGGTCGCCGCCCCCGCCGACGGGGGACAGGACCAGGTGGTAGCCGACGGCGCTGGCCGCCGCGGCGGCCCCGGTGACGAACGCCGTCTCGGTCGCGCCGAGGCCGCGCTCGTCCATCGGCAGCAGCAGGCCCAGGATCCGGCTGCGCCGACTGGCCAGGCCACGGGCCATGGCATTGGGCTGGTAGTCGAGCTCGGTCATGGCGGCGAGCACCTTGGCCCGCGTGGCCCGGGAGATCGGCCTGGTGCCGGTGAGCACGTAGGAGACGGTGCTGACCGAGACCTGGGCCAGGCGGGCGACGTCATGCATGGTGGCCACCGCGCACCTCCCTGGGGCCGGGCGGGAACGGATTCGACCGTTCGTCGAACCGCTTCGACGAAGCGGTTCGACAGACGCTAGGCCCCCTGTTACGGCGGCGTCAATAGTTGATGTCGAAAAGACGTCCCGTCTCGTCGTGGTGGCCGTCGCGGAGGTGATCGACGGCGAGCCGCGCGGGCGCAGAGCGGCTCGCCGGCCCTGACCTAGGGATGAATGGCGATCTCGGGTCCTGCGGACGCCCGTGGTGCCACGGGCTCTCGTGACGCGGCCTGGCGACAGATGACGTCGACCAGCTCGCCGACCGTGGCCACGGTGGACGCGCGGGGGTCGTTCAGCAGGTTGACGCGGAAGCGGGCCTCCAGCGCGATCAACAGCTCCAGCGCGGCAAGCGAATCGATGTCCAGGTCCTGGACCAGGTGGTCCTCCGGTCGTAGCTCCCGGCGGACCCGCTTGATCTCCAGGAAGATCGCATCGAGCGCCGACATGACGTCGGCCTCGGTCACCGGGACGGCAGATGTGGTCATGGTCTTCACCTTTCGGAGGTTGATGGTCGGGCGCGCAAGACGGACGTCCTCATCCGAGGTCGACCAGTTCGTCGTAGCCGACGAAGTCGGGAGTCATGCCGCTGGCCACCAACTCCCACATCATCTCGTCGGTGCCGGCGCCGATACGGCCCAGCCTGGTGTCCCGCCACATCCGGCTGAGCGGGGTCTCGTCCTCGAGGTAACCGGCGCCGCCGAACAGGTGCATGCACTCGCTCATCGCCTCTTCCGCGAAACGGGTGGCGGTGACCTTGAGCGCGGCGGTCTCCCGGGGGCCACAGGCGCCGGTGACGGATACGCCCTGCGCCGCCGAGTAGACGGCGAACCGCAACGACAGCAGCCGAGCGGACAGGTCGGCCAGCCGCAGCCGGAGCGCCTGGTGCTGGAGCAACGGCCGGCCGAACTGTTCCCGCCGGTGCAGGTGTGCGGCGGCGAGGCCGGTGGCCGCGGCGACCGCGCCGACGGTCTGCCCGGCGATGGACAGCCGTTCGTGGCTCAGCCCCCAGGTCGCCACGAGGAGACCCGCGCCGGGCCGACCGACGAGTGCCTCGTCCGGCACCACGGCGTCGATCGTCATCCAGGTGGTGTCGAGTGCCGCCGTGCCGACCTTGCGCAGCCGTTTGCGGACCGACAACGCCGAGGCGGGTACGGCGAACACACCGAGGCCGCCGTCGGCCTCGCCACTGTCGTTCTCGATCCGGCACAGCAGCAGCGCGAAGTCGCACACCAGGCCCAGCGACAGGTACCTCTTCTCGCCTGTCACCCGCCAGCCGCCGCCGGGCACCCGCCGGGCGGCGGTGCGCATGCCGGTGAGGTCGGAACCGCCGGTCGGCTCGGAGGCCCCGAAGCACCCGATCAGCCTCCCGTCGAGGAGCCCGTCGAGATATTCCTGCAACAGCGGTGAGTCGCCGTAGCGCACGAGGATCGAACCGACCGTCTCCAGGCAGAGACTCACACCGACCGACAGGCCCGCATGACCGTACCGGCCGCTCTCCTCCGCGATGAGCACGCCGAGACCGGTGTCGCCGAACGGGCCCGGGTGCCAGCGTTGCCGCAACAACCGACTGCGCCCGAGGTCGGCGAGCACCTCGCGGGGAAACACGCCGCGCTCGTCGGCCGCCGCGTGCGGGGCGAAAGCGGCGCCGATCGACTCCGCGACCCGGGCCCGGGCGGCGTCCACGCGCGGGCCGAAGGGACCATCCGCGAACAGCGGCCGGTTCGGCGCCTCGCCGGTCGGGGCGATGGCGGCGGGGGCGCTAGCGTACGACTGGCTCACGGCCTGCCTCCCGGTTCTGCTCGTCGGTGTCGGTGTCGGTGTCGGTGTGGCTGGGCGTCGGCGGGTCGCCGAGCCACTCTCCGGTCAACTGCCCGGCCAGGTGGCGGCGCCACAGCAGGCGCCGGCGGGGCTTGCCGCTGGAGGTCAGGGGGATGGTGCCGCGCCTGGCCCGCAGGATCAGCACCCGGACGGCGGACCCGGTGAACGCGCGGACCGCCTCGACGACCACGTCGAGGTGGTCACCCAGATCCCGCTCCACCACCACCAGCAACGTCGGCCGGCCGTCGACGATGCCGCCGGCCACGACGAGGTGGCGGGGCGCGATTCCGGTACGGGCGCGCAGGTCCAGCTCCACGTCCTCGACGAAGATGCTGCGCCCGCGGAGTTTGACGCTGTCCCCGAGGCGGCCGACCACGTACAGGTCGCCGTCGTGGAAGAAGCCGGCGTCGCCCGTGCGTAGCCACCCGCCGACCAGCCGGGCGCCGTCCCGTGACGTGGCGTCGGCGTAGCCGGCGGTTATCGACGGTCCCCGTACGGAGATCTCCCCGAACACACCGTCCGGTTGGGGCCGCCCGTCCTCGTCGACCACGTCCACCCGCAGCCCGTCGAGCGGGCGACCGCAGCTCACCTGCCAGGCCCACGGCTCGGACACCAGGTCGGTGGTGAGGACCGCCTTCCCGGTCACCTCGACCTTGTCGTCCAGGTTCCGGCCCGGAGCGTTGGTGCGGACCATCCGCACCGGCTCGTGTCGGGACACGCCGGTGACCGCGAGGGTACCTTCGGCGAGCCCGTAGGCGGGGGTCAGCGCGCGGCTGTCGAAGCCGTGCGGTTGCAGCAGCGCGGCGAATCGCGCCAGCGCCGCCGGGTTGATCCGTTCGGCCCCGCTGACCACCGACGTGACGCCGGAGAAGTCGAGCCCGACCAGATCGTCCGGGGTGACCCGGTCGACGACCCGCTCGAAGCCGAAGTTCGGCATGAAGATCTGGGCGTACCGGCCGCTGCCGTACTCGGCGAGCCAGCCCCGGGTGTCGCGGACGAACTGCTGGGGCCGCATCATCGCGTGTTCCGTCTGCAGGGTCACAAGCGTCAGCAGCCCGCCGACGAGACCCATGTCGTGATAGAGCGGCAGCCAGGAGACCCCGCCGCGGTCCGTGATGCCCAGCCAGCGTTGGATCATCCGGAGGTTCGCGGCCAGGTTGTCGACGGTGATCCGTACGCCCTGCGGGCGTCCCAGCGAGCCCGAGGTGAACTGCAGGACGGCCAGTTCGCCGTGCGCACGCGGCACCGCCCCGGCGTCGCCGTAGGCCGGCGCCAGCACGGTGGTCTGCTGGCCGGCCTGGCGCACGCCGGCCAGCAACACGTCGCGGTGGTCGTCCGACGCGATCGCGAACCGGGGTCGTACCGCGGCGGCGATCGCCCGCAGTTGCGTCTCGTAGCCCGTCGTGTCCTGGAGCGCGGCGGGTAGCGGCAGCACCGACGGGGTGGCGCCGATGGCGAGGAGTCCGAAGAAGCAGGCGACGAAGTCCGGGCCGGACGGCAGCACCAGCGGCACCACCTCGTCGCGGCGTACCCCGGCGTCGGCCAGGGCGGCGCCGGCGCGCAACGCGCGTTCGGCCAGATCCTCGTAGGTGTGGCGCGACCAGTCCGGTCCCTCCACGTGGAACCGCACGCCGCGCTCGGTCGACGGAGCGTCTAGCCAGCCGAGAAGCAGGTCCCGGCTGACGGCAAGGCTGCTCATCTGGGTTCGTCCTTTCCAACGGTCGGGCCGGTGTCAGGGGTCATGGCCGACGCGTCAGACGCATCGACAGCCGTCGACCTGGGCGAAGGGTGGCGCTGGCCAGTGGGCGGGGCAGCCCGGCGGTCAGCTCCAGCCGGTAGCGTTGGGTCATCATCGCGAGCACCAGCACCGCCTCCAGTTGCGCGAAGCCGGCGCCGATGCAGGCGCGCCGGCCGCCGCCGAACGGGATGTGGGCGTAGCGGTCGCGGTCGGCCTCGGAGTGGAAGCGGGTGGGGTCGTAGCGCTCGGGGTCGGGCCAGACGGCCGGGTTGCGGTGCACCAGGTACGCGGGCACCGCGACGGTGCTGCCCACCGGGATCGGTATCCCCTCGATGACGTCGGACCGCACGGCTTCCCGCTCGATGGTCCACACCGGTGGGTACAACCGCCACGCCTCGTTCACGACGGCGGTGGTCCAACTGAGCTTCTCGACGTCGGCGGCCTGTGGCTCGCGGCCGGCAAGGACCGCGTCCACCTCCTGTTCCAGGCGGTCCCGGACGGCCGGGTGGGCCGACAGCAGCGCCAGGCACCAGCTGAGCGTCGTCGCCGTCGTCTCGTGCCCGGCCAGCATGAACGTGGTCACCTCGTCGCGGATCTCCGCATCGGTCAGCCGCGCCCGACCCTCGTCCCGCGCGGTGAGCAGGTGGTCCAGCAGGTCGGCCGGTCCGTCGACGGTGGGCGTCGCCCGCCGCTCGGCGATGAGCTGGCGCACCGGCCGGTCGATCGCGGCGAGCGGTCCGCCGAAGCGTCCGCTGGCCGCCTGGATCGCCCGGGTGCTGCGCGGCCCCCAGAGGAACGGCAGGTAGGTGCCGATCGCGACAGCGGGCAGCAGGAACGTGAGGGCGTGGGCGATCTGGCCGGTGCGGCCGGTCATGTCGGTGCTGAACAGGACGCGCCCGACGATGTCCAGGGCCAGCGCGCTCATCTCTCCGGACACTTCGACCCGGGTGCCGTCGCGATGTCGATCCCAGGAGTCCAGCTTCCGCCGGGTCGCGTCGACGATCTGTGGTGCGAAGCCCGCGACGTTACGGCTGGTGAACACCGGTTGCAGCAGGCGGCGATGGCGGCGCCAGGTCTCGCCTTCACCGGACAGCAGCCCGGTGCCGAGCACCGCCCGCATCGACCGGTAGGTGAAGGCCTTGACGTAGTTGTCCTGACGGCGCGCCAGGACGTGCTCGGCATGTCGGGGACCGCTCAGGACGAAGAGCCGGTGCCCCGGATAGAGGGGCAGTTCCACGGCATCGCCGTACCTGGCCAACGACCGCAACGTCGCCAGCGGCCGGAAGACGAGCCCGGTCACCGTTGCCGGCACGGCGGCGGCACTCGGGCCGCGGGCGCCCACCGGGGCGCTCATCGCAGAGCCCTGGCGTAGCAGACGGTCTGCGGATCATCGCGGTAGACCCCGTAGTTCGGGATCCGGGTGTATCCGGCCCGCTCGAAGAACCTCATCGCGGTGACCTGTTTGACGCCGGCGTCGAGGATCGCCCGCCGTCGTCCCGCGCGAATCGCCGCGCTCTCCACCGCGGTGAGGATGCGGTGGGCGGCGCCGAGCATCTGCAGGCCGGCCAGCTCCTCGACGACGTATGCGCGCTTGAGTTCGGCGTCGCCGTCCTGGAAGCCCCATCCGCCGGCGTCCTTCGCGCGCCACCCACCACAGGCCACCGGACGGCCGTCGAGGTAGCCGACCAGGAAGAGACCGCGCGGTGGCCGGTATTCACCGGGATCCCCGTGCCGGGGGTCCTCCTCGCCGTAGACCGCCAGGTAGTGGCGTTGCAGCAAGGACACCAGCGCGACGGCGTCGGGATGGTCGTAGGCTACGGCACGAAGCTCCATGGCGGTCACGTCGCTCATCGATCGATTGGCGGTCATCGGATGATCCGGGAACGGGTGTCGGCGGTGGCGTAGATCCGGCGGAGGTCCCGGATCAGATTCAGCCGCTTGAGCCAGCGGTCGGTGCCGTCATAGCGGGCCCGGAACGGCGCCCGGCCGTGCACGACCTGGTAGTTGTCGATGAACAGCAGGTCGCCGGGGGCCAGCGCGACGGACTCGGTCGCGGCGCGCAGCTGCTCGTCCAGGTCCGCCATCGCCGCGGCTGCCTCGTCGTCGCCGTCGGAGACCGCGGTGAAGTCCACGTCGAACCGCAGATACGGGTGCTCCGGAGGGCCGAAGATGATCGGGTCGAGCCCGGTGCCGTCTGGGGCGGCGCGAAGACGTTCGGCGCAGGCGCCGGCCACGTGTGCGTCGTCCGGCAGGAACCGGAACCGGGAATCCTGAAGGATCTTCTGGAGTTTGTCGGGAAGACCGAGGGACCCGATCCGGACGAACGTCGTCCGTACGGCGTCCGGGTTGCGCAGGCACAGCAGGGAGACGTAGTCACCGCGGCACGGATGGAACCCGTCCTCGGTGTGCAGCGACAGCGGTGCCGCACTGCACGCGCTCGTCAGCGACTGTTCCATCGCCGGGGACGGACAGACATCGTGGACGAGCCGCCCGCCCTGCTGCGCCGCCCAGCCGAACGGCTCGCCGAGCGGCAGGCCGCACAGCACCAGCAACAGCTCTTCCCGTCGACCGACGCCGGCTGCGGCCGCCGTCCAGTCGAGCGGCGTCGGCGGAAGGGCCTGGAGCGGAAGCCCGGATATCACGGACACGGGCACCTCGTCCGCGCGAACCTGCCCCAGGAATTCCCGCACCCGCTCCGGCAGCCGCACGGCGTACGCGGGCGCCTGCTCGGCGAAGCTGAGCGGATCCGCCGACCGGTCGGTGGCGGTGAACGCGTCGACGAGCCGGCCGAGCGCGTCGCGCTCCACCTCCGTCAGCTGGAGCCGTCGTACCGTCGGGGCCTCGACTGCCGATGAGGTGTTCACCGCGCACCCACCGGCGTCGCTTCCAGGCTGGCCCGCAGGGCCTTCTTGTCCGGCTTGCCCGCGGCGGTGAGCGGTATGTCGTCGACGAACGTGACCGCCGCCGGCGCACGGAGCGCGCCGAGTTGGTCCGCGACGAGGGCGCGCAGGTGCTCCGCGTCGACAAGCTCCGCCCGGTTTCCCGGTCCCGCCGGACGGTCCGGCGCGCGTACGACGAACGCGTGGATCGCCTCACCCGTCTCCTCGCTGGGGACGCCGACCACGGCCGCCTGCCGCACCTGCGGGTGACCGGTCAGGGCGGCCTCGACAGGCGCCGCGTGACAGTTCCGGCCATTGACAATGATCATGTCTCGCAGCCGGCCGACCAGGTAGAGGTAACCGTCGTCGTCGAGGTAGCCGAGGTCCCCGGTGTGCAGTCGGCCGTCCCGGACGACCTGGGCGGTCAGCTCCGGCTGCCGCCAGTACCCGGTCATCACCGACGCCGAGCGTACGCAGACCTCGCCCACCTCACCCGGCGCCCGTTCACGCCCCTGCTCGTCCAGAATGGAGATCGTGCAGCCGGGCACCGGGCGGCCGACCGAAGCCAGCAGCTGTGGCCGGTCGATGACCGCCGCCAGGTGATCCTCGGGCGTCAGGATGGTGACCGAGGTGACCTCGGTCTGCGCGTAGCCCTGCAGGAAGATCGGACCGAGCCGCTCGATCGCCTGGCGCAGCCGGCGGGGCGCGACGGGTGAGCTGCCGTACACGACCAGGGCGAGGTGACCGCCGGGTTCGGTGGGCGCGGCGGGATGGTCGAGCAGCTGGTAGAGCTGCGGCGGGTACAGGAAGGTGGCGACCGGACCCGACCGCCGCACGGCGGCCCAGAACGTGCCCGCGTCGAACACCTCGTGCAACTCCACCGCGATGCCGAGGACGAGCATCTGCACGGCGAGATCACCGACCGCGTAGGCGATGGAGGTGGCGGCGATGAACCGGAGTCCGTCCGGCAGCGGGAGGCCGGCCGCCGTGCGGGCGCTGGCCTCGGACGCCGCCGCGAGGGCCGCGAAGGTGCACGCCACCCCCTTGGGGGTGCCGGTCGTCCCGCCGGTGTAGCAGATGCCGGCGATGTCGTCCTCCTCGGCCGCGACGGCGATCGGCGTCGCCGGCTGCGCCGCCGCCAGCGCCAGGAGGTCGGTCGTCGCCGCGGCCGGACCGAGCGCGAGCACGCGGCGTACCCCGGCGCGTGCCGCGACCAGCGGAACGGGCTGGTCCGGCGGGGTGCCCCGGGGATCGAACACGACGACGGTCGGGTCGGCGTCGACGAGAATGTGCGCGAGATCCTCGGTCAGGGCGTTGAGCTGGACGGCGACGTACCGGGCGCCGAGCACATGGCACGCGAACCGAAGGTACAGCGCCTCCGGGGTGTTGGTGACGAGGCAGACGACGCCGCTGCCGCGCTCCACGCCCTGTGTCCGCAGCGCCCGGGCCAGCCGGTAGGTGGCGGTCAGCAGCTCGCGATATCCGATGTCGCGGTCCGCCGATACCAACGCGGTCCGGTCGCCGTACCGGTCGAACGCGTCGACCGTGCCCGTCACGTAGCGCGCCGCGTGGCCCTCGCGGGCGAACTCCGGCGTCGGCGCTGGCGCCGATGTGGGCTCAACTGTGGACATCGATCATCCTCCCTACTAGTCGGTGGCAGAGCGCGCGGAAGCCGGCCGGGGACATGCCGATCCGGCCGCCGTGGTAGAGCCGCACGAGGCCGTGTATCAGGGCCCCGAAGGCCAGTGCCAGCTCCAGGAGATCGTCGCCGTCACCGCTGAAACCCTGGTTCCGCAGCGCGTCGGCGACCAGGGACAGGGACGGCGAGCCGCCGTCGCGGAAGTCGTCGGGGAACCGACGTGCGCCCTCGCGCGGATCGGTGAAGACGAAGTCGTACAGCCTCGGTTGGCCGAGGGCGAAGTCGAGGTGGTCGTCAAGATGGTCGGCGATGACGTTGCCCGGACCCGGTTGGCGGTCGGCCCACCGCTTCGAGATGTCGGCGAACGTCTCGTCGGCGACGCGCCGCAGCAACGCCTCCCGGTTGGCGTAGTGACGGTAGATCGCCATCGGGGTGATTCCGGCTGCGGCGGCCACCCGGCGCATGGTCACCGCGGTGGGCCCCTCGGCGATGACGATGTCGCGGGCAATGCCTACCAGTCGGTCGGCGGTCGTTCCCATGTCTACACCGTAGACATGGGGCTGAGCACGGAGCAGAGGCCAACCGGCCGCCCGAATGGCTACCCCCGTGCGGGTCGGGCCGGTCGGCACGGGGGGCCGTAGCGCGTGGTGTCCGTCGCGCCTACCGGTCGGGGTGTTCGAGCGAGCGCCGGAGGCGGCCGTACAACTCGGTGTGTCGGTCGTCCAGCGGTGAGTCCGGCTCGGCCTCGTGGCCGGCGCGGGCCCGGCGTAGTAGTAGTGAGCCGATCATTTCGGCTTCGCGTTCTTCGGCGGCGGCGTAGTTGCTGCGGCCGAGGCTGCGTTGGACCAGTTGTGGGTCGAGGTCGGGTAGGAGGAGGCGGGAGGCGTCGGGGTCGAGGATGGCGGTGGCGTGGTGGCCGGCGAGGAGGTGGCCGAGTTCGTGTCCGATGATGAGGAGTTGGTGCAGGGGTGAGGTGTCCTGTTCGTAGAAGATGGCGTCGAAGTCCCCGGTCGGTACGTACATGCCGCAGACGGTGAGGGCGGGGAGCCGGATGGGCATCAGGTGGATGGGCCGGCCGCGTCGTTGGCCGAGCAGGTCGCACAGTCGCTGGATGTCGAATGGTCGTGGTATTTCCACTTCGGCGGCGATCTGTTCGCAGCGTTTGCGTAGTCGGTGTAACTTCACGTCAACGTTCCCCCACTCGTCGGCGTACTGCCACACAAGGATCATCGTGGTTGATCGCAACCGTTCGGCTCGGCGGCGGCACTCGTTCCGGGGGCCCGGGCGACGGCTCGTAGTCGGGCGACCATCTGTTCGACGAGGTGGGTGTCTCCTGCGGAGAGGCCGTTGTCGGCGAGGACCTGGCGCAGCGCGACCTGTTTGACGTCCATTCGGCGTAGTTCGCGGAGCAGGGTGATCTGTTCCTGGATTCGTCGGGCCGCCGCGTCGTCGACGAAGTAGCCGGAGCTGACGCCGAAGGCGGAGGCGAGGGCGCGTACGTGGGAGGTGCGGGGGTCGCGTGCCACGCCGCGGCGTAGTTCTCCGATGTAGGCGGCGCTGATGGAGACGCCGGTCTCGGCGGCAGTGGCGTTGATCTTGTCGGCGATCTCCTTGTTGGTGTAGCGGCGGCCGGGTTCGTCGGACTCGCCGAGTTCCTCAGGTGTCGGGCGGATCCGGTCGAACAGGTACTCCAGCCGGGCGGCCAGGGTGTCGAGGGATGGCAGCTCCTGCTCCGCGCGCCGATCGTCGACCATGAATTCCAACCCTCCAGCGACTAAACAACAGTGTCGCAGATACCAGCGCTGACGAAACAGATGTTGACACATGCGTCGAGCGGGAGCGTATGCTCCCTCCTGTTTGGGTGACGGAGATCGGGCGCGGGTGCGGTGCGAAAAAGGCGTCCACATCCGCGCTGTGGGCGCGGTCTCGGCCGCCCGGACAGGGGGATGTCAGTTCGGCGACGTGCGTTTTCGTGCGGGGGCACGACAACGCACGACCGCCACAACCGCGGGCGGCCGGCCCTGGGTCGAGGTGTGGGGCGACACACTCGGCGGCCGGCGCCGGCGGGCGCTGACGGCTTGACCTCGGTCGTGGTGCCGTCCGAGGGGAGATTGAATCCTGGGGGATGTGAAGAGGATGCTCGACACAGCGCGGATGCTGGTCACCGGAGGCGCCGGATTCATCGGCGCCAACTTCGTCCAGCACACGCTCCGCAACCATCCGACGTACGACATCACTGTGCTCGACGCGCTCACCTACGCCGGCGACCGACGGGCCCTGGAGCCGGTCGCCGACCGGGTGCGGTTCGTCCACGGCGACATCTGCGACACCGAACTGGTCGACCGGCTGGTCGCCGAGTGCGACGTGGTGGTGCACTTCGCCGCCGAGTCCCACGTCGACAACTCGCTGCACGATCCCGCCCCGTTCGTACGGACCAACGTGACGGGCACGTTCACGTTGCTCGAGGCGGTGCGGCGGCACGACCGCCGGTTCCACCACGTCTCCACCGACGAGGTGTTCGGCGACCTCGCCCTGGACGCGGAGCAGAAGTTCACCGAGGAGACCCGCTACGACCCGTCGAGCCCCTACTCGGCCACGAAGGCGGCCTCGGACATGCTGGTCCGCGCGTGGGTCCGCTCGTACGGCGTCCGGGCCACGCTGTCGAACTGCGCCAACAACTACGGCCCCTACCAGCACGTGGAGAAGTTCATTCCGCGGCAGGTGACGAATCTCCTGGTCGGTGCCCGTCCGAAGCTCTACGGCGCCGGGCTCAACGTGCGGGAGTGGACCCACGTCGAGGACCACAACGACGCGGTGCACGCCATTCTCGAGCGCGGTCGCATCGGCGAGACCTATCTCATCGGGTCCGGTGACGAGCGCAGCAACAGGGAGATCCTCGAACTCGTCCTCGAGGTGATGGGCCAGCCGCGCGACGCGTACGAGCACGTCTCCGACCGGCCGGGCCACGATCTGCGGTACGCCAACGACAGCACCAAGTTGCGCACCGAGCTGGGGTGGCGGCCGAGCTACGTCGAGCTGCGGGCCGGCCTGGCCGACACCGTCGACTGGTACCGGGCCAACGAGTGGTGGTGGAAGCCGCACAAGGAGCGCACCGAGGCGCGTTACCGAAGCCTGGGACGCTGACCGCCGCCACCGCTCGCCGACACCGACACCGACAGCCACCGTTCACGAGCCTGTCTGCATTCCGCGTGGTATGCGTCTCCCGCCGACAGAGATACGGGGTTTCGACCAAGTGGGAAAGGCATTGCAGGTCACCCTGCTCGGACCCGTCTCGGCCGTCGTCGACGGCGCCGGCTCCGACCTCGGATCGCCGCGCCAGCGCGCGTTGTTCGCGACGCTCGCCGCCCGCCCCAACCAGCGGGTCCGACGCGACGACCTGATCGACGGGGTGTGGGGCCTCGACGCGCCGCTCACGGTCACCAACAGCATCTACACCTACGTCAACCGGCTGCGCCGACTCCTCGAACCGCACCGCCCGCACCGCGCGCCGTCGCAGGTGCTGCTCTCCGAGGGGTCCAGTTACGTGCTGCGCCTGGACCCGACCCAGGTCGACTCCTGCTCGTTCATCCAGCACGTCGAGCGGGCCCGGCAGTTACGCGCGGCCGGCGACGCGGACCGGGCCGTCACGGAGCTGTCCCAGGGCCTGGCCCTGTGGCGCGGGGTCGCCCTCGACGGCACCCACGGCCCGTTCGTCGAGGCCGAACGCGCCCGGCTCGACGAGCTGCGGCTGGCCGTGCTCGAGGACCGGGCCGAGATGCTGCTGGAGCTGGGGCGGCAGATGGAGGCGGTCGGTGAACTGGTCCCGCTGGTCCGCCTGCACCCGCTGCGGGAGCGCCTGCGGCACCTGCTCGTGCTCAGCTACGCCCGGCTCGGCAGCCGGGCCGAGGCCCTCGCCGAGATCCGGGACCTGCGCGAGACGTTGAGCACCGAGCTGGGCCTCGACCCGCCGGCGGCGATGCGGCGTCTCCAGGAGCAGATCCTGCGCGGTGAGGTCCACGCCACCGATGCCGGTGGCTCCGGGCCGGCCTCCGACGCGGACACCGGTCGGCCCGGCCACGTCGGGTCGGGCTCGCCGGCGCCGCCCGCGCGGCCGTCGGCGGGCACTCCCGCGGCGCTGCCGATGAACCCCGCCCAACTGCCGCGCGACGTCCCGGGCTTCCTCGGCCGGCACTGCGAGATCGCCGGCCTCTACAAGTCGGTGTGCGAGGCGGAGGCGGAGGGCGCGCCACCGGTGATCCTCATCGGCGGCCCACCCGGCGTCGGCAAGTCGACCCTGGCGGTCCACTTCGCCCACCAGATCGCCGACCGGTACCCCGACGGGCAGCTCCACCTCGACCTGCGCGGCTTCGCTCGCGAGCCCGAGCCGATGTCGTCGGCGGAGGCGCTCGGTCACCTGCTGGCCGGGCTCGGCGTCGAGCCCGACCTGCCCTCGGACGTGGACCGGCGGGCCGGCCTCTACCGCAGCCTGATGGCCGGTCGGCGGATGATCCTGCTGATCGACAACGCACGCTGGATCGAGCAGGTCCGGCCGCTGCTACCGCCCAGCCGGTCCTGCCTGGTGCTGGTGACCAGCCGCAACCGGCTGTCCGGGCTGACCGCCCGGGACGGCGCCCGCCGGGTGAACCTCGACCCCATGTGCGACGACGACCTGCTCGGCCTCATCCGCTGCGTCATCGGCGGCGGGACGGTCGAGGACCGGTCGGTGCTGCGCACGGTGGTGGCCGCCTGCGGTCGACTGCCGCTGGCGGTGCGGATCGCCGCCGAGCGGATCAGCACCGCCCGGCTGCCGGCCGAGGCGTTCGCCGAGGCCAGCACGCCCGGTGAGCTGCTGGACGTGCTGGAGACGCCGGGCGACCCCCAGTCGTGCATGCGGGAGGTGCTGCACTGGTCGTACCGGGCGCTGTCCGCCGAGGCCGCCGCGATGTTCGACGCGCTGGGACGCCACGGGGGGTCGGCCTTCGACCTCGAGACGGCCGCCGCGCTGTCCCGCACCTCCGTCCGACAGGCGTGGTGGGCCGTCGGCGCCCTCGTCGACAGCAACCTGGTCGAGCAGCGGGACTGGGACCGCTACGAGATCAACCCGCTGATCCACGCGTACGCGGTGGAGCGCGCCGGCGCCGACCAGGGCTGACCGGGCCCGGCGCCGCCGTCCGGGGCGCCGGCCGGCGGCCTCACCCGTGTGGCCGCGGTGACCCGACGGCGGGGACGACGATGCCGGTCGCGAGGACGGAGTCCGTCGCCCGCCAGCGGCCGGCGAGTCCCACCATCGGCCGGGAACCGACCCGGGCCCCGTCGACGAGCAGCCGGGCGGTGAACCCGCCGTCGGCGCGTAGCGCCACCTCGGCCTGGGCGAAGTCGAGCCCGCGGCCGGTCAGCGGGAACCAGACCTTGTAGATCGCCTCCTTGGCGCTGAACAGCAACCGGTCCCAGTGCACGGCCGGGGTGGTGACCGGCAGCCGGCGGATCGCCGCCCGTTCCGACGGCAGCGAGATCGCCTCCAGCATGTCGTAGGGCAGGACCTGGTTCGGCTCGGCGTCGATGCCCACCGCGGCGACCTCGCTGTCCAGCGCCACCGCGCAGGCACGGTGGCCCCGGCAGTGGGTGATGCTGCCCACGACGCCCGGCGGCCATGTCGGCGCGCCGTCCGGGCCCGGCAGCACCGGCACCGGGGAGATGCCGAGCCGGGCCAGGGCCCGCCGCGCGCACACCCGTACCGTGGTGAACTCCTCCCGGCGCCGCCGCACGACGTTGCGGATCACCGCCTGCTCCTGCGGGAACAGCGGGACGTCGACGATGTCCTGCGACGTCTCCTCGACCACGCAGATCCCGGCCGGCAGCAGGCTCGCGACCAGCCCCGGCCCGGCGGCGGACCGACCGGCGCCGGGAACTTCCCCGTTCGCGTGCATCCCCGGGCCGGGCCGCTCACTCACCGAGCGTCCAGTGCAGCGCCGCCATGGCGCTGTGCAGCTTGTGTCGGGCCTGCTCGAACGCCAGGCTGGCCGGACCGTCGAGGACCTCGGCGGCGACCTCCTCGCCCCGGTGCGCCGGCAGGTCGTGCAGGAACACCGCGTCGGGGAAGCGCGCCATCAGCGCCGCGTCCACGGCGAACGGCGCGAACACGCGACGCCACTGCGGGTCCGGCTTCGTGGTGCCGGTCGTCTGCCACCGGGTGGTGTAGACCACGTCGGCCCCCGCCGGCAGCGCCGCCATGTCGTGCCGCTGCCGGATCCGTCCCCCGGACCGGGCGCCGAGCGCCCGCGCCTCGTCGACGAGCGCGGGCGGCAGGCCGTACCCCGGCGGGGTACGCAGCTCCAGGTCGAGCCCGAGCCGGGGCAGGGCGAGCGCCAGCGCGGACGCCGTGTTGTTGCCCTCACCGACGTAGAGCACCCGCAGCCCGGTCAGGTCGCCGAAGCGCGCCCGCATCGTGCTGAGGTCGGCCAACGCCTGGGTGGGGTGCTCCTGCGCGCTCATCGCGTTGATCACCGTGCCGAGGTGCCGGGACAGGGTACGCAGCTCGGCCTCCGGGCCGGCGGTGCGCGCCACCACCGCGTCGAGCATCCCGCCCAGCACCCGCGCGGTGTCGGCCATCGTCTCGCCGGTGTTGAGCTGGAGGTCACCCGGCCCGTACGTGACCACCTGCGCGCCCAGCCGCAGGGCGCCCGCCGTGAACGCCGTGCGGGTGCGGGTGGACGTCTTGGTGAACAGCACACCGACGACCCGCCCGCGCAACGCCCCGGTCGGATCCCGACGACCGGTGGCGAAGTCGACGCTGCGCCGTACCAGCTCGGCGAGCTGCTCGTCGGTCAGGTCCCGCAGCGAGATCAGGTGGCGCCCGCGCACGTCAGTCACTTCCGTCCCCCGTCGGTCGTCGTCTCCCCGGTCACGGCGGCAAGCACCGCCGCCAACGCGGCGACCCGCGGCGGTCGCAGCACCCCCAGGTGGTCGCCGGCGACCCGGTGCACCCGGACGTCCCCGGCGGCGGCCCCGCGCCACCGCCGCACGTACTCCGCCGGCCGCAGGTCCAGCGCCGACTCGTGGTCCCCGGCCGCCACCTCGTCGCTGAGCAGCACGTCGACGCTGCCGGCGTAGGTCGGGAAGCGGTAGTCGAGCCGGGCCTGGAGCAGGTGCCGCCAGGCCCGCAGGCGGTGGGCCCACACGTCGCCCAGGTCGGCGTCGTCGACCCAGGCGTCGGCGTCGTCGACGAGCTCCCGGATGGTGGCCAGGAGGTCCGCCCGGCGGGCCGGGTCGGCGCCCTCGCCGGCCACGGCAGCGCAGACCCGCTCGGCGTCGCGCAGCCGGGCGAGCCGCGCGCCGACCCGGGCCCGGTGCGCCTCCCGGTCCGCCGCCGCGTCGTCGTTCACCGGATCCAGCAGGATCAGCCGGACCCGCTCGCCGTCGGCGCGCAGCCGGCGGGCCATCTCCCAGGCGATCCCGCTGGAGGCGCACCAGCCGAGCAGGTGGTAGGGCCCGCTCGGGCGGGCCGCCCGCAGCTCGTCGAGGTAACGCCCGGCGATGGCCGGGACGTCCGTGGCCGCCACCGTGCCGTCGTGCAGCCCGGGCCACTCGAACGCGGCGACCGGCTGCTCGGCGACCGCGGCCAGCTCCCGGTACCAGTGCGCGCTGCCACCGCCGGGGTGCAGGCAGAACAGCGGCGTCCCCGCGCCGTCGCGGCGGAGCCACAGCAGCGCCGAGGCGGGCGACCGGTCCGGGGCGCCGGCGGCGGTCGCGATGCCGCGTACGGTGCGGTGGGTCAGGAAGTCCCGGAAGCTCAGGTCGATCCCGTCGGCCCGGCGCAGCCGCGCGATGACCCGCAGCATCAGCAGCGAGTGACCGCCGATGGCGAAGAAGTCGTCGTCGCGGCCGACCCGGTCCCGGTCGAGCAGGTCGGCCCAGGTCGCGGCGATGGCCTGCTCCACCGGTCCGCGGGGCGCGCGGTAGGGGAGGGCCGGCGCGGTCTCGTCCGGCGCCGGCGCCGGCAGGGAACCCCGGTCGATCTTGCCGTTGGGAAGGCGCGGGAACGCCGGCAGCACGGTGAACGTGGCCGGCACCATGTGGTCCGGCAGCACGGCGCCCGCGCGCCGCCGCACCTCCGCGGCCGTGCCCCCGGCGTCCAGGACCAGGTACGCGGCGAGCCGCCGGTTGCCGTCGCCGCCGGTCACCGGGTGCACCACCGCGCCGCGCACCCCCGGCTGGGTCAGCAGGACGTGCTCGACCTCGCCCAGCTCGATCCGGAAGCCGCGGATCTTCACCTGGTGGTCGCGCCGGCCGAGCACCACGACCCGGCCGTCCCGGTCCCACCGGCCGATGTCGCCGGTGGCGTAGAGCCGCGCGCCGGGCGTCGCGGCGTACGGGTCGGGCAGGAACGCGCCGGCGGTGGCCCGGGGCCGGCCGAGGTAGCCCTGCGCCAACCCGTCGCCGCCGACGAAGATCTGCCCCGGCACCCCGGGCAGCACCGGCGTGAGGTCGTCGTCGAGCAGGTGGACTGTGGTGTTCGCGGCCGGCGTCCACACCGGCGCGTCGGGGCCGGAGAGGCGGGAGCCGAAGCAGAAGACGGTCGCCTCGCTCGGGCCGTAGTTGTCCCAGACCTCGGCGCCGTCGGCGGCCAGCCGGCCGACCAGCCCGGCGTCGACGGCCTCCCCGCCGGAGAGCACCCGGAACCCGGCCGGCGGGGTCCAGCCCGACTCCAGCAGCATCCGCCACGTCGTCGGGGACGCCTGCATGACGGTGGCCCCGGTGCGGCGCAGCAGGTCGGCCAGGGACACCGGGTCGCGGGCGTCGTCCTCGCTGGCGAGCACGAGCTGACCGCCGCAGCCGAGTGTGACGGCGAGCGCGAGCTGCGCCACGTCAGTGGAGACGGGCACCACCCCGAGTACCACGTCGGCGGCGCTCAGCCGCAGGTTGCGGCGCATCGCGGCGGCCCGGTCGGCGAGCGCGCCATGGGTCGCCACCACGCCCATCGGCCGGCCGGTGGAGCCGGAGGTGTGCACCACGTACGCCACGTCGTCCGGGTGCGGCTGCCGGAGCGGCGCGCCGTCGTCGCCGCGCTCGTCCGGGTCGGGCGTCAGGACCGGCCGCCCGCCGTGCCGGCCGACGTGCTCCGGCCCGGCGACGACCGCCCGGACGTCGGCGTCGGCCAGGACGGCGGTGACCCGGGGCAGGGGATCGCGACGGTCGACCGGCACCCAGGCGGCGCCGGCCGCGGCGATGCCGGCGATCGCCGCCAGCAGTTCCGGTTCCCGGGGCAGGCAGACGCCGACCCGGTCACCGGGGCGTACCCCGGCGGCCCGCAGCCGCGCCGCCCACGTCCGGGCCCGGCGGTGCAGGTCGCGGTAGGTCAGCCGGTCGTCGGCGGTGCGCACCGCGACGGCGTACGGCCGCTCGCCGGCCTGCTCGGCGACGAGCTGGTGGAGGCCGCGGACGGTGACCGGCGTCCTCGGCCCGGCGCCGGCCGACAGCAGCCGCGCCCGCGTCTCCGCCGGCAGCAGGACCCGGGTGGCCGGGCCGTCCGGGTCGGTCGCCATGGCGGTCAGCGCCGCCCGGTACATGCCGGCCAGCAGGTCGCAGTGCCGCCTGTCGATCCGCGCGGCCTGGGCCATCATGACCAGCGCCCCGCCCAGCGTGGACACGGCGAAGGGGAACTCGTTGGGGCTGACGTCGGTGCTCGCCTCGGTGTCCACCGTGACCCGGTCCAGCACGTGGAAGTCGAGGTAGTTGAACGCGACCTCGTGCAACCGGCCGCCGGCGCCGAAGAGCCGCTGCATCTCGGCGAGCGGATAGCGGCGGTGCGGCCAGAGCGCCACCTCCTCGGCGAAGACCGCCCGGACCAGGTCCCGCCAGCTGCCGGTGGCCGGCGGCGCCACCACGGGCACCGGGTTGAGGAACATCCCCCGGACCAGGTCGCCGCCCTGCGCCTCGGTGCGGCCGTTGCTCACCAACGCGCCGTGGAACGCGGTCGTGCCGGTGGCCTGCCGCCACACCGTGAGGTGCGCGGCGAGCAGCACGCTCTTGAGCGAGGCGCCGGCCCGCTTCGCCAGCTCGCGCAGGCCCGCCTCGACGTCCCGGTAGGGCACGTGCACCGCGCACGTCCCGGTCGCGGCCGGGTCGCCCCAGGCCGCCGGGATGGTGAGCCGTTCCACGCCGGCCAGCCGTCCGGCCCAGAAACCCCGGTCGGCCGGGTCGGTGACGCTGTGCCGTTCCTGGGCGACGAAGTCGGCGAACCGGACGGTGGTCGCCTCGGGCGCGGGCGGCGGATGCCCCGCCCGGTGCGCCCGGTAGCCCGCCAGCAGCTCCGAGACCAGGGAGTTGTGGCTCCACCCGTCGAGGATGGCGTGGCACTCGGTGAGCGACAGGTACCACCGCTGGTCGGTGACCCGGTGCGCGTGCACCCGGATCAGCGGCGCCCGGCCGAGGTCGAAGACCCGGACCCGTTCCCGGCGGCGGAACCGGTCCAGGTGGGCCCGCTGCTCGTCGGCCGGCATCCCGCGCAGGTCGTGGTGGGCGCACTCGGGCGTCGCGGCCCGGTGCACAAGTTGCACCGGCTCGGCGAAACCGGCCAGGTCGAACGAGGTGCGCAGGATCTCGTGCGCGGCCACCGCGCCGTCGACGGCCGCCCGCAGCGCCGCCGGGTCGAAGTCGCCGGTGTCGCGCACCAGGTAGCTGGTGACGTTCTGGTAGGGCCGGTTCTCCGGGTCGGCCAGCAGCTCGTAGACCATGCCGGCCTGGGCCCGCGCCATCGGGTACGCGTCGACGACGCCCGCCGGCACCCGGGCCCGGTCGTCCGGGTCGAGCAGCGCGAACGGCGGGGTGCCCACCCGCTCGGCGGCGTGCTGGCCGGGCCCGCCGGCGAGCAGCTCGGCGATGCTCTGGTGGCGGAACAGGTCCTGCACCGAGTAGCCGAAGCCCCGGTCCCGCAGCAGGCCGACGAGGCGTACCGCCCGGATGGAGTCGCCGCCGAGGGCGAAGAAGTTGTCCCGGACCCCGACCAGGTCGACGCCCAGGACCTGGGCCCACAGCCCGGCCAGCGCCATCTCCGCGGCGGTGGCCGGCGGCCGGTACTCCTGCCGCTGCTCCGGGCGGGCCTCGTCCGGCGCCGGCAGGGCCCGCCGGTCGACCTTGCCGTTGACGGTCAGCGGCAGCTCCGGCAGCACCGTCAACACCGCCGGCACCATGTAGGCGGGCAGCCGCTGGGACAGGTGGGCCCGCACCTGCGGCACGGTCACGGTGTCGGTGCGCGGCACCAGGTAGCCGACCAGCCGGTGCTCGCCCGGGCCGGTCTCCTGGACGGTGACCACCGCCGCCTTCAGGTCGGGGTGCGCGCCCAGGCACGCCTCGACCTCACCGAGCTCGACCCGGAAGCCGCGGATCTTCACCTGGTCGTCGAACCGGCCGAGGAACTCCAGCTCACCGCCGGGCATCATGCGCGCCTTGTCGCCGGAGCGGTACAGGCGGGCGCCGGGCGCGCCGAACGGGTCCGGCACGTACCGCCGGGCGGTCAACGCCGGCCGGTTGAGGTAGCCACGGGTGACCCCCGGCCCGCCGACGCAGATCTCCCCGGGCACGCCGAGCGGCACCGGCTGCAACCGGTCGTCCAGGAGGTGGACGGTCAGGTCGGTGAGGGGACGCCCGATCGGGCTGCGCCGCCGGTCGAGGTCGGCGACGGTCAGGGCGCGGTAGGTGCTGTGCACCGTGGTCTCGGTGATGCCGTACATGTTGACCAGTCGGGGCGTCTCGTCGCCGAACCGCTGCCACCAGGGGCGCAGGGACTCCACGTCGACGGCCTCGCCGGCGAGGATCACCAGACGCAGGCAGAGCCGGTCCAGGTCGCCCTCGCCCCGCTCGGCGAGCTGGATCAGGGAGCGGAACGCCGACTGGGTCTGGTTGAGCACGGTGACCCGCTCGGCGGCGAGCAGGTCGGCAAGTTCCCACGGCGACCGGGAGACCTGGTACGGCACCACCACGAGCCGGCCGCCGTGCAGCAGGGCGCCCCAGATCTCCCAGACCGAGACGTCGAACGCGTACGAGTGGAACAGCGCCCACACGTCGTCCGGCCCGAACCGGTACTCGGGCTCGGTGCCGGTCAGCAGCCGCACCACGTTGCCGTGCGTGACCTGCACCCCCTTGGGCTGCCCGGTCGACCCGGAGGTGTAGATGACGTAGGCCAGGTCGTCGGGGTGGGCCGGCACCGGCGGCGGGTCGCCCGGCAGCGCGGCGATCCGGGCCGCCTCGGCGGGGTCGTCGAGGACGATCACCTCGTCGTCCGGTTCGGTCGGCGCCCGGGTGGCCAGGGCGCGGTCGGTGACGAGGACGTGCGCGTCCGCGTCGCGCAGCAGGAAGCCCAGCCGCTCCTGCGGGTGGTCCGGGTCCAGCGGCAGGTAGGCGGCGCCGGCCTTGAGCACGCCGAGCACGGCCACCACCAGGTCGAGGCCGCGGGGCAGGCAGACGCCCACCAGGTGCTCCCGCCCGACGCCGGCCCCGCGCAGCCGGTGGGCCAGCCGGTTGGCGCGTTCGTCCAGCTCGCGGTAGGTCAGCCGGTCTTCGCCCGCGGTCAGCGCGACCGCGTCGCCGCAGCGGCGGGCCTGCTCGCCGAAGCGTTCGTGCAGGCACGGTCCGGCCGGCGCGGCGCCCGCCGGCGGCCGGACCACCTCGGCCAGCGCCGGGCCGTCGAGCATCGGCAGGGCGCCGACTGGGCGGCCCGGGTCGGCGACCGCCGCCTCCAGCAGCCGCCGGTAGATCCGGGTCATCCGGTGGATGGTCGGCTCGTCGAACAACGCGTACGGGTAGGTCACCTCGCCGCCGAACGAGCCGTCCGGGCGCTCCTCAAGCGTCCAGCCCAGGTCGAACTTGGCGCGCCGGGACCGGACCGGGACCAGTTCGCCGGTGACGCCGGCGGCCTCGAACCGGGCCGGCTCGTTGTTCTGCAACGTCAGGTTGACCCCGGTCAGCGGATGGGTGGCCAGGTCGCGGTCGACGGCGAGGGCGTCGACGATCTGCTCGAACGGCACGTCCTGGTGGCTGTAGGCGTCGATCGCGGTGCTCCGGGCCCGGTCGAGCAGCTCGGCGAAGGTCGGGTCGCCGGCCAGGTCGGCGCGCAGCACGAGCATGTTGACGAAGTGACCGATCAGGTCGTGCGTCTGCCGGCGGGTGCGGCCGGCGATCGGGGTGCTCACCGCGAAGTCGTTCTGCCCGGTGCAGCGGGCCAGCAGCGTCCAGAGCACCGCCAGGTGGAGCATGAAGGGGGTGGCCCGGTGCTCGCGGGCGACGACCCCCGCCCGGCGGGCCAGGTCGGCCGGGACGTCGAAGCGCACCGTGCCGCCGGTGTCGTCCCACACCGCCGGGCGGGGACGGTCGGTGGGCAGCTCCGGCGCCGGCAGGTCGCGGAGCTGCCGGGTCCAGTAGGCGACGCCGTCCGGGTCGGCGGGGTGCGCGCGCTGCCAGGCGGCGAAGTCGGCGTACTGCAACGCGGGCGGCTGCGGGTCCGCGCCGGCGCACAGCGCGGCGAGGTCGCGGACCAGCAGGTCGCAGGACCAGCCGTCGATCGCGATGTGGTGCAGCAGGACGGCGAGCACGTGCGTACGCGGCCCGGAGCGGATCAGCCGGGCCCGCAGGACCGGACCGTTCGCCAGGTCGAACGGCCGCAGCGCCTCGGCCTCGAGCAACGAGTCCAGCGCGGACTCCGGCGCGCCGCCGAGGTCGACGAACTCCAACGGCACCGGGCCGGGCGGGTCGATGCGCTGCACCGGCTCGCCGTCCGCGCCCTCGACGTAGCGGGTCCGCAGGATCTCGTGCCGGGCGACGAGGCGGCGCAGCGCGTCCCCGAGGTCGATCCGGGAGAGGTCCCCGTCCAGGCGCAGCGCGATCGGCACCACGTAGTCGGCGCCGCCGGGACGGATCCGGTCGAGCACCCAGAGCCGGCGCTGGGCGAAGGACAGCGGCAGCACACCGTCGCGGGGGACCGCGACCACGTCGGGCAGCCGGTCACCGTCGGGCTTCGGGTCGGACGCGCGGGCCCGCAGCCGGTCCCGCAGCAGCCGGGCGCCGGCTCCCTGCGGCGGGCGGATCGCCTCAGCACTCATGCTCCACTCACTCCCATCCCGGCGTCGGTCGACCCGTTGTCGCCGTCCAGACTCTCGGCCAGCCGTTCCAACATGGCCGCCTGCGCGCTGACCGTGGTCGCCTCGAACAGCGCCCGCAGCGGGATCTCCAGGCCGAACAGGTCCCGCAGCCGGGCCAGCAGGCGGGTGGCCAGCAGCGAGTGCCCGCCGACCGCGAAGAAGTCGTGCTCGACGCCGACCGACGGCAGCCCCAGCACCTGCGCCCACGCGCCGGCGATGGCCTGTTCGACCTCGGTGCGCGGGGCCACCTCGGCGGCGGAGTCGTCCACGTCGGCGGCCGACGGCGGCGGCAGCGCCGCCCGGTCGACCTTCTTGCTCGCGTTGAGCGGCAGCCGGTCCAGCGTCACCCAGGCGCCCGGGAGCATGTAGTCCGGCACCCGGTCGGCGAGGTGGCGGCGCAGCAGCGCCGGGCTGGGCGTGGCGCCCGCGTGCGGCACCACGTAGGCGACCAGCCGCCGGTCGCCGTCGTCGCCGTGCACCGCCGCGGCGGCGGCCCGCACCTCGGGGTGGGTGGCCAGCGCCGCCTCGATCTCGCCCAGCTCGATCCGCAGGCCGCGCAGCTTGACCTGGCCGTCGACGCGGCCGACGAACTTTACCGTGCCGTCGGCGGCCTGCCGCACGTGGTCGCCGGTGCGGTACAGCCGCTGCCCGGGCAGCTCACCGAAGGGGTCGGGCACGAACCGGTCGGCGGTCAGTCGCGGCCGGTCGTGGTAGCCGCGGCTGACCCGCTCGCCGCCCAGGCACAGCTCACCGACGAAGCCGGTGGGCACCGGCCGCAGGTCGTCGTCGAGCACGTACGCGCGGGTGCCGGGGACCGGCCGGCCGATCGGCAGCGGCGTCCGGGCCGGGGTCACCTCCGCCGCCGACACCGGATGGGTCAGCGAGACGATGGTGGCCTCGGTGGGCCCGTACGCGCAGACGAACCGGCCGGGTAGCTGCGCCGCGTGCCACAGTCGGGCGTCCTCGTGGGTGACCACCTCGCCGCCGACGTGCACCAGCCGCAGCCGGCTCAACCGCGGATCCCGGTGCCGCACCCCGGCCATCACCTCGCGGTAGTAGGCCGGGGTGAGCAGGACGTGGGTGATCCCGGCGGCGGCGAACCGGTCGGGCAGCTCCGACGGCGCCCAGAACTGGGCGTCGCTGATCACCACCGTGCCGCCGACCAGCAGGATCGCCCCGAGCTGCTCCATCGCCAGGTCGAAGGTGAGCGCCGAGAGCAGGACCGCGCGGTCGGTGTCGCGAAGCTCGCTGACCTCGGCGATCATCCGGCAGTGGTGGGTGTACGAGGCGTGCGGCACCATCACCGCCTTCGGCCGGCCGGTGGAGCCCGACGTGTAGATCATGTAGGCGAGCCGGTCCGGGTCGCCGGCCGGCAGGTCGCCGGGCAGGTCACCCGACGCGGCGTCCTCCGCCGATCCGGTCTCGCCGACGACCACGACCGGCGTGCCGTCGACGTCGATCCGGTCGGCGACCCGCTTCCCGGCGACCACGGCCGCCGGGCGCAGGTCACGCAGCAGGACGGCCAACCGCTCCGGCGGCTGACCGGTGCCCAGCGGCACGTACACCCCGCCGGCGCGCAGCACGGCGAACAGCACCACCGGCACCGCGAGCGACCGGTCGAGCAGGACGGCGACCGGTCGCTCCGGCGCCACGCCGGCACCGCGCAGCCGGTGCGCCAGGGCGGTGGCCTGCCGGTCCAGCTCGGCGTAGGTCAACCGGCCGGCGGGGCTCTCCACGGCCACCGCGTCCGGGGTGCGCCGCACCTGCGCCGCGAACGCCTCGTGCAGGCACTCCCGGTCGACCGGCTCGGCCGGCGGGTTCCAGCGCCGGGCCAGCTCCCGCCCCTCCCGCTCGCCGAGCAACGGCAGCCGGCCGACGGGCGTTCCCGGCGCCGCCGCCGCGCCCGCCGCCAGGACACCGAACTGGGCGGCCATCCGGCGGGCGGTCTCCGCGCCGAACAGCGCGGTCGCGTACTCCAGTTCCAGCCGGTACCCGCCGTCCGGCTCGGCGGTCAGGGTCAGGGTGAGGTCGAACTTCGCGGTCCGGCGCCCGGTGTCCAGACGGTCCGCGCGCAGGCCGGCGAGCCGGAGCCCGTCGCCCGCCGCGTCGTCGACCACCATCATCACGTCGCACAGCGGCGAGCGGGACAGGTCCCGCGGCGGCGCCAGCTCCTCCACCAGCCGGTCGAACGGCAGCTCGTCGTGGGCGAACGCGTCCCCGGCGTGCCGCCGGACCCGGCCCAGGAGCGTGGTGAGGTCCGGGTCGTCGTCCAGGTCGACGCGGAGCACCACGGTGTTGACCAGCAGGCCGACCAGGTCCTCCAGCTCGGGGCGGTGCCGACCGGCGACGACGGTGCCGATCGGCACGTCGACGGTCCCGGCGTGCCGACCCAGCAGCGTGGCGAAGACGGCGAGGAAGGTCATGAACGGGGTCGCGCCGCAGCGCCGGCCGACGGCCAGCAGCGGGCGCGCCACCTCGGCGGGCAGCCGGGCGTCCACAGTGGCGCCACGGCCGTCGCGGACCGGCGGGCGCGGCAGGTCGGTCGGCAGCGCGAGCGGGGACAGCCCGGCCAGCCGCTCGCGCCAGAACGCCACCTCGGCGGTGACCGTCTCGTCGGTCAGCCGCGCCCGCTGCCACACCGCGACGTCGGCGTAGCGCACCGCGGGCGGCGGCAGCGCCGCCGGGCGGCCGGCGAGCCGGGACCGGTACGCGGCGGACAGGTCGCGGGCCAGCACGCGGTCCGACCAGCCGTCGCCGGCGATGTGGTGCATGACGAGGACGAACACGTGGTCGTCCGGGCCGAGCCGGATCAGGTGCGGCGACACCGGTGGCGCCGCCTCCAGGTCGAACGGCCGGTCGGCCAGGGTACGCACCAGCGCGGCGAGCCGGTCGTCACGCCCGACGCGGTCGGCGACCGGCGGCGCCTCGGTCACCGGCAGGCGGACCGGCCGGGCCGGCTCGACGACCTGCGCCGGCGTGCCGTCCGGGCCGGCCGGGTAGCGGGTGCGCAGCACGTCGTGGCGGGCGACGACATCGGTGAGCGCCGCCGCCAACGCGTCCGGGTCGAGCCGGCCGGCGAGCCGCACCGCCCAGGTCACGTGGTACTGCGTGCCGTCCGGGTCCAGCCGGTGCAGGAACCACAGCCGCTGCTGGGCGTGGGACAACGCGGCCGGCCCGTCCGCCGCCGCGCCGGCGATGCCACCGTCGACGGCGGGCGCGGCCCGGTCGGCGTAGCGGGCCGCCACGGCCGCGACGGTGCGGTCCTCGAGCACCGCGCGCACCGAGACGGCGGCGCCGAGGGCCGCCCGCAGCCGGCCGGCGAACCGGATCGCCAGCAGCGAGTGGCCGCCCAGCTCGAAGAAGTCGTCGGTGACGCCCACCGTGTCCAGCCCGAGCACCTCGGCGAGGATCGCCGCGACCGTCCGCTCGGTGGGGGTGCGCGGCGCGACCAGCTCGCCGCGCCGGTCGAAGCCGGGCTCCGGGAGCGCGGCCCGATCCACCTTGCCGCTCGTGGTCAGCGGCATCCGGTCCACCGGCACGAACACCGACGGCACGTACGGCTCCGGCAGCCGGGCCAGCAGGAACGCGCGGATCTCGGTGTGCGCCGGCGGCGCGCCCCGCGTCACCAGGTAGGCGGCGAGCCGGGCCTGCCCGTCCGGCCCCGGCCGGGCGACCACCACCGCGGTCGACACCGCCGGGTGCCGGGCGAGCACGGTCTCCACCTCGCCCGGCTCCACCCGGACGCCACGGATCTTGACCTGTTGGTCGGTGCGCCCGAGGAACTCCAGGGCGCCGTCGGCGCGCCGCCGGGCCAGGTCACCGGTGCGGTAGGCCCGGGACCCGGGCGGTCCGTACGGGTCCGGCACGAACCGCTGCGCGGTCAGCCGAGGCCGGCCGAGGTAGCCGCGGGCCAGTCCCTCGCCGGCCACGTGCAGCTCACCGGGTACGCCGAACGGCGCGACCGACCCGTCGCCGGCGAGGACGAACGCGCGGGTGTTGTCGAGCGGCGCGCCGATCGGCACCGGCCCGCCGGCCGGCGCGGCGTCGTCGTACTGCCACGCGGTGACGTCGATCGACGCCTCGGTCGGCCCGTACGTGTTGACCAGGGTGACCGGCAGCCGGCCGGTGAGCCGGCGGGCCAGGTCGTCGGCGAGCGGCTCCCCGGCCGAGAAGAGCAGCCGCAGGCTGACGCACCGGTCCAGGGTCGGCTCGTCGGCCAGTGGCCGCAGGAACGACGGCACCCCCTGCAACACGGTGACCCGGTGCCGCGCCACCAGGTCGACGACGGTCACCGGGTCGCGCTCGGCGCCGGCCGGGGCCAGGACGACCGCGCCGCCGCTGACCAGCGGCGCGAGGAACTCCCACACGCTGGCGTCGAAGCTGACCGACGTCTTCTGCAGCATCCGGTCGTCCGGCCCGAAACCGTATCGCCGCACCGCCCAGAGCACCCGGTTGCGGATGCCGCGGTGCGGGACCGCCACGCCCTTCGGCGCGCCGGTCGAGCCGGAGGTGTAGATGACGTACGCGATCGAGTCGGGGTCGGTACGGTCCGGTGCGGTCGCCGCCCGGGCCCGGATCTGCGCGCGTTCGGCGGTCAGGTCCAGGGTGGGCACCTCGGCGCCGAGCGTCGCGGCCAGGCCGGGCGGTGACCCGTCCGCGGTGAGCAGCAGCCGGGCGCCGGCGTCGCGCAGCATCAGGGCCTGCCGCTGGGGCGGGTGCGCCGGGTCCAGCGGCAGGAACGCCGCGCCGGCCCGCAGCACGCCGAGCAGCGCCACGACCAGGTCGGGCCGGCGGGGCAGGCACAGCCCGACGACGTCGTCGCGGCCGATGCCGGCCGCCCGCAGGTGCCGGGCGAGCCGGTTGGCAGCGGCGTCGAGGTCGCCGTAGCGCATCCGCTCGTCGCCGTACTCGACCGCGACCGCCCCGGGCGTACGGGCCGCCTGCTCGGCGACGAGTTCGGGCAGGCCGGCGTCGGGGCGGGGCCGGTCCGGCCCGTGACCGTGCGCGACGACGGCCCGGTGTTCGGCGGCGTCGAGCATCGGCAGCCGGCTGATCGGCAGGTGGGGCGCCTCGGCCGCGCCGGCCAGGAGGTGGCCGAAGCGCCCGGCGATCCGCTCCACGGTGCTCCGGTCGAACAGCGCGGTCGCGTACTCGATCTCGCCGGTCAGGCCGCCGTCGGGCTGGCGGGTCACCTCCAGGGTGAGGTCGAACTTGGCGGTGTGGGTGGGCGTCGGCTCGACGGTGACGTCCAGGCCGGGCAGCGCGAACCGCTCGTCGCCGGCCTCCCGGTAGGCGAACAGGAGGTCGAACAGCGGATTGCCGGAGCGGTCCCGCTGCGGGGCCAGCTCCTCCACCAGCCGATCGAACGGCAGTTCCTCGTGCGCGAACGCCTCGGCGGCGACGTCCGCGACCCGGCCGAGCAGCCCGGCGAACGAGGGGTCACCGGCCAGGTCGGCGCGCAGCACCACCGTGTTGACGAAGAAGCCGACGAGCTGCTCCACCTGGGCCGTGGTGCGCCCGGAGGTGGGCACGCCGACGGTCACGTCGGTGCGTCCGGTGTGGCGGGCGAGCAGGGTCAGGAAGACGGTCAGGCAGGTCATGAAGCCGGTGGCGCCGGCGCGGCGACCGACCTCGTCGAGCCGCCGGACGACCGTCGCCGGCACGGTGAACCGCACCAGGTCGCCGTGCGCGTCGCGCAGCGCCGGCCGGGGCCGGTCGGCCGGCAGGTGCGTCGGCTCCGACCCGGCGAGCCGCTGCCGCCAGTAGTCGAGCAGCCGGTCCAGCTCCGGCCCGGTGAGCCGGTCACGCTGCCAGACGGCGAAGTCGGCGTACTGGGCCGGCAGCGGCGCCCGCGTCACCCCCCGGCCGGCGTCCGCCAGCTCTTCGGCGATCAGCCCCATCGACAGTCCGTCGACCGCGATGTGGTGGATGACGAGCAGCAGCACGTGCTCCCGCGGGGTGACCCGCAGCAACCGCGCCCGCAGCACCGGCCCGGCGGCCAGGTCGACCGGGATCTCCACCTCGGCGCGCAGCACGGCGGCCGGGTCGGCGTCCTCGGGCGTCAGCGCGATCCGCGCGGGCGGCGGGTCCACCACCTGGGCCGGCTCGCCGTCGGGCCCGGCGACGTAGCGGGTGCGCAGCACCTCGTGCCGGGCGACGACCCGGGTCAGCGCGGCGGACAGCGCGTCGGGGTCCAGCTCGCCGCGCAGGCGCAGCGCGGTCGGCACCAGGTAGTCGACGCCGTCGCCGACCTGGTCGAGGAACCACAGCCGTCGCTGCGCGAAGGACAGCGGCAGCGGCCCCGACCGGTCGGCGCGGGGCAGCGCCCGGTCGACCTCGACCGGCGGCGCCTGCGGCTCGGCCTCTTCGCCGTCGTCGTCGAACATCCGCTCGACCAGGGCCCGGGCCCGCTCGGCCACGACGGTGGCGAGCGCGGCGACGGTCTGCGCGGCGAACACGTCGCGCACCGTCACCGGGGCGGGCAGGCGGTCGCGCAGCCGGGCCGCCAGCCGGGTGGCCAGCAGGGACTGCCCGCCGAGGTCGAGGAACCGGTCGTGCCGGCCCACCCGGGCGACCCCGAGCACGTCGGCCCAGACCGCGGCGATCACCCGCTCGGCGGGGGAGGCCGGCGGCTCGTACCGTGTGCCGGCCTCCTGCGGTGTGGCCAGGTGCGGCAGGGCCTGCCGGTCCACCTTGCCGCTACCCAGCAGCGGTAGTTCGGGCACGATGCCCCAGAGCGTCGGCACCAGGTGGGCGGGGAGGCGGTCGGCCAGGTGGGCGCGCAGCCGCGCGGGGGTGGCGTCGGCGGTGGCGGGGACCACGTAGGCGGCGAGCCTCGGCGCGCGCGGATCCCGGTGGTCGGCCACCACGGCGGCGGCGCGGACCGCCGGATGCGCGGCGAGGACGGAATGGGCCTCACCCGGCTCCACCCGGTACCCGTTGATCTTTACCTGGTCGTCGCGCCGGCCGACGTACTCGATCGTCCCGTCGCCACGCCGCCGGGCCAGGTCACCGGTGCGGTAGAGCCGCGCGCCGGGTCGGGCGGCCCACGGGTCGGGCCCGAACCGGTCGGCGGTCGCGCGGGCGCGGCCCAGGTAGCCGCGGCCCACCCCGCAGCCGCCGACGTGGATCTCGCCGACCGCGCCGGCCGGCACCGGCCGCAGCGCCTCGTCGAGCAGGTGGACGGTGACGCCGGGCAGCGGCTCGCCGATCGGCACCGGCCCGTCGCCGACCGCGCCGGCGGTGGTGACGTGCGCCGCGCAGGCGACCGCCGTCTCGCTCGGCCCGTAGCTGTTCACGATCCGGGTCGCCGGGGCCTGCGCCGCCCAGGACGCGAGCCGGTCGCCGTGCAGTGGCTCGCCGCCGATCACCAGGCAACGGGCCCCGCCGGTCGCCCCGGGCGCGGCCGTGGCCAGCAGGTCCAGGTGGGTGGGCGTCAGCTTGACCATCGCGTACGGGGTGCCGGTGGCCGCCTCGGCCAGCGCCGGCGCGAGGGCGTCCACGCCGGGTTCCTCGGCGAGCAGGCGCACCGGCTCGCCGGCCGCCAGCACCGGGAACAGCGAGGTCACCGCCAGGTCGTACGCGATCGAGGTGTGCAGCGGCGAGCCGCCGCCGCCCGGCGGCAGCAGCGTGGCGCTCGCCCAGCGGGTGTAGGCGGTCAGGCCGCGGTGGGTGACCAGCACGCCCTTCGGCTGCCCGGTCGAGCCGGAGGTGTAGACCACGTAGGCCAGGTCGTCCGGGTCGACGGTGACCGGCACGGCGGTGTCCGGCAGACGCCGCAGGGCGGCCCGCTCGGCCGGCGCGGTCGGGTCGAGCTGCCGGACGCCGGCGGGCAGCGGCAGCCGCTCGTCGGCGGGGCCGAGGAAGACCACCGGCCGGGCGTCGGCGAGCGCGCGGGCCTGCCTCGGTCCCGGGTCGCGCGGGTCCAGCGGCAGGTACGCGCCGCCGGCCTTGACGACGGCCAACAGCGCCACCACCAGGTCCGGGGTCCGGGGCAGCCGCACCGCGACGATCCGGTCCGGCCCGACGCCCAGCCCGAGCAGCCGATGCGCCAACCGGTTGGCCCGGCGGTCCAGCTCGGCGAAGGTGAGGCTCGGGCCGTTGCCGGTGACCGCCACGGCGTCCGGTTCGGCGCGGCCCGTGACGAGCTGGGCCACCGTCACGGCGGTGTCGTCCGGCGCGGGCCACGGGGTGACCGCGGGCGTCGGTTGTCCGGGCGCCAGCCGGTCGACCGGGGTGGCCGGGGCGTCGGCGACGGTCGCCAGCGCCCGGACGTACCCGGCGGCGAGGGCGGCGACGAGGTCCGGGTCGAACCGGGCCGCCGCCACGTCGACCCGGCCGGCGAGTCCGCCGTCGGGACGCGGGGTGAGGTGCCAGCTCTGCTCCGCCTTCACCTCGCGGTGCGGCGGCGGCTCGGAGCCCGCCGGCAGCGCCTCGTCGTGTGTGGTGAACAGCACCGTGAACAGCGGGTTGCGCAGCGGGTCGACGCCGGCGGCCCGGTCCGCCACCACCTGCTCGAACGGCACGTCGGCGTGCGCCCAGGCGGCGAGCGTCCCGTCGCGTACGGCCGAAACCAGGTCGGTGAAGGCCGGCGCGCGGTCCAGGTCGGCGCGGAGCACGACGGTGTTGACGAACAACCCGAGCACGTCGTCCAGCTCGGGGCGGTCGCGGAGCGAGACGGGCACGCCCACGGTCACGTCGGTACGGCCGCTGTGCCGGGCCAGGACGGCGAAGAAGCCGGCCAGCAGGACATGGAACCGGGTGGCGCGTTGCCCGGCGGCGATCTCGTCGAGGCGGGCCACCACCGACGCCGGGACCTCGAAGCGCACGCCGGCGCCGCTGCGGTCGGTCGGCCGGCGCCGGTCGGCGGGCAGCTCCGTCGCCCGGGCCCCGGCCAACCGCCGGCGCCAGAAGTCCAGGTGCCGCGCGGCGCGCTCGCCCCGGGCCGCGGCGTGCTCGCGGCGGGCGTGCTCGGCGTAGCGCAGCGCCGGAGCGGGCCGGCTGCGGCCCGCGCAGCCGTCGACGATCTCGTCGGCGAGCAGCCGGGCGCTCCGGTCGTCCACGGCGATGTGGTGCAGCATCACGAGCAGCGTGTGCCGGCCCGCCGGGTCGGCGAGCAGGCGCCACCGCACCGGCGCGGCGGCGGCCAGGTCGAACGGGCGGGCCGTCTCCTCGGCGAGGACGTCGGCCAGGTCGGCGCGCTCGGCGCGCAGGCGCACCGGCGTCGGCGGGTCGACCACCTGGACCGGTTCGGCGTCGGCCTCGACGTAGCGGGTCCGGAGGATCTCGTGCCGCTCGACCACGGACGTGACGACGCGCTCCACCCGGTCGGCGGGCACGCCGGCGGGCAGCGGGATCGCCAGCGGCTCGTGGTAGGCGCTGCCGTCCGGGTCCCGCTGGTGCAGCAGCCACATGCCGCGCTGCGCGAACGACAGCGGCGCGGGCCCGGTCGCCGGCCCGGCAGTAGGCCCGGCAGTAGGCCCGGCAGTAGGCCCGGCAGTCGGCCCGGCCGTCGGCGCGTCGGTGGCCGGGACCGGGCCGGCCGCCGCCAGCCGACGCGCCACCTCGGCGACCGTGCGGCCGTCGAACAGCGCCGCGACCGGCACGTCGGCGCCGGTCTCGGCCCGCAGCCGGCCGGCGGCCCGGGTGGCGAGCAGGGAGTGCCCGCCCAGGGCGAAGAAATCTGCGTCGGCGTCGGTGACCGGGCGGCCGAGCGTCTCGGCGAAGACCCGGGCGACAAGTCGTTCGGTGGCGTCGGCCGGGGACCGGTGCGGGGCGTCGTCGGCGCGGTCGTCGTGGTCGTCCGCCTCCGGGTCCGCCGGCACGGTCAGCGCCGAGCGGTCGATCTTGCCGTTGGCGGTGGTGGGGAAGCGGTCGAGCAGCACGAACCGGGTGGGGACCAGGTAGGGCGGCAGCAGCCGGGCGCAGTGCCGGCGCAGCGCCCGCGGCCCGGGCGGGTCGGTCGGGTCGGTCGGGCGCAGCCAGGCGACCAGCCGGGGGTCGCCGGCGTCGTCGTCGACCGCGCCGACCACGGCCGCCGCCACTCCCGGCTGGTCGACCAGGACGTTCTCCACCTCGGCCGGTTCGATCCGGAACCCGCGGATCTTCAGTTGGTCGTCGGTGCGGCCGAGGATCTCGACGCTCCCGTCGGCGCGCCGACGGGCCACGTCCCCGGTGCGGTAGAGGCGGGCGCCCGGCTCGGCGGCGTACCGGTCGGGCAGGAACCGGTCGGCGGTCAGCGCGGGCCGGCCGACGTAGCCGGCGGCCACGCCCCGGCCGCCGACGTACAGCTCGCCGGGCGCGCCCGTGGGCACCGGCTCGAGGTCGTCGTCGAGCACGTACAGGCTGGTGTTGGCGACCGGGGCGAACTCCCGCGCGGCCGGGCCGGTGAGGCGGGCCGCCGACGACCACACGGTCGTCTCGGTCGGCCCGTAGAGGTCCCACAGGTCGACACCGGCGTCGAGCAGCCGGCGGGCCAGCTCGACCGGGAGCCGTTCGCCGCCGCAGAGCGCGGTGAAGCCGGCGGGCGGCGTCCAGCCGGCGTCCAGCAGGAGCCGCCAGGTGATCGGGGTGGCCTGCATGACGCGGGCGCCGGCGCGCGCCAGCAGCGCGGCCAGGCGCTGCGGGTCGCGGGCGTCGGCGCCGGTGGCGACCAGCACCCGGCCGCCGACGAGCAGGGGCAGGAACAGTTCCAGCACGGCGATGTCGAACGACACCGTGGTGACGGCCGGCAGGACCGCCCCGGACGGCAGCCCGGGGCGCTCGCGCATGGACCACAGGAAGTTGGTCAAACAGCGGTGGGTCACCAGCACGCCCTTGGGCCGGCCGGTCGACCCGGAGGTGTAGACGACGTAGGCCGCGTCGTCCGGCCCGGGTCCCGGGCCCGCGTCGGCGTCGCCGGCCGCCGGCAGCCGGTCCAGGCGGACCTCGACCGTTCCCGGCGCGGCACGCACGCCGTCCGGGCCGGCGGTGACCAGGACGCCGACGCCCGCGTCGGCGAGGATGTGGGCCAGCCGTCCGGCCGGGTGCTCGGGGTCCAGGGGGACGTAGGCGGCGCCCGCCCACAGCACGCCCAGCAACGCCGGGACCAGGTCCGCGTCGCGGGGCACGGCGACGCCGACCCGGTCCCCCCGGCGCACGCCGAGTCCGCGCAGGTGCGCGGCGAGCGCTCGGCTGCGGGCCACCAGCTCGCGGTACGTCAGCCGCCGGGTGCCGTCGTCGACCGCCACCGCGTCCGGCGTGTCGGCGGCCTGCCGGGCGACCAGCTCGGGCAGGGTCCGCTCCGGCACCGGCGTGCCGGCCGTCGGCGTGACCAGGGCGCATCGCTCCGCCTCGGGCAGCAGAGCGAGCCCGCCCAGCGGCGCGTCGGGGCGCGCGTCGGCGTCGTGCAGCAGCGTGGACAGGCGGGCCGCGAGGCGCGCGGCGTCCTCGGCGGTGAACAACGCCCGGGGGTACGCCAGCTCGCCGGTGGGCCGGCCGTCGACGCGCCGCAGGCGCACCACGAGGTCGTACCGGTCCACCGGCGCGGCGCCGGGCCCGTCGGTCACGTCGACGAGCACCCCGACCCCGGCGGTGTCGTCGGTGGCCCGGCGCGCCGCCTCCCCGGCCCGCCGCGCGGCCTCCGCGAACGGCAGCCGGCGGGGCAGGTCGAGGGCGAGCGACAGGCGACGGTCCCCGGTACGCAGCGCGAGCGTGCCGGCCCACCGGCCGGCGTGCCGGGCGAGCAGGGTGTGCACCGCGGCGGCGGCCACCGCGCCGGTCGCGACGCGGTCCCGCCCGCCCAGCGACCCGGGCACCGCGAACGGCACGGTGCCCGTGCCCGCCGGCCGGTCGACCGGCCGGCGGCGGGTCGTCGGCGCGGGCATCGGCAGGGCGACGTCGAGCCGGTCCGGTTCGTCGGCCCGGCCCGGCCCCGCCGGGGGGACCTGGGCCGATGCGGGGGTTGCGCTCATCGTCACCTCGACTCGCTCGCTAGCGGCTCAGCTGTCCTGTTCGGCCATCCGCCGCCGCAGGCTCAGCGGGCGCATGTCGGTCCAGATCCGTTCGACGTGGTCCAGGCACTGCTCGCGGGTGCCGGCGAAACCCTCGGCGCGCCACCCGTCGGGCACCTGCCGGTCGGCGGCCCACACCGAGTACTGCTCCTCGTGGTTCACCACCACGAGGAACGACCGGTCGGTGGGGGATTCGTGCTCTGTCATCGGTTTCCCTTCAGCGGTTGTCGGCGGCGGGGACGCGGTCGGCCGGGGCGTCGGCGGCGAAGTCCGGGACGCGCACGCCGAGGCCGCGTTCGACGGCGGCGTCGCGCACGTGCGCGGCGAGGGCGGCGTCGAGCGCGCCCAGGCCGAACGGGGAGAAGACGGTGAGGGCGCTCTCGTCGTAGGGCACCCGGACCCGACCGGCGAGCAGGTCACCCAGTTCGGCGGCGATGAACCGGCGGTCACCGGCGACCGTCTCGGCCAGCTCCAGCGAGGTCGCCGCCCGGCACACGTGGTCGGCGTCGTCGACCACGTTGCGGGCGCCCAGGACGGCTCGTGCGGTCAGGTCGCGCAGCGACAGGTGCAGCATGACCGTGCCCGGCCGGCACGCCCCGGCGTCGGTGTGCGGTCGGGCGGCGGTGGTGGCGAAGCAGACCAGCCGGTGCGCGGCGAGCGCGTCGGTCATCGATTCCGCCACCCGCACCGCGAGCCGCGGCCAGGCCGCGGTGGCGCGCTCGGCGAACCGGCGGGCCCGGCCCGGGTCGAGGTCGAACACGGTGACCGCGCCCAGCCGCGGCAGGTGCGCGTGCAGGAACCGCAGCACCTCGACGTTGATCAGCCCGGCGCCGATCAGGGCGACACCGGCGGTGACATCGGCGGGCGCCCCGGCGGTCAGGGCGCCGGCGGCCACGGCGGCGGAGGCGGCGGTGCGGCGCGCCGAGATGACCGAGCCCTCCAGCAGCGCCTCGGTCCGGCCGTCCGTGACCGAGCTGAGCAGGATGGCGGCCGAGGCCCGCTCTCGGCCCCGGTCGACGTTGCCCGGGAAGGAGGCGATCCACTTCAGCGAGGCCACCGGACGCGCGCCGCCGACGTAGGCGGGCAGGGCGATGACGCGGTTGCGCTCGTCGTCGGGGAAGCGCAGGAAGACCGAGTGGGGCACGGCGGTGGCGCCGTCCGCGTGGTGGACGTACGCGTCGCGGACCAGCCGGCAGACGGCCGGTTCGTCGCCGTCGAGGACCGCCAGGACGTCGGCGCGTCGCAGGATCAACACCGTGCCTTCTCCTTCCACAGGTGGCCGATCTCGCCGAACTTCGCTCGCACCCAGGCGTCGTCGTAGATCGTGTCGAGGTAGCGCTCGCCCCGGTCGGGCAGGATCAGCACGCAGGTGCTGCCGGCCGCCAGCGTGTCCAGCCGGCCGGCGACGGCGCTGACGACGGCGCCGGACGAGCCGCCGCTGAGGATCGCCTCGGCGCCCACCAGCCGACGGCATCCCACGACGCAGTCCTGGTCGGTGACCCGCACCACCGAGTCGGCGATGCCGTCGTGGTAGAGGCCGGGCCGGATGGCCGCGCCGTGCCCGGGGATGAGCCGGCGGCAGGTCGAGCCGCCGAAGATCGCGCTGCCCTCGGCGTCGACCGCGGTGATCCGGGTCCGCAGGCCGTGCGCGGCCTTGTAGCGGGCGCAGCCGTGGATCGTGCCGCACGAGCCGGTCGCCACGAACAGGTGGTCCACCGGTTCGTCGAGCGCGGTCACGACCTCCCGCATGATCGCTTCCTGCGCACGCCCGTTGAGCGGGTTCGCGTACTGGTTGGGCCAGTACGCGTCCGGTTCGCTGTCGAGCAGTTCCCGGACCCGGCGCAGGCGGGCGCCGAGGAAGTCGCCCAGGTCGTTGTCCGGCTCGGTGACCCGGTCCAGCTCCGCGCCGTACGCCGACATGATCGCGCAGTTCTGCGCGGTCGTCTTCGGGTCGATCACGCAGACGAAGCGCAGGTCGAGCCAGCGGCACACCTGGGCGAGCCCGATGCCGAGGTTGCCGGAGCTGGACTCGACCACCGTCGAGCGTCCCGGGACCAGCTCACCGCTGTCGACGGCGCCGAGCACCATCGCGACGGCGGACCGGTCCTTCATGCTGCCGCCCGGGTTCAACGCCTCGAGCTTGGCGTAGAACCGGGCCGGCGAGCCGGGGAAGAGGCGGTCGAGTCGGACCAGCGGCGTGCCCCCGACGGCGGAGAGGATCCCGTCCCGGGGTGGCATCTCGATCACCGGCGCCGGGGGTGCGTCACGCCGGGGCCGGGCCGTCGGCGGAGCCGGCCTGTGCCGCGCCGGCCCGGTCCGTGGCCTGTGCCGCGCCGGCGCTGTCCGCGGCCTGCTCCTCGCCGGCGCCGTCCGCGGCCTGCTCCTCGCCGCGCACCCGGACGATGAACCGGGCCAGGTCCCGGAAACTCTCGCCCCGGAACCCCTCCATCTTCTCCAGCAGCTTCATGTCCAGCCCGTTCTCCAACTCCAGCAGCATCTGGACCATGGAGAACGAGTCCATGTCCTGCAGGCTGCCCGGCTCGGGCACGTCCGGCTGCTCGGCGCAGATCATCCGGGCGGTCCGGGTGACCACGTCGGTCAGCTCGTCGACGGCCTTCGTCAGCTCCTCGGCGGTCTCCCGATCCAGGTCCACAGTCATTTCCTCTGCCGCCATGTCTTCGCCCTTTCCATTCCTGCGGAATTGATTCGAGACGCGGCCGGAACAGTAATCGCATCGCCGTGCCGCGGTGATGGGAGATGGCCGTCACCCAGGTCCTGGGTCGGCTGCGGCTCACCTCGAGGCGCCGCAGATCAAGCGGGGGCGATGTTAAGCACGGCGTCGCGGGGAGGTCAATTGTGGAATGGCTCCCGCCGCCGGTCGCGGCACCCGCGAAGCACCCGGTCCGGCTGTCTCGCTGGCGGGACGGGCGGACCGCCCCGACGCCTGGCACAGCGGCGGATCCCACATGGCGTTGCTTGACTGCGCCGGTCGCGATGTGGCTAGCTTCCCGGCACCCGGACACCTCCTCGACGGCGTTTGCGAGCCGTCGCCCGACGGGAGGGGCCCAGTGGTCCGCGCCGTTGTGCGGAATGGAATCCGCGCCGGGTCGAAGTCACCGCGTGAAACGAGGACGGAACCGTGCTGTTTCCCTACACCGAATCGCGACGAATAGCGCTGCGGCCGGCCGGCGCCGCCGACGGGCCCCAGGCGTACCGGGTCCTTTTCCGGGCCGGCCGCGCGAACCTGCCGCTTCTCGACCAGTTCTGTGAGAGCTTCGGACGCCGGCTCGCCGCCTGTTTCCTCATCCACCGCGTCGACGGCGACGACGCGCCGATCGGGCTGGGCACGCTGTCGGACCTCAGCCCGGCGGGCCACCTGCGCGCCGAGGTGGTGCTGACCCCGGGTCAGCCGGAGGAGCTGCTCGGCGAGGCGAGCGCGTTGATCGTCAACTTCGCCTTCGCGATGTGGCGTACCCGCAAGGTGTACCTGCACGCGACCGACGCCGACCCGGCGAGCGTCGGCTTCGGCGGGGAGCACGCCGCGTTGGCCCACGCCGAGGCGGTGCTGGAGAAGCACACGTTCGGCCAGGGCCGGCTGTGGGACGTCCACGTCTTCGCGGTCCACCGCGAGCAGTGGGACACCACGGGCGTGGACCTGCTCAAGCAGCTCGTCTGATCCGTTCGATCCGCCCATCGGAGTGCCGACGCGGGACTCCCGGCCTGGAGGTGAAGCGCCGAGATGACCCTTAATGTGTGGGGTTACTTGTCGGAGTACGAGAAGGAGCGCGACGACATCCTGAACGCCGTCGACACGGTGTTCAGCTCCGGCACGCTTGTGCTCGGGCCGAGCGTCGCCGCCTTCGAGCAGGAGTTCGCCGCCTACCACGGGGTGCCGCACTGCGTGGGTGTGGACAACGGCACCAACGCGATCGTCCTGGGCCTGCGGGCCCTGGGCGTCGGGCCCGGCGACGAGGTGGTGACGGTGTCGAACACCGCGGCGCCGACCGTGGTGGCGATCGACGCGGTCGGGGCCACGCCGGTCTTCGTCGACGTGGACCCGGACACCTACCTGATGGACGTGGCGCAGGTCGAGGCCGCGCTTACCGCACGGACCCGCTGCCTGCTCCCGGTGCACCTCTACGGCCAGTGCGTCGACCTGGCCCCGCTGGAGGCCATCGCGGCTCGCCACGGCCTGCCGATCCTGGAGGACTGCGCGCAGGCGCACGGCGCCCGCCAGCACGGCCGGATCGCCGGATCGACGGGTCTGGCCGCCGCGTTCTCCTTCTATCCCACGAAGGTCCTCGGCGCCTACGGTGACGGCGGCGCGGTCCTCACCACCGACGCGGAGACCGACGCCGCGCTGCGGCGGCTGCGGTACTACGGGATGGAGCGCCAGTACCACGTCACCTCCACGCCCGGCTACAACAGCCGGCTGGACGCGGTGCAGGCGGAGATCCTGCGCCGCAAGCTGACCCGGCTCGACGACTACGTCGCCGGCCGGCGGGCGATCGCCGACCGGTACGCCGAGGCGCTCGCCGACACCGACGTCGTGGTGCCGGTGACCGCGCCGGGGAACGAGCACGTGTACTACGTCTACGTCGTCCGGCACCCCCGGCGCGACAAGATCATCGAGGCGATGCAGGCCCACGACGTCGCGTTGAACGTCAGCTACCGCTGGCCGGTGCACACCCAGACCGGCTTCGCCCACCTCGGGGTGCGCCCCGGGGCGCTGCCGGTGACCGAGGCGCTCGCCGACGAGATCTTCTCGCTGCCCATGTTCCCGTCGCTCGCCGTCGACGAGCAGGAACGGTTCATCGACACGTTCAAGACGGTGCTGGCGCGGATTTGAGCCGGCCCGGGCGACGAGGACAGGAGGAGCGGAGATGACGCGGCTCGCGGTTGCGGGTGACCGTACCGCCGGCGCCGGCCGGACCTGGCCGGACGCGGGCGCCGCCGACGACGGGGCGCTGGTGTCCCTGCGGCAGTTCGCCGCCTGGTGGGACGAGCGCCACCGCGCCGGGCGGTTCCGGGTCGACCGGATCCCGTTCGACGCGCTCGACTCCTGGTCGTTCGAGCCCCGCACCGGCAATCTCGGGCACGCCAGCGGCCGGTTCTTCACCATCGAGGGCCTGCGGGTCCGCGACGGCGGCGTCGACGGCTGGTCCCAACCGGTCATCAACCAGCCGGAGATCGGCATCCTCGGCATCGTGGTCAAGGAGTTCAACGGCGTCCTGCACTGCCTCATGCAGGCGAAGATGGAGCCCGGGAACGTCAACACCCTGCAGCTGTCGCCGACGGTGCAGGCCACCCGGAGCAACTACACCCAGGTGCACCGCGGCACCGGCACCCGCTACCTGGAGCACTTCGTCGGGGCGCAGCGCGGCCAGGTCCTCGTCGACGTGCTGCAGTCCGAGCAGGGGGCCTGGTTCTGGCGCAAGCGCAACCGCAACATGGTGGTGCTGGTGACCGGCGACGTGCCGGTGCACGAGGACTACTGCTGGTTGACGCCGGCCCAGATCCGCGAGCTGATGGGCGTCGACAACCTGGTCAACATGGACGCCCGTACGGTGCTGTCGTGCATGCCGTTCGCGCAGCCCCGGGAGGACGAGGCAGTCACCGGCGACGAGTTCCGCGACGCGCTGGTCCGCTCGTACCAGTACCAGCCGCAGGCCGCGCCGGTCGGGCCGCTGCACAACCCCGGCGCGATCCTCAGCTGGTTCACCGAGGCGAAGACCCGGTGCGACTGGACGGCCCGGCTGGTGCCGTTGGGCGAGGTGGCGCGGTGGTCCCGCACCGCCGACGAGATCCGGCACGACGAGGGCCGGCACTTCGGCATCATCGCGGTGCGGGTGGAGGCCGGCACCCGCGAGGTGCGCCAGTGGACCCAGCCGCTGCTGAGCCCGCGAGGCCAGGGCCGCGCGGTGTTCCTGGTCCGCCCGATCCAGGGGGTGCTGCACCTGCTGGTGCAGGCCCGGCCCGAGTACGGGCTGATGGACATGGTGGAGATGGCCCCGACGGTGCAGCTGCTGTCGGACTCCCCGGTGGGGGAGATCGCCGACCCGTTCCCGCGTGACCTGATGGCCGCCGGCACCGCCCGGGTGCGCTACGACAACCTTCTGTCGGAGGAGGGTGGGCGGTTCCACCACGCCCTGACCCGCTACCAGATCATCGAGGTGGGTGAGGACGTGCCGTTGGACGTGCCGCCGCAGTACTGCTGGATGACCGTCCGTCAGCTCACCGACCTGCTCCGGCACGGCCACTACCTCAACATCGAAGCGCGTAGCCTGCTGGCCTGCCTGCCCAGCATGTGCTGAGCGCCGGCCGGGACGAAGGAGCGACTGTGCGCCTGCTTTTCACCACCGCGCCCCTGCACGGGCACTTCTATCCGCTGGCGCAGGTGGCCTGGGCGGCCCGGGCCGGCGGGCACGAGGTGCTCGTGGCCGTGCCGGACGACTTCGTCGCGACGGCGCTCGCGGCCGGGTTGCCGGTGGCGTCCTGCGGCCCGGCGGCGGATCTGGCCGGCCGGCTCGCGGCGCCCGACGCGCCGCCGCACGGCAGCGCCGAGCGGCGGTACGCCACCGGCCGGGCGCTGGGCCGGGCGGCGGCGGCGTCGCTGCCCGGCATGACGGACGTGGTGACGCACTGGGCGCCGGACCTGGTGGTCAGCGAGCGGACCGAGTTCGCCGGACCGCTGGCGGCGGCGGCTGCCGGCATCGCGCACGTGGAGTACCGGTGGGGCGTCGCGCCGCTCGTGGAGTACCGGGCCGGGGCGGTGGCCGAGCTGGCCCGCGCCGGCGCCGGTGAGCCGCCGAACCCGGTCGAGGTGTTCAGCCCGTGGCCGGCGTCGCTGCGGCCGGCCCACCCGGCGGCGCGCAGCATCCGCGACGTGGCGTACAACGGCGCGGCGTTCCTGCCGCAGTGGTTGCTGCGGCCGCGCACCCGGCCGCGGGTCTGCGTGACCCTGGGCACCCTGGTGCCCCGGCTGGGCGGCGCGACCGGCCCGGACGTGGCGGGGTGGGTGCGTGGGCTGGCCGTGCTCGACGTCGAGGTGCTTGTCGCGGCCGACGAGGGGACGGCCGCGGCGTGGGGGCCGCTGCCCGACGGCGTCCGCGTCGGGCGGTTGCCGCTGGGGCAGGTGCTGCCGGAGTGCGACGTGCTGGTGAACCACGGCGGTCAGGGCACGGTGCTGGCCGCGCTCGGCGCCGGCTGTCCCCAGTTGTGCCTGCCGCAGTTCGACGATCAGTTCGACAACGCCCGGGCCGTCACCCGGGCGGGCGCCGGGCTGACGCTGCAACCGGGGGAGGCGACGCCGGAGGCGGTCACCGAGCTCGGCCGTCGGCTCCTGCACGACTCCCGTCACGGCCGCGACGCGCGGCGGATCGCCGCCGAGATCGCGACGCATCCGTCGCCGGTCGAGGTCTCCGACGAGCTGGTGAAGTTGGCGGCGCCCGGCGGGGGCGCCATGAGGTCCGGTCCGTTGCCGAAGCGAGGTTGATGACTGTGTCGAAGATGACGATCACCGAGATGGAGATCCCGAACGCCTACCGGATCCAGCCGGAGCGGCACCTCGACCGGCGCGGTTACTTCTTCGAGGCGTTGCGGGAGGAGCAGCTGTCCGCCACGATCGGCTATCCGTTCCGGCTGGGGCAGGTCAACTACTCGTCGAGTCGCCGTAACACGGTGCGGGGCATCCACGGCACGTCGCTGCCGCCGGGGCAGGCCAAGCTGGTCACCTGTGTGCGCGGCGCGGTGCTGGACGTGGTGGTGGACCTGCGGATCGGGTCGCCGACGTACGGCCGGTTCGAGGTCACCCACCAGGCGGCGGACTCCGGCACGGCGGTGTACCTGGCCGACGGTCTGGGCCACGCGTTCCTGGCGCTGACCGATGACGCGGTGATGAGCTACCTGTGCTCCGAGGAGTTCGTGCCCGGCACGATGATCGAGATCAACCCGTTGGATCCGGAGATCGGCATCACCTGGTCGCTGACCGAGGAGCCGATCATGTCCGACAAGGACGCCGCCGCGCCGTCGTTGGCCGAGGCGGCGGCGGCCGGCAGGCTGCCGAGCTACGACGAGTGCCTCATGCACTACGCGGCGCTGAAGGCGAGCCTGGCGGCGCGCTGAGCGCCAGACGTCACCGTCCCCCTGTCCAGCCCACTGCCGAGCGGAGTCCTTGCCGATGATGAGCCGCAGCACGACCGACCGGGTCCGCATGGGGGTGATGGGCTGCGCGGACATCGCCTGGCGCAAGACCCTGCCGGCGATGCTGGCGGAGCCGGCGATCCAGGTCACCGCGATCGCCAGCCGGGACCGGGGCAAGGCCGCCGTCTTCGCCGACCGGTTCTCCGGCGCGGCGGTGGAGGGTTACCAGGCCCTGCTCGACCGGGACGACGTGGACGCCGTCTACCTGCCGTTGCCGGCGCGGCTGCACGCCGAGTGGATCGAGCGTTCGCTCGCCGCCGGCAAGCACGTCCTGGTCGAGAAGCCGATGACGGACAGCCGCCCGGCCACCGAGCGACTCGTCGAGCTGGCCCGCGCCCGGCAACTGGTGCTGCTGGAGAACTTCATGTTCCTCTACCACTCGCAGCACTCGGCGGTGCGCAAGCTCGTCGCCGACGGCGCCATCGGCGAGCTGCGCGCCTTCAGCAGCGCCTTCACCATCCCGCCCAAGCCGGTCGGTGACATCCGCTACCAGCAGAAGGTCGGCGGCGGGGCGTTCCTCGACTTCGGCGGTTACCCGATCCGGGCGGCGTTGCAGTTCCTCGGCGGCGACCTGCGGATCGTCGGCGCGATGTTCCGCCGCGACCCGCGACACGACGTGGTGATGTCCGGTCACGTGCTGCTGTGCACCTCCGACGGCATCGCCGCGCAGTTGAGCTTCGGCATGGAACACTCGTACCGCAACAGCTACAGCCTCGCCGGCAGCACCGGCCGGATCATGCTGGACCGGGTGTTCACGCCGCCGGAGACCTACCAGCCGGTGCTGCGGATCGAGCGTCAGGACCATCGCGAGGAGTTCGTCCTGCCGGTGGACCACCAGTTCGCCAACGTGGTGCGCGAGTTCGCCCGGGCGGTGCTCGACGGCGACGACCTGCGCGCGCAGCAGGAGTGGACGCTGCAGCAGGCCGACCTGATGGACCGGGTGCGCGAGGCCGCCCTCGTGGTCGACATCTAGCGCCTGTCACGCAGGGGCGGTCGAGCCGCCGGCCGGACGCCCGGCGGCTCAGACCCGCCAGGCCACCGGCAGCCGCTCGAAGCCGTTGAGCAGTTCGGCGTGGACCCGGTCGGGTTCGCCGTCCGGGCGCAGGCCGGGCAGGCGGTCGAGGACCGCACGCACCGCGGTGGTGGCCTCCAGGCGGGCCAGCGACGCGCCCAGGCAGTAGTGGACGCCGTGGCCGAAGGCGAGGTGCCGGCGCAGTTGCGCGGGCGGGCGGGTGACGTCGAACCGGTCCGGGTCGGGCCAGTGGTCCGGGTCGCGGTTGGCCGCGGCGAGCAGCGGCAGCACCTTGGCCCGTTCGGGGATGGCGACGTCGCCCAGTTCGGTGGCGCGGCCGGCGGTGCGGAACAGGCCGCGCAGCGGCGCGTCGACCCGCAGGCTCTCCTCGACGGCGGCGGCCACCAGGCCCGGGTCGCGGCGCACCAGGTCGAGCTGGTCGGGGCTGGTGAGCAGCCGGTGCACCACGTTGCCGATGAGCAGCGCCGTGGTGGAGCTGCCGGCGACCAGCAGGAACTGGCAGAAACCGAGCAGTTCGGCGTGGCGGAGCGGGCGGCCGTCGGGCTCTGCGGTCATCAGGGTGGTCAGCAGGTCCGGCGGGGGCGTGCCGCCGGCGTCCAGGTGCGCGCGGCGCCGCCGCAGGTGCGCGTCGAAGTGCAGGTGGAACGACCGGTAGGCGGGCGCGACCCGGTGGTCGAGCGACCCGCGCGGGCGGCTCAGCCCCTCGGCCAGCGCCAGCACCCACGACCAGTACCGCGGGGCGTGCTCGACTTCGGCGCCGAGCATCCGGCAGGTCACCGTCATCGACAGCGGCACCGCCAGGTCGGCCATCAGGTCGGCGTGGCCGCGCGGGGCGAGGCCGTCCACCAGGGAGTCGACCAGCTCCTGGACGGAGCCGCCGAGGCCGGCGACGGTGGCCGGCCGGAACGCCGGGGCGAGCAGCGCCCGCTGGCGGGTGTGCAACGGCGGGTCGCTGGCGACCAGGACGCCACCGGGCTGGGCGTGGACCAGGCCGGGGCCGAGGCGCGACGGCCAGGTCGTGTCGTCGGTGAGCACCGCCCGCACGTCGCGTTCGCGGCTGATCCGGTAGTGGGGGGCGGGGTGGGCCACCGGGCAGACCGCCGGCGTCCGGCGGTCGTCGGCGGTCTGCCCGGGTTCGGCGTTCACTCGTAGCCGTACTGCTGGAGGATGTCGCCGAACTGCTCGGTGAAGCGGGCCAGGTTCCGGGCGGTGAACCGGTCCCGCCAGCCGCCGCTGCGACCCTGGTGGAAGCTCCACGCGTCGGGGTTGTAGACCCGGTCGGCGATCGCCTCGGCGTCGCTGTCGGAACCGATGTGCCGCAGGACGTCGCTGACCGCCGCGACCTGCCGCTCCCGGGTGCCGCCGCCGCGGGGGCCGATCAGGTCCTCGTAGCGGACCTTGCACACGCCGGGGTGGTGGAGCATCCAGAGCGCCTTCTCGAACTGGTCGCGGGCCAGGAAGGACGGGTCGCGCAAGGCGTAGTCGATCTTCTCATCCCAGGTGTTCTTGCTGGCCAGGATCCGGCTGAAGATGTCGGCCTCGTAGAAGTTGCCGTACCCCTCGCGGGTGCGCCCCTCCAAGAAATTGATCATGGAGACGACCGTGTCGCGCGGATCCCGGTAGTTGAGGATCAGCGGCGGCGACGCGGTCTCCACCCACTCGCTGAGGAAGCTGCCGTCCACCCGGTGGATGTCGAGCTCGTGCAGGATCCAGCACAGACCGTCGGGGGTGTCGGCGAACCTGGTGTACGGCAGGTAGGGGTTGGTGACGAAGTCCGCGGCCACGTCGAGGCGGGTCTGGCCGTACCGGTTGACCAGCTGCTGCCCGAGTCGCTGCTGCCAGTGCCACGTCAGCGCCGACCACGCCTGGTCGGTGACGTCGGCGAACCGGGCCGTGCCGCGCAGCTCCAGCAGGTCGTCGTGGTCACCCTTCGCCAGCACCAGGGCGGCGATCGCGGCACGCTGCTCGTCGTCGAACTCCGGCACCGTACGCGGGCCGGGACGGGGCACGCCGACGATGCGGTAACCCATCTCCAGCATCAGTTCCTGCATCAGGTGGGTGCCTGACTTCTGGAACGAGATGACCATGGTGCGCGGTGCGTGGCTCATCGATCCGGCTCCTGTCGTCACTTCGTGCTCCGCCGCTGCCCGCCGGGGTGGACCCGACGGTGCAGCACGCCGTCGGCCCAGACCAGCTCGACGCCGCCCCACCGCAGCGCGGCCTCCACCGTGTCCAGCACGCCGGGCGCCACGTCGACCTCGCCGAGGACGGCCAGCACCGGTACGTCGCTCCACGTGCGGTACTCGCGCAGGATCGTCCGCAGGACGGCGTCGTCGTCGGCCGCGCTCACCCGGGCCGTGCCGTCGGCGCGGGTGACGACCGGCAACCGGGAGCGCCAGCCGGGCACGACCTGCTTGTCGTACCCGGCGTGCGGGTCGGCGGCGTCGGGCCGGAACACGGTCGCGGCCCGGTCCCGCAGGCACAACGCGGCGGCGCGCCGGTACGCCGGACGGTCGGCGAGCCGGTTGAGCAGATCGCGCGTGGCCGGCGCGGTGGCCGGCGCGAGGATCGCCCGGGAACCGACCGGGCCGGGACCGGCGTAGAGCCGGCCGCGCAGCACCACGGCGGGCTGGCCGGTGCGGTGGATCAGCCGGGCCAGCTCCTCCGGGCGGCACGGCGCGGTGGACCAACCCGGCGGCACGTGCGGCGTGCGTCCGGGCAGGGGCCCGAGCCGCAGGTCCCACGGCAACCAGCGCAGCCCGTCACCGAGGCCCAGCGCGGCCGCGCCGACCGCGCCGGCGGCGCCGTCCGGGTACGGCGGCACCCACATCCGCCGGACCAGCGGGTGCTCCCGCAGGGCGGCGGTCAGCGCCGGCGAGCCGGCGGCGCTGCCGGTGAAGCAGAGGTCGACCGGGCCGTCGCCGGCCAGCAGGTCGGCCAGTCGTTCGGCGAGCAGGCCGCCGAGGAAGCGCTGGAGGCCGGCGGCCAGGTCGGCCGCGTCGACGCCGTGGGCGTCGGCGGCCCGGCGCAGGTCGGTCAGGAACTCGGTGGTGTGCCACACCGACGGCTCGACGGACCGCCCGCGGCCGAGAACGCTCGCGCGGTACTCCTTGGCCGCCGCGGTGTCCGCCTCGAAGTGCTCGTCCACGAGCCTGCCGACGAGCGAGGTCACCTCGGTGCGTACCGTCCCCGACCCGGCCAGGTCGGCAAGCGCCGCGCCGGCCGCGCCGGGTGCCGGCTCGCGGCCCTGGCCGGCGGGTCCGAGCATCCGCGCGGCCAGGTCCAGGACCATGCCGGTGATGGGGAACAGCTCACCCCGCGACTCGCTGCGCCCCCGCCCGTCGACCCGGGCGAGGCGCGGGAAGCTGTCCGTGTCCCACACCAGCACCGTCGCGCCGGCGCCGTCGCGGGCGAACGGGCTGGTGCAGTACGCGGCGGCGACGTGCCCGGCGAGGTGGGCGTAGCTGACGTAGGGGACGGCCGTGCCGCCCACCGTCAGCGTGCCCTCGGCCACCACCGGCGGATGGGTGTCCAGGTGCCCGGCGACGGCCAGCTCCACGGGCGCGTCCGCCGGCCCCAGCCGGAGCCGGCCGTCGGTGGTGCCGGGCCCGCCGTCGACCACCCAGACGTCGACGGCGTCGACCGTGCGCCGGATTGCGTCGAGCGTTTCCGTGACCCGGTCGACGGTGGCCTCGACGGACGCTTCCGCATCGACTTCCGACAATGTCGAGGCGAATTCGATCCGGCCGTTGCGAATCAGCGCGAGACCACCTCTGCCGGTCAACTTGAGCCCTGCGACGATCACGACTGTTCCTCCCGTCGGCGTTCGGCCGAGATGTGTCCTCCAGTTGGCGAGCCGACGGGGCGAGACGTCGACGCCGACGTCGCGTGGGCGTCCGGCGAGCGGCCCGGGGAGGTGCCCGAAGCTAACGAGCGGGCCGTCCGCCGGTCAACGACGGCCGGGCGGGAAAGGCGCCGCCCGGCGGGCGAACGTCTCGCTGGCGGGACATCCCCGGTGGCCGTCCCGACGTGGCCCGAGCAGCGACGCGCGTCGGTCCGCTCTTCTGCCGGACGTCGATGTCGGGGCACACTCCCATTCGTGCGGTAGCGTCGCGCCGGATCGCTTCCAGGTGTCGTGATGTGCCGGCACGTATCTGGTTCTCTCATCACGCCGCGGCCTCTCGCGCCGCATTCGACGTCGATCGGTCTAGTCAGGAGTTGTCATGTCGAGCACGTCCCAATGCCGCGTGTGCGGCGGCACGGTCAACGAGTTCTTCGACTTCGGGCGCCAGCCGCTGTCGGACGCCTTCCTGGAGCCCGACGCCGACCTCGACGGCGAGTTCTTCTTCCGGCTCGCCACCGGGCTCTGCGCGGACTGCACGATGGTGCAGCTGATGGAGGAGGTGCCCCGCGACCGGATGTTCCACGAGGCGTACCCGTACCACTCGTCCGGATCCGCCTACATGCGGTCGCATTTCGAGAGCCTGGCCAAGCGGCTGCTCACCACGGAGTTGACCGGCGACGACCCGTTCGTCGTGGAGGTCGGCTGCAACGACGGGGTGATGCTGCGGACGCTCGCCGAGTCCGGCGTACGCCACCTCGGCGTGGAGCCCTCCGGTGGCGTGGCCGACGTGGCCGCGGCGAAGGGGATCCGGGTCCGCAAGTCGTTCTTCGAGGAGTCGACGGCGCGTGAGATCCGGGCCGCCGACGGGCCGGCCGACGTCATCTACGCCGCCAACACGCTGTGCCACATCCCGTACATCGCGTCGATCCTGACCGGGGTGCGGGCACTGCTCGCCCCCACCGGCGTGTTCGTGTTCGAGGACCCCTACCTGGGCGACATCGTCGAGCGTGCCTCGTTCGACCAGATCTACGACGAGCACTTCTTCTTCTTCACCGCCCGCTCGGTGCAACAGATGGCGCAGCGGCACGACCTGGAGCTGGTCGACGTGGAGCGGCTGCCGGTGCACGGCGGCGAGGTGCGCTACACGCTCGCGATCGCCGGCGCCCGCACGCCCACGCCGGCCGTCGCCGACCTGCTCGCCGAGGAGCGGGCGCGCGGGCTCGCCGACCGGGCCACCCTGGACGGCTTCGGCGAGCGGGTGCTGCGGATCCGGGACGACCTGACCGCGCTGCTGCGCCGGCTGCGGGCCGAGGGCAAGCGGGTCGTCGGCTACGGCGCCACCGCCAAGAGCGCGACCGTGACCAACTTCTGCGGCATCGGCCCGGACCTGGTGTCGACGGTCGTCGACACCACCCCGGCGAAGCAGAACCGGCTCACCCCCGGGGCGCACATCCCGGTGGTCGACGCGGCGGCCTTCGCCGATCCGTACCCGGACTACGCGCTGCTGTTCGCGTGGAACCACGCCGACGAGATCCAGGCCAAGGAGCAGGGGTTCCGGGCGGCCGGCGGCCGGTGGATCCGGTACGTCCCCGAGGTACGGATCGACTGACCGGCCCCCGACACACCACCACACGGGCACGGCTGGGCCGTCCCGACCAGACGTCAGGGAGACAGAGCACATGATCCGAAACGTGGTCATCGTCGGCGGCGGGACGGCCGGATGGATGACGGCCAGCTACCTCAAGGCGGCGTTCGCCGACCGCATCGACGTGACGCTCATCGAATCCGCCCAGGTCTCGCGCATCGGCGTGGGCGAGGCGACCTTCAGCACCCTGCGGCACTTCTTCGACTACCTGGGCCTGGACGAGGCGGACTGGCTGCCCCGCTGCGCCGGCGGCTACAAGCTGGGCATCCGGTTCGAGAACTGGAACCGCCCGGGCGAGCACTTCTACCACCCGTTCGAGCGCCTGCGGATGGTCGACGGGTTCTCGCTCGCCGACTGGTGGCTCGCCCTGGGCGACCGCAGCCGGCCCTTCGACGAGGCGTGTTTCCTCACCCGGGCCCTCTGCGAAGCGAAACGCTCCCCGCGGATGCGGGACGGCTCGCTGTTCACCGCGGGCCTGGACGGCCGACTCGGCCGGTCCACCCTGGACGAGCAGCGCGCGCAGTTCCCGTACGCCTACCACTTCGACGCCGACGAGGTGGCCCGCTACCTGGCCGAGTACGCCACGGCGCGCGGGGTGCGGCACGTGGTCGACAACGTGGCGCACGTGGCCCGCGACGAGCGTGGCTGGATCGGCCACGTGGTGACCGACGGGCACGGGACGATCGACGGCGACCTCTTCGTCGACTGCACCGGATTCCGCGGCCTGCTGATCAACCAGACGCTCGGCACCCCGTTCGAGTCGTTCCAGGACGTGCTGCCCAACAACCGCGCGGTCGCGGTGCGGGTGCCCCGCGAGGACGCGACCGAGATGAGCCCCTACACCACGGCGACCGCGATGAGCGCCGGCTGGATGTGGACCATTCCGCTGTTCCGCCGCAACGGCAACGGCTACGTCTACTCCGACGAGTTCATCAGCCCGGAGGAGGCGGAGAAGGAGCTGCGCGCCGCCGTCGCCCCCGGCCGCGACGACGTGCCGGCCAACCACATCCGGATGCGGATCGGCCGCAACCGGGAGTCCTGGGTGCACAACTGCGTCGCCATCGGCCTGTCCAGCGCGTTCGTGGAACCGCTGGAGTCCACCGGGATCTTCTTCATCCAGCACGGCATCGAGCAGCTGGTGCGCTACTTCCCGGACGAGCGCTGGGACCCGGTGCAGATCGCCGCCTACAACGACCGGGTCGGGCGGGCCGTCGACGGGGTCAAGGAGTTCCTGGTCCTGCACTACCGGGCCGCGCAGCGCGAGGACACGCCGTACTGGAAGGAGGCCAAGCGACGCCGGCTGCCCGACGGCCTGGCGGAGCGGATGGAGCTCGCCGGCTCGCGTCTGCTCGACGAGGAGACGATCTACCCGTACTACCACGGGTTCGAGAGCTACTCCTGGAACGCGATGAACCTCGGGCTGGGGCACGTGCCGACGGCGCCGGCGCCGGCCCTGCGGCACCTCGACCCGGCCCGCGCCCACGCCGAGTTCGCGCGGCTCCGAGCCGAGGGCGAGGCGCTCGTGGCCGCGCTGCCCAGCTGTTACGAGTACCTCGCCGGGCTCAACGACTAATCTCCGATCGCAGCGGAGGGCCACCGATGACCACCCTTTCGTCCGACGACGTGTCGGCGGCGCAGCCCGGCCACCCGGGCCCGCCGCACGGGTTCCGCACCTTCATGCGCGGCTACGTCACCGGCGTCGCGGTCGTCACCTCGACCGGCGCCGACGACCAGCCGCACGGGCTGACCTGCAACTCGTTGGCCAGCGTGACGATGGACCCGCCCACGCTGCTGGTCTGCCTCGACACGTGCAGCGGCACCCTGGCGGCCATCCGTGAGCGCGACAGCTTCATGGTCAACCTGCTGCACGCCGCGGCCCGGCAGACGGCGGAGCTGTTCGCCGCGCCGCGGCCGGACCGCTTCGGCGCGGTGGCGTGGCGGTTGTCGCCGCGGCGCGCGCTGCCCTGGCTGGCCGAGGACGCGTTCGCCGCCGCCGAGTGCGACGTGGTCGACCTGCGGACCGTCGGCGACCACGTCGTCGTCTTCGGTCGGGTGGTCGAGGCCACCGGCGGCGAGGGCCGCCCGCTGCTCTACGGCCGCCGCTCCTACCTGGAGGCCCGGTGAGCGACGGCGCGCAGACCGTCGGGGGCGGCCGGCGGGGCCGGCTGGTCGTCGCCGCCGGGGCCGCGGTGCTCGCCGGCATCGGGGCGCTGTGGGGCACCGACCTGGTCGACGTCGGGCCGGTCGACCCGCTCACCCGGTTCCTGCTCGCCGTCGCCGTGATCCTCGCCGGCTGCCACCTGCTCGGCGAGCTGATGCGCCGGCTGGGGCAGCCCGCGGTGCTCGGCGAGATCCTCGGCGGCCTGCTGCTCGGCCCGTCGGCGCTGGGTCTGCTCAGCCCCGGCCTGCACCGGTGGCTCTTCCCACCGGACGTGCTTGTCAACCTGGACCGGATGGCCCAGCTCGGTCTGGTCGTGTTCATGTTCCTGCTCGGCTGCGAGCTGCGCACCGGCGGGGCGCGGCGACCACGCGCCATCGGCCTGGTGGTGCTCGGCGGCATGGGCCTGCCGGTCGTCGCGGGCTTCGGCCTGGCCCTCGCGGCCGAGCCGGTGCTGCGCGGTGCCGGCGCGCCGGTGCCGGCGTACGCGCTCTTCCTCGGCCTCGCGCTCGCCGTCACCGCGCTGCCCGTACTGGCCCGCATCCTGGTCGACCTGCGACTGGACCGCAGCCGCACCGGAGCGCTGGCCCTGTCGGCGGCGGCGGCCGGCGACGGCGTCGCCTGGCTGGCGCTGACGGTGATCCTCGCGGCGGCGACCTCCGGGGCCGACGTGCGCTCGGTGACCGGGGCGGCGGTCCACCTCGCCCTGGTGCTCGTGCTCTTCCTCTGCCTGCGGCCGGTGCTGGCGGCGATCGTGCGGCGCGCCGGCTCCGAGCGGATGCTCGTCGTCGTCCTGGTCGTCGGCGCCATCGCGTTCGCGGCGCTGACCCAGCTGGTCGGCCTGCACCCGTTCGTCGGCGCCTTCCTCTTCGGCGTCGCGGTGCCGCGTCGGTCGCCGGTGGTGGAGCGGATCAACCACCAGCTCCAGGGCTTCACCCTGACGATCCTGCTGCCCCTGTTCTTCGCCGGGGTCGGCCTGGCCGCCTCGGTGGGCCTGCTCGGCGGCGACCCCGGCCACTGGCTGCTCTTCCTCGGCGTGCTCGCGGTCGCGACGGTGACGAAGGTGGCCGGCGCCGGCGGCGGCGCCCGGCTCGCCGGCCTGCCGGCACGCGACGCGGTACGGGTCGGCGTGCTGATGAACTGCCGGGGCGTCACCGAGCTGGTCGTCGCCAGCATCGGCCTGCGCTCCGGCCTGGTCAACGAGCTCGGCTTCACCATCCTGGTGCTCACCGCCGTGGTGACCACCGCGATGACGGCGCCGCTGGTCCGCGCGCTGGCCCGCGACGACGCCGCGTCGGCCGATCCGGCCGCCCTCTCTGACCGACTCCACGAACGGACAAGTCGATGAATGGAATAGTGCTCGCCGGCGGGAGCGGAACCCGGCTCTACCCGCTCACCCTGGCGACGTCCAAGCAACTGCTCGCGGTCTACGACAAGCCGATGGTCTACTACCCGATGTCGGTGCTGATGCTGGCCGGCATCCGCGACATCCTGATCATCTCCAACCCGCCCAGCATCCCGGCGCTGCGGGCGTTGTTCGGCGACGGCTCGCACCTGGGCCTGCACATCACCTACGCCGAGCAGCAGGAGCCGCGGGGCATCGCCGAGGCGTTCCTGATCGGCGCCGACCACATCGCCGGCGAGCCGTGCGCGCTCGTCCTCGGCGACAACATCTTCCACGGCGCGGGGTTCCCGCAGCTGCTGCGCTCCTCACGGGAGGAACTGGACGGCTGCATGCTGTTCGGCTACCCGGTGTCCGACCCCTACCGCTACGGCATCGGCGAGGTCGACGCGTCCGGCGCCCTGGTCTCGATCGAGGAGAAGCCGGCCCACCCGCGGTCGGACAACGCGATCACCGGGCTGTATTTCTACGACTCCGACGTCGTCGAGATCGCCCGCGAGCTGGTGCCCTCGCCCCGGGGCGAGCTGGAGATCACCGACGTCAACCTGGCCTACCTCAAGCAGGGCCGGGCCCGGCTGCAACGCCTCGGGCGCGGCTTCACCTGGCTGGACGCCGGCACGCACGACTCGATGCTCGCCGCCAGCCAGTACGTGCAGGTGATCGAGAAGCGCCAGGGCGTGCGGGTGGCGTGCCTGGAGGAGATCGCCCTGCGGATGGGCTACATCGACGCGGAGGCGTGCCACCGGCTCGGGGTGGAGGCCCGCAACTCCGACTACGGGCGGTACCTGCTGGAGCTCGCGGAGACGGTCGGATGAGCGGCGTGCCACGCGCGGCGGTGTTCCGGTACGCCCCCGGCCGGACGCGGGCCGGCCGATGAGCTACGTCGACGTCGCGCCGGCGAGCCTGCTGGCCCGGGGCCCGGCGGACCGCGAGGTGACCGAGGGGGCCTGGCGGGTCCGGTGGGACCGCGTGGCCGGCGACCCGGCGGAGCTGGTGCGCGGCCACATGACGCCGGACCTCGACTTCCACACCTCCGGCAGCACCGGGGAGAGCCTCTGCTGGCGGCGTGGCCGCGAGGCGGCCTGGCGGGAGGCGGGCCTGCTCGCCGACCTGGTCGCCGAGGACCGGCCCGGCGCGGTGGTGTCGTTCGTGCCACCGGTGCACATCTACGGCGCGCTGGCCACGTTGTTGCTGCCGGCCCGCCTCGGCGCGCCGGTCTGGTACCGCAAGTCGTTCTTCGGGCCGATGCCCGAGGTGGAGTCGTCGCGGGTGCTCGTGGTCGCCACGCCGTGGATCTTCACCCTGCTGTTGCAGCACCTCGACTGGGTGCGCCGCTTCGAGCGGGTGACCGTGCTGCACAGCAGCGCCATGCTGCCGGACACCGCCGGTCAGCTCCGGGCCGAGGTGGGCGGGGACCGGCTGGGCGTGGTGGAGATCCTCGGCTCGACCGAGACCGGCGGGATCGCCACCCGCCGGTGGGCCACCGGCGCGCCCGGCCCGTGGACGCTCTTCCCGGACGTCACGTTCGCGGACCGACCCGAGGGCGCCGGGTCGGGGGAGGACAGCCCGCTCGTCGTACGCAGCCCGCGCCTGGCGTACCGGCCGGGTGCGGCGCCGCCCCGGCAGGCCAGCACCGGCGACCTGGTCCGGCGCCGCGACGAGCGGACCTTCGACCTGGTCGGCCGCAGCAGCCGGCTGGTGAAGGTGAACGGCCGCCGGGTCAACCTCGACGACCGGGAACGGGTGCTGCGCGCCGCGATCGACTGCGCCGACCTGGCGCTCGTGCCGGTGGCCGACCCGGTGATCGGCGAGCACGTCGACCTGCTGGTCGTCGCGCCCGGGCGGACGCTCGCCGACCTCGACCTCGCCGCCGGGTTCGCCGCCATGGGGATGCGTCCCCGCAAGGTTCATCTGGTGCCCGGGATCGACCGGTCCGAGACCGGCAAGCTGCGGTACCGCCAGCCGACAATCACCGCCGACGCGGAGGTAGCGACGTGACCATGATCGCCCACAGTTCGACAAGCGCCGCCTTGGAAGGCGACCACGGCGCGCCGATGCCCGCCGGGGACGGCACGGCGTACCTGGCGGCGATCACCGGCGCCGCCGACTGGGACGCCACCCTGCCGCCGTGCGACGACGCCGACGTGGCCCGGATGGAGTCCAGCGCCGCCACGATCGACAAGCACCTGGCCGCCGGAGAGCCGATCTACGGACTCACCCAGGGGTTCGGCCCGCTCGTGCTCTACGCGGCGGAGTCCGAGATGGAGCAGGGCACCTCGCTGATCTCGCACCTGGGCACCGGCCAGGGCCAGCCGCTGGCCCCGGAGGTGAGCCGGCTGGTGCTGTGGCTGCGGCTGGCCAGCATGCGCAAGGGATTCTCGGCGGTGTCGCCGGAGTTCTGGCAGCGTATCGCCGACCTGTGGAACGCCGGCTTCACGCCGTGCATCCCGCGCGACGGCACGGTGAGCGCGAGCGGCGACCTCCAGCCGCTGGCCCACGCGGCGCTCGCCTGCACCGGTCACGGCGAGGCGTGGGTGCGGGAGCGCGGCGACTGGGTGGTCCGGCCGGCCGCCGAGGCGCTTGCCGCGATCGGCGCCGAGCCGGTGCGGTGGCCGGTGCGCGAGGCGCTCGCGTTCGTCAACGGCACCGGCGTCGGCCTGGCCCTGTCCATCCTCAACCACCGCTCGGCGCTGCAACTGGTGCGGGCGGTGGCGGCGCTGTCGGCCCGGCTCGCGACCCTGCTGGGCGCGAATCCGGAGCACTACGACGACGGGGTGGGGTTCGCCCGCGGGCAGGCCGGGCAGATCACCGTGGCCCGCTGGATCACCGGGGCCATGCCGGCGGACGCCCGCCGCGACCCGAGCCGGCCACTTCAGGAGCCGTACAGCCTGCGCTGCGCGCCGCAGGTGCTCGGCGCGGTCCTGGACCAGGTGTCCGGCGCCGCGGACCTGCTCGCCCGGGAGGCGCGTGGCTGCACCGACAACCCGATCACGGTGCAGGGGCGGGTGCTGCACGCGGGCAACTTCCACGCCATGCCGGTGGGCTTCGCCTCCGACCAGCTCGGGCTCGCCGTGCACATGGCGGCGTACCTGGCGGAGCGGCAACTCGGGCTGATCGTCAACCCGGTCACCAACGGCGACCTGCCGCCGATGCTCACCCCCCGCGCCGGCCGTGGCTGCGGCCTGGCGGGCGTGCAGATCAGCGCCACCTCGTTCATCTCCCGGATCCGGCAGCTGGTCTATCCGGCGTCGCTGACCACGCTGCCCACCAACGGGTGGAACCAGGACCACGTGCCGATGGCGCTCAACGGCGCGAACGGCGTGTCCGAGGCGCTCGACCTGGCCTGGCTGACGGTCGGCTCGCTGGCCCTGGGCGTGGCCCAGCTGACCGCGATGACGCAGCCGGGCCCCGACGTCGACGGCGTCTGGGCCGAGTTGGCCCGCGTGTCGCCGCCGCTGGCGGAGGACCGGCCGATGGGCCCGGAGGTGCGCGCGGCCCGCGACCTGATGCGGCGGCACGCGGCGCAACTGCTCGTCGACCGGCCGGAAGGGGCGCGATGAGCACCGACTTCGTGCTGCCGACGCCGGAGGAGGTCGGCGCGTTCTACGACCGGGCCAACCTGCTCATCACCCGGTTCCAGGGCGGCAACATGCACTACGGCTACTGGACCGGGCCGGACGACGACAGCAGCTTCGAGGTGGCCGGCCAGCGCCTGACCGACCTGCTCATCGACAAGCTGGCGCCGGGCGCCGGCGACCGGGTGCTCGACGTCGGCTGCGGGCCGGGCAAGCCCGGGGTGCACCTGGTCCGCCGCACCGGCGCCGACCTGGTCGGCATCTCGGTCAGCACCCGCGACGTCGAGCTGGCCAACGAGCGTGCCCACGCCGAGGGGGTCGCCGACCGCGCCGTGTTCCAGGTGGCGGACGCCACCGCGCTGCCGTTTCCGCCGGACTCCTTCGACGCGGTGCTGATGCTGGAGTCGATCGTGCACATCCCGGACCGGACGCGGGCGTTGACGCAGGCGGCCCGGGTGCTGCGCCCGGGCGGCCGGCTGGCGCTCACCGACTTCGTCCTGCGCGGGGAGATCATCGAGCAGGACGAGGAGACCCGCCAGGCGGTGGCGGAGGCGCTGGCCGCGTGGCGGGCCGCGCCCCTGGTGCGGGTCGAGGACTATCCGCGTTTCGTCGCGGAGGCCGGTCTGGTGCTCGACGAGATCGTCGACATCACCGCGCAGACCATGCGCACCTACCAGCAGACGCACATGGCCATGCACGAGTACGCCAAGACCCACGACGACCTGCCCGAGGACCTGGCCCGCCTGGTGGCCGACCCGGTCGACGACGGCTGGGACGTCGAGCCCGACCACGTCAGCGAGGGCGTGGTCGTGGTGGTGGCGCACCGGCCGGACGCTCTCTGACCGGTCCCACCCACGCGACGGGGCGCCCGTGCCGGCCGGCACGGGCGCCCCGTCGCGTGCGGTGCGGTCAGTCGGCCCGGTACTTGGCGGTCAGCTCGACCAGTTGCCCGGCGACCTCGTTGGGCGTGGGCAACGCCTCGATCTCCGCCCGCAGGGCCTCGGCCCGCTCCCGGAAGGCCGGCTCGTCCAGCAGGCGCCCGAGCTGCTCCCGGACGGTCGCGCCGGTGGCGGCGCCGGGGTGGACCACCAGGCCGGCGCCGTGCGCGGCCAGCTTGCCGGCCAGCAGCGGGCCCTCGAAGTGGAACGGCAGGACCAGCTGCGGTACGCCGTAGCGCGCGACCGTGCTCAACGTCCCGAACCCGCCGTGGTTGACGACCGCGGCGCAGGTCGGCGCCAGCGCGTGCAGCGGCACGTAGTCGACCACCCGGACGTTGTCCGGCACCCGGGGCAGCTTCGGCTGCTCGGCCGCGGCGATGGTGGCGACCACCTCGACGTCCAGGTCGGCGAGGGAGTCGAGCACGTCGGCGACGTTGAGCGTGTAGCCGTCGAAGTGGTCGGTGGCGCTCAGGCCCAGGGTCAGCGCCACCCGCGGCCGTGACCGCGGCGCCCACACCCACGACGGTACGACGGCGCGACCGCCGTAGGGGATGTGGCGCATCGGCACGTAGTGCAGCGGCGCCCCGATCCGCAGCGACGGGCTCAACTGGTCGACGGTGAACTGGCCGGACACCAGGTCCTCGGTGAACGCGAAGCCGTACCGCCGGGCGTAGGACTCGAGCCACTCGGCGAGCGCGTCGTCCCGCTCCGGCGGGACGAGCCGGCTGTTGACCTGGCGGATGTGGGCGTGCGTCACGCCGTACACGTCCATGGTGAACAGCAGGCGGCCGTGCGCCGCGCCGCACGCCTTCGCGGCGATCGCGCCGGCGAACGTGTTCGGCTCCCACAGGACCAGGTCGGGGCGCCACTGCTGCGCGAGGCGCACCAGGTCGGCCACCATCGGCTGGTTGTGCAGGCGGTGGCCCCACTGGGTGAAGGCCCGGTGCGACTCGGTCAACTCGGCCCAGTCGACGTTCTCCGCGCCGACCTCGGCGAGGTCGTACGGCTTGGGCAGCCCGCGCCGCCACTGTGCCCGGTCCTCCGGGCGGTCCATCCGCTCGACGTCGACGTCCCGCCCGACCGGCACCGCGGTCAGGCCGGCGTCGGTGATCAGGTCGGTGAGCCGGGGCAGGCTGGCCACCCGGACCTCGTGGCCGGCGGTCCGCAACGCCCACGCCAGCGGCACCATCTTCAGGAAGTGCGTGCGTTGCGGGAGCGTGCACAGCAGGACGCGCATGGGTGTTCTCCTGGTGGGTCAGGGGGTGTGGTGGTGGGCGGTGAGGGTTTCGAGGTGGGGGACGATCTGGTTGGGGGAGGGGAGGGTGGTGATTTCGTGGGCGAGGTCGGTGGCGCGGGTGTGGAAGTGGGGTTCGGTGAGGAGGCGGTGGACGGCGTCGCGGACGGTGGGTCCGGTGGCGTTGCTGGTGTGGATTTGCAGGCCGGCGCCGTGGGTGGCGAGTTTGTGGGCGAGTTGGGGTTGGTCGAAGTGGTAGTGCAGGGCGAGTTGGGGGACGGGGTGGCGGCTGGTGGTGGCGAGGGTGGCGGCGCCGGCGTGGTGGATGACGGCGGCGCAGGTGGGGGCGAGGGCGTGCCAGGGGACGTAGGGGACGACGCGGACGTTGGGTGGCAGGGTGCCGAGGGCGGGTTGTTCGTGTTCGGCGATGGTGGCGACGAGTTCGATGTCGAGTTCGGCGAGGGTGTGGATGAGGTCGCCGATGTCGAGGGTGTAGCCGTCGTAGATTTCGGTGGCGCTGAGGCCCATGGTGAGGGCGACGCGGGGTCGGGTGGGTGGTTTGGTGAGCCATTCGGGGATGGTGGCGGGGCCGCCGTAGGGGATGTATTGCATGCGGAGGTAGTGCAGGCCGGGTGCTTCGGTCTGGAGGGTGGCGGGGAACTGGTCGATGGTGAAGTGGCCGGTGGCGAGGTCTTCGGTGAGGTCGAAGCCGTAGCGGCGGGCGTAGCCGTCGAACCAGGTCATGAGGGGGTCGGTGGCGTGGTCGGGGGGTTGTTGGCGGTGTAGGTCGAGGAAGGTTTGGCGGACGCCGCCGAAGACGTCGAGGCCGAACAGGAGGCGGGCGTGGGCGGCGCCGCAGGCTTTGGCGGCGATGGATCCGGCGAAGGTCATGGGTTCCCAGATGACCAGGTCGGGTTTCCAGTAGCGGGCGTAGTCGACCAACGCCGCGATCATGGGGAAGTTGCTGCCGCGGTGCCAGCCGGACACCGCCTGCGCCAGCCCGGGCGCCAGGTAGTCCCACGTCTGTTTCGCCGGGTCGTCGAACGCGTCGTAGGGCGCGGGGATGCCGGCCCGCACCTTGGCGTGGGCGTCCGGGGCCATCTTCGCCACCCGCCAGTTGTCCCGGTCGTGACCGATCGGCACGGCGGTCAGCCCGGCCTGCATGACGATCTTCGCGAAGGCGGGTCGGCCGGCGACGTGCACCTCGTGGCCGGCGGTCCGCAGCGCCCACGCCATCGGCACCAGGTACTGGAAGATGCTCTTCTCCGGGTTGACCGCGAACAGGACGCGCATGGGTGTTCTCCTGGTGGGTCAGGGGGTGTGGTGGTGGGCGGTGAGGGTTTCGAGGTGGGGGACGATCTGGTTGGGGGAGGGGAGGGTGGTGATTTCGTGGGCGAGGTCGGTGGCGCGGGTGTGGAAGTGGGGTTCGGTGAGGAGGCGGTGGACGGCGTCGCGGACGGTGGGTCCGGTGGCGTTGCTGGTGTGGATTTGCAGGCCGGCGCCGTGGGTGGCGAGTTTGTGGGCGAGTTGGGGTTGGTCGAAGTGGTAGTGCAGGGCGAGTTGGGGGACGGGGTGGCGGCTGGTGGTGGCGAGGGTGGCGGCGCCGGCGTGGTGGATGACGGCGGCGCAGGTGGGGGCGAGGGCGTGCCAGGGGACGTAGGGGACGACGCGGACGTTGGGTGGCAGGGTGCCGAGGGCGGGTTGTTCGTGTTCGGCGATGGTGGCGACGAGTTCGATGTCGAGTTCGGCGAGGGTGTGGATGAGGTCGCCGATGTCGAGGGTGTAGCCGTCGTAGATTTCGGTGGCGCTGAGGCCCATGGTGAGGGCGACGCGGGGTCGGGTGGGTGGTTTGGTGAGCCATTCGGGGATGGTGGCGGGGCCGCCGTAGGGGATGTATTGCATGCGGAGGTAGTGCAGGCCGGGTGCTTCGGTCTGGAGGGTGGCGGGGAACTGGTCGATGGTGAAGTGGCCGGTGGCGAGGTCTTCGGTGAGGTCGAAGCCGTAGCGGCGGGCGTAGCCGTCGAACCAGGTCATGAGGGGGTCGGTGGCGTGGTCGGGGGGTTGTTGGCGGTGTAGGTCGAGGAAGGTTTGGCGGACGCCGCCGAAGACGTCGAGGCCGAACAGGAGGCGGGCGTGGGCGGCGCCGCAGGCTTTGGCGGCGATGGATCCGGCGAAGGTCATGGGTTCCCAGATGACCAGGTCCGGTTTCCAGTAGCGGGCGTACTCCACCAACGCCGCGATCATCGGGAAGTTCTGCGGCTTGTGCCACATCCGGATCGCCTCGGCGTACCCGCTCGACAGGTGGTCCCAGGTCGCCTTGGCCGGGTCGTCGAACGCGTCGTAGGGGATCATGAAGCCCGCGCGCATCGACTCCCGCGTGTGCCGGCGATGGGTGGTCACCCGCCACGGGTTGCGGTCGCTGCCCATCGGCACGGCGGTCAGCCCGGCCTGGGTGATGACCTGCGCGAAGGCCGGCTGGCTGGCGACGCGCACCTCGTGGCCGGCGGTCCGCAGCGCCCACGCCATCGGCACCAGGTACTGGAAGATGGTCTTCTCCGGGTTGACCGCGAACAGCACGCGCACGTCGGTCTCCTCTCAGCCGGTGGTGACCGGTCGGCGGTCGGCGGTCATCGCCGCCAGCCGGCGGGCCATCTCGTTGGGGGTGGGCAGCGCCCGCATCTGCTCGCGCATCCGGTGCGCGCCGTCGGCGAAGGCGGGCTCGCCCAGCAGACGCAGCAGGGCCTCCCGGACCGCCGGTCCGGTGGCCCGCTCGGCCGGCAGGTGGATGGCGCAGCCCTGCCGGGCCAGCCCCTCGGCCAGGGCCGGCTCGTCGAAGTGCAGCGGGAGGACCAACTGCGGCACCGCGTGCAGCGCGGTGGTGGAGAGCGTGCCGAACCCGCCGTGGTGGATCACCGCGGCGCAGGTGGGAACCAGCGCGTGCAGCGGCACGAACGGCACCAGCCGGGCGTTGTCCGGGATCCGGGCCAGCCGCCGCTGCTCCGCCTCGGCGACGGTCGCGACGACTTCGATCTCCAGGTCGGCCAGCGAGTCGAGGATGTCCTGGAGGTTCACCGCGTAGCCGTCGAAGCGTTCGGTGGCGACCAGACCCATGGTGATCGCCACCCGGGGTCGCCGGGGGGCGGCCCGGAGCCACTGCGGCACGACGGCCGGCCCGCCGTAGGGCACGTAGCGCATCGGCAGGTAGGTCAGGTCCGCCTCCATCCGCAACGAGCGCGGGAACTGGTCGATGGTGAACTCGCCGGTGATCATGTCCTCGGTGAACTCCCCGCCGTGGTGGCGGGCGTAGGCGTCCAGCCACTCGGCCAGCGCGTCGCCCCGGTCGTGTGGCGGCTGCTGGGCCCGCAGGCGGCGGTAGTGGTCGCGGGTGACGCCGTAGATGTCGAGGCTGAACATGACCCGGCCGTGCCGGGCGCCGCACGCCTTCGCCGCGATCGGCCCGGCGTAGGTGGTCGGCTCCCAGATCACCAGGTCCGGCCGCCAGGCCCGGGCGAACGCCACCAGGTCCGGGATCATCGGCACGTTCTCGTACTTGTGCCAGTCCTTGACCTGCCGGGCGAACTCGTCGCGCAGGTACGGCCAGCTGACGTCGTCCGGGTGCCGCTGCGCCACGTCGTACGGGCGGGGCAGTCCCGCCCGCCCGGCGGTCTGCCACCCGGGGGTGAGTTCGAGCGCCCGCCCGGGATCGCGGTAGCGGCCCACCGGCACGGCGGTCAACCCGGCCTGGGTGATCTCGTCGACGAACGCGGGCTGGCTGGCGAACCGCACCTCGTGGCCGGCGGTGCGCAGCGCCCAGGCGAGCGGCGCCATCGCCAGGAAGTGCGTCCGTTCGGCGTAGGTGACGAAGAGGACGCGCATCGCGGACGCCCCCGTCACGCCGCGTCGGCGGCGGCGAGTTCCCGCCCGACGGCGGCGGCCATGCCGCGCAGCCCGTCGGGCAACGCGACGGCCGGTCGCCAGCCGGTGGCCCGCTGGAAGGCGGACGGGTCGAGCACGAAGTCGAGCAGGTCGGTCGGCATGGAGTGCTCGGCCGGCGGCACCGACACCACCGGCACCCGGTCCCGGCCGCTCTGCCGGGCCACCGCCGCGGCGATCGCCCGGAACAGCTCGGCGACGCTCGTGGCCTCGCCGGTGCCGACGAGCCAGTGCCGCCCGACGACCGGCTCCGGGCGGTCCATCGCGGCGAGGAACGCGGCGGCGGCGTCGTCGACGCAGAGCAGGTCGCGCGTCACGCTGCCGTCGTGCCACATGGTCAACGGTTGGCCGGCGAACGCGCGGCGGGTCATCGAGGCCACCACGCCCCGGTCGAGGGCGCTCGCGTCGCTGCCCTGGCTGTAGAGCGTGGCCAGGCGCAGGGTCGCGCCGCGCAGCAGCCCCTCCCGGTGGGCTTCCTCGATCGCCTGCTCGGCGGCCAGCTTGTGCTGGTCGTAGGCGGTCAGCGGGCGGTCCGGCTCGGTGCCGTCGAGCCGACCGGCGCTCTGACCGGCCTGCGACATCGACCCGGCGAACAGCACCACCGGCGGGGTGTGGGGCCGCTGCGCCCGGACCGCGCCGATCAGGTCGTGCACCAGGCCCAGGTTGACGCGTTCGGCGGTCGGGTCGGTGGCGGCCACCCGCCAGGTGCCGGCGCCGCCCATGTGGGCGACCAGGTGGACGACCACGTCCGCGCCGGCCACCGCGTCCGCGACGGCGCCCGGTTCGGTCAGGTCGACCGCCCGCGTCTCGACCTCGCCCCGGTGCCCGGCCGGCGCCACCGGGCAGCGCCGGCCGACGAGCCGCAGCCGGACCGGACGCCGGGCCAACTGCCGGGTGATGGCCGTGCCGAGCAGGCCGGAGGCGCCGAGCACGGTGACCAGTTGTTTCGATGCCTCACCTGACACGGCAAGCTCCTTCGGGTCGCGTGGTGGTGCGAACGATCGGGCGGCGCGGGCCGGCGGCGGTCACCGCGGGGCGGTACGCCAGTTGAGCGGGGCCGGCAGGATGCCGTCGAGCCGGAGGTCGATGTGCTCCTCCCACTCGTCGCGCCGGATCTGGAAGGTGTGCAGATCCCACAGCTGGCCGCGGAACCACAGGTGTTCGGCCAGCACCTGCCGCTCGCGTCCGTCGCCGTGGCCGAGGCCGAACGCGTCGAAGCTGGCCTCGGTGGTCTGTGCGACGACCCGGTCGATGTTGAAGCAGGCGAACGCGTAGTTGAGCAGCAGGTTGGTGGCCTCGGCGCCGATGCCGAAGCGGGTCTTCGGCGGGTCCAGGTAGATGCCGCACCGCAGGTGCCCGGCCGGGTCCAGGCCGTGCAGGGTGGCGAAGCCGAGCACGTCGTCGCTGCTGCGCTTGAGCACCAGGAACGCGGCGTTGAGGATCTTGAACATGCCGACCGTCGACGCGGCCGGCCGGAAGCTCTCCAACCCGGTACGCAGCAGGGTCTGCATGAACAGCGACGAGTCGCCGGTGCTGGCCGGCTGGAGCGCGATCCGGCGGGACTCGGTGTGCGGGAAGATCACGGAGTCGATCCCTCTCTGTTCGTCGGCCGGTCAGCCGGTGGTGACCGCCGGCCGGGTCCGGTCGGCGTACCTGTCGTCGTCCCAGCGCATGCGGCCGGTGGCGGCTGGCAACGCGGCGATGTCCCGCAGGTCGTCGCCGGTCAGGCGCAGATGCGCGGCGGCGACGTTGTCCTCCAGCCAGCGGCGGTGGCGGGTGCCCGGGATCGGCACGATGCCCTCGCCCAACGCCAGCGTCCAGGCGATCGCCACCTGGGCCGCGGTGACGCCGTGGCGGGCGCCGACGGCCGTCAGCCCGTCGACGATGGCCTGGTTCGCCCGCATCGCGGTGGGCTGGAAACGCGGGTCGCGGACCCGGGAGTCACCGTCGCTGAGCGAACTGGGCCGCACCGTGCCGGACAGGTAGCCGCGGCCGAGCGGCGCGAAGGCGAGGAAGCCCACCCCGTTGCGCCGGCACCACGGGATCACGTCCTGCAACGACTGGGCGCACCAGACCGACAGCTCGTACTGCACCACGCTCAGCGGGCACACCGCGTGCACCAGGTCCAGTTCCTCCACTGTGGCGTGGGAGATGCCCAGGTGGCGTACCTTGCCCTCGGCGACGAGCGCGCCCAGCGCGCCCCACGTCTCGGCCAGCGGCACGGCCGGGTCGACCCGGTGCAGCTGGTAGACGTCGATCGTCTCCACCTGCAGGCGGCGCAGCGACCCCTCGCACGCCGAGCGCAGGTAGTCGGGCCGGCCGTTGCGCCGGAACCGCCCGTCCGGCCCGGCGGTCAGGCCGCACTTCGTGGTGATGCGGACCCGGTCCCGGTACGGCCGCAGGGTCGCGCCGAGCAGCTCCTCGTTGCGGAACGGCCCGTAGACGTCGGCGGTGTCGAACAACGTGACGCCCAGGTCGACGGCGCGCGCGATGACCCGCGCGGACTCCCGGTCGTCCCGCTCGCCCGGGCTGTAGCCGTGCGACATGGAGCTGCACCCCAGGCCGATGGCGCTGGACGTGAGCCCCGGCGCTAGCTCGGTCTGTCGCATTCCTGCTCCCACCCTTCACTGCCCGGCGCGACGGCCGGGGGTTGCGGGTCCTCGGCTGCCGCGACGGGCGTCGGCTCGGTCCGGACCACGAAGGCGGCCAGCAGGTCCGGAGTGGTCTCGTGGGCGAACGCGACCGCCTGGGCCGCGCCGAGGTCCGGCACCTCGTAGTGACGGGCGCCGGCGGCCGTGGCGATGCCCAGGGTGGTCAGGCCGAAAATCCGCTGCAGCAGCGACTGCCGGAACTTCCACCCGATGACGGCGCGCCGCTGCAACGCCGTGGTGTAGCGCCGGGCCAGCCCGTAGCGGGTGACCACGTACGGCTCGACGAGCGTGTGGCCCAGCGACCGGTAGGCGATCACCGCCAGCACGAGGGTGACCGGCGTCGCCGCCAGGGCGTACAGCCAGAGCCGGTCGGGCACCGTACTGGTCGGGGCGAGCCAGGCCAGCGCGGCGGCGAGGCCGCCCGGGAGCCCGACCGCCCAGAGCAGCCGCCGGTACAGCGCCGCCCGCGCGTGCGCCCGGGTGGGGGCGTCCAGCGGGCGGACCCCGTCGGCGAGGACGTCGGCGGCCACCCGCCGGGCGTACCCGATCCGGGTACGCGGCAGGATGACGCTCGCCGACTCCTGCCCGGCGGTCCAACCGGCCAGCCCGGTGGAGACCACCTCGGTCTCGGCGAGGCCGAGCCACCGCCAGAACAGCGGCTCGCTCGTGTGTACGCCGCGCAGTCGCCGGTCGTCGCGGTAGATCTCCCGGGTCTGGGTCAACCCGCGCCGGGTCAGCAGCGCGGTGCCGTTCTCGGTGGTGACCCGCACCAGCCGGAAGTTCCAGTTCTCGGTGACGAAGCCGATACCGAGTCCGATCACGCCCAGCAGGAACGACCCGGCCATGATGATGACGGCGGACCAGCCGTTGCCCAGTTCCTGCCAGTCGACGAGCCCGCCGACGACGTCGCGCAGGTCGACGTTGACCAGTTGCAGGAGCCAGAACAGCGACCAGAGCAGGAAACCCGCGGCCAGGAAGGCCCAGATGTTGACCAGGTTGTAGAGCAGCCACGACCAGCGCAGTTCGGCGATCGGGGTCTCCGGGGTGGCAGCGACCGGCGCGTCGGCGCCGTCCGCTGCGTCGGCGGTGTCGGCGGTGTCGGCTGCGGTGGGGCGGGTGCCGGTCGCCACCAGCAGCTCCCGGCGGAAACCGGCCACGGCCGCCACCGACACGGCGTTGAGCCGCAGCGCCGGCTGGGCCTCGCCGGTGCCGATGTGCACGATGCGCAGCCCGGCGAGGCGGTGCCGGAGCCGGGCGGTGGCGTCGACGCTGCGGACCCGGTCGCGGGGCACGTAGCGGTATCTGCGGTGCAACCAGCCGACGCGCAGCTCCACCCGCTCGTCGGTGATCCGGTAGCGGGTCTTCATCCACCGCAACAGGTCGCGGACGGCGCCGGTCACGCCGAGGAAGGTCGCCACCGCCAGCGGCCAGATGCCGAACGCGCCGTCGGAGAAGTCCACGTCCAGCACGACGAGCGCCACGAACGACGGAGTGAGCGAGAGCAGGAACATGACCAGGTCCAGCCAGATCACCCGCCGGTCGAGCCGGCGCCACGGCGCCTCGGCGGGCGACTCCGCCGCCGTTTCCACCCCCGCGCCCGCCGGATCCGTCGGGCCCGCCGGCACGGCCGGCTCCGGCGCGGTCACCGCGGTCGGGGAACCGCTCATGTCGCGTCCCCGGGCGTCAACTCGGTGATCTCGGTGAGCCGGTGCGCGGCGGTCTCGGCGACCTCGGCGTCCAGGCCCCGGATGGAGATGCTGCCCTCGCGCGACGCCGTGGTGACCCGGATGGTGGCCACGCGGAGCAGTTGCTGCAGCGGCCCCTTGACGGTGTTGATGCTCTGGATCCGCGAGATCGGGACGATGCGCCACTCGCGCTCGAACCAGCCGCTCAGGGCGTACACGGCCTCGTCGGTGACCTCCCACCGGTGCACCAGATAACGCCAGGTCGGCATGAGCGGGATGTAGACGACGTAGAAGGCCGCGAGCACCGCGATGACCGGACCCAGATAGGGCCGCGACGATTCCGCCGTCGCATAGGCGATGCCGCATCCACCGAGCACCACAATGGCGGTGAGCGCGGCGTGCAGCATCCAGAGAACGATTGCTCTCTTCTCGATGCGATTGCGGGGCGGGCGGAGTTTCAGCCGCGCGGGGCGGGCTGTCGTTTCGGTCGGCGGACGCAATGTCTCGGTATTCGGGTAAGGCTGCATCACTGATCTCCGGTGCGCCACGATGGCCTCGGTGAATCAACGGTGAAAAAGAGAGCCGGCGCCGACGCGAAATGGCGCGGCCAGGCTCGGTGCAGATTTACGCATACGGCGCGGGCCGTCAAGTGTGCCCGGCCGTCGCGGCCGGCGCCGTTGTCTCGCTGGCGGGACGACGGCGCCGGCCGCAGCCGGGTCGATCAGCGCTGGGAGATGGCGTCCAGCACGTTCATCCGCGCCGCCCGCCAGGCCGGCCAGAGCGCGGCCAGCACGCCGATGCCGATCGCGGCGAGCAGGTAGAGCGCCAACCGGCCGACGGAGAGGTCGAGCACCTCGATGCCGTTCGACGACAACGCGCGCTGCGCGGCGACGCCGAGGCCGACCCCGAGGGCCAGGCCCAGCGCGGTGCCGAACAGCGCGATGACGACCGACTCGTAGCGGATCATCGCCCGGACCTGGCCGCGGCCCATGCCGACGGCGCGCAGCAGGCCGATCTCCCGGGTCCGTTCCACCACCGACAGCCCGAGCGTGTTCACGATGCCGATCGCGGCGACCAGGATGGACAGCACCAGCAGCGCCAGGATGGCGTTGAGCACCTGCTCGATCTCGGCGCGGGCGTCGTCCTTGGCGTCCTGCCGGTCCCGCAGCTGCACCGCCGGGTAGGCGCGCAGCACCGACCTGATCCGCTCGGTGGCGGCGGCCTGCTGCGCGTCGTCCACGTCGACGTACGCGCGTTGCAGCTGGTCGGTGTCGGAGTGCGCCAGGTAGCCGGCGGTGCCGACCAGGTACGGCCGGTCGAGGACCTGGTTGTCGGCGAAGATGCCGACCACCCGCAGCGTGACGCGGGCGCCGTCCGGATACTGCGCCGGCGTCGTGCTGCCCACCTCCAGCCCCAGCTCGTCGGCGGCGCTGCGTTCGACCAGGATCTCGTCGGCGCCGAGCGTCGCCCGGCCGGTCTCGATCCGCAGGTTGACCGGCGCGACGAGCGCGGCGGGGTCGGCCACGGTGACCGGTGCCTCCTGCTCGTCGATGCGCATGGTGCCCAGCCGCACCGGCGTGACCGCACGCACCCCGGGCACGGCGGCGACCTGGTCGGCGGCCTGCGGGCCGAACCCGGTCAGGCCGCGGGAGTCGAGCGAGAAGTCGGCGCCGAACTCGCGGTCGAGCCGGCGGTCGGCGGAGGCGCTCAGCGAGCTGGACACGACCGTGGCGACCGACACCATGGCCAGCCCGATCATCAGGGCCGAGGCGGTCGCCGCCGTCCGGCGCGGATCACGGTACGCGTTGCGCCGGCTGAGTTGCCCGGCGGTGCCGCCCAGCCGGGCGATCGGCCAGCCGACCAGCCGGACCACCGGGCGGCTGAGCACCGGGCCGAGCAGGACGAGGGCGAACAGCAGCAGGATGCCACCGAGGGCCAGCAGGATCGGCGCCTCGTCGCGCTTCGACCCGAACGACAGGGCCACGATCAGCCCGCCGATGCTGGCCACCAGCACCCCGAACACCAGCCGGATCCGGTGCGAGCGGGTGGGCAGCGCCACCTCGTCGCGCAGCGCGGCGATCGGGGGGATCCGCGCCGCCCGGCGGGCCGGCAGGTAGGCGGCGGCCACGGTGACGAGCGTGCCGATGGCGTACGCCCACAGCACGGTCGCCGGCGTGACGACGGGCGAGCCGCTCGGCAGCTCCGTGCCGAACCGCGAGAACAGGGCCTGCAGCGCGAGCGCGATGCCGACGCCGACGCCGATGCCGCCGGTGGACCCGACGACGCCGACGACGAGGGCCTCGACGATCACCGCCCGGGTCACCTGCCGCCGGCTGGCGCCGACCGCCCGCAGCAGCGCCATCTCCCGGGTGCGCTGCGCGACGAGCATGGTGAACGTGTTGAAGATGATGAAGGAGCCGACCAGGACGGAGACGCCCGCGAAGGCGAGCAGGAACGCGCTCAGCAGGCCGAAGAAGGACTTGATCCGCTCCCGCGCGTCCGCCACCAGTTGCTGCGCGGTGCTCACCTCGTAGTCGGCCGGCAGGGCGGCGGTGAGCTGGGTGGCCAGTTGCTCCTGGGAGACGCCCGCCTTGGGCCGCACCCAGACGGCCGAGTAGTGCCCGGGGCGGGTGAGCAGTTGTTCGGCCACGGCGGGGGAGAAGCCGACGTAGGTGACGACGTCGCCGATGCGCTCCTCGCCCAGGGTGAACACGCCCACCACGGTCATCGTGCGCTGGCCGCTGCGGGTCACCACCGGCACGGAGTCGCCGACGGTGATGCCGCCCTCGGCCGCGGTCTGTTCCTCCACCACGAGGTCGTTCTCCGCGGTCGGGGCCCGACCGGTGAGGATGCGCATCTTCGACTCCGGCCCGCCCTCGACGTACGCGCGGCCCCGATGTGCCACGCCGTCGCCGCCGACCACCTCGCCGTTCCGGTCGATCACCACCGCGTAGCCCTCGACGACGCTGCGGAACTGGTCGGCGCCGGGCACCTTGCCCTTGAGCGACTCCACCGTCGCGGCGTCGATCAGCCGTGGCTGGGCGCCCTCGCCGGTGAACGGCTGCTTGGGCGCGACGGACACCTCCCGGGCCTGCGAGCGGTCGCCGAAGGCGTCCTCGAACGCGCGGGACGCGGTGTCCCGGAAGATCATGGTGCCGGCGGCGAACGAGACGCCGAGCACCACCGCGACCGCGGTGAACAGCAGCCGCAGCCGGTGCGCGGACAGGTTGCGCAGCGCGAGTCTCGCCATCATCGGGCCAGCTCCTCGCGGCCGGCGGGCGCGTGCTCCAGGCGCTTCATCCGGTCCAGGACCCGGTCGGCGGTCGGGTCGACCATCCGGTCCACGACCCGGCCGTCGGCGAGGAACACCACGTTGTCGGTGTAGCCGGCGGCCACCGGGTCGTGCGTGACCATGACGATGGTCTGGCCGGTGGTGCGCGCGGAGTCGCGGAGGAAGGCGAGCACCTCCGCGCCGGACCGCGAGTCCAGGTTGCCGGTCGGCTCGTCGGCGAAGATCACGTCCGGCTTGCTGACCAGGGCCCGGGCGCACGCGACGCGCTGCTGCTGGCCGCCGGAGAGCTGTGTCGGCCGGTGGTGCAGCCGGTCGCGCAGGCCGACGGTGTCCACCACCTTGTCCAGCCACTGCTGGTCCGGCTGACGGCCGGCGATGCGCAGCGGCAGGACGATGTTCTCCAGCGCGGTGAGCGTGGGGATCAGGTTGAACGACTGGAAGATGAACCCGACCCGGTCCCGGCGCAGCGCCGTGAGCTGCTTGTCGTTGAGCCGGGTGACGTCCTGGTCGCCGATCAGGATGCGACCGGAGTCGACCACGTCGAGCCCGGCGAGGCAGTGCATCAGCGTCGACTTGCCGGAGCCGGAGGGCCCCATGATGCCGGTGAACCGGCCCTGGGGAATGGTCAGGGACACCGCGTCCAAGGCGACGACCCGGGCGTCGCCCGTGCCGTACACCTTGGTGATCTCCTCGGTGCGGGCGGCGGCCTCGCCGGTCTCGGGATCGGCAGTGCCGGTGTCGGGCACGGCGGTGTTGCTGGTCATGACGGCTCCCTGTCACTGGCGGGCGCGTGGTCGCGCCCTGGCAACGGAACGGATCGGCGGTCACGGGTTTTCCGCGAGCTGTGGCGGTGTCGCCGTCGTCGAGGCGAAAAGCGAATCGGCGCGCCACTCGTCCGGCCCGAGTATTTCACCGCCGGGGCGGGTCCACGAGGACGCGGAACGCGCACGCGGGCTTTAGCGCCCGAAGTTGACAAGGGATTAGCCGAAAGTATTCCGCCGGTGCCGGCGGTGTCGACCGCACGCGCCCGGCCGGGTGCGGAAAAGCGCAGCACAGGGGTGCTTTCGACGGGGTGCCGCGGCGATTCGGGTGACCGCTGCGGCAACGACCTTCGGTGACTGGCGCCGTCCATTGTCGGGCAATTAGCGTAGGGATCCAGCCGGGCCGCGTGCGGGGCGCCCGAACGAGTCGGAAGGTGTACCTCATGGCCACCAAGGAGTTCCGCGAAGGCCCTCGGTCGGGTTCGGACGCCGCCGCCGGGAAAACCGTGCTGGCGGTGCCGTTCGCCGACCGCCTGGTGATGTTCGTCGGCATCCCGGTGCTGGTCCTGCTGCTGGGCCTGGGGCTGCCGGCGCTGGCCCGCTGGGCGCTGAGCTGGGACACGGCGCTGCCGTTCAAGCCGGTGTTCCGGTTCGTCGGCGCGATCGACAAGCCGTGGGAGATCGCGGTGAACCTGACCATCTGGCTCCTGCTGGCGCTGGTGGTGGTGTTCACCGCGGCGCGCGAGTCGATGCGGGTCACCGTCACCGACGCCGACATGCGGGTGGAGAAGGACGACCAGGTCCGCACGTTCGCCCGCGACGACGTGTCCGCGGTCTTCCTCGACGGCAAGAAGCTGGTGGTCCTCGACCAGCGCTCCCGCCAGGTGCTGCGCGACACCCACGAGGCGTCGCGGTCGACCCTCGCCGAGGGCTTCCGCCGGCACGGCTACCCGTGGCACGACAGCGACCCGTACGCCGACCTGTTCAAGCCGTGGAGCGCCGGCTCCGCGGAGCTGCCCGAGACGGCCGACGACGTGCTCGCGGCCCGGCAGTCGGCGCTGCGGACCAAGGCCCAGCCGGAGGTCCGCAGCCTGGCCGCGACGTTGGAGAAGATGGGGTACGTGGTGCGTGACGAGGGCACGCGGCAGTTCTGGCGTCCGCTCGTCAAGTCGTGATCCGTCCCCGCCTGAGCGGACCGGTGCGCAGCCGCCTCGTCGACCTCGGTCTCGTGGCGGCTGCCGCGCTCGCCGCCCTGGTCATCGCCGGTGAGGCCGAGGAGAGCGGGCGGTTGGCCGGGGACGCGCTGGTCGCGGCGCTGGGTCTGGCCGTGCTCGGCGCGGTGGCGCTGTGGTGGCGCCGCCGCTTCCCGGTGGCCGTCGCCGTGCTGCTCACGCTGGTGCTGGCCGGCACCGACCTGGCCGTCGTCGCGGTCCTGGTCGCGGTCTGGACGGTGAGCGCGCACCGTAGCTGGTCCGTCGCCGCGACAACCGTCGGCGTCGGTCTGCTGGTCTACGTCCCCTACTCGGTGATGCGGCCCGCCCCGGACCTGAGCGCCTTCGGCGCCAACGTGCTCTACCTGGCGTTGATCCTGGTCGCGCTGGTGGCGGGCAGCACCGCCCGGATCCGGCGGGAGGCGATCGGGGTGCTGCGCGAGCGGGCCGAGCGCGCCGAGGCCGAGGCGAACGAGCGGGCCGAGCGCCTGCGCGTGCAGGAGCGGCACCGCATCGCCGGCGAGATGCACGACGTGCTGGCCCACCGGATCTCGCTGGTCAGCCTGCAGGCCAGCGCCCTGGAGGTCCGGACCGACCTGCCGGCCGAGGTGACCGGGGCGGCGGCGGCGATCTGGCAGCAGTCGCACGACGCGCTGGAGGACCTGCGGGGGATCCTGGACGTGCTGCGGGCCGGCGGTGACGGGGTCGGCCTGCGCCCGCAGCCCGGCCTGGCCGACCTGGACCGGCTCTTCGCCGAGGGCCGCAGCGTCGGCGCCGTCGTGCACGTCGACCGGCGGGTCACCGGGGAGCCGTCCGACGTGGTCGGACGGACGGTCTACCGGCTCGTGCAGGAGGGCCTGACCAACGCGCGCAAGCACGCCCCGGGTGCGCCGGTGGACGTGCTGGTGGACCGCTCCGGGACCGGCGAGCTGTGGGTGCGGCTGCGCAACCCGTTGGTCAGCGGGCCCGGGACCGGGGTTCCGGGCAGCCACTCCGGCCTGCTCGGCCTCGCCGAGCGGGTCGAGCTGGCCGGCGGTCGCCTCTCGTACGGCGTGCAGCGTGTCCCGGAGGGCGGCGTGGTCTTCCAACTGGAAGCCTGGCTACCGTGGCCGACGTGATCAGAGTTCTGGTGGTCGACGACAACGCGTTGGTGCGGGCGGGGCTCTGCGCGGTGCTGGGCGCCGCGGCCGACATCGAGGTGGTCGGCGAAGCAGCGGACGGCGCCGACGCGGTGACCGCGGTGCGGGCCCTGCGTCCGGACGTGGTGCTGATGGACATCCGGATGCCCGGTCTGGACGGGCTCTCCGCCACGGCCGAGGTGCGGGCGCTGGCGCAGCCACCCGCGGTGATCGTGTTGACCACCTTCGACACCGACGACCACATCCTGCGCGCGCTGCGGGCCGGCGCGAACGGCTTCCTGCTCAAGGACATGCCGCCCGGACAGATCCAGGATTCGGTCCGGGCGGTGGCGGCGGGGGAGTCGATGCTCTCGCCGGCGGTGGTGGGACGGCTCATCGACTACGTGGTGCGGGTGGAGGACCAGGACGAGCAGCAGGTCCGGGTGAACGCCGCGCGCCGGGCGATCGAGGGGCTGACCGACCGGGAGCGGGAGGTGGCCCGGGCGGTGGCCGCCGGCAAGTCCAACGCGGAGATCAGCGGCGAGTTGTTCATGAGCGTGGCGACGGTGAAGACGTACGTCTCACGGCTGATGACGAAGCTGGGCTGCGCCAACCGGGTGCAGGTGGCGATCCTGGTGCACGAAGCGCGCGGCTGAGTCGGCTACACGAGTTCACCACTTTGTATCAATCTGGCGTTTAGACGTCGTGTAGACGAGTCAAGTTCGCCTCCGGCATACTTCCGGCCTGGTTCACGTCGGAGCATTTTTATGACGGGGGAACGGGAATGGTTAATTCGATGAACACATCACATAGGCCGTCCGGTGCGGTCGCTGGCCGGGGTCGGCTCGCGGTCGACGGAAAAGCGATGACCAGGCGCACCGCGCTCACCATTCCGCACGATATGCCCATCGATGTGTGGCGTAACCTGGGCCGCCAGATATTCGTCATCACGGACTCCTCCGGCTGGTGGCTGGGGGACTGGTTGATCTTCGGCCAGGCGAACTTCCCGGACCGCTACAAGCGGGCCATCGCCGAGACCTCGCTGGACTACCAGACGCTGCGCAACTACGCCTGGGTCGCCCGGCAGTTCGCCCCGGAGCGCCGTCGCGAGCGGCTCAGCTTCCAGCACCACGCCGAGGTGGCCAGCCTCGACACCGACCAGCAGGACCTCTGGCTGACCCGCGCCGAGCAGTTCACCTGGTCGCGCAACGAGCTGCGCCGGCAGATCCGGGCCAGCAGGAACGGCGGTGAGCCGGCCGACCCGGTCGTGCAGATCCAGCTCAACCTCATCGCCGACCGCCGCCAGTTGTGGCAGCAGGCCGCGGAGGTGACCCAGCAGGACCTGATGGGGTGGATCGTCAACAGCCTGGACCGCGCCGCGGCCACCCAGATCGAGTCCCCGCCCGCCGTCTCCTCCTGACCGACGGGGCACCTGTCACACCGACGAGCCAGGTGTGACAGGTGCCCGGCACGAGAACGCCCCGGCCCGGGGTCGCCCCGGTCAGCCCAGCATGGGCAACACCGCGACGGCGATTGCCCGGCTGGTGTTTCTGGTGGCGTCCGCGATCGCCGGATCGAAGGCGTTGTCCGGGAGCCGGTTGGGCCAGACGACCTCCGTGTACGCGTACCCACTGTCGTTGTTGTACGCCGTGCAGTAGAGGTAGTAGCTGACGATGTCGCCCTTGCGGGGCAACGGCAGCGCCGGGTCGAAGTCAGGTGACCAGGAGGCGCAGGACGGCGGTGCGAGCTTCGGCACCAGCTGGGTGTTGGCCGAGCGCAGGGTGTTCGTCAGCCCGTCGGTGGTCAGGCCGGTCCGGGCCCGTGCCACCAGGGCGATCGGCGTCACGATGTTCATCGCGAAACCGAGCTGGTCCACGCTCGCCGGGTCGGTCAGGGCGGGGATCATGCTCTCGATCGCCACCGCGCAGCCGGTGGCGTCCTGGGCGAACCGCTGCATGTTGTCAGGCGTCATCCGCTCGATGTCGGCGAGCTCGATCACGGCATGGTTGGCGCAGGCCCGGGTCTGCGCCACCGCGATCGTCTGGATCTGCGCCAGGATCTCGGTGCGGGCCGAGTTGACCGCGGTCAGGATCTGCCGGGTCGCCTCCTCGATCGCGGCCTGGGTGTTACCGGCGTTCACCCACGAACTGACCGCACTGATCGCTGCGGTGATCACCTGGGTCCAGGCGATCGCGTACGCCGGTCGGGCGCCGGTGGGCGCCACCACCACGATGGACAGCAGAGCGGCCAGCAGGACACGTACCGGCCGACTGCGGGCTCTCCTCTTGCCTTGGGTCATTCCTACTCCCTCTCGTCGGGGAGCCATCAGAGTCGGCCATCCGGTTGTCGGTGAGTGGCCGGTGCGGACGCGCCGCGTCCCGGTACCGTGATGCCGCCGGTCGGATGCACGCTGCCGACCGCCCCGGCCGGACAGCACCGGACAGCCGGCGGCCGGCCCCACAAGCGAGCGAGCGGAAGGTCCACGCCCGTGCCCGCCGACGACCCGGACGAGCTGCTCCGGCACTTCTGCGCTGATCTGCGGCTGCTCCGGACACAGGCGCGGGGACCGAGCCTGCGGGTGGTGAGCGCCCGGGTCGGTCTCGGCAAGAGCCAGGTGGGCGCGATCCTCAACGGCACGGTCCGCCGGCCACCCGACTGGGACGTGGTGCGTCGCCTGGTGGAGTGCTTCCACGACCACGCCCGTGCCCACCACCGGCTGTCCCACCTGTCCCTGCGTACCGGCGTCGAGGAGACCTGGCGACCCCGGTACGCGATGCTGGAGTACGCCTTCCAGCGCCGACGTACCCCGCCGGGTGGCACCGGTTCCCGCCCGCCGACGGCGTCCCGCCGGTGGCCGGTGCCCCGGCAACTCCCTCCGGTCGCCCGGCACCTGGTGGGCCGGGCGGCCGAACTGGCCACGCTCGACCGGGCCGCCACGAGCTGCGGAAAGCCGGACGGGTCGGCCACCGTGGTCGTGATCGACGGTACCGCCGGTGTCGGCAAGACAACTGTCGCGCTGTGGTGGGCGCACCGGGCCGGCGGCCGGTTCCCCGACGGGCAGCTCCACGTCGACCTGGGCGGCTTCGACCCGAACGGCACCCGGGTCTCCCCCGAGAACGCCCTGCGGGGATTCCTCATCGCGCTGGGCGCCGACCCCCATCGGCTGCCGGACGACCTGTCCACGCGCGTCGCGCTCTATCGCAGCCTGCTGGCCGATCGTCGGGTGCTGGTGGTGCTGGACAACGCCTGCGACCCGGGCCAGGTCCGCCCGCTGCTGCCCGGGGGCCCCTCCTGCATGGCGCTGGTGACCAGCCGTAACCAGTTGACCGGCCTGGTCGTGGGCGAGGGCGCGCTGCCGCTGAGGCTGGAGTTGCCGACCGCCACCGACGCGGCGGAGCTGTTCGCGTCCCGGCTCGGCGCCGGCCGGGCAGCCGGGGAACCGGCGGCCGTGGCGGAGATCGTCGACCGCTGCGCCCGGCTGCCCCTGGCCGTGGCCATCGCCGCCGCCAGCGCGGCTGCCCGCCCCGACGAACCCCTCGCCGCGCTCGCCGGGCAGTTACGGACCGGTGCCGCGGTGCTCGACACGTTGTCCACAGGCGCCGACGGCGCCGATGTCCGCACCGCCTTCTCCTGGTCCTATCGACGGCTGAGCCCGATCGCCGCGACCCTGTTCCGGACGCTCGGGCTGCACCCCGGTCCCGACGTCACGGTGGCCGCCGCCGCCAGCCTCGCGGGCGTACCCGTGCGGCAGGTCCGGCCGGCCCTGGCGGAACTGGCCCGCGCGCACCTCGTCTCGGCGCCCCACCGGGACCGGTACCGAACGCACGATCTGCTGCGCGCCTACGCGATGGAGCTGGCCCGGGCCACCGATCCCGCAGCGCGTCGACGGACGGCGCAGGGGCGGCTTCTCGACCATCTGCTCCACACCGCCCACGCCGCCGGCCGGATGTTGGACCCGCAGCGTCACACCATCACGATTCCGCCGCCCGACGATGGGGTGACCGTGGCCGCCCTCAGCGACGAGGCCGCCGCGCTGGACTGGTACGCGGCCGAGGAGACCACCTTGGTCGCGGCGATCCACGGCGCCGCGCGCACCGGCTTTCACGCCCACGCCTGGCAACTGACGTGGGCGTGCGAACCGATGCTGTACCGCCAGGTGCCCCGCCAGCAGTGGGCCGCCCTGCAACGGGTGGCGCTGGCCGCGGCGCGGCGGCTCGGTGACCCGCTGGCACAGGGCCACGCCCATCGCGGACTCGGTCGCGCCTACAGCAGCATCGACAACCGCAGACTCCGGGCCGGCATCCACTTCAACCGGGCCCTGCGGAACTTCGCCACCGCCGACCGGCCCGTCGACGAGGGCTACGTACGGTTCCACCTCAGCCTGCTCTGCGAGCGAGACGGCGAGTACCGGGCCGCGTTGGAGCACACCCGACGGGCGCTGGAACTCTTCGAGCGTGCCGGTCACCGTCCCGGGCAGGCCCGCGCGTACAACGGTCTGGGCTGGCAGCACGCGTTGCTCGGCGACTACGAGGTCGCGCTCGCCTCCTGCGCCCGCGCCCTCGACCTGATGCGCGCGGTCGGAGACCTGCTCGGCCAGGCCCAGGCCTGGGACAGCATCGGCTTCGCCCACCACGGGCTCCGGCGGTACGGGGAAGCGGTCACCGCCTACCGGCGCGCGCTGGCGCTCGTCCGCCGGATCGGTGAGCGCAACAACGAGGCGGAGATGTTGGTCCATCTGGGCGACACCCATGAGGCGGCCGGTTCCCCGGAGGCGGCCGGGCGCGCGTGGCGGCAGGCGCTCACCATTCTCGACGAGCTCGGCGCCTCGGAAGCGGCCGACGTCCGGGCACGGCTCGACGGAACCCCGCCCGTGTGGCCGGCAGCGCCCCCCGGCTGACGCGGACGGCGCCGAGCCGTGGCCACCCTAGCCGCGCACCCGCTCCTCCAGCCGGGGCACGACGCCGGCGGGCGTGGGCTGCGCCAGGATCTCGTCGCGCAACGCCGCCGCGCCGGCCCGGAAACCCTCCTCGTCGAGCAGTCGCGCCACCTGCCGCCGGACGGCGGCGCCGCCGACGTCGTCGGGACCCAGCACCACGGCAGCGCCGCGCGCGGCCAGCCGGCCGGCGAGCAGCGGCCCCTCGAAGTGGTACGGCAGGACCAGTTGCGGCACGCCGTAGCGCGCGACGGTGCTCACCGTGCCGAATCCGCCGTGGTTGACCACGACGGCGCACGTGGGCGCAAGGGCGTGCAGCGGGGCGAACCCGGTCAGCCGGACGTTCGCCGGCACGGGTCCGGCCGCCGTCGCCCCGGCGACCGTGGCGACGATCTCGACGTCCAGGTCGGCCAGGGCGTCCAGCACCTCGCCGACGGCGAAGGTGTAGCCGCCGAAGTGCTCGGTGGCGCTCAGGCCCAGCGTCAGGGCCACCCGGGGGCGGCTCGGCCGCTGCCACAGCCAGGCCGGGACGGCCGCGCGTCCGCCGTACGGCACGTACTGCATCGGCAGGTAGTCCACGCCGGGCGCGCGCAGGCGCAGTGACGGCGGTGACTGGTCCACGGTGAACTCGCCGTGCACCAGGTCCTCGGCGAAGTCCAGGCCGTAGCGCCGGCAGTAGCCGCCCAGCCAGTCCGCCAACGGGTCGGACGCGCCGCCGGGGCGGGTCCGGAGCCGCTGCCGGAAGTGCTGGTGGGTGACGCCGTACACGTCGGTGGTGAACAGGACCCGGCCGTGCCGGGCCCCGCAGGCGCGGGCGGCGATCGGGCCGGCGTAGGTGTTCGGCTCCCACAGCACCAGGTCCGGACGCCACTGCCGGCAGAAGTCGACCAGGCCGCCGACGAGCGGCTGGTTCTGGAGTTGGAACTCCCAGCGGACGAAGAGCCGGTACGCCTCGAGGTCCTCGGCCCACCGGCTGTCGTCCGGGCCGTGCTCGGCGATGTGGTACGGCGGTGGCAGCCCGCGCCGGTGCTCCTCCCGCTCGTCCGCGCTGATCGCCCGGTTGACCTCGACGTCGCGTCCGACCGGGACGGCGGTCAGGCCGGCCTCCTCGACCAGCGTGGTGAGCCGCGGCAGGCTGGCGATCCGCACCTCGTGGCCGGCGGCCCGGAGCGCCCACGCCAGCGGCACGAGTTTGAGCACGTGGGTCGGCTCGGGGATGGACGTGATCAGGACGCGCATCGCTGCTCCCGCGTGGCGCGGTGGTGCTCGACCCGCCGTTCCAGCTCCGTCACGAGGTCGTTGGGCGAGGGCAACGCCCGGATCTCGTCCCGCAGCGCGGCGGCCCGGGACGCGAACCGGGGCTCGTCGAGCAGTCGCCGCACCGCCGCCCGGATCGCCTCGGGGGTCGCCTCCTGCGGCCGGACGACCAGGGCGGCACCCTGCTCGGCGGCGCGGCGGGCGAGTTCCGGCTCGTCGAAGTCGAACGGCAGGGTCAACTGCGGGACACCGGCGACCGCGCAGGTCAGCAGCGTCCCCGGGCCGGCGTGGTTGATCACCACCGCGCAGGTCGACACCAGGGCGTGCAGCGGCGCCCAGTCGACCAGCCGGACGTTCGCCGGCACCGCGGTCAGCTCCGCCTGGTTCTTGGTCGGCACGGTGGCGACGACCTCGACGTCGAGGTCCGCCAGCGCGTTCAGCACGTCCTGCAGGTCGACGGCGTAGCCGTTGAACCGGTCGGTCGCGGTGATGCCGAGGGTGACGGCGATGCGCGGCCGTTCGGGCTTGTCCCACAGCCACTTCGGCACCACCGTGGCGCTCGCGTAGGGGATGTACTGCACCGGCAGGTAGTCGTGGCCGGCGGCGCCCAGGCTCAACGATCCGGGGAGCTGGTCGATGGAGAACTGGCCGGTGATGAGTTCCTCGGAGAACTCGAAGCCGTGCTTGCGCGCGAATCCGCCGAGCCACCGGGCCATCGGGTCCTCCCGGTCGGTCGCCGGTCGCCGCGCGGCGAGGTCGAGGTAGATCTCCCGGGCCGCGCCGAACACGTCGATGCTCCACAGCAGACGGCCGTGTGCCGCGCCGCACGCCTGGGCGGCGAGACCGCCGGCGTAGGTGGTCGGCTCCCACAGCACCAGGTCGGGCTGCCACTGCCGGGCGTACGCCACCAGGTCGGCGATCATCGGGAAGTTGTCGGTGACGTGCCAGCCGCCGCCGTGGTAGCGGGTGGTGAACGCCTCGTAGCCGTCGCGCATCGCCGCCCAGTCCCGGCTCTCGGGCGGCAGGACCGGCGCGTCGTAAGGCGCCGGCAGGTCGGGGCGGCCGGCCTCCCGTTCGTCGACGTGCAGCGCGGCGATGCGCCAGGCGCCCCGGTTGCGGCCGATCGGCACCGCGGCCAGGCCGGTGCGGGTGATCTGCTCGGTCAGCTCGGGTTGGCTGGCGAAGCAGACCTCGTGCCCGGCGGTGCGCAGGGCCCAGGCGACGGGCGCCATCATCTGGAGGAATGTGCGCTCGGAGCAGGAAGTCACCAGCACGCGCATGATTTCTCCTTCGGAGGTCGGTCGAGATCGCGCCGGCGCGGGCCCGATCCGTCATTGCCCTCGCCATTGCGCACATGGTGCGTCGGGGCCGTCCGCCGAGCAATGTCGCGCATTTGTCGACGTGCGTTTCCCATGCGGCCGGGCCGGGTCGAGAATAGGAGAGGGCGACGGCGTCGGCCAGGATCTGTCTCGCTGGCGGGACGTCACCACGACGGCGCGTCGACGCGACCGTGTCCGCCGTTCCCGCATTTTTCCTGCTGGTCACCGGGTCGATCGGCCGTCGCGCTCGGCTGCGGCCCGAGCTCGCTGATCTCGTACGCGTCCGGATAGGTCTTCGTCCTGATCCCGGCGGCGAACAGCGGTGTCTTCGGCGGGGCGCCGAGCCACCGTTGCAGCCGGGCCCGCAGGGTGAGCGCCACGTGCAGGCCGGCCCGGACCGGCCACGCCGGCGCGCCGACCCGCGTCGCGCGCCGCAGCCGCCCGTCGTACATGGCGCTGACCAGCCCGTCGCCGAGCGGCGCGAGAGGTCGGGGGATCCGGCCGAGCAGCAGCGACCGGGTCGCGCGCTCGATGGCCGCGGCGTCGTCGTTGGGTGTGAGGTGAGCGGCGTCGTACGCGTCGAACCAGGTCTCGAACTCCTCGTAGGTGCCCGGGATGTCGGTGATGCCCATTCGTCGGCCCAGCTCCCGGTAGAACAGGTGGGTCGCCCGCCGCTCGTGGCAGCAGGGGCGGCGCCAGCCGTACCGCTGGAGCCACCGGGTGGGGATGACCACCAGGCAGCCGAGGACGTAGAGGTAGTCCTCGTTGGGGATGTCGTAGGGGCGGTGGATCTGGTTGACCCGGCGCAGCGCCTCCCGGCCGCGGGGCTGGTCGAAGCCGTTGAGCACCATCTCGTACATCAGCAGGCCGGTGTCGTCGACGCGCTTCTGGGTGCGTTCGGTCAGCTCACCGGTGGCGGTGTGCACCGCGGCGATGGCGGGGATGGAGAAGGACCGGTTGAACGCGAGGTTCAGCCCGAGCTTCATGTCCCAGGGGAACTCCAGCCGCAGCATGGTCTGGTAGATGTCCAGCCAGTCGCGCTCGGGGTCCAACGTGCGGATCCGGGTCAGGTTCGCGTGGCGCCGTCTCATCGGGAGGCATCTCCAACCCGGAGGTTCGGGGCGTCCCGGGCGGCGGCGAGGGTGCGGGCCACCACGGGGGAGCGGGTGTACGCGGTGGTGACCTGGGCCAGCCATCCGATCTCGCCGGCGTAGCCGCCTTCGGGGCGGTGCAGCTCGTCCGCGGGCTGGGGGACCGCGGCCATGAGCCCGGCCCGGTGGCGTCGCAGGGCGCAGGCGAGGTGCGCGGCTTCGACGTTGGCCCGCAGCTCGTCGACGGTCAGGCCGGCCTGTCCGGCGAACCGCTCGGCCAGTTCGGTCACCTTGACGTCCGTGTACGGGCGCAGGGCGAGGCGACCGTCGCGGATCTCGGCCACGCGGCGGGTCAGGGCGTAGTCGATGTCGCGGGCGGCGCTGAGGGGTCGGCGCAGGCTGGGGTCGAGTTCCAGCTCCGGCAGGGCGGCGACGAGGTCCCGCCACAGCGGTTCGAGCTGCCGGTACGAGCGGTAGTCGTCCCAGCGTCGGGTGATGGTGAAGATCGGCCCCCACGCCGGCATGGTGAGGCCGACCATCATGAGCAGCGCGGCGATGGTGACCAGGACGGCGGCGACCTGCCGTTCGCCGGCCGGTTGGTAGCCGGACCAGTAGGCGATGAGGTAGATGATCTTGTTGGTGCTGTAGAGCAGCGCGAAGGCGGCGCCGACGGCGGTGAGGCGGAGGCCGCGGCGCAGCCACGGCCGCCCGCAGATGCGGGCGAATCGCCAGCACAACCGCGTGATGTCGGTGCAGTAGGCGAAGAAGCCGACCAGCATGAAGATCAGCAGGTACGCGGTGACGACGGGATCCCGCGCGTACTCGACGGTCAGGAGCACCGGCTGGTCGTAGGCGAGCGTGCAGGCGAACAGGGCGACCATGGCGAGGAAGGCGCTGCTGGTGACCCAGACCCAGATGCGGCTGCGGGCTGCCGCCCTCGCCGGGGGGAGGGAGAGGTGCAGCAGCATGTGCTCGGCGCTCGCGGCGATCGTCATGGCACAGCCGTGGGACATGACCTTGGCCAGGTTCGGTAGCCCGGACGCCGAGTCGATGCCGGCCGCGACGGGCGGGATGGCGAGGGTGATCCCGGCGGCGAAGGCGCCGAGCGCCACGCAGATCGCGCCGCGGGCCGGGCTCGGCTGCCGCCGCTGGAGCCGCAGCATGTAGCCGAAGGCGAACCAGCCACCGACGGCGCAGACGGTGTAGAGGACGGTGTCCATCTCGGCTACCAGTCGGGGTGTTCGAGCGAGCGCCGGAGGCGGCCGTACAACTCGGTGTGTCGGTCGTCCAGCGGTGAGTCCGGCTCGGCCTCGTGGCCGGCGCGGGCCCGGCGTAGTAGTAGTGAGCCGATCATTTCGGCTTCGCGTTCTTCGGCGGCGGCGTAGTTGCTGCGGCCGAGGCTGCGTTGGACCAGTTGTGGGTCGAGGTCGGGTAGGAGGAGGCGGGAGGCGTCGGGGTCGAGGATGGCGGTGGCGTGGTGGCCGGCGAGGAGGTGGCCGAGTTCGTGTCCGATGATGAGGAGTTGGTGCAGGGGTGAGGTGTCCTGTTCGTAGAAGATGGCGTCGAAGTCGCCGGTGGGTACGTACATGCCGCAGACGGTGAGGGCGGGGAGTCGGATGGGCATCAGGTGGATGGGTCGGCCGCGTCGTTGGCCGAGCAGGTCGCACAGCCGCTGGATGTCGAACGGCTTCGGTATCTCCACCTCGGCGGCGATCTGCTCGCAGCGTTTGCGCAGTCGGTGCACCTTCACGTCAACGTTCCCCCACTCGTCGGCGTACTGCCACACAAGGATCATCGTGGTTGATCGCAACCGTTCGGCTCGGCGGCGGCACTCGTTCCGGGGGCCCGGGCGACGGCTCGTAGTCGGGCGACCATCTGTTCGACGAGGTGGGTGTCTCCTGCGGAGAGGCCGTTGTCGGCGAGGACCTGGCGCAGCGCGACCTGTTTGACGTCCATTCGGCGTAGTTCGCGGAGCAGGGTGATCTGTTCCTGGATTCGTCGGGCCGCCGCGTCGTCGACGAAGTAGCCGGAGCTGACGCCGAAGGCGGAGGCGAGGGCGCGTACGTGGGAGGTGCGGGGGTCGCGTGCCACGCCGCGGCGTAGTTCTCCGATGTAGGCGGCGCTGATGGAGACGCCGGTCTCGGCGGCAGTGGCGTTGATCTTGTCGGCGATCTCCTTGTTGGTGTAGCGGCGGCCGGGTTCGTCGGACTCGCCGAGTTCCTCAGGTGTCGGGCGGATCCGGTCGAACAGGTACTCCAGCCGGGCGGCCAGGGTGTCGAGGGATGGCAGCTCCTGCTCCGCGCGCCGATCGTCGACCATGAATTCCAACCCTCCAGCGACCAAACAACAGTGTCGCAGATACCAGCGCCGGCAAAACAGGCGCTGATACATGCACGTGGCGCACGCCACCAGCGACACGTCGCCGCGCGGCGCCTGTGCGCGGGCGCGGCACACCACCGCCGTCCGCCGGTCTGCCGTGGGCGCGGCCCCGATCGTTGCGTTACCGGCGGATTCCCGGACCGGGGGAGGTTCCCGTGCCCGCCGCACGGTCGAGGCCGGTTTCGTGCGCGACGGACCAGGCCTGGGCGACGAGACGGTCGACGACGTCGCGGTCCGGCAGGGTGCCGGGTCGCGCGGCGTTCGCGGGTGTGTCGAGCGCGCGGCGGTACACGCCCTCCAGGATGATGGCGACCTTCCACAGGCCGAGCACGTGCCAGAAGGGAAGTGCCGTCAGGTCCCGGCCGGAGCGTTCGGCGTAGACCGCGGTGATCTCGGCGCGGGACGGGAAGCCGGGCAGGCGGGAGGCGTTGAACAGGCCCAGCGGCGGGTCGTCCGGCTCCTGCCAGTACGCCAACAGGCTGCCGAGGTCGGCCAGCGGGTCGCCGAGCGTGGAGAGTTCCCAGTCCAGCACCGCGCGGACGGTGCCGGAGGAGGGATCCACGATCAGGTTGACCAGGTGGAAGTCGCCGTGCACGAGCACCAGGTCACCGGGCTCGGGGACCCGGTCCCGGAGCAGGTCGGTCAGCTTCTCCAACTCGGGCAGCTCACGGGTGCGGCTCTCGGCCCACTGCCGGGACCACCGCCGCAACTGCCGCTGCGCGTACGGGGCGTGGCTGGCCAGGTCGTCCAGCCCGACCTCGGCCGGGTCGACGGCGTGCAGGTCGGCGAGGACCCGGCCCAGTTCCAGGCCGACGGCGCGGCGCAGGTCGGGGGCCATCGCCTCGGCGGTCTCCACCCGGTCCACCACGAGGCCGTCGACGTGCTTGACGACCAGCACCGGAACGTCCGCGACCCGGTCGTCGCGGCACAGGCCCAACACGCCGGGGACCGGTACGCCGGTCCGGTCCAGGGCGGTCAGGATGCGATGCTCGCGGGCGACGTCGTGTGCCGAGGCGAGCAGGTGTCCGAGTGGCGGGCGGCGGGCCACCCCGCGCCAGCCTGCCGCATCGGTCAGCAGATAGGTCAGGTTGGACTGGCCGAGGCCGATCCGGTTCGCGGTCAGCGGCTCGACGACTTCCTGTCCCGCCTGCCGCAGCCAGTGCCCGAGCGCGGTGACATCAAGCGCCATCTCAGGCACCGACCGGCTCGACGGCGGTGCCGGTGAGCAGTTGTCCACCGTCGACGAGGACCGTCTCCCCGGTGATCCAGGACGCCGCGCCGGAGGCCAGGAACGCCACCAGCTCCGCCACGTCGTGGGGTTCACCGATCCGCCCGAGCGGGGTCGCCGCGTTCACGCCGGTCTCGTTCTCCTTCCACAGCGCCTCGGCCAGGCGGGTCCGGACCACGCCGGGCGCGACGGCGTTGACCCGCACGCCGGGTGCCAGCTCCAGGGCCATCTGCCGGGTCAGGTGGATCAGCGCCGCCTTGGAGACGTGGTAGAGGCCGAGATCGGGGCTCACCGACAGCCCACCCAACGACGCCACGTTGACGATCGCGCCCCCGTTGTCGCGCATCCACAGCCGCCAGGCCAGCGAGGTCCACAGCAGTGGACCCCACAGGTTGACGTCCACCAGTTTGGTGAAACGACCGTGGTCCTGCTCGACCAGCGGCCCGAAGGCCGGGTTGGTCCCGGCGTTGTTCACCAGCACGTCGATCCGTCCGAAGCGCGCCAGGGTGGCCTCCAGGCAGGCTCGGGCCCGCTCCTCGGAGGTGACGTGCGCGCCGAAGCCGAACGCCCGATCGCCGAGCGTGGCGGCGGCGGCCTCGGCGGCCTCGGCGGTACGGGCGGTGAGCACCACGTTCCCGCCCCGGTCGTGCCAGTGGCGGGCGACCGCGAGACCGATGCCGCGCGACGCGCCGGTGACCACTGCGGTCCGGCCCTCGAAAGAATCCTGCACGCGATCGCTCCTTGTTCTTCGGGCCCGCCGGATCAGGGGACGAGCAGGGAGACGGCGGCGACCACGCACGCCGGCGGTCCGCCCGTCTCCAGATCGATCTGGATGTCCGAGGTGACCTGGAAGCCCCGGCGGGCCTCGCGTACCCCGGTGAGGGTGACCCCGGCGCGGATCCGCGAGCCGACGGGGACGGGGGCGGGGAACCGCAGCCGGTCCGAGCCGTAGTTCACGCCCATGCTCATCCCGTCCACCCGATAGACCTGCGCGACCAGGGTGGGGATCAGCGACAGGGTGAGGAAGCCGTGCGCGATGGTGGTGCCGAAGGGCCCGGCGGCGGCCCGTTCCGCGTCCACGTGGATCCACTGGTGGTCGCCGGTGGCCTCGGCGAACGTGTCGACCTGCCGCTGGGTGACGAGGTGCCAGTCGCTGTGACCCAGGTGCTCGCCGACGGCCGCGCGCAGCTCGTCGATGCCGGTGAAGACCCTCATCCCTGCGGCCCACCCGCCACGTCGAGCACCTGACCGCTGATGTAGCCGGCCCGCTCGCCCAGGAAGAACGAGACCGCTTCGGCGACGTCCTGCGGCTGTCCCACCCGGCGCACCGGGATCCCGGCGGCGGCGTCGGCGATCAGCTCGTCGAACGGGCGGCCGATCCGGCGGGCGGTGGCGGCGGTCATCTCGGTCTGCACGAAGCCCGGCGCGACCGCGTTCGCGGTGATCCCGAACGGGCCGAGTTCGATGGCGAGTGTCTTGGTCAACCCCTGCAACGCCGCCTTCGCCGCCGAATAGTTCACCTGGCCACGGTTGCCGTACGCCGAGGTGCTGGAGAGCGAGACGATCCGCCCCCACCGCTGCCGGACCATGTGCGCCTGGACCGCCCGGCTCATCAGGAAGGCGCCCCGGGCGTGCACCCCGAGGACGGTGTCCCAGTCCGCGGTCGACATCTTGAACAGCAGGTTGTCGCGCAGGACGCCGGCGTTGTTCACGAGCGCCGCCGGCGGGCCCAGCCGCTGCGCGACCTGCTCGACACCGGCCTCGACGGCGGTCTCGTCGGACACGTCCGCGACCACCGGGCACGCCGGGACGCCCCGCTCGCCCAGGTCGGCCACCGTCCGCTCGCAGCCCTCGGCGTCGAGGTCCCAGACGGCCACCGCGTAGCCGTCCGCGCCGAGCCGGGCGGCCACGGCCGCCCCGATGCCACGTGCCGCTCCGGTGACCACGGCCACCTTGCGCTCAGTCATTCCGGACCACCGTTTCCGCGTCGTCGAACCGCTTCTGGAGTTTGCGCATGCCGGCCAGCCAGGCGTCGGTGCGGCCCGCCCGGGTCTCGTAGTACCGCTGCACCTCGGGGTGCGGGAGGATGAGGAACCGGTCGTCGTGCAACGCCTCCCAGACCACCTCGGCGACCTGCTCGGGCTCCAGCGCCGCGTCGTGGCTGAGCAGGTCCCGGAACTCGCCCGAGTCGTCGAGCATCTTCGTCCGTACCCCCTGCGGGCAGATCGCCTGCACGGTGACGCCGCGATGCCCGTAGGTGACCGCCAGCCACTCCGCGAACGCGACGGCCGCGTGTTTCGACACCGAGTACGGCGCGCTGCCGAGCATGGTGAGCAGTCCCGCCGCGGAGGCGGTCACCACGAATCGACCACCGCCGGACTCCAGCCAGCCGGGGATCAGCGCGCGGGCCGCGCGGACGTGGGCCATGACGTTGACCTCGAGCGCGGTGTGCCAGTCGGCGTCTGGTGTCTCGATGCCCTTCCCCACGCCGGATCCGGCGTTGGCGAAGAAGATGTCGACGTGGCCGGCGGCGCTCAGCAACCGCGCGACGCCCTCGTCGGTCGAGGCGTCCCCGCCCACCGCCACGCCGCCGACCTCGGCCGCGACCCGTGCGGCCGCGTCCGTGTCCAGGTCGCCGACGACGACGCGGGCGCCCTGGGCGGCCACTTTCCGGGCGATCGCCCGACCGATACCGTTGCCGCCGCCGGTGACCACCACGCACCGGTCGCGGACCAGATCCTGTTCACTCATGCGTACGTCCTCAGGAGGGGTTGTTGACCAGCACGACCTTGCCGACGGTGCGGCGGTCGCCGAGGCTGGCCAGGGCGGACGGGGCGGCGCTCATCGGGAGCACCTCGCTGACCAGCGGGTCGACCAGGCCCTTGCGCCACAGCTCGATCAGCCGTTCGTGGGTCCGGGCGATCACGTCTGGCTTCTTGACGTGGTACAGCCCCCAGTAGAGGCCGACCACGCTGTAGTTCTTGATCAAAGCGTGGTTCGTCGGGGCCTGGGCGATCCGGCCGCCGGCGAAGCCGACCACCACGATCCGGCCCTCGAAGGCGACGCACCTGCGGCTCTTGTCGAAGACGTCGCCGCCGACCGAGTCGTAGACGACGTCGGCGCCGGCCCCGCCGGTGACCTCCTTGACCACCGGCACGAAGTCCTCGGCCAGGTAGTCGACGACCACGTCCGCGCCGAGGTCCCGGCAGACCCGTACCTTGTCCGGCCCGCCCGCCGTGGCGATCACCCGGGCGCCCGCCGCCTTGCCGATCTGGATCGCCGCGGACCCCACGCCGCCGGCGCCGGCGTGCACCAGGAGCCACTCGCCGGCCTCCAGACGGGCGCGGGTGTGCAGGCCGACGTACCCGGTCTGGTAGGTGATCAGCATCGACGCCGCCTTCTCGGCGGGCAGGTCGTCCGGGATCGCGAACACCCGGTGCGGCGCGACGACCACCTCTTCGGCGAGCCCGCCGTGGGGCAGTTCGGGCGCGGCAAGCACCCGTTCGCCGGCCCGCGGCCCGTCCACGACACGCCCGCACACCTCCGCGCCGGGGGTGAACGGCAGTTCCGGCTTGTCCTGGTATTCGCCTCGGCAGAGCAGGACGTCGGGGAAGTTCAGGGCCACCGCCTCGACCGCGACCCGAAGGGCCCCGTCGGGTGCCGGGGGCACCGGCACGTCGGTCCACTCCAGGACGTCCACGGGCTCGCCCAGCCGGGTCACCTGCCACGCCTTCATCCGACTCCTCCTTCTCTTCCCGGCCCGGTCACCAGGCCGGTACCAGGGGTCGCTTCTTCCCGGCCCGGGGTGCGGGCGGCGGAGCCGCGTCCAGCACCCCGGTGATCCGGGCCCGAGTCTGCGCCGGGTCGATCACGTCGTCCACCTCGAAGACGCTCGCGATGTTCAGGGCACTGCCGCGCTCGTACATCTGCGCCACCAGCCGCTGGTAGAGCGCCTCGCGTTCGCCGGGGTCGGTGACCGCGTCCAGTTCCTTACGGAAGCCGAGCCGGACCGCGCCCTCCAGGCCCATGCCGCCGAACTCGCCGGTGGGCCAGGACAGCGTCAGCTCCGGCTCGTAGAAGCCGCCTCGGGCCATGGCCTGCGCGCCCAACCCGTACCCCTTGCGCAGCACCACGGTGACCATCGGCACGGTCAGGCTGGCCCCGGCCAGGAACATCCGACCGAAGTGCCGCACCTGGGCGCTCTCCTCGGCGGCCGGGCCGACCATGAAGCCAGGTGTGTCGCAGAGCGAGACGATCGGCAGGTCGAACGCGTCGCACAACTCCATGAACCGGGCCGCCTTGCTGCCGCCCTCGGCGTCGATCGCACCGCCGAGGTGGCGCGGGTTGTTGGCGATGAGCCCCACCGGGCGGCCCGCGATCCGGACCAGCGCGGTGATCATTCCGACGCCGTGCTCGCGCCGCAGCTCCAGCACCGAGTCCCGGTCGGCAAGCGTGTCGAGCACGGCGCGGACGTCGTAGGTACGCCGTCGGTTCTCCGGCACCGCGTGTCGCAGCGGACGCTGGTCCGGCGCCTCCCAGTCCGCGGTCCGGCCCTGGAAGTAGGAGAGGTACCGGCGGGTGGCCCGCACCGCCGCCGCGTCGTCGGGGACCACCAGGTCGACCACGCCGTTGGCGGCGTGCACGGAGGTCGGGCCGATCTCCTCCGGCCGGTACACGCCGAGGCCGCCGCCCTCGATCATCGCCGGCCCGGCCATCCCGATGTTGGCGTCCGGGGTGGCGACGATGAAGTCGCTGCACGCGACCAGGGCCGCGTTGCCGGCGAAGCACCTGCCGGTCACCACCGACACCGTCGGCACCAGCCCGCTGAGCCGGGCGAGCAGCGCGAACGCCCGGGTGTCCAGGTTCGCCACCCCCGGGTTCTCGGTGTCGCCCGGCCGGCCCCCGCCGCCCTCGGCGAACATGACGACCGGCCACCGGTGGCGTTCGGCCAGTTCGAAGAGGCGGTCCTTCTTGCGGTGCCCGTTGTAGCCCTGGGTGCCCGCCAGCACGGTGTAGTCGTAGGCCATCACCACGCAGCCGGTGCGGTTGATCTGTCCGACGCCGGCCACCAGGCCGTCGGCGGGCGTCCGGTCGATCAGGTCGTCGAGGCTGCGCCGGGCCCGCTGGCCGGCCAGGACCAGCGAGCCGTACTCGGTGAAGCTGCCGGGGTCGCAGAGGTCGGCCAGGTTCTCCCGGGCGGTGCGGTGCCCGCGGTCGTGCCGCTTCGCCACCGCGTCCGGCCGCGCCTCGTCGCGGGTCTTGCGCTGCCGGTCCAGGACGCGCCGCAGGTCGGGGCGGATCAGGTCGGGGTCGGACTCGGCGGCGGTCTCCTCCGTCGTGGCGGTGGCGTCGGCGACCACCAGCGAGGCGAGCAGCGTGCCGGCCCGCACGGTCTGGCCGACGGTGACCGGCAGCCGGTCCACCACGCCGCTGACGCCGGCCTCGACCTGGTGTTCCATCTTCATCGCCTCGAGCACGACGAGGACCGACGTCGCGGTCACCCGGTCGCCCTCGCCGGCGGGAACCGCGATGACCGTGGCCTCCATCGGGGTCCGGACGGCGAGCGTGCCGTCGTCCGGTTCCGGCTCGGCGGCGGCGAGCGGGTCGACGTCGACGCCGGGGAACCACAGCGGCTCGACGTCCGGCGCGGCGGCCAGTTCGGCGGCGTGCTCGTCGAGGAAGGCGGTGGTGGCGCTGCCGTCGGTCGCCTCCGGGTGCGCCAGCAGCCGCGCCAGGACGCCGAGGTTCGTGTCCACCCCCTCGACGCGGAACTCCGCGAGCGCCCGGGACGCCCTGCGCCGCAGGACGGCCGGGTCGCCACCGGGTTCGTGCACGACCACCTTGGCCAGCATCGAGTCGTACCCGGCGCCGACGCGGTAGCCGGCGTAGCCGTGGGTGTCGGTGCGTACGCCCCGGCCGGCGGGCGGGTCGAAGGCGGTGAGGACGCCGGTGGCGGGCAGGCTGCCGCCGTCGGCGCGGACCGTCTCCGTGGTCACGCGTAGCTGGATCGCCGTTCCGGCCGGTTCGGGCGCGGGACCGGCCAGTCCGACCGCGGCGAGGTCCGCGCCGGCCGCCAGGCGCAGCTGGATCTCCACGAGATCGACGCCGAACACCTGCTCGGTCACGGTGTGCTCCACCTGCAACCGCGGGTTGGCCTCCAGGAAGACGAAGTCGTCGGCGCCGACGAGGAACTCGACCGTGCCGACCCCGCGGTAGCGGAGACCGGCGGCCAGGCGTACCGCCGCGTGGTGCAGGGCTGCGCGTAGCTGCGGGGCCAGCGCGGGCGCCGGGGCCAGCTCCACCACCTTCTGCCGGCGGCGCTGGAGGCTGCAGTCCCGGTCGCCGAGGGCGGTGGCCGCTCCGGTGCCGTCGCCGACGATCTGGACCTCGATGTGCCGGCGGCCGGTGAGCAGCCGCTCGGCGTACAGGGTGCCGTCGCCGAACGCGCCGAGCGCCTCGGACCGGCAGCGCTCGAACGCGGCGGCCAACTCCGCCGGGTCGGTGACCGGCCGCATCCCGCGCCCGCCGCCCCCGGCCACCGCCTTGAGCATGATGCCCTCCGGTGCGGCGGCCAGGAACTCCATCGCCTCCGGCGGGGTGGCCGGCCCGGTAGCCGGCACGACGGGGAGGCCGGCGGACTCCGCCGCCGCGCGGGCCGCGGTCTTGTCGCCGAGCACCCGCAGCACCTGTGGGGCCGGACCGACGAACGTCAGCCCGGCGTCGGCGCAGCGGCTCGCGAAGTCGGCGTTCTCGCTGAGAAACCCCCAGCCGGGGTGCAGGGCGGTGGCCCCGACCGACTGGGCGGCCTCGATCAGCGCGCTCTGGTCGAGGTACGCGGCGACCCCGGCGCCGGGCAGCGGCACGGCCCGGTCCGCCCGGCGTACGTGCAGGCAGCGCTCGTCGTCGGCGGCGTACACGGCCACCGACGGCACGGCGAGGTCGGCGAGCGTCCGTAGTACGCGAACGGCCACCTCGCCCCGGTTGGCCACCAGCACGCGGTCCGGGTAGGTCCCCACGGTCAGCTCCTCCGCCTCGTCACGTCCGTCGCCATCGTGCCGCTCAGGCCGACGTCTGCGCCCGCAGTTCCGCGCGGGCGATCGAGCGCCGGTGCACCTCGTCCGGGCCGTCGGCGAACCGCAGGGTGCGCTGGTGGGCGTACATGCTGGCCAGCGGGGTGTCCGGTCCGAGCCCGGCGGCGCCGTACGACTGGATGGCGTAGTCGAGCACGCGGAGCGCGACGTTCGGCGCGATGACCTTGATGCCGGAGATCTGGGTCCGGGCGGCCTTGTTGCCCTGGGTGTCCATCAGCCAGGCGGTGTAGAGCGTGTACAGCCGCGCCTGGTCGATCTCGATCCGCGCGTCGGCGATCCACCGCTGGATCTGACCCTGCTCGGACAGCGGGCCGCCGAAGGCCACCCGGGACGTCACCCGCTGGCAGAGCAGCTCCAGGGCACGCTCGGCCGCCCCGATCGACCGCATGCAGTGGTGGATCCGACCCGGGCCGAGTCGCGCCTGCGCGATCGCGAAGCCGCCGCCCTCCTCGCCCAGCAGGTTGGTCGCCGGCACCCGGACGTTGTCGAACGTGATCTCGCAGTGCCCCTCCTGGTCCTGGTAGCCCAGCACGGTGAGGCTGCGGACGATGGTGACGCCGGGGGTGTCGAGCGGCACGAGGACCATGCTCTGCTGCCGGTAGGTGGGGCCGTCCGGGTCGGTCTTGCCCATCACGATGGCGAGCCGGCAGCGGGCGTCACCGGCGCCGGAGATCCACCACTTGTGCCCGTTGATGACGTACTCGTCGCCGTCGCGGACGATCGAGCACTGGATGTTGCGGGCGTCGGAGCTGGCCACGGCCGGCTCGGTCATCGCGAAGCAGGACCGGATCTCGCCCTCCAGCAGCGGGTGGAGCCATCGCTCCTTCTGCTCGTCGGTGCCGAACATGGTGAGCAGTTCCATGTTCCCGGTGTCCGGGGCGGAGCAGTTCAACGCCTGCGACGCGATGTGCGAGCGGCCCAGGATCTCGGCCAGTGGCGCGTAGTCGAGGTTGGACAGCCCCTCGGTCCACTGGGTCTTGTGCGGCAGGAACAGGTTCCAGAGTCCGCGGGCGCGTGCCTCGCGCTTCAGCTCCTCCATCACCGGAGGGAAGAAGTGCGGGTCACCGCTGTCCGCGAGCTGTCGCTGGTACACCGGCTCGGCCGGATAGACGCACTCGTCCATGAACGTCTGCAGGGTCTGGCGCAGCGCGGCGGAGGTCGGCGAGTAGGCGAAGTCCATGGGGAGCTCCAAGGGTCGATCGGACCGGCCGGAAGTGGAGGTGGGTCCGGGTCGCTGGCGATCCGGGTGGTTGCGTCGGCCCGGTGACGGTGCTCAAATTAGATCCGACGTCGACGTCGGCGTCAAGAAATTGGACGGGTCCGTCCGCGGATCTCGCCAGGACGAAGGAGACGACGTGGCGCCAGCCCGGGAAGCAGTCATCGTGGCCACCGCACGGACGCCCATCGGTCGTGCGTACAAGGGGTCGCTTCGCCAGGCGCGGCCGGACGACCTGGCCGGTTTCGCGATCGCGCGGGCCCTGGAGCAGGTCCCGGCGGTCACCCCCGACCAGATCGGCGACGTCATCGTCGGCACCGCGAACCCGGCGGGGGAGCAGGGCCTGAACATCGGCCGGTTGGCGGCGCTGCTCGCCGGGCTGCCCGACACCGTCACCGGAACCACCGTCAGCCGGGGCTGCGCCTCGTCGCTTGACGCCATCCGGATCGCGGCCAACGCGATCATGGTCGGCGAGGGCGACGTCTACGTGGCCGGCGGCGTCGAGAGCGTCTCCCGTACCCCCAGCGCCCACATCGACGACGCGGCGATGAACCCCCGGTTCGGCGTCGACCCGTTGCCGGACGCCTACATCACCATGGGGCGCACGGCCGAGAACGTGGCCGAGCGCTTCGACATCTCCCGCGCCCGGATGGACGAGTATGCCAAGCTCTCCCAGGACCGCGCGGTCGCCGCCCGCGACCAGGGCTTCTTCGCCCGGGAGATCAGCCCGTACCCACTGGCTGACGGCACCGTCGTGGCGCAGGACGACTGCCCGCGCGCCAACGTCGACCTCGACGTGCTGGCCGGCCTGCCCACCCCGTTCCGGGCCGACGGGCGGGTCACCGCGGGCAACTCCTGCCCGCTCAACGACGGGGCGGCGGCGGTCGTGGTGATGTCCGCCGAGCGCGCCCGCAACCTGGGGATCGAACCCCTGGCGCGGATCATGGGCTTCGCGGTCACCGGCCTGGCACCGGAGATCATGGGGGTCGGCCCGATCGAGGCGGTGCGCCGGGTGCTCGACCGCACCGGCCTGGCCATCGGAGACGTCGACGTGCTGGAGCTCAACGAGGCGTTCGCGGCGCAGGTGCTGGCGGTCGCGGACACCCTGAAGATCTCCGTCGCGGACCAGCTCAACCCGCACGGCGGCGCGATCGCGCTCGGTCACCCCTTCGGTATGACCGGCGCCCGGATCATGACCACGCTGCTGAACGGCCTGGCGGCCACCGGCGGTACGGTCGGGGTCGAGACGATGTGCGTCGGCGGCGGACAGGGGATGGCCATGGCTGTCGAGCGGCTGGCGTGACCGCGATGACCTACCCCACGGCTCACGCGCTCAGGTGTCCGGACCGGCCGGCCGTCGTCATCGCCGAGACCGGCGAGACCCTGACCTACGGCCAGCTCGACGACGCCTCCCGCCGCCTGGCCCGCGCCATGTGGGACGCCGGCCTGCGCCCCGGCGACCACGTCGCCCTGATGATGGCGAACCACCTCAGCTTCCTGGAGGTGTACTGGGCCGCGATGCGCTCCGGGCTCCTCCTCACCCCGGTCGGCACGTCGCTGACCGCCGAGGAGGCGTCCTGGATCGTCGGCAGCTGCCAGGCCAAAGCCCTGGTGGTGGACGCGGCGGCGCCGGCCGCGGGCTCGCTCGCCGCCGTGCCGGGTCCAGTGCTCAGGCTGGCGGTCGGTGGCCCGCTAACGGGCTTCGACGACTACGCCGGGACACTCGCCGGGTCGTCGGCCGAGCCGCTGGAGCACGAGCCGCTGGGCGTGGCGATGGTCTACAGCTCCGGCAGCACCGGACGGCCCAAGGGCGTCCGGCGCGAGCTGTCCGGGCGCACCGTTCAGGAGGGGCACCCGCACTTCCTGCGCTGGCTGCGTGAGTTGTGGCGGTTCACCGACGGCTCGGTCTTCCTCACCCCCGCCCCGCTCTACCACGCCGCGCCACTGTCGTTCGCCAGCACCGTCACGGCGGCCGGCGGCACCGTCGTGCTGATGCGCAAGTTCGACGCCGCCGGGGCGCTGGACGCGATCGAGCGGTACGCCATCACGCACGTGCTGATGGTGCCCACGATGTTCGTCCGGCTGCTGCGGCTGCCCGCCGAGCGGCGTCGGACCGCCGTGCTCGACTCGCTCTCCGTGGTGATCCACGGCGCCGGACCGTGCGCCGTCGACGTCAAGCGCCGGATGATCGACTGGTTGGGGCCGATCCTGCTGGAGTACTACGCCGGCAGCGAGGACAACGGCACCACCTTCATCGACTCGCCGGAGTGGCTGACGCACCCCGGCTCGGTGGGTCGGGCGATCGCCGGCTGTCGCGTGCACATCTGCGATCCCGAGGGCGACGAGCTTCCGCCGGGTCAGGACGGGTTGGTGTACTTCGAGTCCGAGGGCGGCCGGTCCGAGTTCGAGTACGTCGGCGGGGCAGACAGCTCGGCGGCCCGGCACCCGGCGCGTCCGGGCTGGTCCACGCTCGGCGACATCGGCCATCTCGACGACGAGGGCTACCTCTACCTCACCGACCGGCGGGACTACCTGATCGTCTCCGGCGGCGTCAACATCTCGCCGCAGGAGATCGAGAACGCGGTGCTCGGCTACGAGCCGGTGGTCGACGTCGCCGTGTTCGGCGTCCCGGACGAGGAGTTGGGCGAGCAGGTCGTGGCGGTGGTCCAGCCGGTCGACCCGGCGGCCGACCGGGACGAGCTGGTGGCCGGGTTGCGCGATCACCTGGCCGGGCGACTGGCCCGGCACAAGATTCCGCGGTCGATGTTCGTGGTGGAGGCCCTGCCGAGGCTGCCCACCGGCAAGCTCGCCAAGAACCGCCTGCGGGAGCGGTACCTGCCCGGCCGCGGTCTGGAGACCGCCCGCGAGCCGCAGGAGTTCCGGGCCGCCGTGCGCGCGCTGCTGGACCGGGAGCTGCCGCCCGGCTGGCGCGGCCTCGGGGCGCTCGGCGACGACGACCTGCACCCCTGGATCGCGCGGTGGCGCACGGTGCTGGCCCGGCACCGACTGCTCGCCCCCGGCTGGCCGGTCGAGCACGGTGGGCTCGGCCTGGATCCGGCTCGGCAGGTGGTGCTCCAGGAGGAGTTCGCCCGTGCCGGCGTGCCGAGCGGCAGCGGCAACGACCCGTTCGGCATCGACATGCTGGGCAACACGCTGCTCGCCGTCGGCACGCCCGAGCAGCGGGCCCATTACCTGCCGCGGATCCTCGACGGCACGGACGTGTGGTGCCAGGGCTTCTCCGAGCCGGAAGCCGGATCCGACCTGGCCGCGGTGCAGACGCGTGCGGTGCGCGGCGCGGACGGACGCTGGCGGCTCACCGGGCAGAAGATCTGGACCTCGAACGCGCACCTGGCGTCCTGGATCTTCGTGCTGGCCCGCACCGGGATCCGCGCCGAGCGGCACCGGGGCCTGACGTTCCTGCTCGTGCCGCTGGACCAGCCGGGCGTCGAGGTCCGCCCGATCCGGCAGCTCTCCGGCGCCTCCCACTTCAACGAGGTGTTCTTCACCGACGCGGTGGCCGCGGACGTGGTGGGCGCCGTCGGCGCGGGCTGGTCGGTGGCCATGGCGTTGCTCGGCCACGAGCGCGGGCAGTCCGCCACCACCCAGGCCATCCGGTACCGCGCGGAGTGGGAGCGGCTGGTCCGTACCGCCCGCGAGAACGGCATGCTGGAGCGGGCCTGGGTACGCGACGGCCTGGCGGCCGCGTACGTCCGGATCGAGGTGATGGACGCGCTGGGGCGGCGACTGGCCGGCGGCGGGCTCACCGGGACCGACGCGGCGGGCGACGCCGCCCTGTTCAAGCTGCACTGGAGCGCGCACCACCAGGCGGTGACCGAACTCGCCCTGGAGATCCTCGGACCGGAGGCCACCACGCCGACCGGGCGCGTGCTGGAGTTGGGCTACGGGGGACCGGACGCGGCCGGGGCGCCGATCACCTCGGCGTCGTGGGTCGACATCTTCTACAACGCCCGGCCCGGGACCATCTACGCCGGCACCACCCAGGTGCTGCGCAACGTCGTGGCCGAGCGCCTGCTCGGGATGCCGAAGGAGGTGCGACCGGCCGGTCCCACCTGAACGTCAGTCCCGCTTGAGCCCGATCGCGTTGGCCCACAACCGGGTCAGGCCGTCGACCGCGGCGTCGAGGTCGAACTCGTAGTCCGGGCCGGCGTCGGCGCCCATCCACAGGTAGGCGAACCGGCTCAGCATCGAGGTGAGGGCGACCGCGCTCAGGTGCGGGTCGAGATCCGCGTCGGCGAGGCCCTCGGCCTGCAGCCGGCGGATCGACCGCTCGGTCCGGCTCATGGTCTGCTGGGCGCGGGACTCGCGGATCGCGTGGATGTCGTGGTTGAACGTCGAGACCTGCTCGATGATCGCCATGATCCGGCTGTGCCGGCGGTAGGACTCCAGGTAACGGCGGTTCGCGGCCTCGATCCGCTGGTACGGCGTGAGGTCGCCCGATCCGCTGCGGTGGCCGTCGAACATCTCGGCCTGGATCTGTTCCGCGACGACCCGGAAGATCTCCTCCTTGGAGGAGAAGTACGTGTAGAACGAGCCGTGCGCGAGGCCGACCTCCTTGGCGATGTCGGTGATCCGGGCATCGATGAATCCGTCCCGTTCGAAGACCCGGTGGGCACCCTCCACCAGCTTGGCGCGGCGCTCGCGGTAGCGCTTCGACTGCGTTGCCACACCGTCCGGCCTCGCCGGCGTGGTGGTCCTGTCGCTCACTCGTCGCCCCATTCGATCTCGTACCGCCCGGTCGGCCGGGGTTGGCCGACCCTGTGAACCGAATCATAAAAAAACCTGGACACCGGGTCCCTCCTGGTCTTAACGTCCTCCCCATGATTCTGACACCGACGTCAGTGTCAACAATAGACCCGCAGACGAGGTCTGTTCCACCGGCCTCCCCGCACGAGAGGTGACGGCATGCGCGCTTTCCTGGTCCGCAGACTGGCCACCTTCGTGCCCACCCTGCTGCTGATCACCCTGATGGTCTTCGGGCTGCAGCAGATCGTCCCGGGCGGCCCCGCCGAGGCGATCGCGGGCGCGGGATCGACCCAGGAGTCGATCGACGAGATCAACCGACAGCTCGGGCTGGACCGGCCGCTGATCGAGCAGTACGCCTCCTGGATCGGCAACCTGCTGCGCGGCGATCTCGGCACCTCCTACTTCAGCCGCGAACCGGTCGACACCCTGCTCGTCCGCCGGCTCGAACCGACCGTGCTGGTGGTGGTCTCGGCGCTGGTGCTGGCGCTGCTGATCGGCGGCGGGGCGGGGCTGTGGTCGGCGGCCCGACGTCGTCACCTGGACGGCCGCTCGGTGCTCGCGGTCTCCGGCATCGGCCTCGCCGTGCCCGACTTCTGGCTGGCGACGGTCGCCGCCGGCTTCATCGGCCTCGACCTGGCCCTGCTGCCGGCCGTCGGCTACACGCCGCTCGGCGACGACTGGGTACAGACGATCCGCTCGATCGTGCTCCCGGTGCTGGTGCTCTCCTTCGCCACCGGCGCGCTGGTCTGCCGGCACGTGCGCAGCGCGGTCGGCCAGGCGCTGGACAGCCCGCACATCCGGACGGCCTGGGCGATGGGCCTCGCACCCCGGCAGGTGTACCTCGGCGACGCGTTGCGCTCGGCGGCGCCCGCCGTGGTGACCCTGCTGCCGCTGCTGGTGGCCACGCTGGTGGGGGCCTCCGTGGTGGTCGAGAACGTCTTCGCGATCCCCGGGCTGGGCAGCCTGATCGTGTCGTCGGTCGACAACCGGGACTACGCGACCCTGCAGGGCGCCGTGCTGCTGATGGCCCTGCTCGTACTCGTGCTCAACTTCGTCGCCGACCTGGTCCTGGCCCGGCTCGACCGGCGGGTGACGGCATGACCGAGCGCACCGAGCGGAGCGAGGGCCGTGAGGGCATGCCCGGTCGGCTCGGCATGACCGAGCGCACCGAGCGGAGCGAGGGCCGTGAGGGCACGCCCGGCGCGTTGGCGGGCATCCGGGTGGTGGAACTCGGTCACGCGATCGCCGGTCCGCACTGCGCGCAGATGCTCGCCGACCACGGCGCCGACGTGGTCAAGGTCGAGCCGCCGGCGGGGGAGATGTCCCGCAACGCCCTGCCGGTGGTGGACGGCGGCAGCATCTACTTCGCGTCGCACAACCGCGGCAAGCGCAGCGTCTGTCTGGACCTCAAGACCGAGGCGGGCCGGGAGGCGCTGCTCCGGCTCTGCGACACCGCCGACGTGGTGCTCACCAACTACGGCGCCGGCGTGCCGCAGCGGCTGGGCTGGTCCTACGACGTGCTCCGGGCCCGTAACCCGCGTCTGGTGATGGTGCACGTCACCGGGTTCGGCGCCGGGGCGGCCGACGCGCCGCGGGGCGCGTACGACGGCGTGATCCAGGCCATGGGCGGCATCGCCGACCTCACCGGTCAGCCCGGCGGGGAGCCGACGTTCGTCGGGGCGTTCGTGGCCGATCACGTGGCCGCGTACCACGCGACCATCGCCGTGCTGATGGCCCTGCGCGAGCGCGACGTGACGGGCGTCGGCGCCTACGCCGACGTGAGCATGCTCGACTCGTACACCGCCATGCTGGCCCACGAGGTCGGACTGGCCGCCGCCGGAGTCCCCCGCGGGCGCTGGGGCAACCAGGTCCAGACCGCGTTCGCGAACGTCTTTCCCGCGCGGGACGGGCAGGTGTTCCTGGCTCCGCTCGGCGACGCCGCCTGGCGGCGGTTCTGGGCCGTGCTGGGTGGCACCGAGGTCAGCTACGACGAGTCCACCGGCCCGGTGCGGCACCGCCTGGAACGGGTGGTCAGCGAGTGGACGTCCGCGCTCACCGTCGCCGAGGTGCTGGCGGCGATGCACGCGGCGGGCGTCGCGGCGGGACCGCTGCGTTCGGTCGGGGAGGCGGTCGCGGCCATGGCCGACACGGACATGGTGCTGACCGTGGACGACCCCGACGGCCGCCCGGTGCGGGTTCCGGGCCGGCCGGTGCGGGTCGGCCTCACCGACCGTCCCGACGCGCTCGCCGTGCCGCGCGTCGGAGCGCACACCGGGGAGATCCTGGCCGAACTCGGGATCTCCCCGCACCAGCGGCCGAGCCTGGGCGATGCCGGGCCGGCCGGACCGGCAGCGCGATCGCGGGAGGCACACCGATGACCACCTCGCTGGACCCGCGCACCGCGGCCACGCCGTTGCGGCCCCGCGCCGGGCTGTCGGGCCGACGGACCCGGCGGGCCGGCGGCTCGCACGCCGTCGCCTTCTGGCTCGGCGGCGCCGTCGTGCTGCTGGTCCTGCTGGCCGGTCTGCTCGCGCACTGGCTGGCGCCGTACGACCCGCTGGCCATCGACTCCGCGAACCCGTACGCCGGGCCCTCCGGGGCGCACTGGCTCGGCACCGACGCGAACGGCCGCGACGTGCTGTCCCGACTGATGCACGGCTCGGCCTCCAGCTTCCGGGGGATCGCCATCACCGTCGGGGTGGCCGGCTTCTTCGGCAGCCTCTGGGGCCTCGTCGCCGGCTATCTCGGCGGGCCGGTCGACGAGGTCCTGATGCGCCTCGCCGACGCCGTGATCTCCTTCCCGGGCATCGTGTTGGCCATCGCCATCACCGGCGCCCTCGGGCCCAGCCTGCTCACCGCGATGCTCTCGGTCGGCGTCGTCTTCGCGCCCATCGTCGCCCGGTTGCTGCGCGCCCAGGTGCTGGCGCTGCGGCAGGCGGAGTTCGTGCTGGTGGCCCGCTCGCTCGGGGTGAGCGGCTGGCGGATCGCGCTGCGCCACGTGCTGCCCAACGCGATGGGACCGGTCGTCGTGCAACTCTGCGGCCTGGCCAGCACCGCACTGATCATCGAGGCCGCCCTCGGCTTCCTCGGCCTGGGCGTGCAGCCGCCGGCGCCCAGTTGGGGGCCGGACCTGGCCCGCGCCTACGCCGACTTCTACGTCAACCCTCTGCTCACCGTCGCACCCGGCCTGCTGATCACCGCGACCGCGTTCGCGATCAGCCAGTTCGGCGACGGCCTGCGCGACCGCCTACGGATCGGATGAGCCGTCCCGTCGTCCGGTCCACCCCTGTCACACCCGTCCCGTGATGAGGAGCAGCAATGACCATATTCGACCGCCGCACACCGACCACCGTCCTCGCCGTCGGCATCCTCGTCCTCGGCGCCGTGTCCGCCTGCGGGTCCGACGACTCCGGTAACGACTCGTCCTCCGCCGGACCGGTGAAGATCGGCACGGTGAACTTCCCGACCTCGCTGGACCCGACCGTCAGCTCGTCGGGGTACGACTATCCGCATCTGAACCTGATCTACGACCGGCTGCTGGTCGGCGACCCCAAGACCGGCGAACTCGGCCCCGGCCTGGCCACGTCCTGGAAGGTCGCGGACGACGGCTCCTCGATCACGCTCACGCTGCGCGAGGGCGTCACGTTCTCCGACGGCACGAAGCTGGACGCCGCCGCCGTGAAGGCGAGCATGGAACGGTTCAAGGCGTCCGCCAACGGCCAGGACATCGCCAGCGTCTCCACCATCACCGCCGAGGGTGCGAACACGGTGGTGCTCGCGATGAGCAAGCCGGACTCCTCGATCCCGACCGCGTTGAGCGACCGGGCCGGGATGATCGTCTCGCCGACCGCCGTGCAGAAGGAGGGCAAGGACTTCGCCGCCCGCCCGGTCGGGGCGGGGAAGTACACGCTGGAGAACCTGCAGACCGGCGCCGCGGTCAACTACAAGCGCAACGACGCGTACTGGGGGGACAAGGGCGCGGCGCCCACGCTCAACTGGCAGGTGTTCAAGGACCCGCAGGCCATGGTGACGGCGTTCCAGAGCAACGTCGTCGACGTGGCGGTCTCGGTGCCGCCGCTGAGCGTGGACAAGCTGAAGACGGTGCCGGGCAAGCAGGTGGTCGTCGGCCCCGCGTACTCCGAGACGATGATCAACTTCAACGCGAAGTTGGCGCCGACCGACAAGGTGGAGATCCGGCAGGCGATCAACTACGCGCTCGACCGGGAGGTCATCCGCAAGGCCGCCAGCGGTGACGCCGCCGAGGTGACCTGGACGGCGCTGCCGCCGACCCACCCCTACCACGACGCGTCGATCACGCCCACCTACGCCTACGACGAGGCGAAGGCCAAGGCGCTCGTCGCGCAGGCCACCGGAGGCAAGCGGGTGGCCATGAAGTGCCTGACCTTCCCGGGCCTCAACTACGAGACCAGCGGCCCGATCATCATCGACTCGCTGAAGAAGATCGGCATCGACGTCACCATCCAGTCCGAGACCGCCGCCGCGGCGACCGAGGCGTTCTGGGCCAAGGGCCAGGCGCCCTGCTTCCTGTCCGGCTGGACCGGCCACGCCGATCCGGCGATCACCTACGGCCGCCTGCTCAACCCGGACTCCTACTACAACGCCGGCAAGACCGACTTCGGCACCGCGCCGCTGCAGGAGAAGCTGCTCACCACGTTCGACTTCGAGCCGCGCAAGGCCGCGGCCACCGAACTGGCCAAGAAGGTCGCCGAGGTCGCGCCGTTCGCGCCGCTGTTCACCGTACCGATGATCGTCGGGGTGTCCGACCAGGTGGCCGGCTACGAGCCGAACGCCAGCGGCCGACCGGACATGTCGACGGTGGCCCGCAAGTGACAGGCGCGGAGCAGGCGGCCCTGACGGTCCGCGACCTGAGCGTCAGGTTCGCGGGGAGCCCCGAGCCCGCGGTGCGTGACGTCTCCTTCGCGGTCGGACGCGGTGAGGTCCTCGGCGTGGCGGGGGAGTCCGGCAGCGGCAAGTCCTCCATCGCCCTCGCCGCGCTGGGCCTGCTGCCGCCGGACGCCGAGGTGACCGGAAGCATCCGTCTCGACGACCAGGAACTGGTCGGGCTCCGGGGCCGCCGGCTCCGCGCGATCCGCGGCCGGCGGGTTGCGATGATCTTCCAGGAGAGCGTCTCCGCGCTGCACCCGATGCGCCGGGTGGGCGACCAGATCGTCCGGGTCGTCCGGGCGCACCTGCCCGCCGGCCGGAGCGAGGCCCGGCAGCGGGCGGCGGCGGCGCTGCGCGACGTCCGGCTCGACCCGGACCGGGTCCTGGACAGCTACCCGCACCAGCTCTCCGGGGGCATGTGCCAGCGGGTGATGATCGCGATGGCGCTCAGCTGCGAGGCCGACGTGGTCCTCGCCGACGAGCCCACCACGGCGCTGGACGTCTCGTTGCAGAAGGACATCCTCGTCCTGATCCGGGAACTGGTCGCCGCACGCGGGCTGAGCGCCGTCTTCATCAGCCACGACCTGGGCGTCCTCGGCGACGTGAGCGACCGGGTGATGGTGCTCTACCGCGGTGAGGTGAAGGAGATCGGCGCGGTGGACGCGATGCTGAGCCGGCCACGACACCCCTATTCGCAGGCGCTGCTCGACTGCGTGCCGAGGCTCGGGGGTGACCGGCTGCGGACCTTCCCGGAGATCACCGCCGACCGGCCGGGCGGCTGGACCGGCGGCGGGTGCAACTACGCGGCCCGATGTCCCCGGGCCGCCGACGACTGCCGGGAACACCCCGCACTGCGCACCGTCGGGGAGAGCCTGGTGCGGTGCCGGCACCCGCTCGACGGGACGGTCCCGGCCAGCAGCGCCGACCGGGCGGAGGTGTGTCGATGAGCCAGGTCCTGCGGGTGGAGAACGTGTCCAAGGACTACGGTACGGGCCACCGGGCCCACCGGGTGCTCTCCGACGTCAGCCTGGAGTTGGCGCGTGGCGAGGTGCTCGGCGTCGTCGGCGAATCCGGATCCGGCAAGTCCACGTTGGGCCGGATCATCGCCGGCTTCCTGCCGCCCACCGAGGGCACCGTCGAGCACCTCGCCGGCGGACGGCGGTCGGTGCAGATGATCGTCCAGGAGTCGGCCGGGGCGTTGAACCCGCGGCTGCCCGTCTGGCGTTCGATGGCCGAGGTGACCGCGGTCAACCGCCGGTTGTCACGCCGGCTCCGCGAACCGTCGATGGAATACATCCGCTACGTGGGGCTCAGCGAGGCCGACGCCGACCGCCGCCCGACACAGCTCTCCGGCGGCCAGCGCCAACGCGTCTCGATCGCCCGCGCGCTGGCGGCCGAACCGACGGTGCTGGTCTGCGACGAGGCGGTGTCCTCGCTGGACGTGTCGGTGCGCGCCACCGTGCTCAACCTGCTCAACCAGGTCCGGGCCGACCTCGGCATCGCGATCGTCTTCATCTCGCACGACATCGCCGTGGTGAGCCACCTGGCCGACCGGGTCCTGGTGCTGAGCAACGGCACCGTGATGGAGCAGGGGCCGACCGACCGGGTGCTCACCCGCCCGGAGTCGGACTACACCCGCGCCCTGATCTCGGCGACCCCAAGCCTGGAACGCCGCCTGATGCACTCCGCCGAAGGAGCCTGACCCATGGACATCTTCGAGGCGATTCGGACCACGCGCGCGATGCGCCGGCTGGATCCCACCGTGCCGGTCACCGACGAACAACTGTGGACCATCCTGGGCGCGGCCCACTGCGCGCCGTCCGGCGGCAACGCCCAGTGGCTGCGCTGGGTGGTGGTCACCGACGCCGCGCGGCGGGCCCGGCTCGGTGAGATCTACCGGGCCTGCTGGGCGCCGGTCCGCCGGCGGTACGACGACCGCGTACCGACCGACCCCGAGGCGGCCGAGCGGCAGGCCCGCATGCTGCGCTCGGCGGACCACCTGGCCGAGCACATGGGTGAGGCGCCGGCCCTGATCGTTCCGGTGACGACGGTGGACGAGCCGTCGTCGGTCTACCCGGCGGTGCAGAACCTGATGTTGGCGGCGCGGGCCCTGGGCCTGGGCACGACACTCACCACCACGCACCGGCACGCCGCCGACGAGGTGCGCGAGGTGCTCGGCCTGCCGCCGGACGCGATCGCCTGGGCGCTGATCCCGGTCGGCGTGCCGACCGGCCGGTGGGGGGAGGCCCGGCGGCGTCCGCTGGAGTCCGTCGTCTACTGGGACACCTGGGAGGCGACCCGGTGAGCGACGAACTGGACGACTTCCGCCGGTCGTTGCGCGGCTTCCTGGCGAGGGTGTCACCGGAGTCCGAGGTCCGGCGGCTGATGGCCGATCCGGTGGGCTTCGAACCCTCGACCTGGCAACGGATGGCGGTCGAGCTGGGGCTGCCCGGCGTGGCCATTCCCGAGACGTACGGCGGGCAGGGGTTCGGCGGCGCGGAGTCGCGGCTCGTGTTCGAGGAACTCGGCCGGGTCCTGTACGGCGGCCCGTACTTCGCCACCGTGGCCCTCGGGGCCGAGTTGTTGCTGCGTCTCGGCGACGAGCGGGCCTGCGCCGAGTGGCTGCCGCGGATCGCCGACGGGTACCTGCGGACGGCCGTCGCGCTCCGCGGCGACCTGCGCGCCCGGACCGGCGCCGACGGCGCGTGGGTGCTCGACGGGACCGCGCCGCACGTCGTCGACGCCGGGGCGGCGTCGCTCCTGCTCGTGGTCGCCCGGACCGCCGACGGCGTCGACGTGCTGGCGGTGGACCCGGCCGAGGAGGGGGTGACCGTGACACCGTCGCCCGTGCTGGATCCGACCCGCCGGCAGGCGGTGGTGCGGTTCGACGGCGTCCGGGCACGGCGGCTCGGCCGGCCCGGACAGGCGTCCGCGGTGGCGGCCCGGGTACGCGACCAGGCGATGGTCGCGCTCGCCGCGGAGCAGACCGGCGGCGCGGCCCGGGCGCTGGAGTTGACCGTCGAGCACGCGTCGAGCCGGGAACAGTTCGGCCGACCGGTGGGGGGTTTCCAGGCGGTCAAGCACCTGTGCGCCGAGCGCCTGCTCGACGTCGAGTCGATGCGGTCGCTCGTGTTCGCGGTGGACGACACCCGGGACGACGACGCCTTCGCCGTCCAGGCCCGGACCGTGCGGGCGTTCTGCTCCGAGGCGTACTTCCGGGTCACCGCCACCGCCGTGCAGGTGCACGGTGGCATCGGCTTCACCTGGGAGCACCCGATCGGCCTCTACTTCAAGCGGGCCAAGAGCAGCGAGCTGCTGTTCGACGGGCCGGCGACCCAGCGGGAGGAACTCGCCGACCGCCTGCTCACCGCCCGATGAGCCGCCCCGCCCCGCTGAACTTCCGGGACCTCGGCGGCCTGCCGACCGTCGAGGGCGGGCGGGTACGCTCCGGCGCGCTCTACCGCAGCGCCACCCCGGTCTTCCTCGGTCCGGACGAGGCGGAGGTCTTCCGCGCGGCGACGGGCATCCGGATCCGGATCGACCTGCGTGGCCGCCGGGAGATCGCGGAGACCAGCGAACGGGACCGGCTCACCAGCGGGCTGCGGGTCATGCACCTGCCGTTCGGCCGGTCGAGCCTGCGGCCGGTGCATCCGGACCCCAGCGTGCGCCTGGCCGAGCACTACGCCGACATGCTCGTCGTGTCCGCCCGGACGATCATCGCGGCGGTGCGGCACGCGGTGGACGCCCGCGACCACCCGCTGCTGGTGCACTGCACCGCGGGCAAGGACCGCACCGGCGTGGTCGTCGCCGTGCTGCTCGCCGCGCTCGGAGTGCGTCCCGGCGACGTGATCGAGGACTACGCACGCTCCCGGGAGCATCTGGTGGCCATCCGGAACCAGACGCGGGTGCTGCCGGCCTGGGAGAAGCGGATCGCGTCCCTGCCCGAGGAGGCGCACACCGCGGAGCCCGCCACGATGCGACACTTCCTGGCGCGGGTAGAGCAGCGGCACGGCGGCGTCGCCAACTGGTTGACGACGGAGGGCTTCGGCGCCGACGAGATCACGGCGTTGCGGGCCGGCCTGGTGGAGCACTGACCGGTCACCGCCCCGGGCGCGGACAGTCAGTGCAGGCGAAGGCGGCCGACGTAGCCCTCGGTGGCGGCGGACTTGAGCAGGCGACCCTGGGTGCGGGTGACGTCGGCCGGAAGGACGTGCCGGAGCAGGGCGTTGACGCCGGGGTCGAGGCTACGGGTGACGATCACGGCGGGGGAGATCTGGCCACACACGAGCGCGGCCGGGCCGCCGAGCGGGTTGAGGCGTAGCCCGGCCAACTCCGGTGGGATGACCGTGGGCATGCTGTGCCAGACCGCCGTGTCGACGTCACCGGCCAGCACGGCGGCCGGGGCCAGCACGAACGGAACCTGGACGTACTCAGGTGCCCGGTCACCGAACTCGGCCTCGCTGAGCCGCTGGTGGTCGTACGAGTTGCGGTCGATGCCGACCCGCAGGGGCGCGCGGGGCGGTCGGGTGGCGTGCTCGACCACAACGAGAGAGCCGTGGGAATAGAAGGTGGCCGGTCCCAGGTCGAGCCCGGTCAGTCCGGGCAAAGTGGCCCGGTGCCGTTCGAGGGCGCCGGCCGAGGTGACGGTCGCGTGGACCCGTTCGTGGTAGACGTCTTCGAGCCGGGTGCGGGCACCGGGCCGGAAGTCGGCCACCACCGCGACGCCCAGGCCGGTGAGCGCGTTCTGCACCACCTCGAGGATGCCCTGCTGCTCGATCGGCCCCTGCGGCGGCAGGATCATCCGGAAGTTGCCCAGGGCGGCCGCGTTCCACAACTGGCCGACGTCGCGGTTCACCACCACGGTGCCTTGATGGCCGCGCGCGGTCAGGGTCACCGCGCCGGATTCCTGGAGGTTGCGCAGCGCCTTGACGACCGTGCCCGTCCCCGCGTTGGTGCTGGCCTGCAGCTCCTGCACGGTCGGGATGCGCTGGCCGACCTCACGGGCCAACAGCATCCGGGCGAGGTGGGCGCGGACGTCGGGCTTGGCGGGAACGGTCACGGGCGGGCGCCGAACCCGAGCTTGCCGGGGTTGAGCAGGTGGTCGGGGTCGAGCGCGTCCTTGACCCTGCTCAGCACCGGATAGCCGGTGCCCAGCGACTCGCGGACCCAGGGCTGGCGGGCCAGGCCCCCGCCGTGGTGGTGGGAGATCTCGCCGTCGTGGGTGACGACCACCTTCATGGCCCGGGCCCAGATCTCCTCCAGCCGGGCCAGCGCCGTCTCGTCGTCATCGGCGTGTCCACGCAGGATCATGTAGAGCGACGATCCCTGGTCGTAGACGTGTGAGAAGTGGCCCAGCACCTCCTCGGCCAGGGGCGCCAGCTGTTCCTTGAGCTCGGTGTACATCGGGCCGATGCGACTCCACACGTTGGCCACCTCGACGGTCTCGGCGTAGCCGCCGGGCTCGGCGAGCAGGTTTTCCACCGAGGAGAAGTCGTAGCGTCGCGCCATCCAGGCGTCGACCGGTGCCGCACCCATGCTCGCCCCTCCATGCGCCGTCACGATCGCGGTGGCCGCGGCGTGCTCGGCGGTCGCCACGCCGGCCAGGCCCTCGTGTCCCAGGAACAATACCGGTGCGGTGACCGGGCTGTCCGGCACCGCGTGCGCAGCCTCGTCGATGTCGTAGAAGCGGACCAGGAAGGGGCGCAGCCCGGCCTGGGTGACCTCGCGCATCACGTCGAGGCCGGCGTGGAGCGACGGCAGCGTGAAGGCCTCGACGATCCGGCGCTCGGGGCGGGCGAAGACCTTCAGCGTCACGTGGGTGACCACGCCGAGGGTGCCCTCGGAACCGAGGAAGAACTCCTTGAGGTCCGGTCCCATCGCGGCGCGTGGGCGCTGGCCGAGGTCGGCGACCGTGCCGTCGGCCAGCACCACCTGATAGCCGACGACCAGATCTTCGATCCCCCCGTAGCGGGAGGAGAACTGGCCGGTGGCGCGGGTGGCGATCCAGCCGCCCACTGTGGAGCGACCGAGCGACTGGGGGGAGTGGTTGAGGGTCAGGCCGCGCTCGTCCAGCCACGCCTCGAGGTCGCTGCCCCGCACGCCGGCCGCGACGGAGACCGTACGGTCGAGTTCATCGAGTTCCGGCTCGGAGACCAGCCCGGCCAGGTCGAGCACGATGCCGCCGGCGACCGGCAGCGGCTGTCCGGTGACCGAGGAGCCGAGCCCCCAGGCGGTGACCGGGGTGCTGGTCTCGGCGCCGATTCGGAGCGCCTCGACCACGTCGGCGACGCTCGCCGCGCGCACGATCGCGTCGGGCCGGTGGGGGTGCCGGCCGAGCTTGGCCCAGACCGTGGTGACCGGCCAGGTGTCGTGGCTGCGGGCGTCGCGGTCGGCTTCGCCGGTGAGAAGCGCGTCCGGACCGAACGAGCGGCGCAGCTGGTCGATCACCGCGGCAGCGGACATGACGTACTCCCTAGGTAGCGGAACGATACAACCACTCAATCCTCAGAAACCTGAATTGTCAAGGCGCGGAAACCTGCCTGACCTCAGCTATTGACACAAGATGACTGGTGCTCGTAGCTTCGGTCAACAAGCAGATTTCTGAATGTTCGATGATGGTCTTCAGCCAGGGCCCGTTACGGGAAGGTGAGAAGCGGTGACGACGAACGCACTGCTCGAAGCGCGCGAGGTGCGGAAACGGTTCAGCGCCGTCGAGGCGCTGCGTGGGGCGAGCTTCTCGATCGACGCGGGCGAGGTGGTGGCGCTGATGGGCGACAACGGCGCCGGCAAGAGCACGCTGATCAAGACGATCTGCGGGGTGCACAGCCCGGACGGGGGCGAGATCCTCTTCCGCGGGCAGTCCATCGCCGGTCGCTCGCCCCGGGAGATCCACGGCATGGGCATCGAGACCGTCTATCAGGACCTGGCCCTGGCGCCCGATCTGGACACCGCGGCCAACCTCTACCTGGGTCGTGAGGTGCTGGCCAAAGGCGTCCTCGGGTGGTTCGGCGTGCTCAACAAGAAGCGGATGGCCGGGCACGCGCAGCGGGTGCTCACCGACCTCAACGTCAAGATCAAGGACGCCTCCGCGCCGGTGGCCATGCTCTCCGGCGGGCAGCAGCAGAGCGTCGCGGTCGCGCGCGCCGTCACCTGGGCCAACGAGCTGGTGATCATGGATGAGCCGACGGCCGCGCTCGGCGTGCCGCAGACCCGGGCGGTGCTCGACCTGATCCGTCGCGTCCGCGACTCCGGTCGCTCCGTCGTGCTGGTCAGCCACAGCCTGCCCGACGTCATGGCCGTCTCCGACCGCATCGAGGTGCTGCGCCTGGGCCGCCGGGTGGCCCGGCTGACCACGGCCGACACCACCGAGGAACAGATTGTCGGCGCCATGACCGGCGCCTTCAGCAGCGAGGGAGCGGCATGACCACCACGACCGAGACGCCGGCCGAGACACCGCCGACCGACCGGAAGCGGCGTCTGCTGCTCGGCTCGGCCACCGACATCACCGTGATCCTCATCGTGATCGTCGCGCTGTTCGCCATCCTCGACTTCGACGCCTTCCTCACCAGCGCCAACCTCATCAACGTCCTGATCAACGCCTCGCTGCTGATCGTGATGGCGGTCGGCGCCACGTTTGTCCTGATCACCGGGGGTGTCGACCTGTCGGTCGGCTCGGTTCTGGTCTTCTCCGGCGTGATCGCGGGCAAGGTGATGATCGCGATCGGCCCGCAGGGCTGGGGCGCCAGCATCGTCGGCATCGTCGTGTCGATGCTCGCCGGCGCGGTCTGGGGCGTCGTCAACGGCCTGGTCATCACGAAGATGCGGGTGCCACCCCTGATCACCACGCTCGGCTCGTTCGGCGCGGCCCTGGGCCTGGCCCAGATCATCACCGACGGAAACGATCTCAAGGACGTGCCCAACGAGCTGATCGACACCTTGGGCGTCGGGCGGTTCCTGGGCCTGCCCTGGCTGGTCTGGGTGGCGTTGCTGGTCGCCCTGATCGGCGGCGTGTTCCTGGCGTTCACCCGCTACGGCCGCCGCACCTACGCGATCGGCTCCAACGCCGAGGCGGCCCGTCGCGCCGGCATCAACGTCGACCGGCACCTGATCAGTGTCTACGCGATCGCCGGCCTGCTCGCCGGGCTGGCGGGAATCATGAGTTACGCGCAGTTCGGCTCGACCACGCTCAGCGGCCACGGCACCGACAACCTGGCGGTGATCGCCGCGGTCGTCATCGGCGGCACCAGCCTCTTCGGTGGCGTCGGCACGATGTTCGGCACCCTCGTCGGCACCACGATCCCGGCTGTGCTCGCCAACGGGCTGGTCATCGTGGGGCTCAACTCCTTCTGGCGCGACTTCGCGGTCGGCGTCGTCCTCGTCGCCGCCGTCTACCTCGACCAGCTCCGTCGCCGCTCCCGCACCACCCGATGAGATTGGACTCCCCCATGCGCACGTACAAGTGGATGGTGGCCGCGACCGCGGTCCTGAGCCTGACCGCGCTGACCGCCTGCGGTGGCGGTGACGACGAGGCCGGCGGCGGTGACAAGACCGGCGGCTTCAAGATCGCGTTGATCCCCGGCGTGGCCAACGACGCCTACTACGGCTCGGTGGCCTGCGGCGTGCAGGCGGCGGCCAAGGAGAGCGGCTCCACGGTCGAGGTGCAGGCCCCCAAGTCGTTCAGCCCGACCGACCAGATCCCGATCCTGCAGGCCGTCGTGGCCAAGAAGCCCGATGTCATCATCATCGCCCCGACCGACAGCAAGGCCCTCTACGCCCCGCTCAAGCAGGCCACCGCCCAGGGCATCAAGGTCGTGCTCGTCGACACCACGCTTGAGGACCCGTCGCTGGCCGAGGCCGAGGTAACCTCGGACAACATCGAGGCCGGAAAGACCGCCGCGGCCAAGCTGATCGAGTTGCTCGGGGACAAGGCGGGCTCGGTGCTCACGGTCAACCTGTCGGCCGGCGTCACCACCACCGACGACCGGTTCAAGGGCTTCGCCGAGGGCCTCAAGGCCAACCCGAAGCTCAAGGACCTGGGCCAGCAGTACTCGAACAACAGCGTGCAGACCGCGTCGTCGATCGTCTCGGCCACCGTCGCCGCCAACCCCGACCTGATCGGCATCTTCTCGACCGCCGCGTTCAACACCGAGGGTGCCGTCGCGGCGCTGCGGGCGGCCAACGACGACCGGGTCACCATCGTCGGCTTCGACGCCAACCCGCCCGGCGTCAAGCAGATCCAGGACGGCGAGGTCGCCGCCCAGGTGGTGCTCAAGCCCTACGACGAGGGCCTCGCGGCCGGCGAGCAGGCCGTCAACGCGCTCACCGGCAAGGAGGTCACCAAGAAGATCACCACCGGTGCGGTGGTGGCCACCAAGGACAACCTCGACAGCCCCGAGGTGAAGAAATACCTCTACAGCTTCACGTGCCCCGCCGCCTGAGCTCCTTCTCCCCGTCCGAAAGGCAAGACATGGATACCCGTACGGGTAAGAAGATCCGCCTCGGCCGCCTGCTCAACCCGAGCACCGGACGATCGGTCGTCATCGCCGCCTCGCACGGCGTGATGAGCGGTCCGCCCTCCGGGCTGCGCACCCGCGCCGAGATCGACACCGCCTTCGCCCACCTGGGCGCGGCCGACGGCGTGATGGTCTCCCCGGGCATGCTGCCGCTGATGGAGGACTTCTACGTCGGTCGCGGCCGGCCCGCCGCCGTGCTGCACCTGGACTGGAAGAACCACGGCCGCAGGATCTACACCCCGGGCCAGGACGGGCGTAGTGAAGGGGTGCTGGCCCAACTCGCCTCGCTCGAGGAGGTCGCGGCGGCCGGCATCGACGCCGTCATGACCTATCTCTACGTCGGCCAGCGCGACAGCACCCTCGAGCGTGCCGAGATCGAGCGCAACGCCCGGATCGTCGCCGACGCCGCCAAGGTCGGTGTCGCGGTGATCATCGAGCCGCGCTCGGCCCTGGAGGCGGAGGGCGCACACGCGCTCAGCACCGAGGTGCTCAGCCTGTACTGCCGCATCTCCGCCGACCTCGGCGCCGACCTGGTAAAAGTCATCTGGAACGGCTCGGTGGAGGCCTTCGCCCCGGTCGCCCAGACCTGTTACGCGCCGATCCTGGTCGCCGGCGGGCCGGGCGGCGCGGACGAGAAGGGCACGCTGCAGTTGGCCGCCGACGCGATCGAGGCCGGCGCGGCCGGCGTCATGTTCGGTCGCCGGGTGTTCCGGGCCGAGCGCCCCGCTGCCGTGCTCGACGGCCTGCGTGGAGTCGTGCACGACGGGCTGCCGGTCGACCAGGCCCTGGCCCGGCTGTCGGCGTAGAGGACGGGACCATGCTGCTGATCGTGGGCGAGGCGATCGTCGCCTACCAACGGGTGTACGGGCAGCCGTACACCGGGCCCTGGCCGAGCGGCTCGCCCGCGATCGCCGCCTACGTCGCCGCCCGGCTCGGCGTGTCGACCGTCTTCGTCGGCGGCGTCGGCCAGGACGGGCACGGCACCGTGATGGCCGGCGGACTAGCCGCGGGCGGGGTGGACATCGGCCACCTCGCGGTCAGCCCCGGCGCGCCCACCGCCACCGCGTACATCACCTATCGTGGCGAGGAGCGCGAGTTCGACTTCCGGGTCGGTGGCACGGCGGCGACCCTGGTAGCCGAGCATCACCTCGGCGACCTGCCGGAACGAGCCGACTGGCTGCACATGTCGGGCTCGGCGCTGATCTTCGGCGAGCCGCTGGCCGGGACCACCCTGGCCGCGTTGCGCCGGGCCCGGGCAGCCGGGGCCCGCATCTCGATCGATCCCAACGTACGCCCGGAAGCTCTGGACACCACAGCCCGGGCGGCGCTGGTCGAAGCGCTCGGACTGGCCCACGTCGTGCTGCCCAGCCAGGGCGAGCTCGAAGCGCTCGGGGTGGACGCCACCGCCCTGGTCGACGGCGGAGCGACGGTCTGCACGACACTCGGTCCCGGCGGCGCCACCCTGACCGTCGCCTCCGGTTCCGTCCACGTCGACGCCCCGGACGTGGACGCCGTGGACACCGACGGCGCCGGGGACTCGTTCGCGGCCGGGTTCATCGCCGCCTCGCTGGCCGGCGCCGGTCCGGTCGAGGCGACCCGGGCCGGCGTACGGGTGGCGGGCGCCGCGGTCGGCATCGAAGGCCCGATGACCGTCGTGCCCGACCGTGGGCTGCTGACCGGATGAGCGGGCGGCTGCTCGTGGTCGGGCTGGCCACCTCACTCGACCGTTACGCCTGGTTGCCGTCCTTCGCCGCTGGGACGATCAACCGCCCGACCGAGGTGGTCGCCCGCGCGGGCGGCAAGGGACTCAACGCGGCCCGGTCCGCCGCCGGACTCGGCGTCGACGTGCGCGCCATCGCGCTGACCGGCGGCGCGACCGGCCGTACCGTCCGCGCCCTGGGCCATCCGGCGGCGGTCCGCTTCGTCGACAGCGGCGTCGAGACCCGGCAGTGTCTCTGCCTGCTGGACGCCGCCGGGGTGCTGACCGAGGTGTACGAGCCGGTGCTGCCGGTGTCGTCTGAGATCTGGCCGTCGGTGGTGTCCGCGGTGGCCGACGAACTCGCCACCGCCGACCTGCTCGCTCTCTCCGGGCGCGTACCGCCGGGGCTCGGCGTCGACGCCCTGGCCGAGCTGGTGGACCTCGCCCACGCCGCAGGCGTCCCCGTCATCGTCGACTCGGACGGACCGGCGCTGGTCGCGGCCCTGCGGCGCGGCCCCACGATGGTGAAGGTGAACGAGACCGAGGCCGCCGCCGTGACCGACGACGGCCCGGCCGGGCTGGCCGCGCTGGGCGCCCGGTCGGTGGTCGTGACCGGCGGCGCCACCGGCGCCCGGTATCTGGGGGAGGACGGCCGGCAGATCTTCGTCACCCACGACGCGATTCCCGGCGCCGTCCCGGTCGGCAGCGGCGACGCCTTCCTGGCCGGCCTGGCCGCGCAATGGCTGATCGATGCCGCGCCCGCGCCGAATGATCCCGGCACCGTGCTGCGCGTCGCCGCCGCCGCTGCCCGCGCCAACGCCCGCCGACTGCCGGCCGGGGACATCACCCGGGAGTCGGTCGACGCTGAGCTCGCCTCGGTGCGTGTGCGGCCCGTCTGACGAATCCGGGAGGCTGACGGATGGAGTCGACAGTCCGGATGTCGGACGACTCAGTCGTCGGCCGCGTCCGCCGTGCCGTTGTCCACCGCGGGGAATGTCACCTGGACACGCAGCCCGTCGCGGCCGGTGGAGGACGCGGTGATGATGCCCCCGTGAGCCCGGGTGACCGAGCGGGCGATCGCCAGGCCCAACCCCGCGCCGCCGCCGTGGTCGATGCGCCTGCCGGACCGGCGTCGGAACGGCTCGAACAGGGCGGCGACCTCGTCCGGGGGGACGTCGTCGCCGGTGTTCTCGACGACAAGCGCCGGGTCCGTGCCCACCCGCACCTCGATCGTGCCCTCGGGCCGGTTGTACTTCAGGCCGTTCTGCACGAGGTTGACGACCAGTCGTTCCAGCAGCACCCGTTCACCGGCGACCAGCCGGGGGCTCAGCCGGCTGATGATCGTGACGCCGGACTCCTCGGCCCGGGCCCGGTGGGCGTCCAGCACCGCCGAGACGATCCGGTCGAGCCGCAGTGGGACGCGCGTCTGCAGACCACGATCGCTCTCGCTGAGCACCAGCAACCCCTCGATCAGGCGTTCGTTGCGCTCGTTGGTCTCCAGCAGCTGCGCGCTCAGCAGCGCGAGCTGATCATCGGTGAGAGTGCGGGCCAGACCGACCTCGATCAGGGTGCGCTGAACGGCGAGCGGGGTCCGCAGTTCGTGGGACGCGTCCGCGGCGAACCGGCGCTGGGCCTCGTATCCCACCGCGATCCGGTCCATCATCTCGTCGATGGCGCGGCCCAGGACGGTCAGTTCGTCGCGGCCCGGGCCGGGCCGGAGCCGGTGCCCCAGGTTCTGTGGTCCGACATTGGCGATCACCGGCACGAGGTCCCGCAGCGGGCGCAGGCACCAGCGCGCGGCCGGGTAGCCGGCGGCCAGGAGCCCCAGCAGCACGACCGTCACCGCGATCGTCATGGGGATGCGCGGACGCCGGAACACCTGGACGCAGACGAACGGGGCGTCGTTGCCAGGTGCCCGCAACCCGGGCGTGGCGCACCAGGACGGGCCGAACTCCCGCCACAGCCCGAGCAGCAGCTCGGCGGCCGTCGTCACGAACGGGGCGATGAGCAGGAGCAGCCCGAAGACCAGGACTATCCGCCGGGCCGGCGAGGGGAGGCTCATGCCCCGAGCCGATAGCCGACGCGCGGCACCGTGTGGATGACCGGCGGCTCACCGAGCTTGCGGCGCAGGGTCATCACGGTGGTCCGTACCGTGTTGGTGAACGGGTCGGTGTGTTCGTCCCAGGCCTGCTCCAGCAGGTCCTCGGCGCTGACCACCCGGCCGTCGGCGCGCATCAGCACGTGCAGGACGGCGTACTCCTTCGGGGACAACGAGAGCGTCAGCCCGTCGCGGGAGGCGGTGTGCCGGGTGACGTCCAGCACGATGCCGTCCCGCTCCAGCACCGGGGGCAGCGCCGGGGTCGAGCGTCGGGACAGCGCCTGCAACCGGGCGACGAGTTCGGCGAAGGCGAACGGCTTGGTCAGGTAGTCGTCCGCGCCGAGGCCGAGACCTTCCACGCGTTGCCGTATGCCGGCTGCGGCGGTCAGCAGCAGCACCCGGGTGCCGGCGCCGGACCCGGCGATCCACCGGCACACCTCGTCGCCGGTCTTGCCTGGCATGTCCCGGTCGAGGACGGCCACGTCGTAGCGGTTGACCGCAAGCCGTTCCATCGCGCTGTCACCGTCGTAGACCACGTCGACGGCGACGGACAACCGGCGCAGGCCCTCGGCCACCGTGTCGGCGAGCATCCGCTCGTCGTCCGCCATGAGCACCCGCACGGTTCCCCTCTCCGTCGCCGCCCGTGCCCGGAACCGCCATGTTCGGGCCCGGTACCGCCGCCCGCAAGGCTGCCACCTGCCGGATAAAGAACCGATAAGGGCGCCGCTGACGCTCCGCCGACCACCGGAGTCCCAGCATGGGTGCGTTCCTGCCCCCGTTCGTACAGGCTGGTGACCCCGTGCTCCGACTCGTCACGAAGTGTGCCACGGCCGTCCTGGCGGCCACCGTGGTTACCGTCGTTCCCGTTTCGGCCCGGCCGGCGTCCGCGATCGCGCACGGTGCGGACGCGGCTGACGGCGCGTACCGGTTCTCGGCCCGGCTGACCATGACCGGTCTGCCCGTGGCCGGCGGTGGCACCCGGGACAGTTGGTGCTCCGGCGCGCTGATCGCCCCGCGCTGGGTGATCACTGCCGGCCACTGCTTCCGCACCCGCGACGGTAAGCGGGTCAGCCGGGTCGTCGCCGACCGGACCAGTGTCACGGTCGGGCGCACGGACCTCGCCGGTCGGGCCGGGTACGAGGCGGAGGTGGTCGCGGTCCGCCAGGCGGACACCGTCGACGTGGCCCTGGTCGAACTCGACACCGCGATCACCGGCGTGGTGCCGCTGCGGCTCGCCGACGCGCCGCCGGTGGCCGGTGAAGTGCTCCGGCTGACCGGGTACGGCTCGACCACCGCCGACGGACTCGCCCCGGCGGGCCGGCTCCAGACCGGCCGGTTCACCGTCGGCCGGGTCGGTGCCGACGTCATCGAGACCTCCGGCCGGGCGCCTCGCGTGGACACCAGCCCGTGCCCGCACGACTCGGGCGGGCCCTACTTCCGCGAGCAGGCGGACGGCACGGCCGTGCTGGTCGCGGTCGTCAGCACCGGCCCGGGATGTCCACATCCGGGCCCCGACCTCAGCGCCCGCACCGACATCCTCGGCGACTGGATCGCGGACACGATCGAGACGCCGACCGGTCCGGCGCGCTGGATGCCGGTCGGGGCGGGCGTGGGCGTGGTGCTCGTGCTGCTGTCGGTGGCCCTGACGACGCTTCGGCGCCGGCGAGCAGCGCAGCGGACGAGGTGAAGCGTCAGAAGCTGCTGACCAGCTTCACGAACGCTTCGTCGATCTTGCTGGGATCGGTCGCGTCGAAGGCCTTGCCCGACGACGCCTTGGCGATCCGGTCCAGGGTGGCGAAGTCCGACTCCCGGTCGAAGGCGATGCAGAACACCTTCACCGGACGCTGCGGGTCCAGGGCGACCTCGGCGAGCACGCGGGCCAGGTCGTTGTCCTTGCCGTACTCGTTCTTGCCGTCGGTCAGCACGACGATCGCGTTGATCCGCTCTGGGTCGTACCGGTCGAGCAGCGCTCGGTGTGCGGCCCGGACCGTCGCGTAGAGCGCGGTGCTGCCGGCGACCTGCAGGCCGGCGACCTTGCTGGTGATCCGCTTTCGGTCGAACTCGCCGAGCGGCACCTCCTCGCGGTAGGGGCCCTTCGGCCGCTTCGGTGTCTCCGAGGAGAACGACCAGAGCCCCACCCGGTCCTCGGTGTTGAGCAGCGCGAGGCCCTTGCCCGCCGCCGCCGAGGCGACCTGGAAGCGGGTACGGGTGCCGACCATCGCCTCCATGGATCCGGACGTGTCCAGGGCGATCAGGATGTTGGCCTTCTTGCGGAGCGTTCGCCAGCCGTCAAGCATCGCGCCGACCACCTGTGGGTCCGGGGGCTCGAAGTAGGTGAGCCCGCCGGTGGGCTCGGCGCCGACGGAGGCGAGCAGCTCCGCCGAGGCGCGGCGCTCGTGGTCCCGGAAACCGAGACGGGCGAAGCTCTCCTGCTGGGCGTCCTCGGTCAGGAACGCCCGGAAGTCGGCAGCCGCCGCGCGCTGTCGCTCATCGGCGGAGGGCAGCACCACGAACGGGTGGTCCAGGTTGAACGTGCCCTCCTTGGGGTGGACGGCGACAAGCGGGACGTTCGGCCGGCGGCCCCGCTCCTGCCCGTCCGGCCGGGGGCTCAGCGCGCCCGTGTTGTAGAGGTCCACCAGTTCCTCCTGCAGGACGATGGCGCTCATGTCGTCCGTGCTGCCCGCGCCGCCGGCCAGGTCCGCCTCGGCGAGACTGCGCAGCAGGTCCACCGAGTCGTCGCTGTAGTGCGACACGTTGGCCTCGATCCGGCGGACGAACTGGGTGACCGCGGGGTCGGCCAGGTCGGACCGGGTCAGGTCGCTGGACCGTTGCACCGCCGCGTAGTAGGTGGCGATGGTCGCCGCCAGCCCGGAGGTGGACAGGTTGGGGTTGTCCTTGCCGAAGGTGAACCGGCCCCACTCCGGCTTGCCGAAGCCCGCCCACCCGTCCCGGCCGGAGAGGCCCAGGATCTCCCCCCAGCCCAGCGGCCCGCGCTGGCGTACCAGTTCGGCCTTGGGCTGCGGCATCGCGATCACCAGCGGGCTGTTGGCGATCGACGGGTATCGGTCCGGTGTCTGCGGCGCCCGCCCGGCGGCCTGGTCGAGCAGCCGGAGCTGGCCGGTCCACAGGCTCGACGTCGGCAGCCACACCTGTGGCTGCGGCAGGCCGGTGCGGGTCCAGCCGGTGGCCAGCGCCTCGGCTGCCTGGCCCGAGTTGAGCGCGCTGACGTGCACCTGGGCGCAGCCGCCGCCGTCGATCGACCGGCTGCTCCGGTTGTACCGCTCGGCCAGGTCGACGAGCAGATCCGCCTTCTCCGTCGAGGAGTTGACCTGGAGCGTGGTGGCGCAGTCGGTGCGGGCCCCCGCGCTGCCCGCTTCGCGCTGCCGGACGAACACGTACGCCCCGGCGATGACCACCAGCCCGGCGGTGACGGCGGCGGTGTAGGGCAACCACTGCCGCCTACGCGTAGCGGATGAGGTCATCGGGGCGTCCTCCTGGCCGGGCGGTCGGTGCCAGTCAACCTATCGATCCGGCGCCAGCCGGCGACCCGGGCCCCTGCCGCCCGAGTCACCCGCGGTCGGACCGTCCACCGACCGCCGTCGCGACCAGTAGCCGAACCAGGTAGACCACGACGAAGGCAACCGCCCCGGCTGCGGCGGCCGGGCCGATCGCGTTCGACGCGACGTAGCCGGCGGCGGCGCCGGCCGAGCCGAGGAAGAGCGCGGTCGAAATGCCCCAGGCGTCGAGGGCCTCGTCACGCAGTCGCCGCAACGCACCGTCCGGCCCGGCACCGACGCCGGGCTCCGTCACCGGCGGGTGTGCCGGCTGGGTCGGCCGGGCCTGGGACGGCACCGTTGGTTGAGTCGGCGTCTGCGGCACCGTCGGCCGAGTCGGCGTCTGCGTCTGCGGCGGGCGCGGCTGCGGTGCCGTCGGCGTGAGCTGGGGGAGCGGGTGGTTCGGCGTCGGCGCGCCCGCGGTCTCGTTGCCGGCCTCGAGCAGGCTCTTCCGACGTAGCGGCTCGGTGCCCGTGGCGGTCTGCCGGAGCAGCCGCACCAGCACGCTCTCGGCATCGGGTCGATTCGCCGGATCCTTGGCCAGGCACTCCCGGATCAGCTCGTCCAGCACGGGAGGCAACGCGGGCAGCTCGGGCGGATCGTGCACCACCCGGTGCATCACGGCGAAGAGCGAGTCATTGCCGAAGGGCGGCCGACCGCCGGCCGCGAAGGCGATCGTGGCCGCCCAGGCGAAGACGTCGCAGGGCGGCCCGACCGAGTCGTTGCGGAACCGCTCGGGCGCCATGTACGCGGTGGTTCCCATGACCCGGCTGGATGCCGTCTCGGTGACGCCCAACGCGCGGGCGATACCGAAGTCGATCACCCGAGGACCGTCCTTGCCGAGCACCACGTTGTCCGGTTTCAAATCGCAGTGCACCACCCCGGAGCCGTGGATCGCGGCGAGCGCGGTCACCGTGCCGACCGCGAGCCGATGCAGGGCGTTGCCGGTCACCGGGCCGCGCTCGCGCACGTGCCGGTGCAGGGTCGGGCCCTCGATGAACTCACTGACCACGTAGGGTCGCTCACCGTCCACGTCGGCGAAGAGCACCTGCGCGGTGCAGAACGGGGCGACCCGGCGTGCGGCGGCGATCTCCTTCACGAACTGCGACCGTGCCCGTGGATCACTCAGGTCGACGTTGATCAGCTTGACCGCGACCCGGTCGCCGGCGTCGTCCTCCCCGAGATAGACGACCCCCTGGCCGCCCGCGCCGAGCCGGCCGAGCAACCGGTACCGGCCGGCGGTGATCGGATCGTGCGTCCACAGTTTCGCCAACTCCGGCAGCGGCGTGCCGGCCAGTTCTGACATCCCGACTCCATCAGCGTCGTGCCCGGCCACCGGCGGCGCAGGACAGGGTCATCGTGTCATGTCCGATAAAAATCCAAGGTGGTCTAACTCTGGACCTTTACTGTTAGGAGTCTTAATAATAGGGCGCCGGTCCCGATCCGATCCGGAAGGCTCACCCCCATGCGTCGCCCCGCCCTCCTTGCCCTGGCCGCCGTGCTGGCCGCCGGTGGCGCCACCGTCTATCTGGCGTCGTCCGCCTCCGCGGCCGCCGCCTGCCACCCCACCTGGTCGTCGTCCGCCGTGTACGTCGGCGGCGGTCAGGCTTCCTACCAGGGCGTCAACTACCAGGCCAAGTGGTGGACCCAGAACGAGAACCCGGCCACGCACAGCGGCCAGTGGGACGTCTGGGCCAACCAGGGCGCCTGCGGCGGCACCAACCCGCCGACCACTGCACCGCCGACCACGACGACGCCGCCGACCACCCGACCCCCGACCACTCCACCGCCCACGACCACCCCGCCGGCCACCACGCCTCCGCCGACCGGCAACGGCCAACTGCCGAAGCACTTCCTCACCGGTTACTGGCAGAACTTCGACAATCCGGCCCGGGAGATCCGGCTCCGTGACGTACCGGCCGACTACGACCTGGTCGCGGTCGCGTTCGCCGATGCGACGAGCACGCCCGGCGCGGTGTCCTTCACCATCGACGCGGGCCTGAGCGCCTCACTCGGCGGCTACACCAACGCCGACTTCAAGGCCGACGTCGCCACCCTGCACGCGCGTGGCAAGAAGGTCATCATCTCGGTCGGCGGCGAGCGCGGCACCATCTCGGTCGCCAGTTCCAGCGCCGCCGCGAACTTCGCCAACTCGATCGTCAACCTCATCGGCGCCTACGGGTTCGACGGCGTCGACATCGACCTGGAGAACGGCGTCAACGCGACGTACATGGCCCAGGCGCTGCGGGACATCCGCAACCGGACGAACCCGAACCTGATCATCACGATGGCGCCGCAGACCATCGACATGCAGAGCACCGGCGGCCAGTACTTCCAACTGGCACTGAGCATCAAGGACATCCTGACCGTCGTCCACACCCAGTTCTACAACTCCGGAGCGATGCTCGGCTGCGACAACAACGCCGCGTACAGCCAGGGATCGGTCAACTTCCTCGTCGCGCTCGCCTGCATCCAGCTCGAGCACGGGCTCCGGCCGGACCAGGTCTCCCTCGGCCTGCCGGCCGCGCCGAGCGCCGCCGGTGGCGGCTACGTCAACCCGTCGGTGGTCAACCAGGCCCTCGACTGTCTCGCCAAGGGCACCAACTGCGGCTCCGTCAGGCCGCCGCGCACCTACCCCGGCATCCGTGGCGCCATGACGTGGTCGGTCAACTGGGACGTCACCAACGGCAACGGATTCGCCACCACCATCCGGCCCCACCTCAACACCCTTCCCTGAACCCCCGCAGGAGAGTGTCATGAAACTCAGGCAGAAGATCCTGTCCCTGGCCGCCGTCACGGTCACCGCCACCGCGCTCGCGATCGCCCCGATGACCACGTCCAGCGCGGCTGCGGCCTGCTACCCGGCCTGGTCGTCGTCCGCCGTGTACGTCGGCGGCGGTCAGGCTTCCTACCAGGGCGTCAACTACCAGGCCAAGTGGTGGACCCAGAACGAGAACCCGGCCACGCACAGCGGCCAGTGGGACGTCTGGGCCAACCAGGGCGCCTGCGGCGGCACCACCCCGACCACCCCGCCGCCCACCGGGCCGACCAACCCGCCGCCGGCCGGCAAGATGGCGGCGGCGCCGTACGTCTACCCCGGCTGGGGCAACCCGCCGGCCCCGTCGACGATCACCGGCCAGGGCGTCCGCGCGTTCACCGTCGCGTTCGTGTTGGCGAACGGCTGCAACCCGGTCTGGGACGGCGAGGGCGGCCTGACCGGCGGCGTCCACGAGTCCTGGATCAACCAGGCCAAGGCGGCCGGCGCGAGCATCGTCCCGTCGATCGGCGGCTGGCAGGGCAACAAGCTCGGCCCGAACTGCGCCACCCCGGAGGCCCTCGCCGGCGCGTACCAGAAGGTCATCAACACCTTCGGTCTGAAGGCCATCGACATCGACATCGAGAACTACGACGAGTTCGAGAACTACACCGTCGCCGACCGCATCGTGAGCGCCCTGGGCATCATCAAGCGCAACAACCCGGGCGTCACCACGATCCTGACCTTCGGCACGACCACGAACGGCCCGAACGCGCACGGCGTCCGGCTCATCAACCAGGCCCGGGCGTTGAACGCCAACGTGGACATCTTCACCATCATGCCGTTCGACTTCGGCGGCGGCAGTGACATGTACACAAGCACCCGCAACGCCGCGGAGGGCCTGAAGAACCAACTCAAGTCCACGTTCGGCTGGAACGACAAGACGGCGTACGCGCACATGGGCATCTCCGGCATGAACGGTCTCTCCGACCAGCAGGAGGTCACCACCCCGGAGACCTGGACGCGGATCCGGGACTACGCCCGGAACAGCGGTCTCGCCCGGTTCACCTTCTGGGCGGTGAACCGGGACCGCGGCTGCGCCGGCGGCGGTGTGGTGTCGAACTGCAGCGGCATCGCCCAGAGCGACTGGGAGTTCAGCCGGATCTCCGCCGGCTTCTGAGGCGTCGGACGGCCACGCACGCCCCCGGCGCGGACCGCCGGGGGCGTGCGTGGTCAGCGGACAGGTGGTGGACGCCTCACTGCACCGGCGCCAGCCACAGGTTGGTGATGTCGAAGAACTCGATCTGCGGCACGTGCACCGCGTTGCGCACCCGGCTGCCGTGGTAGCGGGAGGTCATCGCGGCGAACGACAGGATCGGCACGACCGGGAGATCCTGCATGATCCGTACGTCGATCTCGTGCCACAGTTCCTCGGCCCGCCGCTCGTCCAACTCTTCCAGGGCCCGCTCGATGAGGGCGTCGACCTCGGGGTTGTGGTAACCGCCGTAGTTCGTGGTGCCCGGCACGTCGTTGCTCTGGAACAGCGGCTGCACGATGACCCGCCCGTTGTTGCCGAACCAGTCCGGGGTGAAGCCGGGCTCGGCGATGTCCCAGTCGCCGCGCCGACCGGCCTCCGGGTCGGAGAGCGCGAAACCGTAGTATTCCGCCTGGCTGAAGAACCGCCACTCCAGGTTGATGCCGATCTCGGCGAGGTTGGCCGCCACCGAGTCCATCACCTTGCGGTGGATGCCGATCTGCCGGACCGCGGCGATCAGCGTGAGCCCGTCGCCGTAGCCCGCCTCGACCAGCAGCTCGCGGGCACGGGCCCGGTCGCCGCGGTGGCCCGGCGTCGCGTACGGGTCGAAGTCCTCCCGGTGGCCGACGCTGCCCCGGGGGATCACCGACCCCAGCGGTTCGTTCGGCGCGTCCAGCGCGTCGAGGATCTCGCCGACCGCCACCTTGTCGATGGCGTACGCGATGGCCTGGCGGACCTTCGGGTTGGCGGTGGCCCGGCCCTGGTTGGGGCTGCGCAGGTTGAACACCAGGTACGGGTTGAGCGCGAAGCCGGGATAGGTACGGGGCGCGGCGTCCTGGCCGGGCTTGGGGCGGTCCCAGGACACGGCGGTGTAGGACCAGGCGAGGTCCACCTCGCCGGCGTCCATCCGTCGTTCCATCTCGGGCACCGGCACGTCGGAGGCGACCGTGATGTGGATGGCGTCCACGAACTGGTTGCGGATCGGGTCGGTGTCCTTGCGCCAGACCGGGTTGCGCTCCATCCGGATCTCCATGCCCCGGTCGGCGTAGCGGGTCAACCGGTACGGCGCGCAGGAGCGGGTGTTGCGGCGGAACTCCGGGCTGTCCGGCAGATAGGCGTCGTATTCCACCGGCGCGGGCGCGGTGAAGCCGGTGGCCAGGATGTTCAGGAAGTCGTTTGCCGGCCGGACGAGCTGGAACACCAGGGTGTGGTCGTCGGCGGCGCGCAGGCCCGCGATGTCGTGGCTGTTCTGGAAGGCGGCCAGCGCCGCCGGCGTGACCTCGGCGTCGGTGAACGCCGCCCGGTACGCCTCGCAGTAGTCCCGGAAGCCGACGATGGTGCTGGTGAAGTAGGGCAGCGCGCCGGCGCCCGCGACCGGGTTGGGCAGCCGCTTGAAGGCGCGCACCACGTCGTGGGCGGTGACCTCGCGCGGTGGGGCCGAGTCCCAGAGCACGCCCTCGCGCAGGCGGATGGTCACGGTGCGGCGGTCGGCGCTGAGCCCGCCGTTGTCCAGGGTCGGCGTCTCGGCCGCGAGGTCCGGCATCGGGGTGAACGACAGCTCGGGGGAGGACAGGTCGTCGGTGGCCGGGTACGCGAACAGATGGCGGGACAGCGCGCGCAGGATCTGCGCCGAGGTGGCGTAGTAGGCGCTTGCCGTGTCGAGGTGGTCGACGCCGCCGGGGCCGACCAGCCGTAGGACGCCGCCGTACCGCGGGTCGTCACGTTCGGGGGCGAGCCCGGTTGCCGGGTCGGCGAGAGGCTGTGCCGTGTCGGTCATGACTGTCGACCTCCATCTTCGAGGGTGACGGCGTCGGCGGACGGGCCGCCACCGGGTCTAGGCGTCCATCGATGCATAGACTATACGATAGTAAATCTCTGGGGCGTGTGATCGCGGCAAATGCGAGTCATGCCCCTCGGTGACTGCCTAAAGCGATAGTGAATGGCGGTCGCCGTCGGCTCCCACGACGGAGGGAATCCCGTGACCCAGGAGACCAGCGCGAAGAACGAGTCCATCGCCGCGGTGCTGGCCCGCCAGCGCACCGAGGCAGAGGCGAGCCGGGCGGCAGCGGCGGTCGGCGCGGCCGGACCCCGCTTCCCGGAGGTGCCCAGGGGGCCGCTTGAGGACGAGACGACCTGGCGGCAGGTCCGCGACCTCTTTCCGATCGACCCCGCCCTGAGCCACCTCAACGTCGGCACCATCGGGTCCGCCCCGAAGCGGGTGCTGGAGATGCTCAAGCTGGCCGACTACGACTTCGCCCGGCATCCCCGCGACCCGTATCCGCCGACCACCATGAACGAGCCGCGGGCGGTGCTGGCCGCCGCCTACGGCTGCGACCCCGACGAGATCGCCATCGTCCAGGGCGCCACCGACGGCAACTCGCGCATCCTCAACGGCCTCGACCTCGGCGCGGGCGACGAGGTCGTCACCACCACCCACGAGTGCTACACGATGCAGGCGCCGCTCAACCTGTTGCACAACCGGCGCGGCGTGGTGGTCCGCAAGCTCACCCCGAAACTCGGGCCGGACCAGTCCGCCGAGGAGATCGTCGAGATGTTCGAGGCGGCGATCACCCCGCGGACCCGGGTGCTCCAGTGGGCCGCGGTGACGTTCACGGTCGGCACCACCATGCCCAACCGGGCACTCGCCGAACTGGCACACCGGCACGGTCTGATCAGCGTGGTGGACGGCGCGCACCTGCCGGGCCAGTTCGCGCTGAACCTGCACGAGATGGGCGTCGACTTCCTCAGCGGCTCGGGGTCGAAGTATCAGTGCGGGCCGATGGGCACCGGCATCCTCTACGCCCGCAACAAGGTGCTCCCCGAATACAACCCACTGCCCCTGCCGACGTTCTGGCCGGTCATCTCGCTCTGGTACCCGATCGACGGTGAGCTGCCGCCGCGGACCACCACGCGGGAACCGACGTACGACATCGGCACGTTCGTTCAGAAGACCGGGTCCGCCGACCTGTCCCGGGGGCCCGCGCTCCAGGCCGCCTGCGAGATCTTCCAGTCCATCGGCCAGGAGAACATCCAGCGGTACGTGCACGGCCTGAGCCGCCACCTCAAGCACCGCGTCGCCGAGCACTGGGGCGAGTCGGCGCTGTTCAGCCCGTTGCACGACGAGCGGCTGCACTGCGGCATGGTGGCCTTCCAGCCGTTCCGCGACCCGGAACACGCCCTGGACATGAACCGGTTCGTCGAGTTCGAGCAACGGATGGAGGACGAGTACGGGGTGAACCTCCGGTTCACGTTCTTCCCCGTACGCGGCTCCGACACCGAGCGGTTCGCCATCCGGCTGGCCCCGCACCTCTACAACAACCGGGAGGAGATCGACCACGCGGTCGACTCGATGATCAAGCTGACCGAGGCGATGGACTGAGCGGCACCGGGCCGCCCGACCGACCCCGGCCGGGCGGCCCGACCGGTCAGACCCGGACGCAGCGGAACGCCGCCCAGCGTGGGCCGTCACCCGGGCCGCAGGGACCGGCGGTGTGGTCCATCCCGGCCAGTCCCTCGCTGAACTCGTCCAGCCGAAGCCCGTTCAGCCGCAGCTCGCGCAGGTAGGTCTCCAACGTCCGGTGCCAGGGCGCCGGCCCCGGCAGCGCCTCGGTCGTCGGCCGCTCGCCCTCCCGGAAGTAGTCGGCGGTGCGCAGCCAGCCGCGTCCGTGTGCGCTGCCGACGACCGCGGTGGCCATCGGGTGCGGCACGGAGAAGACCAGCCGGCCGCCGGGCACCAGGTCGTGTTGCACGGCGGCCAGCAACCGGGGGAGGTTGCGGACCTGGTGGAGCGCGTGCCGGGAGACCACCACGTCCACCCGGGGCGAGCCGTCCCGCCCGGACCACCGGTTGAGGTCACGGACCCGGACGTGGCCCACGTTCGGGTCGAGCAGTCGTCGGACCCGCTCGGCGCGTTCCTCGTCCGGGGCGACACCGACGTAGCTGTGTGCGCCCCCGCGCAGGGCGTACGCCGTGACGGCCGGATCACCGCAGCCGACGTCCAGCACCGCTCGGCCCCGCAGATCGCCGAGGAACGCGACGAGCAGGCGACGCTCACCTGTGGGATCGTCGTCGGTGCTTGGTGGCCGGGCGGACTCGGTGGTGGATGAGGACACGGCAACCTCCTCGGGACCGCCGGCCGGTGCCCGGCCGGACCGGGTGGGCGACGTCAGGTCTGGCGTCGCCGGTTGTAGAGCACCCCCGTGATCGAGCCGAAGACCAGGATGAGCGCCGCGCAGGCGACGGCGTAGCCGGTGAGGTCACCGGCGGTGAGCGTGCCCGCCATGGCGTGTCGCACCGCGGTCACCGCCCTGGTGATCGGATTGACGCCGACGGCGGCCTGGAGCCAACCGGGCATGGTGTCCGGGCCGACGAAGATGTTGCTGAGGAACAGCAACGGGAACACGGCCAGCCCGCTGACGTTCATCACGATCTCGGGCTTGGTGGCGGCCAGGCCGAGCGCCGTCCAGACCCAGGCCAGGCTGAACGCGAAGATCACCACCAGCAGGATGCCGACGACGACGCCCCGCAGGCCGTCCGCCGGCCGGAAGCCCAGCGCCAGTCCCACCAGGACGGTCACGGTGGCCGCCACCGCGTATCGCACGAGGTCGCCGAGGAGGGAGCCGACCAGGACGGAAGGCTGCCAGAGCGACATCGACCGGAAACGGTCGAACACGCCCTTGCTGATGTCGACGTTGAGCGCCACACCGGTGTTCATGCTGATCATCACCACCGAGAGCACCACGATGCCGGGGAGCAGGTGCTGCAGGTATTCCCGGGTGGAGCCGGCCAGCGCGCCGCCGAACAGGTAGGTGAAGACAAGCGTCGTCATCACCGGGAACCCGACCGCGTCGAAGAGCTGCTGGGGGTTGCGACGGACCCGCACCAGCGCCCGCCAGGCGAAGGCGACGGAGGCGGCCAGCGGACCGGGGCGGGCCGGCCGGTCACGGGACAGCAGTGTCGCGGTGACGGGCGTGCCGGCGGTCGACGGCGCGGACTCCACCGTCCGGGTCGGGTTCATGCGACCTCCTCGTTGGTGGTGCGGTCGGCCTCGGCGCGGTGGCCGGTGAGAGCCAGGAAGACCTCGTCCATGCTGGGCCGGCCGAGGGAGAAGTCGTCGACCGCGATGCCGGCGGCGGCGAGCTCGGCCAGTGCCTGCGAGGCGCGGTCGGGCTCGGCCACCGAGACGGTGAGCGTCGCCGGATCGCCGCCCGGATGGGCCGCCGCGGCGAGCACCGAACCGATCAGCCGCTCGGCCTCGGCGCGCTGCTCGGCGTCGTGCAGTCGCACCTGGAACGTCGCGGAGCCGACGGAGGACTTCAGCTCGGCCGGCGTGCCCTGGGCGATCACCCGACCCTGGTCGATGACCGCCATCCGGTTGGCCAGCACGTCCGCCTCGTGCAGGTATTGCGTGGTGAGCAGCACGGTCGTGCCCGCCTCGACCAGGTCGCGGACCACGTCCCACACCTGGTTGCGGCTGGCCGGGTCCAGCCCGGTGGTCGGCTCGTCGAGGAAGAGCAGATCCGGGGTCACGATCACGCTGGCGGCGATGTCGAGGCGGCGGCGCATGCCTCCCGAGTAGGTCTTCACCGAGCGGCCGGCGGCCTCGGTGAGGTCGAACGCGGCGAGCAGCTCGTCGGCCCGGGACCTGGCGCGCGGCCACGGATGGCCGAGCAACCGGCCGAGCAGGATCAGATTTTCCCGGCCGGTGAGGTCCTCGTCGATCGAGGCGTACTGCCCGGTGAGGCCGATCCGGGCGCGCACCGCCTCCGCCTGCCGCACCACGTCGAGCCCGAAGACCTGGGCCGTCCCCGAGTCGGGACGGGTCAGGGTGGACAGGATCCGGATGGTCGTCGTCTTGCCGGCGCCGTTGGGCCCGAGGAACCCGAAGACGGTGCCGGTCTCGACGCTCAGGTCGACGCCGTCGACGGCCCGGGTGGTGCCGAACGTCTTGGTGAGGTCACTCGTCTCGATGGCCAGGTCGGCGCTCGGGCCCACGGTGGTCCTTCCGGTCGGGTCGCAGAACGGCCGCGCCGGGCACGGATGCGGTCTCGACGCGGCTGTTGACTAAAGGATAGTAACAGAGATCATCGCATCGCCACGGCAACGCCACGCTCCGCGAGCGTCGAGTGAGCGCCGATGATCGCGGCGGACCACCAATTGCTATATGTTGTCTATAGTGAACTGCGGTGCGGTGCGCCGGAAAGCGGCGGGAGGAGTGGGCCCGATGTCCCTGGTGGACCGGATCCGTGGCCCCGTCCCGGCACGTCACCCCGACCCGACCGAGCCGGCCTACGGCGGGACCCTGCGCCTGCACACCACCGAACGGATCGAGCCGCTCGACCCGGCCACCGCGCACGGCCCGGCCACCCGGCAACTGCTCTGGGCGACCACCCGCCAGCTCTTCGCCTGGCCGGCGGCGGCGGTCCTCCCGCCCGCCGACCGGCACGTCCCGCCCGTGCCCGACCTCGCCGCCGAGCTGCCCAGCCGGGCCGGCGACGCGGTGAGCGCCGACGGTCTCCGGTGGATCGTCCGGCTCCGGCCCGACGTCCGCTGGGACACCACCCCGCCCCGCCCGGTCACCGCGTCCGACGTGCTGCGCGGATTGAAGCGGATCGCCGGCCCGGCCGCCCGCGCCGCCGCGATCGCACCGCTGGCCGACGCCGTCGTCGGCCTCGCCGAATACCACGCGGCGGCCCGCCACGCCGGCGGGCCCGTCCGCCCCACCGCCGCCGGGTGCGCCGAGTTCGCCGACCGGCACGACATCCCCGGCGTACGCGTCATCGACGCGTACACCCTGGTGTTCCGGCTGCGTCGGCCGGTGGACCTCGTCCGGCTGCTGGCCGACGTGGGCCTCGCACCGGTCCCCGCCGAATACGACGCCCACCTGCCCGGCGCCGCCGCGCCCCGCTCCACCGGCCCGTTCCGGCCGGTCGGGCGCACCGACACCGGCGCGGTACGACTGGCGCACAACCCGGCCTGGGACCCGGCCGGCGACCCGCTGCGGGCCCGGTTCGTCGACCGGATCGAGGCCCGGGGCGACGCCACCCCCGACGAACTCGACGCCGCCGCCCTGGCGTCGGGCGCGGTCGACCTGAGCTGGGCGCGGCACACGACCGGCGTCGGCTCGGGCTCCGCCGCGACCTGGGGGCTGGACGCCTACCTGGTGTTCAACCTGCGCGGACCGGACCGCCCCGCCGGCCCGCGCCGGCACGCGGTACGCCGGGCGGTGGCGCTCGCCGTCGACCGGCTGGCCGTCGCCGAGGCGCTCGCGGCGCCCGGCGTGCCGTACCGCCTCCAGCACGGCCTCATCCCGCCCGGCCTGCCGGGCCACCGCCGGTACGATCCCTGGCCGACCCCGTACCACCGGGGTGACCCCGAGGCGTCCCGGGCGGCGCTGGGCACGCTCGGCCCCGGCGCCCGCCCCCGGCTGACGGTGGCGGTGCCCGACGACCCCCGCCGGCGCGAGGCCGCCGAGATCCTCACCGCCAACCTGGCCGCCGCCGGCATCACGGCGCGGACCACCGTCCATCGCGACGGCGACCTGCACGACCTGCTCCTCGACCCGGCGTCCGGCCGGGCCGGACGGTGGGACGTCGCGCTCTGCGACTGGACGCCCGACGGATGTGCCGATCCCGGGCAGGAACTACGGTCGATGGTCGCCGACGACGTCGCCGGCGGACGCAACTACGGTGGCTACCGCTCGGCCCGGATCGCCTGGCTGCTGGCGCAGGCCCGCGCCGAGGCGGACCCCGGTCGGGCGGACGAACGCTGGCACCGGTTCGACCTCGCCGTCCTTCGGGACCTGCCGGTGATCCCGCTTGTCGCGGCGGCCGTCGCGCCGCGCTCCGGCCGTTCGCCCCGGGTACGCAACGTGCGCTTCCTGCCGCACCTGCACCGGGTGGACCTGACGAACGTCTGGCTGGCCGACGACACCGGCTGACCCGGTGCCCGGCCGTTCGTACGCCCGTCCGGCCAGGGCCGCAGGGCCGCGCACGGGCCGACGACGGCACGGGCCGACGGCCGCTCGGCCGGGGCCCGCCGACCCTGGCGCGACGTCACGGCCGGTCGACTCCGGTCGTGGCGGCGCCGGCCGGTGCCCGGCCCGACGGCGCCAGTGGACGCGCGACGAAGTGCGTCGCCGTCTCATGGTTGTCGCACTGGGCGTGGAAGCCGACGGCCGCCTCGAACCGGAGCACGGTACGGCGCCGGGCCGGCGGCGCGACCTCGCCCCGGTGCAGGGCGGCCAGGACGGCCGGCACGTCATGGGCGAAGGACACCGGGGCGCTGACGTACACCGGTCCGGCCCGGTCGGTCCGCACGGTCCAGGCGTCCGGCGGCGGATCACCCGGCACCACGTAGCGCGGGCGGCTGAGCCGTTCGAACTCGTACAGTTCCGCGGCGAACGCCCGCCAGGCGGGCGGGAAGCGCGGCACCACAGCGGTTTCCCACCAATCCGCCGCGGCGCGGTCCACCGCCGGGGTGGCGTACATCCGGCGCAGCCCGGCGGAGACCGCGGCCGACTCGGCGATCGTCGGCACGTCCCGCAGGAAGGCGCACACGTCGGGGTCGTCGGCCGCCTCCCACCAGGCCGCCAGCGAGCGGATCAGCTCCGACTGGCGGAGTCCGGCGACCAGTCGCGCCGGAGCCCACACGTGCCGCAGGAACTGGTGCTCGCCGAGCAGCCGGGCGAAGTAGATGAACCGGTGCATGGCCAGGTGCTCGCCGAGATCGGCCTCGTCGTTGGACAGCACGTACTCGAAGTCGTCCCGCTCGCCCCGTACGGTGACCAGGCCGTGCCGCGCGCGCTGCTCCGCGTAGGTGGTGTTGGGCAGCAGCAGCATGGGATAGACGGCGATGCGGCTCACCCGGGCGGCCAGCCGGTCGTACCCGGCGAGGAAGCTCTCCACCGTCTCGCCCGGAGCGCCCCAGATCAGCTCGGCGTAGCAGTCGAGCCCCTCCCGGACCAGCCAGTCGGCGAGGTTCTCCCACTCGTTGACCCGCATGTTGCGCCGCCGCATGCCGGTCAGCGCCACATCCGACAGACTCTGCAGGGCCAACGTGAACGAGCTCTGGAAGCCGTGCCGGCGCAGATCCCGCACGATCCGGTGGAACCGGTCGGACTTGTTCTTCGCCCAGGAGGTCTCCACCGCCCGCGGGTAGCCGCGTCGCTCGCGGGTGCGGATCAGATCCTCGACGAACTCCTCGTCGCCGGCGAGCAGGCCGAAGTTCGCGTCGCAGAGCACCACGGTGGGCACCTGGTGGAAGCCGAAGCAGTCCAGCTCCGCGGCGAGGCGCTCGCGGGAGAAGGCCCGCACCCGCTGCCCGACCGCTCCGCCCCAGTAGCAGAAGGCGCACTTGTACGGGCAGCCCCGGTTGGTCTCCATCAGCGCCACGTCGTACCGGAAACGCCCGGCGGCGTCGGTCATCGGCAGTGCGCCGGTGAGGAACGGGGAGGGGACGACGTCCAGGTCGGACAGCCGGACCCGGTCCGGCGTACGGGCCACGGCGCCGTCCGGCAGCCGGTAGGTCAGGCCGGCCACCTGCGACAGGCCCTCCGGGTACGTCCGTTCCAGCAGGACGCGGACCAGCTCCCGGAACGTCATCTCGCCCTCGCCGTCGACCACCACGTCCACCGCCGGGTGCTCACGCAGCACCCGGGCGCCCTGGTGGGCGACGTGGTTGCCGCCGAAGACCACACACCCGTCCGGGCGCAACTGCTTGTACGTCTCGGCCAGCGCCCCGAAGGCGCGGTAGTTCCAGCCGAGCACGGAACAGGCGAGCACGTCCGGCGGCGGGGCGGCGAAGAGGCTGGCGGCCATCCGGATCAGCGGCACGCCGCCGCGGAAGTTGTGGATCCGGACGTCCGTCTCCGCGCTCAGGTCGCGGTCGGCCGCCAGGACGGCGCGCAGGTAGCCGGCCGCGAGCGGCATCGACTCCAGCGGCGTGTCCCAGGCGCCCTGCTGGAGCAGGCCGATGCTCAGCACGACCGCTCCCCGCTCGGGCGTACCCCGTCCGGCCACGCCGGTCCGTCGGCGTGGACCGGGTCGCCGGTCTCCGGCCGCGGCCCGAGCAGTGACCACCGGTCGGTGTCCCGCGCGGAGACGCGGACCGGCAACCGGCCGCGGAACTCCGCCGCGATCGTCCGCGCCAGCGCCCCCAGCCAGGGCCGGACGGTGGCCCATCCACCCGCGTCGAGCAGCACCGGCGGGCCGGCGGCGGCGGCGAGGTCGCCGGCGAGGTAGGCGTCCACCCCGCAGGCGGTGGCCGCCTCGACGAACCGCCCGCCCGCCCCCGCGCAGACCGCCACCGTCCGCAGCGGACGGCGGGCGTCGCCGGCCACCCGGACGGCGCCGCCCCAGCGGCCCGCCAGCTCCCCGGCCGACATCGCCCGGGGCAGCTCACCCACCCGCCCGTGTCCGTGCCCGTCGGGCAGCTCGGCCAGTTCGAACAGGTAACACGCGGGCTCCTCGTACGGGTGGGCGTCCCGCGCCGCGGCCAGGACCTCGGCCCGGCGGCTCCGCGGCAGCGTCATCTCCACCCGGGCCTCCGGGGCGAGGCTCACCTGGCCCACCGTCCCGGCCGCCGGTCGCGCCCCCACGGCCGGCACGAACGTGCCGGTGCCCGCGGTCCACCAGGCGCACCGGCGGTAGTCACCGATCACCCCGGCCCCGGCCGCGGCAGCCGCGTCGATCAGCCGCTCCACCCCGCTCAGCGGCACGAACACGACGAGCACGTCCCGCCGGCGGGGGACCGGCACCAGCGGCTCGGTGGGGCCGAGCCCGAGTACGGCGGCGAGCGCGTCGGACACCCCGGGCCGGGCCACCGCCGCGTTGCTGTGCGCGGTGTAGAGCGCGAGGCCGGCCGCCTCGGCGTGAGCCACCGTGTCCGGCGTGGGCGGGCGGTGCGTCACCAGCAGGTCGGCGCCCTCGGCCCGGGCCTCGTGGACCGTCGCGGCGACCGCGTCCACCGCCAGCAGCACCCGCCGGAGCGGGCTGTCCGGCCGTCCGGCGAGCAGGCCGACCCGGTCGGCCGGATCGGCGAGGTCGGTGGGATGACGTCGGTCCAGCAGGTCGACCGCGTCGTGCACGGTGGCCGGGCCGCTCACCGCAGCGCTTTCGCCAGGTCCCCGGCCGGGTCGTCGAAGACCAGCACCGTGCTCAGCACGCCCCGGCCCGAGGCGATGACGGCCCGGACGTCCTCCGGCGAGCGGGCGTGTGCCACCCGGATCCGGGCCGACGGCGACGCGTAGTCGGCAAGCACCACCACGGTCTTCGTCACCGGCGCCCGGCGGATCGCCTCGACGGCCGAGGCGAGGTCACTGAAGGTCATCTCCACCAGCACGCAGGCCAGCCCGCCGGCCAGGTAGCAGGACAGCTCGGCGAGGAACTGCCGCTTGCTCTGCCCGTGCCGTCCCGGCAACCCGGACAGGTACGCCAGCCCCGACTCGAACGGGTACGGGCGCAGATGGGCGGTGACCGCGCCGGCGGCGGCGACCGCGACCGGCACGCCCGGCACCAGCTCCAGCGTCCGATGGGTCAGGCCCACCCCGTCGAGCACGTCCAGGGTGTCCGGGTTGCCCTCGACGAGCAGCGCCACCTCGTCCACGCCGGCGCGTTGCAACGCGGTGAGCGCCGCGTCGGCGCCCCGGATGGTCCGGTCGTAGTCGGTGATGTCGTAGGGCACCACGTGCCGGGTCGCGCCGGCGGGCAGTCGCAACCCGGCCGCCGGCAGCGTGGTGTCGAAGGTCCAGTCGGTGGCCACCACCGCCCGCGCCCGGCTCAGCGCCGCCCGCAGCTCCTCGCCGGTGCCGTACAGCCTCGGGCCGACGCCGAGCGCGGCGACCCGCTGCGGCGGCAGGCCCGCCTCGGGTCGCCCGGTCTGCCGGCGGCGGATCGCCGCCGCCCGGTCCGCGACGAACCGGCGCGGGGTGAGGAAGTGCACCTCCTGCGGCGCGTCCGTGCTCGACAGGTGGCTGTCGGTGGCCCGGGCCAGCGCGGCGGCCGGCCCGGCGGCCGGCCCGACCAGCGCCACCGGCCGCGCCAGGCGCAGCGCGTCGGCGGCGGTGCGATGGCCGGGCGTGAGCCGGTCCGCCCGCAGCGCCACGAAGCCGGCCGAGACCGGGGACACCGGGTACGGCTGCCCGTGCGCCGTCACGGTGATCCGGTCGCGGACCTCCACCGCGGCCCGGAACACGGTGATCCCGGTGAGGTCCGGCGGCCGTCGCGTCGTCGCCGGCCGGGACTCGGTGGCCACGGTCCGGCGTGTCGGGGTGTCGGTCATGGCCGGCTCAGGACGCCAGCTCGACCAACCGGGACACCACGGCGGCCGGCGGCGGCATGCCCGCCATCTCGTCCCGCACCTCGGCCGCGGCGTCGTGCAGCTTCTCGTCGCCGAGGACCCCGTCGAGCAGGTCGGCGTCGACCTCGTCGGCCGTCGCCGTGACCCCGACGCCACGCTCGCGGACCGCGTCGGCCTGGATGTAGCTGGGCGCGCCGGAGGGCACGACGAGCTGCGCCACGCCGGCGTCCAGCGCGGCCAGGATGGAACCGGCGCCGCCGTGGTGCACGATGAGCCGGCAGGTGCCGAGCAGGGCTCGCAGCGGCAGCCAGTCACGCACCACCCGGACGTTGTCCGGCACGTCGTCGGCGGGTTCGTCGATCCCGCTGAGCAGGACGACGAACTCGGCGTCGACGCCCGCCGCGGCGGCGTACAGCCCGGACAGCAGTTGCGCCATCTTCGGCGCCATGATGTTCGTGCCGATGGTGACCGCGACCCGCGGCCGGTCCGTGGGCACGGTCAGGTCGACCGGCAGCACGCCACCGCCGTTGTACGGCACGTACCGCATCGGCCAGGCGCCCGGGTGGGCGACCACCATGCTCGGCGGGGCGACGTCGAGCAGGGCCCGCCGCTCCGGCAGGCCGGTCAGGCCGTACGCCGTGAAGGTCTCCGGGACGAGCTGGTCGAGCCGCTCGTAGAAGTCGCCGGTGCGCAGCAGGCTCGACCCGTGCTCGACGGCGGGCACGCCGAGCGTCGCCGCGGCCAGCGGGCCGCCGCCCTGGAGCTGGGAGTGCACCACGAGATCGGGGCGCCAGCGACCGGCCACCTCGATCATGCGGTCGACGTACTGCCGGGTCGCCTCGATCAGCAGCACCATGCCGTCGTCGATGCGGGTGGCCCGCTGGGCCACGATGTCCGGGCGGGTGGCGTTGATCTGGGCCAGCGAGGGGCAGCGCCCGTCCGGGTCGAAGTCGACCACGTCCAGCCCGGACGACGCGACCGACAGCGCCGGGCCGGTGGTGGCGACCGCCACGTCGTGGCCGGCGGCCCGCAGCGCCCAGGCCAGCGGCACCATCGGGTAGAGGTGGCTGGCCAGGGGGGTGGACAGGAACAGCACGCGCACGGCGGTCTCCTCACCGGGTCAGAGTGACGGGCAGGTACTGGAATCCGCGCAGGTTGTGCCCGGGGCGTCGGCGGGCGGTGCCGGCCGCGGCGACGGTCGTGCCGGTGGCGCCCAGGACGCGCAGCACCTCGCCGAGCACGAGACGGCCGAGGTGGGCGCCGAGGCAGTAGTGCACCCCGCCGCCGAAGGAGAGCGAGGGTCCTTCGTCGCGGGCGAGGTCGAGCCGGTCGGGGTCGGTGTAGTGGGACGGGTCCCGGTTGGCCGCGCCCTGCACACCGATGACGATCTGGCCGGGCGTGAGGTCGACGCCGGCGATCGTGCACGGCTCCAGGGCGGTCCGCGGGTTGAGGTTGAGGGGCGGGTCCCAGCGGGCCAGTTCCTCCACCGCGCGGGGCAGCAGCGCGGGCGGCAGGTCGCGCAGCGCGTCGAGCTGCCCAGGGTTGGTCAGCAGCGCGTACATGGCGTTGCTGAGCAGGTTGACCAGGGTGTCGCTGCCGGCGTTGAGCAGGTTGGCCGAGGCGGCCACCACCTCGATCCGCTCCAGCGAGCCGTCGTCGAGCGCGCCCGCGAGGCGGCTCACCACGTCCGGGCCCGGTTCGCGGCGCCGGTCGTCGACCAGGTCGCCGAAGTAGTCGGCCATGTCGATCACCGCCTCGGCGGCGGCCGGCAGGTCGGTGCTGGCGGTCATCGGGTCGAAGACCTTCATCGACTCGGGCGACAGCCGGGCCAGCTCGGGCCGGTCGGGCTCGGGCACGCCGAGCATGTCCCCGACCACGCCGGTGCCCAACGGCGAGGCGAACGCCCGGACCCAGTCCACCTCGGACCCGCCGGTCAGCTCGTCGAGGAGCCGTTCGATCCGGGTGACGATCCGGGCCCGCAGCTCCTCCACGTGGCGGGGGGTGAACGCGGCGGCGACCGGGCGGCGCATCCGGGTGTGCAGCGGCGGGTTGGCGAAGACCATGGTGCGCTTCCAGAGCGCCATCACCGGCTCGACCAGCTGCGGTGGCAGGTCGGTGAGGTGCTGCACCGACTCGTCGCCGCGGCCCAGGGCGCGGTGCCGCAGGGCGAGGTCCACGTCGTCGTAACGGGTGAGCACGACCATCCCGGTGGTGGTCGTGAAGACCGGCGCGTGTTCGTGCAGCCAGTGGTACTGCGCGATGGGCTCGTCGTCCGCGGGACTGTCGAGGAAGCCGAGGAAGACCTGCTCGGCGGCGACGTTCCCAGTGATGGCGTCGGGGCGGATGCTCACGGCGCAACTCCTGCCTGTCGAGAGCCGTTCGAGGAGCCTAACTATCGAAACATATAGTGTCAACGAGGTCCGGTCGGGACCGTCGGCTGTCGGGGCGCGTACCGCCGGTCGGCCTCCCGGTAGTCCGCCAGGCTCCCGCCGACGTCGCACCACCAGCCGGTCACCTCGGTGCAGCGCAGCCGGCCGCGGCGGGCGTACCGGCGGTTGAGCTCCCAGATCTCGGTCTCGCCGCGCGCCGACGGGCGCAGCGCGCGGATCTCGTCGAAGACGTCCCGTCGGTAGAGGTAGACCCCGAGTTCCATCAGCCCGGGCCGGTGCCGGTGCGGGTCCTTGTCGCCCAGGTCGAGCACCCGGCCCTCGGCCACGCGCAGCGGTGTGTGGCCGGCGGTGTCCGGCACCCGGGTGGCGAGCAGCCGGGCGCCGTCGGGCTGGTCGAGGAAGTCGGCGACGGCCCCGGTCAGGTCCGCCTCCAGCAGCAGGTCACCGCAGATCACCACGATCGGCCGGTCGCCGACGTGCGGCTCGACCTGGGCGATCGCCGAGGGCATGCCCAGGCCGGTCGGCGGCTGCCAGACGTACGCGAGGCTGCGCAGACCCAGGTCGCGACCGTCGCGCAGCGTGCCCAGGAACGCGTCGGCGTGCCGGTCGTCGATCACCGCCAGCACGTCGCGTACGCCGGCGGCGGTCAACTGGTCGATCACCCGCGCGGCCAACGGCCGCCCGCCGACGGGCAGCAACTGCTTGCTCGTCCGGTCGGTGAGCGGGGCGAGTCGGGTGCCGCGACCGCCGGCGAGGAGCACGCCGACCGGGGTCGGATCGGGGCGTGGAGGAGTGGGCACGGGGCTTCCCCTTTCCGCGGCCGGACCCGAAGCGGTCCTGAGTAGACGCTTGAAGAACAACTAGCACAGGGTGGCTCCACGTGACTAGAGTGAAGCTGTCCGTCGCGGCCAGGCCGCGGTCGCGCCGCCGGTCCACGTCCGGCGCCCGACGACCCTTTCTGCGGCCCGGTGGCCGCGTCCACGCCGACGAGCAGGGGAGACCATGACCATGCCGGTGCCCGACCGGGCGAGCGTCATCGAGCAGCAACGGCAGACCTGGGATTCGGTGAGCGAGGGCTGGCAGGCCTGGCGGGAGAGCTTCGAGCGCGGCGGCGCGCCGGTGACCCGCGGGCTGTTGGACGCGGCCGACCTGCGACCCGGCGACCGGGTCCTCGACGTGGGCAGTGGCTGCGGCGAGCCGGCCCTGTCCGCCGCGCGGATCGTCGGCCGGGACGGACAGGTGCTCGGCCTCGACATCTCCCCGGCGATGATCGAGATTGCCCGTCGCCGTGCCGTCGAGCTGCCGCAGGCCCGCTTCGAGGTCGGTGACCTCGCCGACCTCGACCTGCCGGAGCACTCGTTCGACGCGGTGCTCAGCCGCTGGGCGCTGATGTTCCTGCCGGACCGGGCCGCCGCGCTGCGCGCGCTGCGCCGTCTCCTGACGCCCGGCGGGCGGCTGGCCGCCGCCGTCTGGGGTCCCGCCGACGAGGCACCGGCCGTGGGCCTGGCGTTCCGCGCCATCGTGCCCGTCGTCCAGGGCTCCACGCCACCGCCACCGCCACCGCCGGACGCGCCGGGCCCGTACGCGATGTCCGATCCGGAGCGTTGCCACGCGGAGCTGACCGAGGCCGGCTTCGTCGACGTGCGCGTCGAGCGGTTCCGGGCCCCGTTCTGGCTCGAGTCGCCGGAGACGTTCGTCGCCTACACCAAGGCGATGCTGCCCGCTCCGGTCCTGGCGATGCTGCGCGACCGGCTCGGCTCGGCCGACGACCCGCGACTCTGGGCCGAGGTGGCCCGGCTGGCCGGGGAGCACGTGGCGGCCGACGGCACCGTCCAGCTTCCCTCCACCGTGTTGCTGCTCAGCGCGGTGGCCGACAAGTCGTCCTGACCGTCCGGCCGGCGCCGCCGTGCCCGGCCCGGTCCCGCCGCCCCGGTGGCCGCCCGGCCGCCCCACCCCTTCCGGAGGTCGAGATGAACTCGCAGGCTGTCCGAGCGCAACAGATCACCGAGTGGACGCTGTGCGCCGGGGCGTGGCGGGACCACCGTGCCAACTTCGTCGAACCGGGTCGCCCGATCACCGAGGCCATGGTGCGCCTGGCCGACCTGCGGCCGGGCGAGCGCGTGCTCGACCTGGCGTGCGGGGTCGGCAACCCGGCGCTCGACGTCGCCGCGCGGGTCGGGGCGGGTGGGCACGTGCTCGGCCTCGACCTGGTCGAGGCCATGGTGGACGGCGCCCGGTCGGTGGCGGCCGGGCTGGACGTCGGCAACGTGGAGTTCCGCGTGATCCCGGACGAGACAACCCTCGGGGTGCCGGACGGGAGCTTCGACGCCGCCACCTGCCGGGCCGGCCTGCAGTACATGCCGGACCGGGCGGGCGCGATGGAGGCGGTGCGGCGGGCGTTGCGTCCCGGTGGGCGGTTCGTGGCCATGACCCTCGGCGCCGCCGAACGCTGCATGCCTTTCCAGCTCACCAACGGCATCGTCAGCCGGCACGTGCCGCTGCCCGAGAAGGCGCCGGACGACGACTCCGGCCCGGTCGGCCTCTCCTCGCTGAAGGAGCTGGTCCACCTGTTCACCGAGGCGGGTTTCGTGGACCTGCGGACCGAGGTCTTCGAGTCGCCGATCTTCGAGGCGGCGGACCCGGCCTCGGCCTGGGAGTTCTTCGCCCGGACGGCGGGCCCGTTCATCCCGCTGCTCGAATCGCTGCCGCCCGAGACCCGGCGGGCGATCCACGAGGACGCGGTACGCACCTTCGGCGCCGCCTTCCCGGACGGGCCGGTCCGCCCGACCGGTGAGGTCCTGGTGGTCTGCGGACGGCGGCCGGATTGAGCGCCCACCTTCCGCTGAGCGACGCATCAGTTTAATATCGGGTAGCGATTTGGGTTCGTCCATGCCTCCGCGGCAGCGGCGACCGCCACCGGCGCGGCGCCGACGCTGCCCTCCGACGAGCGGGAGAAGCCGTGCTCACAGCAGTCCACAATCGTCGATTCCTTGTCCGGTTGGCGGCGGTCCTGACCATCGCGGCCGTGGTGCTCGCGCTGTCGGACCAACCCCGCGTCCAAGCCGCCCCGGTCGACCTGCTCACCTCCAGTGTGGTCGGCACCGACGGGCGCACCTACACGGCGACCAACCATCTGGTCCGCGAGGCCCGGCCGTCTCGGCACCACACCCCGAAGGAGTGGCTGCTCGCCTGGGCCGGCGACGAGACACCGTCCGGCTCGGCCGCGTCCGCCACGTCGACAGGCGCGCACCACGCGGCCGTCGGCACCACCGGCGACCCCGACTTCCTGGCCGTCATCGACGTCACCAAGGGCTCGCCCGACTACGGCAAGGTGGTCAACACCGTCACCATGTCGCCGGTGACCGGCAACGAGCCGCACCACCTCCAGTACATCTGGCACAAGGGTCAGCGGCTCTTCGCGCACGGCATCTTCAGTGACATCACCTACGTGCTCGACGCCAGCAGGCTTCCGCAGATCAAGCTCGTCGGCATCAACCTGTCCGCCGACACCCCCTGCGGCTCCCTGCCCGACGCCTCCTGGGTGCTCGACGACGGCACCGCGTACGTCAGCTACATGGGCGGTCCGGACGTCGCCGGGCCCTGCCGATATCCCAACGGGGAGGTCCGCAACGGCAACGGTTTCGGCGGGACGCCGGGCGAGGTGGTCCGGATCGGGCCGGACGGGCGCACCCTGGCCGAGATCCCGGCGGACCGGCCGGAGGGGGACAGCACCGGCACCTGCGGAAGCAAACCGCAGGTGACCCCGGCGACCTGCGCCAACCCGCACGGCATCCAGGTCCGGGAGGACCTCGACCTGATGGTGGTGAGCGACTTCGCCGAGGCGCGCAACTACCTCGACCCGACGAGCGAGGTGGTCGATCCCTACCTGCTCCGGGACACGATCCGGACCTTCGACATCAAGAACCGCAACGCGCCCCGACTGCGCTCCGTCTCACACCTGCCGGAGGGGCCTCGCGTCGACCAGCTCCCGGCCTTCTCCGAGCCCCGGATGGTGATGGAGAACGCCGTCACCCACAAGCGCCGGCACAAGGGTGTCTTCGCCTCCACCATGGCCGGTGGCGCGATCTTCTACACGCCGGACATCACCGTCAAGAACCCGCAGTGGCGGGAGATCTTCGACGACACCACCGCGTACCGTGCCTTCGACACCACCGGGCTGCTCACCGGCTCGAACTCCGGCGGGAGCTGGCTGCAGGTGAGTCTCGACGACCGGTTCCTGTTCCACGCCGTGATGGGCTCCGACCCGCGCCAGCCACGGGACGTCAACAGCGGGATGCTCTACGTCCTGGACATTCAGAAGCTGCTGGCGGCCGGTCGCGACGTCCGCTGCAAGATCGACACGGTGGCCGAGGTGAGCACCGGCGGCGTCGAGCCGGACTGCCCGGCGTTGATGGGCGTCGTGCCGCTGCGCGACGCGGTGTCGCCACTTGTCGGCGTCGGCCCGCACTGGGGCGCCGTCGACAACTTCGGTCCGACGCCGGGCCGCGGCGGCAAGCTGCGCGAACAGGAGCGGATCGACCGGGTTGCCACCTCCAACTACTTCGTGGGCCAGTCGGGGATCGACGGCGACCACCGGGTCTGCCTCATCGACATCGCGCGGAACGGCCGGCCGACGCTTGACAGCACGTTCCGCGACGAATACTCCGACCTGCCCTGCGTCAGCTTCAACCGGGCCCAGTGGCCGCACGGCGCGACCGGAAACGCCCGACCCCACGGGGTCCTGTTCGTCGTCGCCGATGCCGACCTCCACTGAGCCGGCGGGCCGGCGCGCCCGCCGGCTCGCGTCCGGGCTGCTCGTCGTCGCCGCCGTCCTGACCACTGTCACCGCGGCGTCCGCGCCGGCGACCGCCGAGCCGGTCGGGCTGCCGGTGCTGCGGCAGGTGGACCTCGGTGAGCCCGGGGCCGTGCTGGTCGTGCCCGGCCGGCCGGGGCGCAACCTGGTGCGCGTCCCGGCCGAGGGGTGGAGCGTCGGCGCCACCCCCGACCGCCTCGTGCCGGCCACCACCCGTCCCGGCACCGAGGGCGCCTGGGCGGCCGTGGAACTGGCCGCGGGACACCGCCAACTCTGGGTCGGCCGGGCCGGGCGGACCATGGCGCTCACCGTGCCCGTCGGCACCGGGCCCCGCGCCCCCGACGAGCTGACCGGCCCCGACGGGCCGGAGTGCGCCACGGCCGAGTTGGGCCGGCTCGCCGCCGGACGGCCCGCGCCGGTCACCACCTGCCCGGCGCAGCGTCTCGGCGTACCCGACCGGTCCGCCCTGGTCGCCGCCGTCCGGTTCATCGCCGGCCGGGCCGTCGACACGATCACCGTCATCGGCGACGAGTCGCCCCGCTCCCGCGAGGCGACCGCGGCGGTGACGGCCGAGGCCGGGCGGCAGGGCATCACCGTCTCACCCACCGGTCGGGGCCCGCTGGTGATCGTCGCCGGCTGGGACCTGGCCCGGCGTACGCTCGCCGACGTGTCAGCGGGACGGCGGACCGCCCCGTTCGGGGCCTACCTCGCGCCGTGGCTGCTGCACGGGCCGGTGCTCGACCAGCCCGTCGGGCAGGTGCTGGCGCTGGCGTTCGGCCCGATCGAACCGGGCCCGCAGCGATACCTCGGCGCACTCGGGGCGCTCGCCCCCGGCGTCCCGCCCAGCGCGGGCGGCTACCAGGCATACCTGGAGGCGACCGGCGGGCACCTCACCGGTCCGGTACGCCTCTACGCGGCGGCCCGGCTGACCGTGCCGGGCAGCATGCCCGGCCACGCGGGGCACCACGGCACCGCCTGGCTGCCCGGCGGCACGGTCACCCCGGTCACCAGGGGCCTGGACGCCGGCTGATCCCGTCCGGTTCCGGCCCCGGCCGTTCTCGCTCGCGGTCGGGCCCGGTTCCGCTCCCGGTGCGCCCGAGTGCGGTCGCCCGTGACCCGGGCCGGTCCGTTTCGCTCGCCGGTGGTTCCGCATCCCGGGAGCGGCCGACCCCCTGCCGACCCCGCACCGGTCCCGGGCTCAGCCCCGCATCGGCCCCGGGGCAGCCCTCGGCCCACTGCCGTCCCGGCGACGAGCCGCACTCGGGACGGACGGCACGGCGCCGCCGACGAGCCGGGACGGCGGCCGGCACGGCGCCGCCGCCGTGCCCGGACCGGGCACGGCGGCGGCGCGGTCGGTGTCAGGGACGGCCGCCCCGGATGTCCTCGTCGGCCACCGCGAAGAGCACCCCGTGCGGCCGGGCGTCGCCGTACGCCCCGTGCGGCCACACCTGACGGTTGAAGTTGACGCACTCGGCGCCGGTGTTCTCGTCCCGGAACGACGGGTCGAGGGAGAGGTGGCCCGAGCGGGCCACGTCGACCATGCAGACCCGGTGGTCACCGTCGCCACCCAGCCGGGCCAGGAAGTAGTTGGCGGTGGCGATCCGCTCGACCTTGCCGGTCTCCCGGTAGACGCCGCGCCGTCCGCTCTGCGCGAACGTGTCCATCGCGGCCCAGTGCGGGCCACCGTTGGTGACGTCGCGGATGGGCAGCACGTCGACCAGGGCCGGGCAGTCCGCCTCGGCGCCGCCCCCGGTGATCTCCGGCGTGGTGTCGATCCGGCAGCGCGGGTCCTTCCCCGCGGCCATCAGTCTGCCGACGTCCAGGACGTAGACCATGCCGCTGGTGATGTCCCGGTCTCCGCCGAGCTGCACGCCCATCACGGTGTGGAAGAGGAACCGGTCGTCCGGGCTGAGCTGCAACCAGCTGCCGCCGTCACCGGCGCCGCTGAGCAGGCCGCTGGTGTCGAAGCGACGGTAGGCGGTGGTGTCGTCGAAGACCTCCCGCCAGGCGGGCGTCCGGGCGGTGATGTCCGGGGTGTAGAACACCGCGCCACCCCACATCGTGGAGGCGAAGGCGCCCCGGTTCCGGCGCTGGTTGGCGACCGCCGTCTCCATGAAGAGCTTCTCCTCCTCGAAGACGGGAAGCTGTTCCTCGCGGGGGCCGGTCGGCATGTGGGTCACCGACACCAGGCGCGGGTCGTTGCGCTTGGAGATGTCGAAGATCCGCACGGTGTTGCGGATGAGGTACGGGTCGAACTCCCCGTCGGGCTTGTCGAGGTAGTTGCGAATCTCCGCGAAGTCGCTGACCACCATCCGGTTCAGGTCCTCCCGGACCGCGATGCCGTGCGGGTTGGCGCAGGTCGCCTTCGGCAGGGCGGGGCGGTTGGGGCACCACGCGGTGCTCTCCCCGGCCGCCGCCATCGCCGGCGCCTCGCTCAGGGTCCGGCCGTCGGGGCCGATCCGGACGATCTCGCCGGGCGAGCCGGCGTACCCGTTGCCGACGCGCACCTGGCCGTTGGTGTAGCGGCACGGCCCGGTGATGTCCGGTCCGCCCATGTACGTGCCGTACGCGGTGCCGTCCTTGAGCACCGCGTAGGCGTCGGGAACCGACCCGCACGGGGTGTCCCCGGCGGTGTTGACCCCGGACAGCCGCACCTCCGGCAGCCGGGCCACGTCGAAGACGTACGTGGTGTCGGAGAGGATGCCGCCCGCGTAGACCTTGTCGCCCTTGTGCCAGGCGTACTGGAGGTGGTGCGGCTCGTTGGCGCGCAGCGGGTCGAGGGTGGCGGTGTTGACCACCCGCCCGTAGCTCGGTGAGCCCTTGGTGGCGTCGACGACGGCCAGGAAGTCGGGCCCCTGCCCCTCCGGGCCGGTGGCGGCGGCGTGGTGGCCGGACCCGGTGGCGGCGGCGCTCCCGGTGGCGTCCGGTCCGGTGTCACCGGCCCAGACCAGCAGCCACTTCCGCCGGACCGGGCTGCGGCGGGCGTCGCGGGTCAGGTGGTTGGTGACCGTGTACGTGCGACCGTCGTTCGCCCGCACGCTCGACGTGGTGACGGTGACCGGCCCGACCGCGGGGGCGCCGAGCCCTCCGGCCGCCCCGGTGAGCGCGTCGGTGGTGAGCACGAGCAGCACACTGAGGACGCCGGCGGCGAGGCGGCGGCGGGACGGATGAGGGGTTGGAGACACGGGTCCTCCCACGGTCGGGGGCGGGGTGGGCGGACGCGGCCGGGACCGGTGGTCGGTCTGGATCCCTGCCCCTGCGCGACCAAGCTATAGGATCTTATATCGCTGTGTCGTGAGTCAAGTATCGATCCTTGACCGGTGCTGCGCTTTCCGGGCACGCTGCCCTTGTCGAGCTTCTCATTCGGATAGCTTTTCGAGGAGGGTGCATGCCTACCGACCCGGTGCCGCCCGTCGTGCGTGACTACCTGCTGCTCGGGCTGCGGTTCGGCCGACTCGTGGACGGCTTCGTGGACTGCTGGATCGGTGACCCCGCGTTGGAGCGCCAGGTCCGGGACGAGCCCCCGCCCACCGCGACGGAGCTGGTCCGCCAGGCCCGGGAGGTCGCCGCGGCGGTGCCGGACAGCGGGCTCGCGCCGGTCCGGCGTCGCTTCCTGGCCGCGCAGCTGACCGCGCTGGAGTGCGCGGGCCGGCGGCTGGCCGGGGAGGAGATGCCCTTCCGGCGCGAGATCGAGTCGTACTTCCAGGTCCGGATCGCCCCGCGCGACCCGGACTGGTACGCCGCCGCGCACGCCGAACTCGACGCCGAACTGCCCGGCTCCGGGCCGCTGCGGGACCGGCTCGTGGAAGCGCACCGCCGGGACCGGGTGCCCGTCGACCGGCTCGGCGGCGCCGTCCACGCCGTCGCCGCGGCGCTGCGCGCGGAGCTGGCGCCGAGGTTCCCCCTGCCGGCCGGGGAGCGGGTCGACTTCGAGGTGGTGACCGGCCGGCCCTGGAACGCCTTCAACACCTATCTCGGCGGCCTGCGCTCCCGGGTCGCGCTCAACGCCGACGTCGGGCACCGGATCACCTCGCTGCCGTTCGTCGCCACCCACGAGGCGTATCCCGGGCACCACGCCGAGCACTGCCTCAAGGAGGCCGGGCTGGTCCGCGACCGGGGGTGGGCGGAGCAGTCGATCTCGCTTGTCAACACGCCGCAGTGCCTGATCGCCGAGGGGATGGCGGAACAGGCGATCCACGTCGCGCTCGGCGAACGCTGGGGCGGGTGGACGGCGGAGGTGCTGTCCGAGGTCGGTCTCGCCCTCGACGGGGCACGCGCCCAGCGGGTCGAGACCGCGTTCGGGAGGTTGCTCGCCGCCCGGCAGGACGCCGCGATCATGCTGCACGACCAGGGCCGGCCGGCGGACGAGGTGGCCGCGTTCCTGGCCCGGTGGATGCTGGTGAGCGACGAGCGGGCCGGGCAGATGCTGAGGTTCCTGACCGACCCGCTCTGGCGGGCGTACACCACCACGTACATCGAAGGGTCGCGGCTGGTGCGGCACTGGTTGGACGCCGGCGGGCCGGGCGATCCGGCGACCGACCGCTACCATCGGCTGCTGGTCGAGCCGATGCTGCCGGCGGACCTGGCGGTCGACCTCCCGGCCCCGGCGGTCGCTCAGCCCACCCCGGCGGTCGCTCAGTCGAGCCGGCCCACCCCGGCGTAGGCCATCACGGCCGCGCGTGGCGACGCCGGCGTGTCCGTCGGCTCCGGCCGCCACCGCGGCAGGAAGACCACACCCGGGTCCAGCAGCGTGAAGCCGGCGAAGAACGCGGTCACCTCGGCCCGGGTACGCATGTAGGCGTCGGTCTGCCCCGCCGTGGTGAGGTCCACCATGGAGCGCACCTGCCGGGGCGCCCCGTCGTCGGTGCCGTGCGAGACCACCAGGTGGCTGCCGGGGCCCACCGCCTCCCGGTAGGCCGCCACCAGCGCGCCCGGCCCGTCGGCGTCGGCGACGTAGTGCAGGACCCCCAGCATGAGCAGCGCGACCGGTTCGGTCAGGTCGAGCAGGGCGCGAACCTCCGGGTGCCCGAGCACCTCGTCCGGCCGCCGCAGGTCGCCGTGCGTCATCGTGACGCCCGGGACGCCGGCGAGCAGGGCCCGGCCGTGCGCCACCGCCTCCTCCTCGATGTCGACGTACGCCACCCGGGCGTCCGGCGTCACCTGCCGGGCGATCTCGTGCACCGGACCGGTGCGGGGGATGGCGGACCCGATGTCGAGGAACTGGCGCACCCCGGCGCGGGCGCAGTGCCGCACCGCCCGGGCCAGGAAGGCCCGGTTGAGCCGCGCCACCTCCGGCGCCTCCGGCACGCTCGACATCATCCGGCGCGCGAACTCCCGGTCCACCTCGTCGTTGAGGTCGCCGCCGAGGTAGTAGTCGTACACGCCGGACACCCGGGCGCGGCGCGGGCCGGCGGGGTCCGCCTCGGTCGTATGTTCCATGGTGGTCCTCCTGCTCATGGGGACGACGCCTCGCCAGCACACTATATATTGCACAAGTTAAATCGATCCGAGGAGGACGACGATGACCGAGCCCGCCTTCGTGCACGAGATGGACCTGCGCACCACTCCCGAGCGGCTGTGGCGCGCGCTCACCGACGGCCGGGTCACCCGGCGTTACTGGTTCGACAGGCGGATCGAGTCGAACTGGACGCCGGGCTCCCCGGTCCGTTTCTACGACGGCGACGGCGACACGGTGACCGACACCGGCGTCGTGACGGTCCACGAACCGCCCCGGCTGTTGTCCTACACGTTCCGGCACGAGCTGGGGGAGGGCGCGGCGGACGGCCCGTACACCCGGGTGTCCTTCACCCTGATGCCGCTGGCCGGCGACCGGGTGCGGTTGCGCCTGGTGCACGACCGGCTCTCCGGCCCGGACGAGGTCGAGGGGTGGCGTGCGGGTTGGACGCCGATCCTGGACAACCTCCGTGAGTTCGTCGAGAGCGGCGACAAGGCGGGTGCGACCGGTTGACACGCGCTGTCCCCGTCACCCGACCCGATCGCCGCGGTTGTGATAGGTATAGTGCGCCGGCCCCGTTCCCGGCCCGCGTGCCCGTTCTGATCCGTGCCAACTGGAGGCAGGTCCGTGACGCATCCCAACCTGGACATCATCCAACGCTTCTTCGAGGCGTACTCGAAGCGTGACATGGCCGCCCTGGCCAAGGTGACCACGGACGACGTGTCCTGGCACTTTCCGGGCCGCAACCCGATGTCCGGTGTGAAGCGGGGCCGCGAGGAGGTGGTGGCGTTCTTCGACCGGATGGGCGGCATGGGCTTCCGCCCGGAGAAGCTGATCACCGGCGCCAACGACGACCACGTGGTGGAGACCCAGTGGGTGCACGGCGACCGGGACGGTGCGGAGGTCGTGATGGGGTGGACCGTGCTGTGGTCCTTCGAGGACGGCAAGCTCGCCTCCGGCCGGCACTTCTCCGCCGACCAGTATCTCGCCGACGAGTTCTTCGAGGGCAAGCTGGCCAGCCAGCGGTCCTGAGCGCGCCCGGCGCGGGCGGGTCGGCATCGGCCCGCCCCGCCCGCCGCCGGGACGGCCCGGCCGGTCGGCTCGCCGTGCCGGCCTTGACGGCTGTCGCTCCCGCCCGGTTAACTGAAGAATCGCATAGCGTCGGGGAGGGTGGGTCGATGTCTGTCTCGGTGGAGTCGACGCGTGACATCGCCGTGCCGGCCCGGCATCTGTGTGGCCTCGTCTGGTCCGGCGAACTCCTCTGGTTCTCCGAGGCCGAGCAGGGCCGCATCCTGGCGGTCGACTCGGCCACCGGCGCGGTGGCGCGGCAGTTCGCCTGCCCCGAGGTCCGCACCGACCTGACCGTGCACGACGGCCGGCTCGTCCAGGTGGTGGGCGCGGACCGCGCCCTGCGCGCGGTCGACCCGGAGACCGGCGCGGTGGTCGCGGAGACGCCCGGCCCGCGTCCCGGACACACCCTGTGCGGGCTTGAGGCGAGCCGCCACGGGACCTGGTTCGGCTACGAGGACCTCCGGGTGATCGACAGGCGCGCCGACGACGGCCGGCTGCTGGACAGCATCCCGGTCACCGGCGCCGTCGCCGGCATCACCACGACCGACCGTCATCTCGTCTACGCCGACCACGCCGCCGGCACCCTCACCGTCGTCGACCCGGAGCGCCGCCGGGAGATCGCCACCTACCGGGCCCCCGGGCACCCGACCGGCGTGGCCTGGGACGGCTCGCGGATCTGGTTCTGCGACTACACCACCTCGCACCTGCGTGCGGTCACCCTGCCGGCGCTCGACGCCTGAGCGCCGGCCGGGCCGGTCAGGCGCGATCCCGGTCCCGCGTCGGTCGCCGGAGCAGGGCCGCCACGGCGAACCCGGTGAGCACGGTGCCGAACAGCAGGAGACCGACGATGAGCGGCCCGGAGCCGAGGTGGTCGTGCCCGCCCGCGTCCGCCGCCTGGTCCGGCACCGACGGGACGCTCTCCGCGCCGGTGTCCGCGCCGATCCGGAACCCGGCCTCGCCGGACACCTCCCGCCCGTCGCCGAGCACCACGTGATAGCCGAGGCGGTAGCTGCCCGGCCCGACCGGCGGCAGCGGCACGGTGACCGTGCGGCCGTCGGCCCGCACCGGCCCGGCGGGCAGCAGTCCACCCGCGCCCACCACCGACACGTGCACCTCCCGCGGGTCCACCCGGCCGGAGAAGGAGAGCGTGACCGCCGCGGGCGCGGTGGCCAGCCGCGCGCCGTCGGCCGGGTTCAGCGACTCCAGCCGGGCCGGCGTCCGGGCCACGGTGGCGCCCAGGGCGACGACCGCGACGGCGAGCAGCGCCACGGAGACGGCTGCCGCCCGCCGCCACCGCGCCGCCGGAGCGGCCGGCCCCCGGTCGAGACCGTCGTCCGGCGGCCGGTCCGGCTCAGGCAGCCCGGGCGACATGGCGACAACTGCAACTCATCCGGGACAGCTCCAGCCCGCTCGGCCGCAGGTGCAGATAGACCGCGACGACCATCGGCAGGAACACCGCCGCGTTGTAGAACAGGTGCAGCTCCACCCGCGGAAAGGCCAACTGGACGAGGCTCGTGGGCACCGCCCGGCCGAGCAGGTAGGCCCCGCTGAGCGCCTGCACCAGGAGCAGCAGATGTTCGAGGTGATGCCAGATCTGGATGCCGAGGGCGACGTTCCACCAGGTTCGCGAACGACCCACGAATCCGTGCCGCAACATCCAGAAGCCGACCAGCATCACGAGCGCGTAGCCGTAGTGCAGCCACTCCTGCTCGACCAGCCAGGGGAACGGCATCCCGAGCAGGCCGCGGGCCTGCGGGCGCGGCCAACCCAGCACCCAGATCTGCACGGCCTGCACGATGTGCTCGGCCCAGTGCCCCACCACCACGAGCATGAAGACGTTCAGCGCGGCGCGGTGCCGGGTGCCGTTGAGCCGGCCGCTTGTCGCGGTCCGGGTCGAAACAGCCATCTTTCCTCCCTGGAATCGTGGACGGATGTGCTCAACCGGACGCGGTCGTCCGGCCCGCCGGCACGCCGACGGCCGGCCGCGGGCCGTCGGCCACGGGTAACCGGCCGAAGTGGCCGCCGAAGAAGACCAGGGCCGCCGGCGCGCCGGCCCGGTGGGCGGAGAGGATCCGCCCGACGACGATGACGTGGTCGCCACCGTCGTACGCCCGCCAGAGCCGGCACTCGAGCCAGGCCAACGCCCCGGCCAGCAGGGGCGCGCCGGTGACCGGCCCCGCCCGCCAGTTCACGCCGGCGAACTGGGCCGCCCCGGTCGGCCGGCGCGGATCGGCGAAGTATCGGGCCAGGTGCTCCTGGTCGGCGTCGAGCACGCTCACCGCGAAGCACCGCCGGCTGGACAGCCGGGCGTACATCGTGGTGTCCCGGCCGACGCAGACCAGAGCCAGCGGCGGGTCCAACGAGACGGACGCGAACGAGTTGGCGGTCATCCCGTGCGGCGCCGGGCCGGCCACCGTGACGACGGTGACCCCGGTGGCGAACGCCCCGAACAGTGCCCGCAGCGCGCCGGGCTCGGTCACCGAGACGGTGTCCGACGCGTCCCCGGCCGGGGACGGAAGCGGTGGGCGGTCAGCCATGGCGGCCCGCCGCCGTCGGGTCGAGGTACGGGGTCAGCGCCCGGACCAGGGCGGCCGGCACCCGGGTCGGCACGGCCCGCCCGTCCACCGACCGCATGCACGCGACGCGCTGCCGTCCCCGGGCGACCAGGGACCCGTCGGCGTCGCGCAGGTAGTCGAAGCTCATCTCCACCTGGGTCTGGGTCATCTCGGCCAGTCCCATCCGGACCGTCAGCTCGTCGAAGGCCGTCAGCTCGGCGAAGAACTCGCAGTCGACGCGGAGGGTGAACAACCGCAGGTCCTCCCGCAACTCGGCGAGCACCTCCGGGGCCCGTTCGCGCAGGAACATCTCCCGGCAGCGGCCCTGCCACCGCAGATAGTTGACGTAGTAGACGTTGCCGACCAGGTTGGTCTCCTCGAACCCGATCACGTGCCGGTAGCTCCACACCTCGCTCATCCGCAGGCCCTCCTCCCGGTCGCAACCGCCAGCACCACCGGCTCGACCCGGTCGCGCACCGCCGCGACGAGCGTGGCCACCCGCAGCTCCCCGCAGGTGAGCACCGTCCAGCCGGGCGCGGGGGCCGGCGGCCCCAGAGCCAGCGGCGCGGTGGGCGGTTGGCCCGCCTTCTGCAGGCACTCCACGGCGCACCACACCCGGGTGTACGCGGCGGCGCGGTCCCCGGTCTCCGCGGCGATCAGCTCGGCCAGCGGCAGGTGTGGGCCGAGCAGGTCGCGCCAGGCCGCCGCCGGCCGCTCCGTCACCGCCTCCAGATCACAGGCGACCGGGTACGCGTCGGCGACGACCAGGCTCATCCCCGGCTGGTGCGAGGCCGACACCACCGGACCACCGGCGATCTCCGGCCGACCGTCCGGGCGGTGGTCGAGGCGTACCGGCCGGCCCAGCGCCCGGCTCAACGCGGTCGCGGTGACCGCGCGACGTCCGGCCAGGTCCAGCCGCGTGCCGTGCGGCTCCACCACCACCGGCAGGTCGACGCCGAGCACCTCCGGCAACCGCCGGGTCAGGTACGGCCCGAGCAGCGCCGGCGTCCACGGTGCCGCCGGGTTCCGCCGGCCCACCGCCCGGAGCCGCAGTCCCCGCCAGCGCTCCACCACGGTGCCGGAGACGGTCCGCACCGTCACGTCGTAGACGTACGTGTCGCCGGTGTGCTCGCGTTCGGCGGCGGTGAACCGGACCTCCTCGCTGGCGGCGAGCTTCGGCCCGGCCGGCTCGATCCGGTCCACGCCAACCGGCAGCAGGGTGGCGTCCGGAACGCACACCTGGAGGCCGTGCATGAACGCGTCGCGCGCCCCGGGGTCGCCCAGCACCAGCGCGGTGGGCAGGGCGGGATGGAACCAGCCCACGTCGTCGGTGGTCGACACGTCCGCCTCGGCGTGCCGAGCCACCACCCGCCGGTAGCGCAGCAGGCGCCGGAAGCGGCCCTGTTGGAAGAGCACGTCGTGGTAGAGCTCGCGGGCCGGGTCCAGGGACACCGGCGGTGGGTCGCCGGCGAGCGGTTCCGGATCGTCGGCGCTGGCGTCGACCGGACCGAAGGAGAGCGTGGCCCGGAAGTGGTCGGCGGCGAATCCGGTCTCCGCGCTGCGCAGCGCCACCTCGACCCGTCCCTCGGCGGAGGCCAGGGCGGCGATCCGGACGGTGGTGGAGCCGCCCGGCGGCACCACGACCGGGCGGGTGAACTCGGCGTCGTGGACCACCGGCACGCCGGAGGCGCCGATGAGCGCGGTGGCGACCTGCGCCATCGCCTCCAACCCGAACACCGCCGGGAAGAGCAGGGAGCCGTCGAGGCGGTGGTCTTCGAGGTAGCGGTCGGCGGCGGCGGACAGGTCGACCTCGGTGACCAGTTCGACGCCGTCGTAGTGCACGATCGGCCGTTCCAGGAACCGCAGCAGCGGCAGCTCCCGGTGGTCGTACCCGAGGGTGTCGAGGTTGCCGGTCCGGCCGGCGACCACCACCGCGGCCGGTGGGTCCGGCTCGGCCAGCACCTCGCGCAACAGCCGTACCCCCTGGTCCGGCGTGATCGGGGTGACGCCGGCCCGGGCGAGGGACTCGACCACGGCCAGCCGTTCGCCCATGCCGACGCCCGACCACACGGACCACTCCAGACAGATCGCCCGGCAGCCGGGGTGCCGCCGTCCCACCTCGGCGGTCAGCTCCGCGAGCCAGTCGTTGGCGAGCGCGTAGTGCCCCTCACCGGGCAGACCGGCCCGGCCGATGATGCTGCCGAACGTGACGAGCAGCCGCAGCCGTGCCGGGTCGACGGCGTCCAGCACGGCCCGCAGGCCGTCCACCTTCGGGGCCAGGGTGCGGTGCAGCGTGGGCAGGTCGAGCGCGGCCAGGGCGGCCGGCTCGTTGCGTCCCGCCCCGTGCAGCACCGCCGTCACCGGGCCGAGGACCCGGGTCACCTCGGACACCGCGGCCCGCACCGCCGCGCGGTCGGTGACGTCCGCCCGGACGTAGTGCACGGCGGTGCCGGCCGCGCGCAGCCGGTCCAGGTTCGCCGCCAGCTCCACGTCCCGGTCGGGGTCGGCCCGCCCCAGCACGGCCACCCGTACGCCGGTGTCGGCCGCCAGCGCCGCCGCGCACTCGGCGGTGATGCCCCGGCCGCCGCCGCTGACCAGCAACACGTCCTCGGCGTGCAACGGTGGCCCGGCCGGCGGGGCGCCGCCGGTCGGTCGCCGCAGCAGCGGCACCCGTCGGGTCCCGTCGGCGTCGTAACGCGCCTCGGTGAAGCCCTCGGTGCCGGCCACCTCGGCGACCACCCGGGTCACCGGGTCACCGTCGGCGGGCAGGTCGACCACCGTGGTGAGCAGCCCGGGGCGCTCCAACCGGGCGGTCCGGGCGAGCGCGGCCACGCCCCGGCCGCGCTGGACGACGACCAGGCGCGCGCCGTCCGGCCCGGTGACCGCGGCCTGCACCGCCGCCAGGGCCAGCGGCAGCTCCGCGACGGTGGCCTCCCCGGGCAGGCAGAGCAGCACCCCCGGGCCCAGCTCGGCGCGCTCCAGCGCGTCCCGCAGGGCCGCCGCGAACGGGTGGTCGGGGGCGGCGTGCAGCCGCCACGCACCCGACCGGCGGGGGGCCACCCGGGGCGGCAGCGGCCGGGCGACGAGCGCGACACGGAACGGCCGGACCCAGGGCGCGACGCCCATCACCTCGGTCGGCTGCCGCCGGTCGGGTTCGGTGCCGGCCAGGGCGCGCAGGGTGTCGGCCAGTTGCCCGACGGTGGCGGTGGCGAAGGTGGTCGGCGCCGTCACGGCCGCCAGTCCCAGCTCCCGCGCGGCCTCGTTGACCAGTTGTCCGATGGCGATGGAGCTGAGGTGCAGCCCGTCCAGCAGCCGGGTGCCGGCGGTGACGCTCTCCAGTGGCAGTTCCGCCCGCCGCGCGGCGAGCCGGCGCAGCACGTCGACCGCTTCCCCGCCACCGCCCGCCGGGGTCGTGGCCGGTTCGGCGGCCGGGGCGGCGGGCGCGGCCGGGACCGCAAGCTCCGGCGCGGTCTCGCACGGGTTGGTGAAGAACGTGGGTTCGGCGGCTGGGTCGAACGGGCGTACCAGCCGGCCGGCGAAGAGCCGGTCGAGGCGCACCGGGGCGCCCACCGCCCAGGCCGCGCCGACCGCGGCCACCAGCCCGGCGAGCGAAGAGCCGTCGGTGTCCACCGCGATCGCCGGCACCTCGGCCAGGTCGCCCGCCATCCGGCTGAGCACCCGTCCCGGTCCCACCTCGACGAAGAGGTCGACGCCGGTGCCGGCGGCGGCCCGGACCGCGTCGGCGAAGCGGACCGGCCCGGTCACCTGGCGGCGCAGCAGGTCGTGGACGTCCACACCGGCCGGCAGCGGGCCGCCGGTCACCGTGGAGGCGACCGCCCGGTGCGGCGCGGCGAACGGCACGTCGGCCAGCCAGGCGGCGAACTCCCGTTCCGCCGGGCGCATGAGCGGCGAGTGGAAGGCGTGCGACACGGCCAGCTCGGCCCACTCCAGACCGCGGACGCCGGCCACCGCGCAGACGCGGCGGACCGCGTCGAGCGGGCCGGAGACGACCGTCTGCCGGGGACCGTTGTGACCGGCGATCACGACCGGCTCGGCGCCGATCAGCCCACCGACGACCGTGGCGTCGGCGGCGATGCCGGCCATCGTGCCCGGCTCCGCGCAGCGGGCCATGGCCGCCCCTCGGGCCGCGGCGATCCGCAGCAGGGTGGCCGCGTCGGTGCAGCCCGCCCAGTGCAGCGCGGTCAACTCGCCGAGGCTGTGCCCGACCGCGACGGTGGCGGTCACGCCGAGCTCGTCCAGCACCCGCAGGGCCGCCAGCGACCCGGTGACGACGCGCGGCTGGGCCACCTCGGTGCGTACCCCGTCGGCGTCCGCCCGCAGGCCCGCGGTCCGATACACCTCGTCCGCGGTGGCGAACCGGCGCCGCAACGCCCCACCGCGGGTACTCCGCCCGGAGCCCTGCCCGGGAAACAGGAAGCCGATCCGGCCCGGCCCGGTGACCCGGCGCAGGAACACCCCGTCGGAGGTCAGCTCGTCGCGTCCGGCGTCGAGCGCGTCCGCGACCGGGCCGAGTCGCCGCTCGACCTCCTCCGGGCCGGCGCCCACCACCGCGAGCCGGTACGCCCGCCCGGTCACCCGTTCCCGCAGCGAGGCGGCGAGGTCGGTCAGCTCGCCGTACGACAGCCGGGCGACGAGCGGGCGCAGCTCCCGTACCCGGTCGCGCAGTTCGTCGGGCCGGTCGGCGTCCAGCAGCAGCAGCTCCGCGTCCTGCGCGGCCCGGCCCAACCGGGTGATCCGCTCGACCTGGGCCCGGGGCGCCGGAGTCGACCCGCCTTCCAGCACCACGTGGGTGTTGATCCCGCCGAAGCCCATCGCGGTGACGCCCGCGCGCGGCGGCGCGCCGTCGGGCCAGGGCTCGGCGGCCGGGACCATCCGCAGGGCGGGCCGTCCGGTGGTGAACTCCGGGTGCGGCTCGACGCAGCCGGCGGTGGGCGGCACCACCCGGTGGTGCACCGCGAGCGCGGCCTTGATCAGGCCGGCCACCCCGGCGGCGGCCTTGGTGTGCCCGATGAGCGCCTTGATCGAGCTGATCGCGGCCGCCGGGCCGGCCGGATCGGCGTCCCGGCGGGCGGCGCCCAACGCGCGCAGTTCGGTGGCGTCACCGACCGCGGTGCCGGTGCCGTGCCCCTCGAAGACGGGCACGGTGTCGACGCCGAACCCGGCCCGCCGGTACGCCCGGTCCAGGGCCAGCCGGTAACCGGCGACCTCGGGCCGGGTCATGCCGCCCCGGCCGTCGGACGAGACACCCCAGCCGGCGACCGTGGCGTAGATCCGCCGGCCGGCCGCCACCGCGTCCCGCTGGCGCATCAGCACCACCATGCCGCAGCCCTCGCCCGGCCAGAAGCCCTGGGACTGCCGGTCGTACACCCGCATCTCGTGCCGGGCCAGCGCACCGGTCTTGGCGAAGCCGACGATCTCGAACGGGTCGATCGACAGGTCGACGCCGCCGGCCACCGCGACGTCGACGTCACCCTCGGCGAGGCTGCGACACGCCGTCACCACCGACAGCAGCGACGACGAGCAGGCGCCGTCCACCGTGTACCCGCCGCCGCCGAGGTCGAAGTGGTTGCAGATCCGGCCCGCGATCGTGTTCGACAGCGACCCGGCCAGGGTGTCCTCGTCGACCGGCGGGAACGGCGCCTTGTACGCCGCTTCCAGCCCGTCCAGGAAGGTGCCGAGCCGTTCGGTCGACCATCCCTGCTCGCGCAGCGCCGACCCGACCACGCGACGCACGTACGGCCAGCGCAGCCGCAGCACGTTGGCGCGGGTGAACTCGCCGGTCAGGGTGTTGCCGACCACCACCGCGGTGCGTTCGCGCGGCAGCCCCGCCCCGTCCGGGAAACCGGCGTCCGCCAGGGCCTGCGCGGCCACGTCCAGGGCCAGCCAGTGGGTCAGGTCGGTGGCGCGGAACGTGCTGCCGGCGACCCGGAACGCCAGCCGGTCGAACGCGTACCCGTCGATGACCGCGGCGGTGCGTGCGTAGGTGCGGTCCGGGACGGTCGGGTCGGGGTCCCAGTAGTCGTCCGGGCGCAACCGCCCGGCGGGTATCCGGCGGAACGCCCGCCGTCCCGTGACGGCGTTCTCCCACAGTTCGGTGGTGGACCGGGCGTCGGGGAAGCGGCAGCTCATCCCGACGATGGCAAGGTTGTCCATGCGCTCTCCTCGACGTGTGGCGCCCGGCGGCGCGCCGTGGTCAGGCGCGGGCCGCCGCCCCCTGCGGGACCCGGTCGGCCAGGGCCGGCGGGGGCACCTCCGCCACCAGCGGGGCGGTCCGGCCGGTGGCCTCCACCGCCTGGTCCCGGCGGTCGCGCCGGGACAGGTGCAACGACCAGAGGAACGCGCCCCGGACCAGGCAGACGATCGCGGTGGCGAAGAAGAGCCCGTAGACCACCGACGCGCCGGTCAGGATGCCGTAGACGACCGCGACGCCGGCGCCGAAGGCGACCTGCGAGGCCGGCCGGGACGGCGTGGTCCCCGGGTCGGTGACCATGTAGTTGGTGAACAGGACGAACGCCACCCCGGTCATGGTGGCCAGCGCGCCCGGGACGGCGGTGTCGAGGACCAGGCCGCGGAACACCGCCTGGGCGGCGAAGACGAGCAGCCAGCTGCCGATCAGCCACATGCGGCCGGTGAGCTTGGCGTTGAGCAGCGTGCCCAGGCTCACGATCACGACCACCAGCGCCCAGTCGGCCCAGCCGCTGAGATATTCGGTGAACTGGTACGGCGGGGCGATGGAAACCCACGGGAACAGCAGCAGCACCACGCTGATGCCGAAGTTCGACGGGTTCATGAAGTGCCGCAGCCGGCCGTTGACCGGGGCACGCAGCAGCCACTTGCCGCTGATCGCCACCATCACCGCGAACAGCGTCACCGGCATCCGGTCGTTGACGTAGAGCAGCATGTTCACCGCCAGCGCGGTGATGTGCGCCGGGTAGAGGAACTCCACCACACCGCGGACGCCCCGCCCGGTGAACCGGGGCGGCCGGCTCTCCGCCCGGGCGCCGACGACCTCCAGGCCGATCTCGGTGAGGTACGCGGTGAGCACGGCGGCCACCGGCCAGAGCGGGGCCTGCTCGAAGCCGAGCACGGTGTAGCCGAGGACGTTGAGCGCGGTGATGGAGATCGCGAAGTTGCGCAGTGCGATGACCCGTGGGTCGCGGGCGGTCTTGCCGGTCATGACGTCGCCTCCCTGGCCTGGGCGCCGAGGGTCAGCGTGTGCCGACCCGGGGTGAGCTGGAGCTCCTGCTGGTGTGCGGCCCCGCCGCGGTCGCGCCAGTCGATCCGGACCCGCACCGGCCCGCTGACCTGCCCGAGCCCGGCGACCGCCTCGAAGCTGCGCCGGCCCGAGTGGCCGCCGCCGCCGTCGACCCGGGCCAGCAGCGTGCGGCCGTCCGGGGTGGTGACCGTGACCGACGCGCCGACGACGGGGGAGCCCGGCTGTCCGGCCGGGCCCGCGGTGCCCTCGTGGATCAGGCGCAGGCTCAGCGGTGACCCGGTGTCGGGGCTGTCGTTGTGGTAGAAGACCGGGGCGTCCCACTGCCGGGCGACCGCCATGTCCAGCCGTCCGTCGCCGTCCGCGTCACCGACCGCGATGCCGCGGGTCGGCACCGGTACGGCGAGCCCCAGTTCGGGACTCAGGTCGACGTATCTGCCGTCGTCGCCGCGGACGTGGAAGCGCAGGTGCTGGCCGCCGGCGATGTCGTCGCCCGCCTCCACGTGCGGCCACCACGCCGGGTGTTCCAGCAGCGTGTCGTTGGCGGTGGCGAGCTCCTGGAGCTGCGCCCAGCGGTTCACCGTGCCCTTGACGAAGCCGCTGGTCTGCACGATGTCCGGCACGCCCCGGTTGGTGAAGTCGGCGATCTTGACGTCCCAGCTCCAGCCGCTCCAGGCCAGGTTCAGCGCGGAGCTGCGGTCGTGCCAGGGCGCGCTGCCGGCGCGAAGCTGCCGGCGCAGGTCCGCGACGTCCCGGGCGGTGTTGACGAAGGCGAAGTTGCTCTCCTGGATGCCGAAGGAGGTGGTGATGTTGCCGACGTAGAGGTCGTAGAGGCCGTCCTGGTCGAGATCGCCGAAGTCCACCCCCATCCCCTTGAAGGAGTCGTGGCCGAGCCGCTTCGACTTCGGCACGAACGCCCGGCTCTCCTCGCCCTCCACGAGCGACAGCCGCACCTTGCCCGGGGTGGAGGTGTTGTACAGCAGCCGGTCCGGCCCGAAGTCGTTCGCCACGTACAGCTCGGGCAGTTGGTCGCCGTCGACGTCCTGGGCGCTGGCGGCGAGCGTCCAGCCGGCCGAGACGGCCCGGTCGAGGACACCCGGCACGTCGGTGAAGCGGGGCGTGCCGTCCGGTGCGCGGCCGGTGAAGCGCATCAGGTGGTCCAGGCCGCCGTTCGTCGCCCAGGACATCGAGCGGTTCATGGTCACGCCGCCGCTGACCGTGTCGTCGAGCACCGGGCCGTCCGGGAAGTAGTTGCCGACGAAGATGTCCAGGTGCCCGTCGCCGTCGAAGTCGGCGGTGGTCACCGTGTTGGTGTTCCACTGCACGCCGGCGTACCCGCCGGTCTCGTCCACCCGGGCCGGCACCAGCTCCACCGGCCGGTACGCCGCCGGGCCGGGCCGGGGTTGGTCGGCGCGGGCCAGGAAGAGCACGGGGGAGCGGCCCCACCAGTAGACCAGCAGGTCGATCCGGCCGTCCTCGTCGAAGTCGCCGGGCACGCAGCCCATCGGGGCGATGTGCCCGTTCATCGGCAGCGGCGCGGGATCCAGGGCGAACGGTTCGTACCGCTCGGTCCGGGCGCCGGGTGTCGGCGTCACCACCACCCGGTCGATCCGGGGGTCGGTGAGGCAGAGGTCGTTGGCCAGCCCGTCGCCGTCGAGGTCGTTCATGGCCACCCCGGCGCCGACCGAGGAGATCCAGGCCGCGATCCGCCGGTAGTCCTGGTTGACCTTGCGAATGGTCTGCTGCGGGAAGCCGCCGGGCAGCCCGACGGAGAGCGGGGTCATCCGGTACGCCTCGGCCAGCGCTCGTCGCTGCGCGCCGGACGCCTGTGGCGTGTGCGCGACCACGAACATGCCCGCGAGGAGCACGATGGCGACAAGTCCCGCCGCCTGTCGTCGGGCCCAGTGTCTGATGCCGGTCATCGGTCAGTGCCTCCCCAGGAGCGTGAACTGGTCGGCGATGCGCTGTCGCCAGACCGCGTACGCGGGCCGACCGTCGGCGTCGGGCGGCAGGTCCCGCAGGGCGTCGTCGGTCATGGTGGCGGCCTGCTCGGGCGTGGCGCGGCAGAGCGCCGCGGTCGCCCGGGCGGTGTCGTCGGTCGGCAGACCGGCCCGCAGCCGCGCCTTGGCGGCGAACGCGGATCCCTGCGCCAGCGCGGCCCGGTGCCGGTGCCGGTCCGCCAACCGGGCCAGCTCCACCAGTTCCTTGTCGTCCACCCCACCTGCGTAGGTGGCCGCCAGGCCCACCCCGCTGAACAGGTCGGCGTGCCGGCCCGGCGCGAAGCCGCGCACGGTGTCCACCACGTGCCGGACGTCGGTGCCGCAGACGAACCACAGGGCCCGACCGATGCCCTGGTCGACGGCGTGTCCGGCGTAACCGCGCAGCTCCGGCCCCCAGTTCCGGCCGGGGTCGCGGTGCTGCTGGCGAACGTAGCGGTCGGTGTGGAAGTACGCCTGGTGGAACCCGTACCCGTCGAGGGCGAGCCAGCGCAGCAGCGGGTCGGTGGGAAGCACCCGTCGTCGGCGGGGGCGCGGCAGGCGGGCGAGCGCCCAGCCGGCACCGACGTGCGCCATGTAGAGGTGGCGTCGTCCGCCCCCGGCGAGGAACTCGGCGGTACGGTCGCGCAGGCCGAGGCCGGCCATGAGCGCGTACGCCATCGCCGCGCCCTCGTAGGCGAAGCCGCGCAGCGGCGCGTCCACGGACTCCAGGCGGGCTTCGGCGGCCTGGGGCGAGGATGTGCCGGCCGCGTGCCCGAAGCCGGCGACGAAACTGCGACCGGCTGATTCCAGGGCGTGCCGGGCCCTCTCGTCCTTCACCCGGAAACCGCGTCTGCGCAGTTCCGTCGCTCGTGGAGAAGGGGTGAGCAGGCGACGCCGCAGCGCCAGCCACAGAGCGGACATGAATCCTCCCCGGCAGATCGGAGTAGACCGCTACAAATCGACACGTGCAAATTGACCTGGCCCGCTGCGGTCCCGTTGTCCGGCGTCCCGGGCGACTACCGGACCATGATTGCGGACGGTGCGCGCGCTGTCTTCTCGCACCTTGCTCTGTTGGCCGTGCACTCCGCCGGCCCATCCGGTTGGCGCGACGGGGCTCGGAGACGCGCCTCGGCTTACCGGCGCTGAGCAGCGACTTCGTCGCAGCAGATGAGAGATCAGCGCTTCGCTATATGAAAATCAAGATTTATTCAAGGGCGCGGTCGGAGACTACGGGACGGTTTCGTCGCGGATGCAGAACCTGGGGGATCCTAATGTCTTCTGCCGTGGAACGACCGTGTGGATATCGCCACCGAATGGCGGTGATCCGGTCGATCGAACGAATGCGTGGCGATCTCGGCGGTGATCTGCCGCTGAACGTGCTGGCCCGCACCGCCCTGTTCAGCCCTTTCCATTTCCACCGAATTTTCCGGGCGGTTACCGGAGAGACGCCGGCGCGTTTCCTGGCGGCGCTCCGGATGGCCCAGGCCCGGCGACTGCTCCTGCACTCCCGGCTCACCGTCGGCGCGATCTGCGCCCGGGTCGGCTACACGAGCGTGGGTAGCTTCACCACCCAGTTCACCCGTCTGGTGGGCGTGCCGCCCGAGCAGTTCCGGCGGCAGGTCCGTGCGCTGCTGGGCCGACTGATCCCGCCGGTGGTCCGGGACCGGCCGCTCGGCCCGTACGCCGGTGCCGTGCTGCAACCGGTGGTCCGTGGCGGACTGGCGGCGTCCGCCGGAACGGTCCTGGTGAGCGTCGCTTCGGCGGACGCCGAGCCGGAAGCGTCGCGTTGGACGGTGTCGGAGGGCGCCGGTCCGGTTCGGCTGCCGGTCGGGCTTCCACCCGGCCGCTACCGCGCGCAGATGCTGTTGCTCAAGAGCCGGTGGGCCGCCACGGCCACGCTTGTCGACCAGATCCCGGAGAGCTACCTGGTCGGCTGGACCGAGTTCACCGTGCCGCCTCCGCCGCTGCGCCTGGACCGGGTGGCGATCCGGCTGCGCCCGCCGCAACCGACCGATCTGCCGGTGCTCTCCGTCGAGCCGGTGCGGTTGGTGGCGGGCCCGCGGCGGACCGCGCCGTCCGACTTGTTGCCGGTCTCCGCGTGAGCGCGAGGAGTGAGCCGGGTTTGCGAGCCCCGCAGTCGCGAGCGAAAGAGAGCTCCGCGTGAGCCCGAAGATCGAACTGCACGTGCACCTGGAGGGGACGATCCGACCGCGGACGCTCCTGGAGATCGCCCGGCGCAACGGATCGCCGCTGCCGGCACGGACCGAGGTGGAGCTGGCGCGGCACTACCGGTTCGTCGACTTCGCGCACTTCATCGAGGTCTGGATCGCCACCACCAACTGCCTGCGTACCCGTGCGGACTTCCACCGGGTGGTGGTGGACTACGCGGCCGAAGCCGCCCGGCACGGCGCGGTCTACGTGGAGGGGATCTTCTCGCCGGCGGAGCGGGTGCGGCGCGGCGTACGGTGGGCGGACATCTTCGGTGGCTATGCCGACGGGGCGGTGGAGGCGTACGAGCGGCACGGCGTCCTGGTCCGGTTCACGCCCGACATCGACCGGGAACTGGAGCCGGCGCTTGCCGAGGAGTGCGCCCGACAGGCGGTCCGGTACCGCGACCGGGGCGTGGTGGGTTTCGGGATCGGCGGCCGGGAGTCGGCGGGTGGTCTCGCCGTGTACGCACGCGCTGTCGCGATCGCGCGCGACGGCGGGCTCGGGTTCGTGCCGCACGCCGGGGAGGCGACGGGGGTGGAGTCGATCCGGGAGGCGCTCGGGTACGACCCGGTGCGGTTGCGGCACGGCATCCGGGCCGCCGACGACCCACGGGTGTCGGCGGAGATCGTGGAGCGCGGCGTGGTGCTGGATGTCTGTCCGACCTCCAATCTGCGTACCCAGGTGGTGGGCGCTCTCGACGACCATCCGTTGCCCCGGCTGCGGGCCGCCGGTGTGGCGTGCAGCATCGGCACCGACGACCCGGCCATGTTCGACACCGACCTGTCGCGGGAGTATCGGCTCGCGGCCCGGTTGGGGGTGAGCGCGGCCGACGCGTACGCCGCCGGTGTGGCGGGTGCGCTCTGTGACGGGGCGACCCGCGTCCACCTTGAGCGCCTCGGCCGGTCGGCCTTCGCCCCGGCGTCCGCGCCCTGACCCTGCCGTGGACCGCCGCCTGTCACGCGGCGTTGTCGTCCGCGCCGGTGGATGCGGCGCCGAGATCAGCTGGCACCGCGTCCGGGACGGCGTCGGGTCGGTCCGCGCCGCGGAAGACGAGTTTGGCCTTGTCGATGTTGTCGGGGTCGCCTTCGCAGTCGACGACGACGATCTGGCCGGGGGTCAGTTCGTTGAACAGGATCCGTTCGGACAGGTTGTCCTCGATGTCGCGTTGGATGGTGCGGCGTAGCGGACGGGCGCCCAGGACCGGGTCGAAGCCCTTCTTCGCCAAGTATTTCTTGGCGTTGTCGGTCAACTCCAGGCCCATGTCCTTGTTCCGCAGTTGCCCCTCGATCCGCTGGATCATGATGTCCACGATCGACAGGATCTCGATCTCCCGCAGCTGGTGGAACACGATCGTGTCGTCGATCCGGTTGAGGAACTCGGGCCGGAAGTGCTGCTTGAGCTCGTCGTTGACCTTCTGCTTCATCCGGTCGTAGTTCGACTCGGAGTCGTCGGAGGCCTGGAAGCCCAGCGACACCGCCTTCGCGACGTCCCGGGTACCGAGGTTGGTGGTCAGGATGATGACCGTGTTCTTGAAGTCCACGATCCGACCCTGACCATCGGTCAACCGGCCGTCCTCCAGGATCTGCAACAGCGTGTTGAACACATCCGGGTGGGCCTTCTCGATCTCGTCGAACAACACCACCGAGAACGGCCGCCGCCGCACCTTCTCCGTCAGCTGCCCACCCTCGTCGTACCCGACATACCCGGGAGGGGCACCGACGAGCCGGGACACCGTGTACCGGTCGTGGAACTCCGACATGTCCAACTGGATCAACGCGTCCTCGGACCCGAACAGGAACTCCGCCAGGGCCTTGGACAGCTCGGTCTTACCCACACCGGACGGGCCGGCGAAGATGAACGACCCCGACGGCCGCTTCGGATCCTTCAAACCCGCCCGCGTGCGCCGGATCGCCTTCGACACCGCCTTGACCGCGTCTTCCTGCCCGATGACGCGCTTGTGCAGCTCGTCCTCCATCCGCAGCAGACGCGACGTCTCCTCCTCGGTCAACTTGTACACCGGGATACCGGTCCAGTTCCCGAGCACCTCAGCGATCTGCTCGTCGTCGACCTCACTGACGACATCCAGATCCCCGGCCTTCCACTCCTTCTCCCGCTGCGCCTTCTGACCCAGCAACTGCTTCTCCGTGTCCCGCAACTGCGCGGCCCGCTCGAAGTCCTGCGCGTCGATCGCGGACTCCTTGTCCCGACGCACCTGCGCGATCCGCTCATCGAAGTCCCGCAGGTCCGGCGGCGCCGTCATCCGACGGATCCGCATCCGCGCACCCGCCTCATCAATCAAATCGATCGCCTTGTCCGGCAGGAACCGATCCGAGATATACCGATCCGCCAGGGTCGCCGCCGCGACCAGAGCCGCGTCGGTGATGCTCACGCGGTGGTGCGCCTCGTACCGGTCCCGCAGACCCTTCAAAATCTCGATGGTGTGCGCCAGCGACGGCTCACCCACCTGGATCGGCTGGAACCGACGCTCCAACGCCGCGTCCTTCTCCAAATGCTTACGGTACTCATCCAGCGTGGTCGCGCCGATGGTCTGCAACTCACCACGCGCCAGCATCGGCTTCAAAATGCTCGCCGCGTCGATCGCGCCCTCCGCCGCGCCCGCACCCACCAACGTGTGGATCTCGTCGATGAACAAGATGATGTCACCCCGGGTGCGGATCTCCTTGAGCACCTTCTTCAGACGCTCCTCGAAATCACCCCGGTAGCGCGAACCCGCCACCAACGCACCCAGGTCAAGCGTGTACAACTGCTTGTCCTTCAGCGTCTCCGGCACCTCACCCTTGATGATCTTCTGGGACAAGCCCTCCACCACAGCGGTCTTACCCACGCCGGGCTCACCGATCAACACCGGGTTGTTCTTCGTCCGGCGGGACAACACCTGCATGACCCGCTCGATCTCCTTCTCCCGCCCGATCACCGGGTCGAGCTTGCCCTCCCGAGCAGCCTGGGTCAGGTTCCGACCGAACTGATCCAACACCAAACTCGTCGACGGCGCGGCCTCACCCGGCGCAGCACCCGCAGCAGCCGGCTCCTTGCCCTGATAACCCGACAGCAACTGGATCACCTGCTGACGCACCCGATTCAGGTCGGCGCCCAACTTCACCAACACCTGGGCGGCCACACCCTCACCCTCACGGATCAGGCCCAACAGGATGTGCTCCGTGCCGATGTAGTTGTGGCCGAGCTGCAACGCCTCCCGCAGGGACAGCTCCAACACCTTCTTCGCCCGCGGCGTGAACGGGATATGCCCACTCGGCGCCTGCTGGCCCTGACCGATGATCTCCTCAACCTGCTGACGGACGCCCTCCAACGAGATACCCAGGCTCTCCAAAGCCTTCGCCGCCACACCCTCACCCTCATGGATCAGGCCCAACAGGATGTGCTCCGTACCGATGTAGTTGTGGTTGAGCATCCGGGCCTCTTCCTGGGCCAGGACGACAACCCGTCGCGCTCGGTCGGTGAACCGCTCGAACATGGGACCCACCCAACTGTCTACGAGTCGACGAGATAACTATATCTTTCGATAGTAACTGATCGTCCGGTGATGGCTCCACGTTCCGCGATCACGATGTCTCCCGGCTCTCGAACCTCTGAGTAGTGGCATTATTACGATCGGTACTGGCTCGGGTGTCGGCGCGAATGGCGGGTACTGGTGACGGCTGCGGTGGTGCGTCTGAAGATCCTCGGTCCGCTCCAGGTGAGCCGCGGCGTCACGCCCGTCGACCTGGGGCCCACCAAGCAGAAGGCGGTCTTCGCGGCGCTCGCGCTCCAACCCGGGCGCGGTGTCGCCGCGAGCGAGCTGCAGGAGGCGGTCTGGGGCGAGCGGGTGCCGGCCCGGTCCCGCGAGCTGCTGCACACGTACATCGCGCGGCTCCGCCAGCTCCTCGAACCGGAGACACCGCCCCGGGCGCGGACCAACGTCATCGTCTCCACCCCGACCGGGTACGCGCTGCGGATCGAGCCTCGGGCGGTCGATCTGTGCGTCTTCCGCGAGCTGGTCGAGCGGGCCCGGCAGCGGTTGGCCGAGGGGCACACCCATCGCGCGCTGCGACTGCTGCGGCATGCGCTGCACCTGTGGCGGGATCCGGCACTCAGCGAGCTGACCGTCCTGCTGCGACAGTCGGTCGAGGTGGAGGCGCTGCGCCTGAGCTGGTCCGACGCCGCCCGTGACTACGTGGCGCTCGGGCTGCGCGTCGGACGCCCGGGCGAGGTCCGCGACCTGGCCGCCCAGCTCGCCACGCGGGAGCCCCTCGACGAGCAGGTGCAGGCCCACTACCTGACCGTTCTGGAGCGCACCGGGCAGCGTTCGCTGGCGCTGGGCCGGTTCGCCGCGGTCCGCGACGCGCTGCACCGGGAGTTGGGCGTCGAGCCGGGCCCGGCCCTGCAGGCGGTGCACCGGCGGCTTGTCGAACCGCACTGGGCGCCACCCGCCCAGGTCGGTTCGTGCGCCGGCGTCTCGGTCGCGCCGGCCGAGGTGGCGCAGTGGCCCGGCGAGCTGCTCCACCGCGACGAGGACGTCCGCGCGCTGACGTCGCTGATGCGGGCGCACCGGCTGGTCACCGTGGTCGGGCCGCCTGGTTGCGGCAAGTCGGCGTTGGCCCGGGCGGTGGTGGACGAGCTGCGGGACCGGTTCGCCGACGGGGTGGTCACGGTGGACGTCACCGGTGTCGCGGATCGGGCCCACCTGCGGGCCCGGATGATCGATCTGCTCGCCGGGCCGCCGTCGGACCCGTCGCGGTGCGGTCTCCGGCAGATGCTTGTGGTGCTCGACAACGCCGAGCACCTGGTGGACGCCTGCGCTCTGCTGGCCGACACGCTGCTGCGGGACCAGAACCGGTTGACCGTGCTGGTGACCTCCCGGGAACCGCTCAACCTGCCGCACGAGGCGATCCGGCGGCTGTGGCCACTCGCGCTGCCCGACGGCGACACGGACGCCGGCGCCCCGGCGGTGGACCTCTTCGCCCGGTACGCGGCCCGCGTCCACACCGGGTTCCGGGTCGGCGCCGACAATGTCGGGCTCGTCGCACAGATCTGCCGTCGCGCCGACGGGCTGCCTCTCGTGCTCGGCTACGCCGCGGCGCACCTGGCCGACGACTCCCTGGCCGGGGTGTCCCGCCGGTTCGACGGACCCCTTACCTGGTTCCGCCCGCCGGGGGAGGAGAGCCGGCCCTCGCTCCGTGCCCTGCTGGACCGGAGCGTCCGCACCCTCACCCCGGCCGAGCGCTGGCTCTTCGCCCGTCTCGGCGCGCTGCCCCCGGTGTTCGACCTGACCGAGGCGGTGCGGCTCGCCGAGCCGTACCTGCGTCCGGCCGAGGTCGCCCGGGTGCTGGCCCGGCTGCGGGAGAAGTCGCTCCTGCAGCCGGAGCGGGGAGCGCCGAGCCGGCACCGGTGTCTCGCACTCGTGCGCCGGCTCTCCACCGAGCTGTTGGCCGAGGAGACGACCGGCGCCCAGCTCGCCTGAGCCGGCCCTCCGTGGGCGCCCGGTCCGGCCCGGGCCGGACCGTTGGCGTCCGCCGTCGAGTAGTCGTCCGTCCGCCCGCGCCGGGTTGCGGCGCGGGCGGCTGCCGCGATGTGACAGCCGGTGAGATATCGGTGACCGACGATTGACACCTAACTGTAAAAACATATAGCTTCCTGGGTGCGGGTCCGGTTCTCGGACCCCCGGCCGGGGCTGCTGCTCCCGGTGACCGGTCACGCCCTACGGAGGTATCAGGGTGAGTGGAGTACGGGAGACCTACGAGTCGTTGAACCTGGAGGCCAAGCCGATCAGGCCGCACATCCTCGCGGCCGCGACGGTGGTCTTCGGCGAGGACTACTACTCGGGTCGACGCGAGACGATCAACCTGTCGGGCTTCGTGCAGCTGAACAAGTGGCCGATGCCCGGCTTCGAGCACCGGGTCGACGACAAGGGCTACGCGCAGTTCGACACCGAGCTGATCAGCGCGCCCGAGGTCGGCATCAAGGGCTTCAGCTACGAGCTGGACGACCGCATCCAGGTCCTGTCCAACCCGTTCCTGCCCAACAGCGGTCACGTGCGGCAGATCGTGCCGGGCAAGAACTTCCCGGCGGAGTTCTACATCCGCCGGTTCGGCATCCTCGAGTCGAGCACGCTGCGCCTGGCCCACCGCAACGTCATCGACATCTACGGCGTGGTCGACAACGTCCCGCCGTTCAAGAAGCCCCTCACCGGCCCCTACCTGGGCAAGCCGCGGGGCGACGGTCCGTTCGAGGTCGCCCAGGCCCCGAACGTGGTGAAGGGCACCACGCTGCCGGAGGCGTGGTACCCGGCGAACGACGAGAACCAGCCGGTGGGCATCACGCCCAACCTGTTCTTCGCGCCGAGCGCCGGTCCCTGCATGTCGATGCTTGTCGACCCGTCCATGATCATGCAGACCTCGATGGAGGGGCAGATCGAGGTCGAGGTCGGCGGGCGCACGGTCCGGGTCGACCTGGCCGGTGACTACCGGAAGGCCGGCGGGGCCGAGGTGCTGCTGTTCGGCCCGGACAAGCACGACGAGGGCCCCGGTGTCCTCGCCCAGCTGGCCCGGGTGGCCGTGGTCGGGCACTGCGCCGAGCTCGGTGGCCGGGTCATGCTGCGGGCGAGCTGGCCGCGGGTCTCCGGCGGCACGCTCGGCGAGGGCCACGAGGACAGCCTCAGCCGGGTCGCGTTCCCCAGCGAGCTGCACATCGACGCCGAGTTCGAGCTGGTCACGCCGCACCAGACGCTGTACGCCACGAACGCCGTGCACATCAACGGCAAGCTGCGCGACATGGAGGCCACCGGCACCGAGCTGAAGCTCGACGGCGGCGACACCGCGCTGGTCACCACCGACGACGAGCCCAAGGCCCGCCTCACCGGGGTCAACCTGGTGATGCGCGACGCCTACGTCGGTGAGCACGCGGCCGTCAACATCTGACCCCTTGACGGCACTCGGACGCCCGGGTTGACTAGAAAATCCGATAGCGCCGGCGTCCGGACGGCATCCCTCCCGGGGGCAGGTCCCCTCAGCCCCGGGAGGGATGCCCTGTTACCGGGGAGGACTCCGTGGACCAGCGCCTGCTCCTCATGCACCAGACGATGCTCGCCGACGCTCCCCGGTTGCACGCCTACGACCAGGCCCTGGAGCAGACGGTCGACCCGGGTGACGTGGTGGTCGACGTCGGCGCCGGGACGCTGGCGCTGTCGCTGCTGGCCCTGCGGCACGGCGCCGGCCACGTCTACGCCGTCGAGGCCGACCCGCGGATGGCCGAGGTGGCCGCCCGGATCATCGAGGCCAACGACCTGAAGGACCGGCTCACCCTGATCGTCGGCGACGCGCGCACCCTGCGCCTGCCCGACCGGGCCGACGTCCTGGTCTCGGAGATGATGGGCAACCTCGGGCCGGAGGAGGAGATGGCCGAGGTGCTCGGCGTGGTCGCCCGACGGGTGTTGCGGCCGGACGGGCGGGTGGTGCCCCGGCGGCTGGTCACCCGGCTGGCGGCGATCGAGTTCGACGCCGAGGGCTGGGGGCTGTGGAGCTCCGACTTCCTGGGCCACCGTCTCGACGTGGTGCAGGAACTTGTCGAGCCCCAGGCCCATCTGCACTTCTTCCAGCGACCGCCGCGGCTGCTCAGCGAGCCGGTCCCGGTCGCCGACTCGGCCCTGGGCCGGGCCGGCTCCACCCGGCCCCGACCCAGCCAGCGGCTGCGGGTCGTCCGCCCCGGCACCCTGCACGCCGTCATGGGCTACTTCACCGCGGACATGGCAGACGGCGTGGAACTGTCCAACTTCCCCTCGTACCCGGGGTGCAACTGGGCGGTGTGGATCTGGCCGCTGCGACACACCCGGGTGGCCGAGGGCGACGAGTTGCGGCTGGACCTGCGCCGTCCCCGCGCCGGCACCGGGGTGCGGCTGGCCACCGACTGGCGGCTCGACTGCGGCATCGTCCGCGCGGGGAGGTCGTGATGCCGTTCGCGGCGGGCACGGTCCGCGACATCCCGGTACGCGCCTTCAAGCTCTGCGGACTCACCTGGTTCGGTGAGTTCCTCTGGTTCTCCGAGGCGGTGTCCAACCAGATCATGGCGCTGGATCCGCACACGGGGCAGGTCGAACACCGGATTCCCTGCCCGGAGGTCGCCACCGACCTGACCACCCTCGACGGATACCTGCTCCAGGTCTGCGGTGCGCAGCGGTGTCTGCGCGGCCTCAGCCCGACCACCGGCGAGGAGGTCACCGAGCTGCCGAACCCGCGCCCCGGCAACGTGCTGCGCGGGATCGAGGCCACCCGGCACGGGCTCTGGCTCGGCTACGAGGACCTGCGGCTGGTGGAGCTGCGCGATCCGCGCGGGATGGGACTGATCGACACCTTCCCGGTCCGGCACGCCCCAGCCGGCCTGACCGTCTCGGACAACTTCCTGGTGTACGCCGACTACACCAACGCCGCCATCAACGTCTACGACCTGGACGAGCGCCGGGACGTCGCGGCCTACTCGGTGGCGGGCAACCCGACCGGCGTGACCTGGGACGGCAGCCGGATCTGGTACTGCGACCACGGCACCCTGCAACTGCGGGCGATCGAGGTGCCCGGCATCGTGAGGAGGTGAGCGCCGTGCGCGGCAGGGCGATGCTGGCGGCCCGTGCGGTGTGGGTGGTGGCGCTCAGCCTGGCCCTCCTGCTGCCCGCGCTGTTGACCGGCGGCGCGTTGGCCCTCGTCCGGCGAGGGGAGGCGGGCCGGCGGCACCTCTACCGCCGGACCACGGTGCTGCTGACCCGGCTGGGCGCGACCTTCGTCAAGGCCGGGCAGGTGCTCGGCACCCGCCGTGACCTGCTACCGCCGGCGTTCTGCGACGAGTTGGCGGTGCTGCAGGACGCGGTGGCCCCGCTGGACGCGACCGGCACCCGGCGCGCGTTGCGCGAGGCGTACGGCGTGGCGGAGCCGGAGATCTTCGCGGAGCTGGACCGCCGTCCGGTGGCCAGCGGCAGTGTGGCCTGTGTCTACCGCGCCCGGCTGCGCACCGGCGAGCAGGTGGCGGTGAAGCTGCGCCGGCCGGGCGTGGAGCGGTTGATGACGCTCGACCTGGCCCTGATGCGGGCCGGCGCCGCGCTTGCCGCCCGGCTGCCGGTCTTCCGCGACGTGCCGGTCGCCGAGGTGATGGCGCACATGTCCGGGGCGGTGCTCGGCCAGCTCGACTTCACCCGGGAGGCGGCCAACCTGCGCCGGTTGCGCGTCAACCTGGCCACCGTGCCCCGGGTCTGGGTGCCGAAGGTGCACGAGGCCGCCTGCCGGCCGCGCTGCATCGTGATGGAGTTCATCCCCGACCTGGACGTGGACACCGCCCGCCGCTGTCCGCCGGCGTTGCAGCGGCGGTTCGCGTCGTCCGGGCTGACCGCGATCTACCACATGCTCTTCGTCGACGGTTTCGTGCACTGCGACATGCACCCGGGCAACCTCTACTTCACCCGGCGCGGGCAGGTGGTGGTCCTGGACGCCGGGTTCAGCGTCCAGCTCACCGAGGAGCTGCGCCGGCTCTTCGCCGAGTTCTTCATGAACATGTCCATCGGGAGGGGCCGATACTGCGCGGAGATCGTGGTGCGCAGCGGCACGGGGCTCCGGCCGGACGCCGACGTGGCGGGGTTCCTGACCCGGATGGCCGATCTGGTGGAGCGCAGCCACGGGTTGCCGGCCCGGGAGTTCAGCCTGATCGCGTTCGCCGGCGAGATGTTCGATCTCCAGCGCCGCTACGGTGTGCATGCGGCGCCAGAGCTGATCTTTCCGCTGTTGTCACTGCTCGTGATCGAGGGCACGGTGCGGGAACTCGACCCGGGGATGGACTTTCAAGAGGTCGCCAAGCCGGTGCTGATGAAAGGGCTGTTCGGTCAGCGCAAAGCGGGGTGACGATACTGTTACGAACAGTGGTGTCGGGCGCGATTCCGGACAGTCACGCTATCCGATACAGTAGTGAGGTGGAAACCTCGTCGGCCGGCGGCAAGCGCGCCTATCACCAATACTGCGGGCTCGCCAGTGCGCTCGACGTGCTGGGCGAGCGATGGACCCTGCTGATCGTCCGGGAGCTCCTGATGGGTCCCCGGCGCTACGGCGAACTCCTCGGCGACCTGCCGGGCGTCGGCACCAACCTGCTGGCCGAGCGGCTCCGCTTCCTCACCGAGAGGGGCGTGGTCCGGCAGACCGACCTGCGCGGCACCGGGTCCCGGCTGGCCTACGAGCTGACCGAGGTCGGGCAGCGGTTGCGCCCGATGGTGCTCGGGCTGGCGCACTGGGGGATGGAGTTCGTCGGTGAGCTGTCCGACGGGGACACGGTCCGGCCGCACTGGGGCTTCCTCGCGGTCGAGGCGATGATCCGGCCCGACCACGCCCCCGACGTCGACGAGGACTACCAGTTCCGGGTGGACGGCGAGTCGTTCCACCTTGCGGTTCGGGGCGGCCAGGCGCGCCCGGTGCGGGGCGAGGCGGAACGGCCGGCGATGCTCGCCACCACCGATGCGGCCACCTTCGTGCAGATCGGCTCCGGCCGGCTCACTCCGCTGCTCGCGATGATCCAGGGCCGGCTCAAGCTCGAGGGTGACACCGAGGCGGTGCTGCGCTGTTGCGACCTGCTCGGCCTGGAGGCCGGCCCGGTGGCCGCGCCGCGCGCCGCGGCCACCCGCGCCGCCGCCCCGCGCCGCTGACCCTTCGCTCACGCGGTAGTCGATTCTTAAGCGCTCTTCTCCGTGGCTGCGATGCCGTGCGCCCCGGCCTGCCGTCGTTCAGCAGCCACGACGATCGTGGCAGGGTGCCGGACATCGATCACGGTCTCGTCTTCAGCTTGAACAACAGGTAGTATCCCCCTCGATGGAGCCGGCCAGCCGGCGCGACTGCCGCCCGGGCTGCCCGAGCGGCATCGCACGTCACACGGACGTGGCGTCGGCTGCGAACATCCACCGGAGGCGGCGATGGCGGAGCGCGAGTCGGATGCGCTGCTCATCCTGGCCACCGCCGCCGACCGCCACCTGGCCGGGCGATGGTGGCGGCCGGCCCACGGTCCGGTCGACCCCCGACCGGTCGACCCCCCGGCCCACGCCTGCGAGGATCTCGGCCTGCGCATCGCCGCCGCCTACGAGCGGGCCGCCGGCCCGCCGGACCGGGTCACGCTCGCCGGCTACCGGTTGTTGAAGGCGGAGAATCTCGCGCTCTACCACGCGGCGGTCCGCGCCGGGGTCCGCGTGGTGCCGTGGCGGGGCCACGGGCAGCCGTACGCCGACTCCGCCGACCTGCGCGAGCGGGTCCGGCGCACCGGCACCCTGGCCGTCTACCTGACCCGCGACGGCCACGGTCCCGGGCCGGCCACCGACCCGCACCCGATGCGCGAGCCCAGCCCGGTGACCGTCGACGGTGTCGACTTCACCCACAACGACGTGTTCCGGGCCGTGCATGACCTCTTCGGCCACGTGCTGCTCGGGGCCAGCTTCGGGCCGGGCGGAGAGTTCCGCGCCACCTGGTGCCACCTGGGGATGTATCCGCCCGAGGCGCACCAGGTGCTCTTCGCCGAGCAGATCGGACAGATCTGCTGGTTCTTCTACGGCCCACACCTGCTCGGCCCGGACGGCCGGCCCCGCCGGCCGGGCGACCCCGGTTACCTCCCACCGAGCCGTCGGCCCTACCCGGAGCAGAAGGTGGTCCGGCTCGACGACCACCTGTTCGAGGAGTTCCGCACCCTGTTCCATCGAGGGGAGACAGCATGACCGGCACCACCTGGCAGGGCGACGTCGACAACCGCCCGCTCCCGACGACCGTGCGCGACGACTTCCCGTTCTTCCGCGGCGCCGAGGGGACCGGCCTGGCCTACCTCGACAACGCCGCCACCACCCAGAAGCCGGCGGCCGTGCTCGCCGCCGTCACCGACTACTACACGACCGCCAACAGCAACGTCGGGCGCGGCTACTACCGGCTGAGCCGCACCTCCACCGACCGGTTCGACGAGGCCCGGGAGGGGGTCCGCCGGGCGATCAACGCCCGGCACGCCGACGAGGTCCTGTTCACCTCCGGCACCACCCACGCGGTGAACCTGCTCGCCGCCACCCTGGGCCGGCGGCTGGTCGGTCCGGGCGACCAGGTGCTGCTCACCGGCATGGAGCACAACTCCAACCTGCTGCCGTGGCGGCGCCTGTGCGAGGAGGTCGGCGCGGAGCTGGTCACGGTGCCGGCCGGCGCGGACGGGCGCGTCCCGGCCGACGGCTTCGCCGCGGCGCTCGGCCCCCGGGTGCGCCTGGCGGCGGTGGCGCACGTGTCGAACGTCCTCGGCACGGTCAACCCGGTGCGCGAGATGGTCGCGGCGGCCCACGCCCGGGGCGTGCCGGTGGTCGTCGACGGCGCGCAGGCGGTGCCGCACCGGCCGGTCGACGTCCGGGCGCTGGACGCCGACTTCTACTGCTTCTCCGCGCACAAGGTCTACGGACCGATGGGGGTCGGTGTGCTGTACGGGCGCCGCGACCTGCTCGCCGAGCTGCCGCCCTACCAGGTCGGCGGCGGGACGGTGAAGGGCGTGTCCCTCGCCGAGCCGGTCCGCTACCTCGCCGGGCCGCCCCGTTTCGAGGCCGGCACCCCGGACGTCGCCGGCGCGGTCGGGCTCGCCGCGGCCCTGGCCTACCTGGACCGGCTCGGGTGGAGCGAGATCCGCGCCCACGACCGCGCCCTGGTCCGGCACGCGGTGGCGGCGCTCGGCGCGCTCGACCGGGTCCGGGTGGTCGGCGACCCGGCGCACGACCCCAGCGGGATCGTCTCCTTCGTGGTCGAGGGCATCCATCCGTACGACGTCGGTGGACAACTCGACCGGCACCGGATCGCCGCCCGCTGCGGCGTGCACTGCGCCAGCGTCTTCCTCGACGGACTGGGACTGCTCGGCACCGTCCGGCTCTCCTTCGGCGTCTACAACACGCTCGACGACATCGACCGGGTACGCGACGCGGTGGCCGGGGTCCGCCCCGGGTCGTGGACCATCGACCACCCGACCACCCGGTTCCTGTGACGGGCATGCGGTTCGACACCCGCCTCGTCCACGAGGGACAGCAACCCACCCCCGGCACCGGCGACCTGGTGCCGCCGGTGCACCTCGCGGTCACCTACGAGCGGTCCGTCCAGGAGCCGCTGCGCTACTTCTACGGCCGCGGCGAGAACCCGACCCGGGAGCAGTTGGAGCGCTGCCTGGCCGCGCTCGAGGAGGTGCGCTTCGCCGCCGCGTACACCTCCGGGCAGGCCGCCGCGGAGGCCGCCCTGGCGCTGCTCGCCCCCGGGCAGCGGGTGCTCGCCGGCGACGACGTCTACGGCGGCACGCACACCCTGTTCGATCTCGTCCGGGCCCGGGGGGTGACCGTCGACCAGGTCGACCTGGCCGACCCGCGGCAGCGCGACCGGGCGCTCGTCGACGACGGCCGCCCGGTGGACCTGGTCTGGGTGGAGTCCCCGAGCAACCCGCTGTTGAAGATCACCGACATCGCCGAGGTGGCCCGGCTCGCGCACCGCCGCGGCGCCCGGTTGCTCGTGGACAACACCCTGGCCAGCCCGGCCCTGCAACAGCCGCTACGGCTCGGCGCGGACCTCACGCTCTACAGCACCACCAAGTTCCTCGCCGGGCACCTCGACGTGCTCGGCGGCGCGCTGGTCCACGACGACCCGGAGCTGCACGAGCGGCTGCTGGCGCACCGGACCACCGTCGGCACCGCGCCCGGCGGGCCCGACTGCTTCCTGGTGCAGCGGGGCCTGAAGACGCTCTCCCTGCGGGTGGGCCGCCAGGTGGACAACGCCCGGCGGGTGGTCGCCGCGCTGGCGGCCGAGCCGGCCGTCGGCGTCGTGCACTATCCGGGCCGGGCCGACCACCCCGGGCACGCGGTGGCGGCGCGGCAGATGAGCGCGCCGGGCGCGCTCGTCGCCTTCACCTACCGCGGCGACCCGGTGAAGCTGATGGAACGGGTACGGCTGTTCGCCGCGGCGGTCAGCCTCGGCGGGGTCCGGTCGCTGATCGAGTGCCCGGCGTTGATGACGCACCGGCCGGTGCCCCGGGAGACGCGGCTGCGGCTCGGCATCGGGGACGACCTCGTACGACTGTCGATGGGCATCGAGGACCCGGCGGATCTCGTCGACGACCTCGTGCGTGCGCTACGGGCGGGACCGGCGTGACCGGCCCGGGGGAGGAACGGTACCGATGGGACGCCTGACCGACGGGTCCACGATCCGGCTCGACGGGGGAGTGGCCACCGAGCTGCACCGCGCCGGCATGCCGCTGTCGCCGCCCTGGTGGATGACCCGGGCACTGCTGTCCGACGAACGGCGCCGGGTCCTGCGGGGAGTACACGAACGCTTCCTCGCCGCCGGCGCCGACGTGATCACCGCCAACACGTTCCGGTGCAACCTGCGGGCCCTGCAGGCGGCCGGGCTGACGGACGCGGGGCTCGGCTGGATGGTGCACGCCGCCGTCGGCGTGGCGCTGGCCGCCCGGAACGCCGCCGGCGGTCCGCGTACCCGGGTGGTGGCGTCGATCGCGCCGGTGGCCGACGCGTACCGCCCGGACCTGGTGCCGGACGACGACACGCTGCGCGTGGAACACCGTTGGCTGGCCACCGAGCTCTCCCGGGCCGGCGTCGACACGATGCTGATCGAGACCATGAACACCGCCCGGGAGGCCCGCGCCGCGTTGGCCGAGGTGCTCGCCACCGGCGCGACCGCCTGGGTCGGCTTCGTCTGCGGCGACGACGCCCGGTTGCTCTCCGGGGAGCCGCTCGTCGGGGCCGCCCGCGCCGTGCTGGCCGACGGCGCGGAGGCGGTGCTCGTCAACTGCACCGATCCGGCGCGGACCGAGGAGTGCCTGCGCGCGTTGCGGGCGGAGGTCTCCGGCCCGGTCGGGGCGTACCCGAACCTGGAGGGCCGGGACGGCGACGGGCCGGCCCTCGACCCGAAGTCGTTCGGCGAGCTGATGGCCCGCTGGCGCGACGAGTACGACCTGGCGCTCGCCGGCGGCTGCTGCGGCACCACCCCGGAGCACCTGGCCGCGATGACCGACCGGTTCGGCGCGTGACCGCGGCGGACACCGCCGCCGGGATCGAGCCGTCCTTCCTGGCGTTGCCGTTGGCCGAGGTGACCGACGCGGTCCTGGGTGAGGCGCGCCGACTCGGCGCGCGGCACGCCGCGGTGCGGGTGGTCCGCAACCGGGCCCGCCGGCTGTTGCTGCACGACGGGCGTCTGCGCGGCAGCCGGGACGACACCGAGCTGGGCCTGAGCGTCGGCGTGCTGCACGAGGGCGCGCGGGGCTTCGCGGCGGTGCCCGAGGTCGACCCGGCCGCCGCGGTCGACGCGGTCGGCCGCGCGGTGCAGGTGGCCCGGGTGTGCCGGGAGGTGGGCGCGGAGCCGGTCGAGCTGGCTCCGGAGCCGGTGTACGCCGACCGGCGGTGGACGTCGCACTGCCGGGTGGACCCGTTCGCGGTCCCGGAGGCCGACGCGGTGGCGCTGCTCGCCGACTGGAGCCGGGGGCTGCTCGCCGCGCCGGTCGTGCGACACGTGCTGGCCAAGGTCAGCGCCGTCCGGGAGACGACCTGGTATGCCGACACGGCCGGCACCAGCGTGCTCCAGCAGCGGGTCCGGGTCCACCCGCAGGTCCTCGCCGTGGGCGCGGCGGGCGGCACGACCGCCACCCTGCGCACGCTCGGGCCGCCCACCGGGCGGGGCTGGGAATACCTGCACGGATCGGGCTGGGACTGGGCGGCGGAGCTGGCGGAGATACCGGACCAGCTGGCCGGCAAGCTGCGCGCCCGGCCGGTGCGGCCGGGCCGGTACGACCTGGTGACCGCCCCGTCGCACCTGTGGCTCACCATCCACGAGTCGGTCGGGCACGCCACCGAGGCGGACCGGGCGCTCGGCCACGAGATCGGCTACGCCGGTGGCACGTTCGCCACCCCGGCCGACGTCGACACGCTCCGGTACGGCTCGGAGCTGATGACCGTGACCGCCGACCGGACCGATCCGCACGGGCTGGCCACGGTCGGCTGGGACGACGAGGGGGTGGCCACCGGGGCGTGGACGCTGGTCCGGGACGGGGTCCTGACCGGGTTCCAGACCGACCGGCACACGGCGGTCCGGCTCGGCGCGGCCCGCTCCACCGGCTGCGCCTACGCCGAGTCGGCGGAGCACGTGCCGATCTCCCGACTGCCGAACGTCTCGCTGCGGCCGGCGCCCGACGGGCCCGACACGGCGGCCCTGATCGGTGGCGTGACGGACGGCATCTTCCTGGTCGGCTCGGACAGTTGGTCCATCGACACCCAGCGGCGCCGCTTCCAGTTCACCGCGCAACTGGCGTACCGGATCCGGCACGGGCGTCTCGGCGAGCAGCTCTCCGGGGTCGCCTACCAGGCCGACACCACCGACTTCTGGGGGTCGCTTGTCGGCCTCGGCGGCCCGGGGACCTACCGGTGCTTCGGCGCGGACCTGTGCGGCAAGGGCCAGCCGGTGCAGGCCGCGGCGGCCAGCCACGGCGCGCCGACCGCGGTCTTCCGGGGCGTGCGCGTGGTGGACACGAGCGGGGAGGGGCCACGGTGAGCGGAGCCGAACTCGCGGAACGGGTCCTGGCCCGGGCCGGGCGGGGCGGGGAGCTGCTGGTGATCGTCGACGAGACCGCGACGGCTCACCTGCGGTGGGCCGGCAACACGCTCACCACGTCGGGCGCGGCGCGCCGACGCCGGCTGACGGTCGTCGCCCTCGCCGACGCCGGGTCCGGCACGGCGGCGGGCGTGGTCGGTTCCGGCGGCGCGCCGACCGACCGGGACCTGGCCGAGCTGGTGGCCCGGGCCCGGCACACCGCCCGGGCCGGCGAGCCGGCTCAGGACGCGGCTCCGCTGGCCGTCGCGACCGGCCTGCCGGCGGCGTCCTGGGACGACCCCGCGGCGGAGGTGCCGGTGCACCGGCTGCACGGCTTCTCGGCCGGGCTGGGCGACGCGTTCGCCGCCGCCCGCGCCGCCGGGCACGACCTGTACGGGTACGCCGAGCAGCGGGTCGACACCACCTGGCTGGCCTCCACCGGCGGCCTGCGGCTGCGGCACGTCCAACCGACGTCGGTGCTGGACCTCACCGCCCGCGGCGGGGGGACGGCGTCGGCCTGGGCGGGGGTCGGCGGCACCGACCTGACCTACACCGACCTGCCGGCGACGGCGGTGCGGCTGCGGGACCGGTTGGCCGGCGTGCCGCGCCGGGACACCCTGGCCCCGGGCCGGTACGAGGTGCTGCTGCCGCCGGCCTGCGTCGCCGATCTGATGCTGCACCTCTACCTGAACGCCGGTGCCGCCGACGCCCTCGACGGACGGACGGTGTTCGGCGGCGCGGACGGAGGCACCCGGATCGGGGAGCGGCTCACCGCGTCCCCGCTGACGCTGCGGAGCGACCCGGCGGCGCCCGGCCTGGCGTGCGCGCCGTTCCTGGTGGCCCGGGCGTCCGGCTCGGCCGGCAGTGTCTTCGACAACGGCCTGCCGCTGGCCGCCACCCGGTGGATGGTCGACGGACAGTTGCGGGCGCTGGTGCAGACCCGGCACTCGGCCCGTCGCGCCGGTCAGCCCTTCACCCCGTTCGTCGACAACCTGGTCCTGGCCGGTCCGGCCGGCGGCCGGACGCTTGCCGACATGGTCGCCGGCACCCGGCGCGGGTTGTTGCTGACCTGCCTGTGGTACCTGCGCGACGTGGATCCCCGGACGCTGCTGCTGACCGGCCTGACCCGGGACGGCGTCTATCTGGTGGAGGACGGCGAGGTGGTGGCCGCGTTGCCCAACTTCCGGTTCAACGAGAGCCCGGTGGCGCTGCTCGGCCGGGTGACCGAGGTGGGCGCGACCGAGCGCACGCTGCCCCGGGAGTGGGGTGACTACTTCACCCGGATGGCGATGCCGACGCTGCGGGTGGCTGATTTCGCCGTCTCGGAGGTGAGCCCGGCGGTATGAGGCGGCGTGAGGTCCGCGCGTCCGCCGTCGCGCCGGATGCTGGACAATTTCAGTTAACAAACCTAATAATTAGCCTCCCGTCGATACCCCTCGGTCGGGCACCCCTCGGGAGGACCGGATGGCGCGCCAACTCCGAACACCGTTCCTGGCCGCCGTGGCGGCCCTGGTCACCGCCGCCGCGGCGACCCTGATCCTCGCCGGTCCGGCCCTGGCCGCCGGCCCGACGGCCGCGTTCACCAAGACCTCCGACTGGGGTGCCGGCTGGGAGGGCCGCTACACAATCACCAACGGCGGGTCGAGCACGATCACCGGCTGGCAGGTCGCCTTCACCCTGCCGGCCGGCACCACCCTCGGCTCGTACTGGGACGCCACGGTCAGCAGCGTCGGGCAGCGGCACACCTTCACCAACCGCGCCTGGAACGGCACTCTGGCCCCCGGCGCGTCGGCGTCGTTCGGCTTCCTCGCCACCGGCTCCGGCTCGCCCGCCGACTGCACGCTGAACGGCGCGCCGTGCGGCGGTGGCGCACCCCCCACCAGCGCGCCGCCGACCAGCGCGCCGCCGACCAGCGCGCCGCCGACCAGCGCGCCGCCGACCAGCGCGCCGCCGACCAGCGCGCCGCCGACCAGCGCGCCGCCGACCACCGGGCTGCCGAAGCACGCCTTGATCGGCTACCTGCACACCAGCTTCGCCAACGGCGCCGGATACCTACGGATGGCCGACGTGCCCGACGACTGGGACATCGTCAACCTCGCCTTCGGCGAACCCACCTCCGTCACCTCCGGCGACATCCGCTTCCAGCTCTGCCCGGTCGCCGAGTGCCCCAACGTGGAGACCGAGGCCCAGTTCACCGCGGCGATCCGCGCCAAGCAGCAGCAGGGCAAGAAGGTGCTGCTCTCGATCGGCGGCCAGAACGGTCAGGTGCAACTCACCACGACCGCCGCCCGGGACACCTTCGTCCGCTCGGTGTCGGCGATCATCGACAGGTATGGCCTCGACGGCCTGGACATCGACTTCGAGGGCCACTCCCTCTACCTCGACACCGGCGACACCGACTTCCGCAACCCGACCACCCCGGTCGTGGTGAACCTGATCGCGGCGATCCGCACCCTCAAGCAGCGCTACGGCGCCGGCTTCGTGCTCACGATGGCCCCGGAGACGTTCTTCGTGCAGCTCGGCTACCAGTTCTACGGCTCCGGCCCGTGGGGCGGCCAGGACCCCAGGGCCGGGTCGTACCTGCCGTTGATCCACGCGCTGCGCGACATCCTCACCGTCCTGCACGTCCAGGACTACAACTCCGGCCCCATCGTCGGGCTCGACGGTCAGTACCACACCATGGGCAGCGCCGACTTCCACATCGCGATGACGGACATGCTGCTGGCCGGCTTCCCCGTCGCCGGGAACGCCAACGCGGTCTTCCCCGCGCTGCGCGCCGACCAGGTCGCGTTCGGCGCGCCCTCCTCGACAAGCGCCGGCAACGGCTACCTCGCCCCGGCCGGCGTGCAACAGGCGGTGACCTGCCTCGTCCGGGGCCAGAACTGCGGCGCGTACGCCCCCCGCAGCGGAACCAACCCCACCCTCCGGGGCCTCATGACCTGGTCCATCAACTGGGACCGCTACTACGCCTGGGAATTCCGGCTCAACCACGGCCCGTTCCTCAAGACACTGCCCTGACCTGCGGCCCGGTGCCTTTGGCGTACGTCTGCGGGCGTCGCATACTGGTCGTGGCCCCGCTGGTGCTCGCACGGTCGCTCCGTGCGAGCACCAGCGGGGCCTGACCGAAGCACCTGCCCCCGGCCCGAGGACGCCATGCTGCGCGGAGGAACCGGCGCCCACGTCGCGGGTGCCCTGCTGATCGGCATCGCGGCGGCCGGATACGTCCTGCCGCCGGCCGACCCCGCGACCCCCACCCCCACCGTCCCGGCGGCGACCGCCACCGCCCCGACCACCACCGCCCCGACCCCCAGCGTTCCGGCCGCCGCCGATCTCGACGACCCGGCGAAGAAGGACGTCGCCATGCAGCTCGTCTCGGCGGCGGAGAACTCCTCGCTCGACTGGCGCGCCCAGTTCTCCTACCTTGAGGACATCGGCGACGGTCGCGGCTACACCGCCGGCATCATCGGCTTCTGCTCCGGCACCGGCGACATGCTCGCGCTGGTCCAGGCGTACGCGAAGGCCCGGCCCGGCAACGTGCTGGCCGGCTACCTGCCGGCGCTGCGCGCCGTCAACGGCACCGCGTCGCACGAGGGCCTCGACCCGGACTTTCCCCGCGACTGGCGCGCCGCCGCCGCCGACCCGGTGTTCCGGGCCGTGCAGGAGGCCGAACGCGACCGGATCTACTTCAACCGGTCGGTCCGGGACGGCAGGAACGACGGGGTCCGGGCCCTGGGCCAGTTCGTCTACTACGACGCGGCGGTCATGCACGGGTACGCGGGACTGCGTCAGATCCGCAGCCGCGCCCTCGCCCGGGCAACGCCCCCGGCGCAGGGTGGCGACGAGCGGATCTGGCTCGACGCGTTCCTCGACGAGCGGGTCGCCGAGATGCGGAAGGAGGACGCCCACTCGGACACCTCCCGCGTCGACACGGCACAGCGGGTGTTCCTCGACAACGGCAACGTCGACCTGCACACGCCGTTGGTGTTCGCCGTCTACGGCATGCGGTTCCGCATCGGCTGACCGTCGGGGTGCGGCGGTGGCGCATCATCCGACCGGCGCGGCACGGCGTCCCGCCCGGCCCTCGGATCGGCCGGACGGGACGCCGTCGGAGGGCTGACGGTTCAGCCGGTGCGCCACTTCTGGTTGGCGGTGCCACCGCACTCCCAGAGGTGCAACCGCGCGCCGTCGTTGCCGTTCCAGTCCTTGATGTCGACGCACTTGTTGGCCTGCGGGTTGACCAGGTCCCCGGCGGCGGACAACACGAACTGCTGCGCGGGGTTGCCGCTGCAGTTGGCGATCTGGATGACCGCGCCGTTGTCCCGGGAGCCCCAGGCGACATCCATGCACTTGTTGTTCTGCGTGCGCAGGCTACCGCCGGTGAAGGTCCAGCTCTGCGCCGCCGTGCCGTTGCAGTTCCAGGTCTGCAGGGGGACGCCGTCGGAGAAGTTCGAGTTCGGCACGTCGATGCACTTGTTGTTCCAGTTGCTGATGATCCGGGTCCCGGTGCCGCCACCGCCGGTGGTGACCAGGTTCAGCCCGTAGGCGCCGAGGATCTCGTTGACCGGCTGGAACCACATGGTGCCGCCGGAGGTGCAGTTGCCCGATCCGCCCGAGGTCACCCCCTGGGCCTGGTCGCCGGAGAGCCAGGCGCCGCCGGAGTCGCCGCCCTCGGCGCAGGCGTTGCTGCGGCTGAGTCCGTAGACCGCGCCCTGGGCGTAGTTGACCGTCTCGTCCCGACCCAGTAGCGTGCCGCAGCGCCAGCCGGTCGTCCGTCCCGACCGGCAGACCGAGCTGCCGATCACCGCGTCCCGGGAGCCGGCGACGGGAGCGTTCCCCCCGGCGTAGTTGTTCACCCAGGGGCGCGGCGTCCAGTCTCCGTTGGTGCGGACCCAGGCGTAGTCGTTGCCCGGGAACGACGAGCCGGCGAAGGTGCCCTGCGCCACGTTGTTGAACCCACGGGTGGGACTGCCGGTGGCCCCGCAGTGTCCGGCCGTGACGAAACCGCCCGTGACGGCGAAGCCCACCGAGCAGAGCACGTTGCCGTTGATGAGGAACTGGTCGCCGCCCCGGATGTCGTACAGGGGGCGGGGCGCGTCGGGAGCCGCCGTGTAGCGGACGGGTGCGCCGGCGAGGCCGCTGTCGTCGACGAACGCCCGGGCGGTGCGCTCCTGGCCCGGCGCGACCCGCACCACGACCTCGTTGGTGGTGGCGTCCACGTACCAACCGCGCACGGCGGCGCCGGGCGGATGGCTGCGCGCGTGCCGGTCCAGCGTGCTGCGGGCCGAGGTGAGCGTCGTGAGTGTCCGGGGAACGAGCCGGGGCCGGGCGCCCTCGGCCCGTACCGTGGCGGCGGCGGACGCGTCGGTGACGGCGACGGTGAGCGGGCCGCTCGGGTCCAGCCACGAGCCGGCGTACCGGGTGCCGAGGCGGGAGCGCAGGCGTCGGTCGACCACCGCCGCGGCGGCCTCGGTGGTGAGGCGGGCGGTGAGTTGGTCGTCGGTCAGGTGCAGGTCGCGGCGCATCGCCGCGGCCATCTCCGCCGGCAGGCCGGACGGCTGCGCTTGCACCCGAGGGGCGGGGGGAGCCGTCGCTGGTGCGGCGGCCGGAATCGGCAGGGCGAGCGTCGCGGCGGTGAGCAGCGCCATGGTCCTGATCATCGAACTCCTTCCGGTCGGTGCGGCGTCGCGCCGTGCCAGAGGGCGCGAGAGAGCGCTCTCAGCCTGAAACCGTAAAGAGTCTTTGTCAATAGACGTGCCTCAATCATGTGTCGGCCGTGTGGACGTCGGCGAGGCGGCGGTCCGGGGCGCCGGTGCGGCACCGGCGCCCCGGACCGTGCCGCTCAGGGCGCCCAGGGCGTGGTGATGTTCCAGGTGCTGTCCGCGGCCCACAGCGCGGGGGAGTTCCACGCCTCGCCGCCGGTGCCGTTGCTCAACCAGACCTCGGAGTTGTAGTGCCGCAGATACCTGCCGCGGAAGTTGTAGGACTCCAACGAGACCCCGCTCCCGGTGAGACCGACCCGGGCGCACCAGGTGGCGTCCGCGCGGAGTAACGCCGAGCCGTCGTTCGGCGAGTTGCGTACGCGCGAGTCCTGGTGCCGGAGGAACTGCCCGGGGAAGTTGACCGACTCGAACGAGTAACACGCCGCGTCGGCCAGACCTGCCCGAACCGTGTAGGTGGCGTCGTTCTTGAGCAGCGCCGGGCTGTTCGCGTCCACGATCTCGGTGTAGGCGAGGCTGTCCCGGTGCCGCAGGAACCGGTTGGTGAACCCGGGGGTCGTCACCTGGACGGATCGCCTGGTGTTCAACGGCAGCGCCACCGGCGCCGAACTGCCGACCGACCTCGACGCGTCGATCAGGGCCAGGTTGGCGGCCCGTACCCGGGCCTGGTCCATCTTGACCACCTGCCGGTCGTAGGTGAGGAATCCGTTCAGCTCACCCTCCTGGTCGGCGATCTCGGTGTAGACCGAGGCGCTCAGCCCCTTGCCGAGCATCAGGTTCTGCGTGCCCTGCACCAGGCCGACGTAGCGGTCGGTCAGCGCGGTGGAGTTCGGCTGCCACTCGTAGGCGAAGAAGCTGCCGTTCGGGCTCCACTCGTGTCCGGGCGCGCGCAGGCCCAGGCCGCCGAACTCGCCGAGCACGGCGATCCGGCTGCTCGACGGCGCCGGCGAGTCCGGCCCCAGGTAGACGTGCCAGTCGTCGATGTCGCCGTTGCCGGGGTTGCCCAACGACTGGCAGCAGTTGTAGCCGCTGTGCGCGTTGACCAGCCGGGTCGGGTCCTGGTTCTGCACATTCTGGGCGACCCGGCGGGTGTCGGCCAGCGCACGCTCACCCCAACCCTCGTTGTAGACGGTGTAGGTGACGACGGCCGGCGAGCTGCGATGCTCGTCCACGATCTCACGGGCTTCGGTCTCCAGCTGCGCCTGCTGCGCGTCGGTCGCGTTGATGTCCTGCGCGGTGAGTGACGGAACGTCCTGCCACACGAGCAGCCCGAGCCGGTCGGCGTGGTAGAACCAGCGCTGCGGTTCGACCTTGATGTGCTTGCGCACCATGTTGAAGCCGAGGTCCTTGTGCTTCTGCAGGTCGAAGGCGAGCGCGGCGTCGGTGGGCGCGGTGTAGAGCCCGTCCGGCCAGAATCCCTGGTCCAGCGTGCCGGTCTGGAAGACGAACTGGCCGTTGAGCTTGGGTCGTAGGACGCCGTTGACCACGCCGGTGCTGATCTCGCGCATGCCGAAGTAGTGCGTGGTCCGGTCGACCTGATCACCTACGGCGTTACGCAGCGTGACTCGCAGGTGATAGAGGAACGGGTCGTCGGGCGACCAGCGGCGGGCGTTCGGCACCGGCACCTTGAACTCGGTGAAGCCGCCGGTGGCGGAGCCGACCACGGTGGCGCCGTCGAGCGCTTCGGCCAGGACGCGGTGACCGCTGACGTCCCCGCGGGTGCGGACCCGGACGCGCAGCGTGTTGTCGGCCAGGCTCGGCGAGAGGTCGACCCGGCTGATCGAGGCCGCCGGCACCGGTTCCAGCCACACCGTCTGCCAGATGCCCGAGCTGGGCGTGTAGAAGATGCCGCCGGGTTGCTTGGTCTGCTTGCCGATCGGCGGCAGGCTCCCGTTCTGCCGGCTGTCCGTCGGGTCCCACACCTTCACCACGATCTCGTTCGCGCCGCTTCGCAACTGCGGAGTGACGTCGAAGGTGAAGGCGTCGTAGCCGCCCGTGTGGCCACCGACCACGGTGCCGTTGACCCAGACGGTGGTCTGCCAGTCGACGGCGCCGAAGTGGAGCAGCACCCGGCGCCCGTTCCAGCTGGTGGGCACCGTCACGGTCCGCCGGTAGAACAGGTGGTTGCGGTTGTCGCCGGCGGCGCGCCGCACCCCGGACAGCGCGCTCTCCACCGGAAACGGCACGTTGATCCGCTCGGGCAGATCGGTGCCGAACTGAGGGGCGTCGTCGGTGGCGGACTGTCGTAGCTGCCACTCGCCGTTCAGGTTGAGCCAGTCCGACCGGGTCATCTGCGGTCGCGGGTAGTCCGGCAGCGGCGTGCCGGCGAGCGCCTGGGCGGTCCAGGGGGTGGTCAGCGGCGGATTCTTGGCCGGCACCGCGCGCGCCGGCGTGGCCGGGGCGGCGAGCAGACCGGCGACCAGGGTGAGAACGACCAGTAGGGGGGCGGCGAGGCGGACGGGGGCGGGACGTGTCATGCCGTCTCCATCGAACGGGCCGTCAGGGCCGAGCTGCGCCGCTGGCGGCGGGCGGTGGGTGTCGGGGTGGCCGATCGTGCCGTTCGTATAACGTTATAGAGCGCCGACGGACAGGCCGTCAATCCCCATCCATCGATATATTGCGTCGCGTCATCCACCTCATCCCGCACGGGAGGGACGGCCCATGGGGGTCAGTCTGAAGGACATCGCCGAGCGGGCGGGCGTCTCACTCGCCACCGTCTCCAACGTGGTCAACGGCTATCGGCCGGTGGGGGAGCGCACCCGGCGGCGGGTGCAGCAGGCCGTCGACGAACTGGGCTACACCCCCAACCTGAGCGCGCGGCACCTGCGCCGCGGGCGCACCGGGTTGATCGCGCTCGCCGTTCCCGAGCTGACCAATCCGTACTTCGCCGAGCTGGCCGAGGTGGCCATCCGCGAGGCTGCCGGCCTCGGCTACACGCTGCTGATGGAGAACACCGCCGCCCGGCGCGGCGAGGAGTTGACGCTCCTGGACGGAGCGCAGCGGCACGTCATCGACGGGCTCATCCTCAGCCCGGTGGCGATCGGTCGGGCGGAGGTGCTGGCCCGGCGGGCCCGGACGCCGCTGGTGTTGATCGGGGAGGGGGTCTACGACGTGCCGTACGACCACGTCGCGATCGACAACGTCGCGGCGAGTCGGACGGCGACCGCGCACCTGGTCGCGCTGGGCCGTCGGCGGATCGCGTTCGTCGGCGCCTCACCGGTGGACGACCGGCAGTCCGCGCACCTGCGCATCCGTGGCTACCGGGAGGCGCTCGACGCGGCCGGGATCCCGTACGACCTCCGCCTCGTCGTACCCACGGAGCACTTCGGCCGGGCGGACGGTGAGCACGCCGTGCGCCACCTGCTGACCCTGGACAGTCCGCCCGACGCCGTGCTCGCGTACAACGACCTGATCGCCGTCGGCGCCCTGCGGGCGCTCGCCCGGACCGGCCGGAGCGTGCCCGACGACGTGGCGGTGGCCGGCATCGACGACATCGAGGAGGGGCGCTTCAGCAACCCCACGCTGACCACCGTCGCCCCGGACAAGCAGGCGATCGGCCGGTTGGCGGTCCGGCGGTTGGTGGCCCGGATCGAGGGCGAGGCGGGCCCGCCGACGCACGTGCAGCCCGCATTCCACCTCGTCGAGCGGGAGAGCACCGGCCGCTGACGGGGTGGGAGAACCCGGGTATGGGTTTGTATGGGGTTTCCCCGCCCGGCCCGAGGTCGCGCGACGCTCATCAGCCAGGCCCGTCCCGAGGGCGGGCGTCAGGCGACTCCACAGACGGTGGGAGGAAACGATGATGAGGTTGCTACCACGAGAACGCCGGTCACGATCCAGGCTCGTGGGCATCACGATCGCGGCGGCCCTGGTGGGGATGGGGGTGTATGTCAGCGGCGACGAGACGACAGCGGCCAGCCAGGGGGATCTGCGGACCTGGCACGCCAGAATGGTGAAGATACCGCGGCCGTCGGCGCAGGGCTGCTTCACCGGGGCCTATCCCGAACTGGCGTGGCGGGAGACCGGGTGTGTGGCTCCGCCGTCGGCCCCGATGGCCCCGAACCTCGAACAGTCTCCGCAGCGGGACATGGGCGGCGGGATCGGGATCGTGACGGAACGGCCCGCGGGCGCCGGTCCGATCACCAGCGCGTACGGCAGCTTCGAGAAGGTGAAACAGCCGAACCTGTTGAGCGTGACGAGCGTCCCGCAGGCTGCCCCACCCGGGGAGCCCAGCGGGCCGACGATGGCGGGCAGCTACTCGTTCCAGCTCAACACCAACCACCTGAGCGTCCAGGAGTGCAACGGGTCGCCGACCGCCGGCCTGTGCCGTGGCTGGAAGCAGTTCGTGCTCGCCAACGACGGCACCAGGGGCGGCAATCCGAATCCCGATCCCAGCCCCAGCCACCTCTACGTCGAGTACTGGCTGCTGCACTACAACCCCGACCCGGACCACGGCCAGCCGTGCCCGCCCGAATGGACCGAGGTCGCGGACGACGGGGAAGTCCACTGCACCTGGAAGTCCAGGGCGGCCGAGCTGCCCTACCTGTCGATCCAGGGCATCGCGAGGTCGGAACTGCGGCTGGAGGGCGCGACCACGACTGCCGACGGGCAGGAGACCGACACCGCCACGTTCAACGACGGGGCGGGCCAGATCTACTCGTCCAGCGGGGTGGGCGTCCTCCACATGCGGCCGCCGACGCCCCAGGAGCCCGCGTCGGAGTGGACCCAGGTCGAGTTCAACGTGTTCGGCTACGGTCACGGCGCGACGGCCAGGTTCAATCCGGAGGCGAGCTTCAACGTCCGCACGACTGTCGAGGACGGCAGCCCGGCCAAGCCCGGCTGCCAGAACTTCGGCTTCAGCAGTGAGCGGAACAACCTCAACTTCGGACCTCCGGGTCCGAGCTCGCCGAGTCCGTCGCCGGCAGCCGTCATCAACGAGTCGGTCCAGGGGCCGGCCGCGCCGTCGGCCTGCCGCGTCGCCGCGGTCATCGGCGACACCCACCAGTACACGTTCAGCGGTCTGTTCTACGACTTCCAGGCGACCGGCGACTTCGTCGAGGCGCAGGCCGGTTCCACGTTCGAGGTGCAGACCCGCAAGGCGTCAGGCCCCCCGAAGTGGCCCAACGCCTCGGTCAACCGGTCGGTCGCCATGCGGATGGGCACCTCGAGGCTGGCGCTGTGCGAAGGGACCCGCCTGGTGGTGAACGGCACCACCACCAGCCTGCCGGCCGGCGACTCACTGCTGCTGCCCAACGGCGTGGCGATCGACCGCGTCAACAACGTGTACACCTTCACGGACCCGTCGGGCAACAGCGTCCGCGCCACCGCCAACAGCGGATACCTCGACCTGGGCGTCGGCGTCGGGCCCGGGGCGTCGACGGTACGCGGCCTCCTGGGCAACCCCAACGACGATCCCCACTACCTCGATGTCAGGGGCGGCAACCCCCTGCGCGTTCCGGTCACCCATACCGCCCTCTACGAGACGTTCGGCAACAGTTGGCGGGTCAGCCCGTCGGCCACCCTGCTGCAACCCTGCACCGCCGTCACCCCGGGCAACCCGACGGCGCCGTTCTACGCCGGCAACCTGAGCACGACCACCCGCGAATGGGCGCAGGAGGTCTGCCGCAACAGGCAGGTCAACACGCTGTGGCTGGACACGTGCACCCTGGACGTCGGCGTGTTCGGCAACGCGTCCGCCGCCATCGTCTATGTCGGACTCCAGCGGCCGGATGTCGACGCCAACCCCCCGCAGCCGCCGATCTGCGTACCCGGAGACACCCGTCCGCTCTGCCCGACACCGACGTGTTCCCCGGCGGGATGTGGCCGGGCCGGCGGGTAACCCCGGTCGGCAGGGAACGTGCGGTCTCCGGGGATGGGTCCACCGACCGGGCATCCCCGGAGACCTCGCGGTCAGGTGCGGGCGTCCGCGTCGTCGAGGGCGGCGAGACACGTGCGGATCTGGTCGGCCTCGGGGGTGCCGAGGTCGGTGTAGATGGTCAGGGCGTGCCGGTAGTGGGCACGGGCCCGGTCGTGGTCGGCGAGGGCGCGGTGGGCGCCGGCAAGCCCGGCCTCGGCGCGGGCCTGCTGGTCCCGGGCGCCGATCTCGGCGGCGATGGCGTGGGCGGCGGTGTGATGGGTGAGCGCGTCGGTGGCGTGGCCGGCGGCGAGCATGGCCTCGCCGAGCCCGTTGAGCGCCCACGCGGCGCCGTGCCGGTCGCCTGTCGTCTGCAGGATCGTCAGGGCCTGCCGGTGGTGCCGGGCGGCCTCGACGGGCTGCCCGAGGTGGCGGTGGAGGGTGCCCAGCCCGTCCAGGGTCCAGGCTTCGCCGTTGCGGTGACCGGCCTGACGGAACAGGACGAGCGCCTGGGCGAGGTTCGCCGCGGCCGTCTCGTACCGGCCCGATCGGGTGTCGACCTCCGCGAGGTTCGCGAGCGACACCGCCTCGCCGGCCTGGTCCCCGCTCTGTCGGTACAGGGCGAGCGCCTCTCGGAGGTGCCTGGCGGCCCCGCGGTAGTGGCCGAGCCGCTGTTCCACGTCGCCGAGGTTGCTCAACGCGAGGGCCTGACCGATCTGATTGCCGGCGAGCAGGTGCGCGGTCCGGCCCCGCCTGAAGTGGGCGGCGGCCTTGCGGTAGTGGCCCAGCCGCTGTTCGGCGACGCCGAGGTTGGTCTGGGTCCGGGCCTGCCCGAACTCGTGCCCGGCCTCGCGGAACAGGTGCAGGGCCGCGGTGAAGTGTTCGACGGCGGCCTCGTACCGGGCGACCCAGAGGTGGGCCACGCCGAGGTCGGTCAGGGCGTGGGCCTGCTCGGTGACATCGCCGGTCTGCCGGGCCGCGTGGTGGGCGTGACTGTGGACGATCACGGCATCGCTGCCACGGCCACCGGCCAGGTAGCGGTACAGGATGCGGGAGAGGCGTGTCGTGTGGGTGGGCCAGCCGTTGCTGGCGGTGTGGACCGCGACGGTGACCAGGGTGGGCCGCTCGACGTCGAGCCAGGCGAGAGCGCAGTCCGGGTCGGCCAGTTCGGGGGCGGGCGTGCCGGTCGGCGGAATGTGCGGACGAAGATGCGCCTGGGCGGGGTGGAGCGCGTTCATCGCGGCGGCGGCGGTGGCGAGATAGTGGTCGAACAGGCGGGTCAGAGCCTCCCGGCGGTCGGCGGGGCGGACCTCGTCGTGCGCGCGGGTGATGGCGAACGCCCGGACGAGGTCGTGCAACGTGTACCGGCCCGAGGCGGACTGCTGGAGGAGGTGGTCGCGACACAGGTGGTCCAGGTGGGCGCGGGTGGTGTCCAGGTCGGTGCCGGTCAGGGCGGCGGCGGCGTAGGCGTCGCTGTCCTGACCGGGATGCAGCGCCAGCAGCCGCAGCAGCCGGCGCTGGCCGGCGGGCAGATGATGGTAGGAGAGGTCGAGGGCGAGTTCGACGCCGGTTTCCAGGCGTCGCTGGCGGTGGCGTTCGTCGAGCCGGTCGGCGTGGTCGGTGAGGGTCCAGCCGGGTGTGGCCCGCATGTGCCCGGTGGTCAGGTCGAGGGCAAGCGGGAGATAGCCACAGCGCTGTGCGATGCGCGCCGCAGCCACCGGATCGTCGCCCATGGGGACGTGGCTGACGACCTGGACGAGATAGTCGACGGCCTCGTGCGCGGCGAACACGTCGACCACCAGGCGCGCGGTGGGGCGCAGGTCGGACAGGATCCGCCGGCTGGTGATCAGGGTGAGGCAGCCGGGAACCTCGGGGAGGAGCGGCCGGACCTGATCGACATCGGCGGCGTTGTCCAGCACGATCAGGGTACGGGTGCCGGTGAGCCGGTCGCGGTAGGCCGCCCTGCGGGCGTGCAGATCGTGGGGGATCTGGTGGGCCGGTACGCCGAGCAGGCGCAGGAAGCCGTCCAGGACGGCGGCCGGATCGGCGGGCGGCCGGGCGGGGTCGGGGAAGAATCCGCGCAGGTTGACGAAGAGCGTCCGATCGAAGCGGGATTCCCGGATCAGGAGGTGCCCGGCGTGGACGGCGAGTCGGGTTTTGCCGACCCCGGCCATCCCCTCGATCGCCGCGACCGCTGCCGCCCCGCCGGCGTGGCGGTCGTGGGTGAGGGCGTGCCGGAGTTGGTCGAGTTCGCTGGCCCGGCCGGTGAACCCGGCCAGGTCGGGCGGTAGCCGGTCCTGGACCCGCACCACCGCGGCGGCCCGGGCCTCCCCGCCGACCACGCGTAGCGCCTGGCGCCACTGGTGCACGTATCCCTCGTCCGGGTGCAGGGCCTGCACGACGGCGGTGACGAGGTCGGCGTTCAGCCGCCGCCGACCGGGTTTGAAACAGTCCACCACCGTGGGCCGCTTGGTCAACTCACCGGCCGGGCGACCGGCGGCCCGCCAGGCGGTGTTGACCTGGCTGGTGATCCGTTCGTAGGACGGGTTCCCGGCCCACACCTTCAGGGACCTCAACGCCGCGGTGAGCTCGTCGAGCGTGCGCGCCCGACCCGGGTCCGGCATCACGGCGGACGGATCGTCCGCTCGGGTAGCGGTCATCGAGATCTCAGGCATTCATCGACACAAGCGGATGTCGCTCATCGTATCCGAAAGGGCGCGTCGCGTGTTCCCGGAAGGGGGTGCCCGGTTGTGCGAACCGCGCCCGACACGCCGGTCCGCGCCAAAACGACGTACTTCCAGGTCATCAGGCGGATGCGCTGGGAGCGGTACCAACGGGGCGACGGTCCACACCGGCCGGTCGCTACACTCTCGGGCAAGGTCCGGAAGCGCCCACGGAGCCCGGCGCGCTGATGAGAATCGGATGGAGACGCAGTTGACCCGCGACAAGGCCGCACCCCCCGGAATCGACCTCAGCGTTCCCAGCGTGGCCCGGGTCTACGACTACTTCCTGGGCGGCAAGGACAACTTCGAGGTCGACCGGAAGGTCGCCGAGCACGCCCTGCGGATCACGCCGGACGGCCCGGCCGCCGGCCGGGCGAACCGTGCCTTCCTGCGCCGGGTGATCCGGTTCCTCGTCGCCGAGGCCGGTGTCGACCAGTTCCTCGACATCGGCTCGGGGCTGCCCACCCAGGGCAACGTGCACGAGGTTGCCATCGCGCACAACCCGGGCGCCCGGGTGGTGTACGTGGACAACGACCCGATCGTCCTGTCGCACGGGCGGGCCCTGCTCGCCGCGGAGGGCACGGCGACGGTGATCCAGGCCGACATCCGGCGACCGCAGGAGATCCTCGACGATCCGGACGTCCGCCGGTTCCTCGACTTCGACCGGCCGGTCGGGCTGCTGCTCTTCGCGATCCTGCACCACCTCGGCGACGACGAGGATCCGCGCGCGGTGTCGGCGGAGTTGATCGACGCGCTGCCGTCGGGCAGTTACGTGGCGATCTCGCACTTCCGTGATCCGGGTGAGCGGGACCCGGAAGGCTCCCGTAAGGCCCGCGAGGTCGAGCGGGTCTTCAACGAGTCGTTGGGCACCGGCCGTTGGCGCACCGACGAGGAGATCCTCTCCTTCGCCGACGGGCTCACGGTGCTGGAGCCGGGGCTGGTGCCGCTGGCCGAGTGGCGTCCGGAGCCGGGCACCGCCGCGCCGAAGCAGACCGACACCTACCACACCTTCGTCGGCCTGCTCGCCCGCAAACCATAGGCCGTCGCGGCACAGCCGCCGATCGTCGTCGTCAGCGGCTACGCCGGGTGCTCTGTCGTCCCGAGCATGTCCGCCGGCCGGTGCAGCGCGACGCCGGGCCTCTTGCGTACGGTTGCACCATGGTCACCATGGCTGACGTACGAGCGCTGGCACGGACACTGCCGCGCAGCTGGTCCGTGACCGCGTCAAGTTCCGGGTCCACCCGACCCGACACCCCCGATGCCCGGAGGAACGCAGACCATGGACCACGCACCGCAGCTCATCCAGGAGCGGAGTGCCCCGCCGGCCACGCTGGTGATCTTCGGCGCCTCCGGTGACCTGACCCGGCGTAAGCTCCTGCCCGCGGTCGAGAGCCTGGCTCGGCACGAGCGGCTTCCGGACCAGTTCGCGCTTGTCGGCGTCGCGCGTACGCCGATGACCGACGAGCAGTTCGCCGAGAGCGCCCTCGGCGGGCGCACCCTCGCCAGCAAGCGCCAGCTCCGAGGCGGCGTGCGGTACGTGGCCGGCGGCTACGACGACCCGGAGACCTACAAGCGGCTGGTGGCGACCCTCGACGAGCTGGACGCGCAGCGGGGCACCTCCGGCAACCGGCTGTTCTACCTGTCGACGCCGGCCGGGGCCTTCGAGCCGGTGATCAACGGGCTGGCCGGGGTCGGGCTCAACCAGCCGCGCGAGGGCTCGTTCGCCCGCCTGGTCATCGAGAAGCCGTACGGGCGCGACCTGGTCACGGCCCGCGAGCTCGACGGCGTCGTGCACGGCGCGTTCGGCGAGCACCAGGTGTTCCGGATCGATCACTATCTGGGCAAGGACACCGTCCAGAACGTGTTGGCGCTGCGCTTCGCGAACTCGATCTTCCAGCCGATCTGGGACCGCTCCTGGGTCGACCACGTGCAGATCACCGTCGCCGAGACCCTCGGCGTGGGCGCTCGCGGCGGCTTCTACGAGGACGCCGGCGCGATGCGGGACATCGTGCAGAACCACGTGCTCCAGGTCCTCGCGCTGGCGCTGATGGAGCCGCCGGCCTCGTTCGAGGCCGAGGGCCTGCGCAACGAGAAGGTGAAGCTGCTGCAGGCCATCCGGCTCCCCACCGACCGGGACATCGCCGAGGCCGCGGTCCGCGGGCAGTACACCCGGGGTGGCACCCGGGAGGAGTTGATGGCCGGCTACCGGGAGGAGCCCGGCGTCGACCCGCTGTCGCGGACGGAGACGTATGCGGCGATGCGGCTCAACGTGGACAACTGGCGGTGGGCCGGGGTGCCGTTCTACGTGCGCACCGGCAAGCGCCTGCCGGCCCGGCTCACCGAGGTGGCGTTGCAGTTCCAGCGTCCGCCGCACCTGCCGATCCCGACCGACCAGCTCACCGGCCTGGACGCGGACGCGCTGATCCTGCGGATCCAGCCGAACGAGGGCATTTCGCTGCGTTTCGGTGCCAAGGTGCCGGGTCACTCCTTCCGGGTCCGCACGGCCACCATGGAGTTCTCGTACGACCAGACGTTCGCCGAGGAGTCCCCGGAGGCGTACGAGCGTCTGCTCCTGGACTCGCTCGTCGGTGACGCGTCGCTCTTCATCCGCAGCGACGAGGTGCAGCAGTGCTGGCGGATCGTCGACCCGATCATCGAGAACTGGGCGAAGGACCACTCGCCGATCCCCACCTACGAGGCCGCCTCCTGGGGCCCGACCGACGCCGACCGGCTCATCGGCCGGCACGGCCGCAGGTGGCGCAACTCGGCGTAGCCCGGCCGGGCGAGGTGCCGTACCGGTCCGGGCGTTCGGCCGGACCGGTACGGCGTCGGGTGGTCGGTGTCGCCGGGCGTCAGCTTCCGACGCAGGTGGCGGTGGTTCCGCTGCCGTTTCCGGTGCCCTGGAACCCGAAGCTGGTGGACTGGCCGGCGGCCAGTCGTCCGTTGTAGCTCTGGTTCGTGACGGTGACCGTCCCGCTGGCGCCGTTGGCGACGCCGTTCCACATCGAGGTGATCGACGCTCCGCCGGGCAGGTTGAGCGTCACCCGCCAGCCGGTTAGCGCGGCGGCGCCGGCGGTGACGGTGACGTTCGCGACGAATCCGCCGTTCCACTGGTCCTGGACGGCGTAGACCGCGGCGCAGCTCCCACCGCCGGGCGGGGGAGTGGTGGGCGGGGGAGTGGTCGGCGGGGCGGTGGTGGGCGGGGCGGTGGTCGGCGGCGGGCTGGTGGGCGGCGGGTCGTCGTCGAGCGTCAGGTTCTTCTGTTGCACGGTCCACTGGGTGTGGCACAGACCGCAGTCGGAGCCGACGAAGGTGCGCCCGGCGGTGGTGTCGCCCTTGAGGCGCCACTTGAGGTAGAGCACGGCCACCCGGCCGAACTCGCCGCCGTTGGGCTGGTCGTAGGTGCCGCCGTGCCCGACGTTGAGGTTGCCCATGAACGCGGGCAGTCCGGCCGGCAGCTTGCCCCAGTCGTCCATCCCGTTCGGGTAGGCGATGTCGCTGGGCCCGCCCATGAAGTAGGCGATCGGCTTGGTCAGTCTCCGGAGCTGGTAGTCGTCGGCGTCGTTCAGCAGCCCGCTGCTGAAGATGCCGGTCGTGGTGACCCGCGGATCGGCGGAGACGGCGTACGCCTCCAGCCCGCCGCAGGAGAAGCCCGCAACCGCGATCTTGGACGTGTCGAGCCGGTTGTAGTACTTGCTGCCCGCCCGGGAGTTCTCCGCGACCGCCCAGTCGATGGACTGGGTGAGCATCTGGGAGGTGGTGGAGCCGGATCCGTTCGGCGCGCCGTTGGCGATGGCGAGGAAGCCGTGGGAGGCGATCTCGCGGAGGAAGTTGCCCTGGGAGAGTCCGTTCGCCGAACAACCGCCGTTGCCCCACACGAGGATGGGAAGGCGTTCGGACGGGAGCGTCTGGGGCCGGAAGATGGTGTGGTTGGCCAGGGTGGTCGAGGTCTCGTAGTCGGCGGGATAGGGGCCGGATCCGCCGACCGCGGCGTCGGCCGGCGTCCCGCCGAGCGCCATGACCGCGGCGGTGACCGGAAGGACGGCGGCCGCCAGCCCCGCCCAGATCTTCGATGTCCGTCTCATGCGCCCTCCCGCAGGTGTGTCGCCACGGCGCTGCCCGCGGGGCCGGTGGCGGTCGGCCGTTCGCGCCTCGACCGACGTGGGTCGCCCACATGCGCGCCGGCGGGAACGGGATGCGGCCACTATCACCGCGATAGTGAAGAGTGTCAATATTTTGTCCGGCTGGCGGGACTCGCGCGCCGTGGGGCGGTGGCTGGTAACGATTGTGTGAACTTTGGTGAACACCGGCCGCATGAGTTATCCCGCAGTTCGAGCGCGTTGAGGTGTCGATTCGGTGGACGTCTCGGTGAACGCCGTTCACCCTCTTGTTCACTGCTGCTAAATCCGGTAGAACACCAGGAAGGTCCGCAGCTCGGGCCGTCTGCCTCGTGCTTCCGGGAGGACTACTCATGGCTCGTTCACCTCGTCCGGGCGCCTCCTCGCCCGCGCTCTCCCGCCGCGGCGTCCTGCAGTTGGGTGGCGGCGTCGCGCTCCTGCTCGCCACCGGCGCCTGCGCCGCGGACAGCGGCGACAAGTCCGACGACGGCAAGCCCGGCGGCGCCGCCGCCAAGACGCTGCGCATCGCCGTCTCCAGCTACCTGTCGAGCTGGGACCAGGACTTCGTCGGCTTCGACCTGACCGCGCTGATGCTCTACAAGAACGTCTTCCCCTACCTGATCGACTACGGGGTCACCGACGCCGGCGGCAGCAAGATCCTCGACACCCAGAACATCATCCCGACGTTCGCCGAGTCGTTCGAGCCCGACGCCGAGCAGAAGGTCTGGACGCTCAAGCTGCGTCGCGGCGTGAAGTTCGCCAGCGGCAACGAGATGAAGGCCGCCGACGTGAAGTGGTCGAAGGACCGCGCGTTCGCCGCCCAGGCCAACGTCGCCGGCATCTACCGCACGATCGGGCTGACCGAGGCCGACCAGGTCAAGGTCGTCGACGACTACACGGTCGAGTTCCACCAGGCGTTCCCCAGCGCCCTCACCCGGCAGATCCAGGCGATCTCGCTGTACGTCTTCGACTCCGTCGAGGCCAAGAAGCGCGCCGGCGCCAGCGACCCCTGGGCCAAGGAGTGGTTCGCGAAGAACCCGCCCACCGGCGGCTACTTCAACGTCGCGAAGGCCACCCAGGGCCAGGAGATCGAACTCAGCGCGAACACCGGCTACCCGGGCCCGGACCCGGCCAAGACGTCGACCATCCGGATCTCGGTCGTGCCGGCCGCGTCCAACCAGCGGCTCCAGTTGCAGGCCGGCGACATCGACATCGCGCTCGGCATCAGCCAGCGCGACATCCAGGACCTCAAGAAGGCGGCCGGCATCAAGGTCATCTCGGCGGCCAGCAACCGCCAGGTCGCCATCCAGATGTCGGTCACCGCCGCGCCGTTCAACAACGTGAACGTGCGCAAGGCGCTCGCCTACGCGGTGCCGTACGAGCAGATCATCACCAACGTGTACGGCGGCGACGCCCGCGCGGCCAAGAGCCCGGTGCCGCTGGACATGCCCGGGTACGACGAGGTCGGCTACCCGTTCACCCACGACCTGGACAAGGCGAAGGCCGCCATGGCCGCCGCCGGTCAGGCGTCGCTCGACTCCGAGCTGGTCTTCGAGGCAGACAACGAGGAGCAGCAGAAGATCGCCGTCCAGGTGCAGGGCGAGGCGGCGAAGGCGGGCATCCGGCTCAAGCTGACCCCGCTCGACCCGGCCACGCTCGGCGAGCGGCGGACGAAGAAGAACATCCCGCTGCAACTCACCTCCGGGCAGCTCTGGGTGGACGACGTCGAATACATGCTCGCCACGAGCTTCGTCAAGGGCGCCAACCTCAACTACTCCAACTACAGCAACCCGGAGATCGAGCAGATCTACGAGAAGTCGCACACCACCGTCGAGACGGGCGCCCGCAACGCGCTGTGGAAGCGGGTCCAGGAGATCCTCGCCGCCGACGTGCCGTGGGTGGTGATCTGCCAGCCCAACTTCAACCTGCCCGTCCGGGAGTCCGTCGCCGGCTGGGTGCAGCCGATGGATGGTCTCGCCCGCCTGCGCTACCTGAGCGCATCGGCCTAGGAACGTCACCCACCCATGCGAATCTTCCGGTTTGTCGTCAGGCGGCTACTCCAGCTGATCCCCGTTCTGCTCGGCGTGGTCGTCCTGGCGTTCCTCCTGGTCCGGGTGCTGCCCGGCGACCCGGTCCGCAGCATCCTCGGGCAGAACGCCACCGAGGAGGACGCCGCCGCGGCCCGCGCCCGCTTCGGGCTGGACCAGTCCCTGTGGCAGCAGTTCCTGGACTACCTCCGGGGACTGCTCACCGGTGACTTCGGCACCTCGATCCAGAGCGGCGGCTCGGTGGGTTCGGAGATGGCGCTGCGGGTGGGGCCGACCCTGGAACTCGTCGTCATCTCGGTGACCATCGCGCTCGTGGTGGCCACCGTGCTGGGGATCTGGTCGGCGAAGCGGGCCAACCGGGTCGGCGACCACAGCGTCCGGATGTTCGCCCTGGCCGGCAACTCCGTCCCGGAGTTCTGGCTCGGCCTGGTGCTGGTGCTCGTCGGTTACAGCGTCCTCGGCTGGTTCCCGGCACCGAGCGGGCGGGTCGACCCGGACACCGGCCTCACCCCGCTCACCGGGGCGGATCTGGTCGACGCCGTACTCACCGCCAACGGGCCGGCGATCGCCTCCGCCGCGGCGTACCTGGTGCTGCCGGTGCTCACCCTCGTCGTCGGTGTGGTCGCGCCGTTGCTGCGCAGCGTCCGCGCCTCCGCGCTGGAGGTGCTGCACTCCGAGTCGTACACCGCGGCGAAGGCGCACGGGCTGCGCGACCGGACGCTGCACCGCGGCTACCTGCTGCGGGCGACGCTGGTCCGGCTGCCGTCGCTCGCGGCGTTGGTCTTCGGCACGGCGATCGGCTCCACCGTGCTCGTCGAGTACGTGTTCTCGTGGCAGGGCTTCGGCCAGTGGGCCCTGCGCGGCCTGCTCTACCGGGACTACCCGGTGGTGCAGGCGTCGGTGCTGGTCATCGCGTTGTGCTACGTGCTGGTGTTCCTCGTCGCCGACGTGGTCCACGCGATCCTCGATCCGAGAGTGAGGCTCTGATGGCCGAGTCGCGCACCGTCGCGGACGGCGCCGCAGCCGCGCCGACGGTCGTCGCCGGCGGTGAGCGGGACAGCCGGTTCGCCCGCCGCATGATCATCGTCGGGGCGACCATCCTCGCGGTGGTCGCGGTGGTGGCGGTGTTCGCGCCGCTGCTCAGCACCTGGGGCGAGACCGAGATCGACCCGGCGAACACCCTGGTCGCCCCGGGCGGCGGCCACCTGCTCGGCACCGACGGCAACGGCATGGACGTCTGGAGCCGGATGCTCTACGCCGCCCGGCTCGACCTGGGCATCGCGCTGGCCGCGGTCGCGCTCGCGGTGGTGGTGGGCACCCTGCTCGGCCTGGTCGCCGGCTACGTCGGCGGCTGGCTCGACGACGTGCTGATGCGGGTGGTCGACATCTTCCAGTCGTTCCCGACGTTCATCCTGGCGCTGGCGGTGGCCGCCCTGCTCGGCAACGGCACGATCAACCTGATCATCACGATCGCGGCGGTGAACGCGCCGGCGTACGCCCGGCTGGTCCGCGCCGAGGTGCGGTCGCTGCGGGAACTGCCGTTCGTGGACGCCGCGATCACCTCCGGGGCGTCACCGGTGGGTGTGCTCTGGCGGCACCTGCTGCCCAACAGCCTCACCCCGGTGCGGGTGATCGCGCCACTGAACTGCGGCTGGGCGATGCTCACCCTGGCCGGGCTCTCCTTCCTCGGCCTGGGCGTGAACATCCCCGAGGCGGAGTGGGGCGCGATGATCAGCCTGGGCGCCGCGGACGTGGTCGGCGGCCGGTGGTGGACCTCGGTCCCACCCGGCCTGGCCCTGTTCGTCTGCGTCCTCGGGTTCAGCCTGCTCGGCGAAGGCCTGCAGGACCGCGCCAACGCGAAGCGGCGGTGACCATGCTGTCGATCGAGAACCTCTCCGTGACCATCCGGCGACCCGGCCGGCAGGTCGCCGCGCTCAGCGGCGTGACCTTCGCCGTACGCCCCGGCGAGGTCGTCGGCCTGGTCGGCGAGAGCGGCGGCGGCAAGAGCATGGTGGCCCGTGCCGTCGTGGGGCTGCTGCCCGGCGGCTCGCACGCCACCGGCCGGGTGCTCGTCGGCGACGCGGACGTGCTGCGCATGGACGACGCCGCGCTCGCCGCCCACCGCGGGCGGGGGGCGGCGATCTGCTTCCAGAACCCGCGCGGCGCGCTCAGCCCCACCCGCACCGTAGGCAAGCAGCTCGTCGACCGGCTCGCCACCCACCAGGAGATGTCCGGCGACCGGGCCCGGGAGGCGGCGCGCGAGCTGTTCGAGTCGGTCGGCATTCGCAGCGCGCGGCGGCGGCTCGACGCGTACGCCCACGAGCTGTCCGGCGGCATGGCCCAGCGGGTGATGATCTCGCTGGCCACCGGCTGCGCCCCGGACCTGCTGATCGCCGACGAGCCGACCACCGGCCTGGACGTGACGTTGACCCGGGAGATCCTGCGCCAGTTCCGGCAGGCGGCGGACGCCGACGGCCGGGGCGTGCTGCTGATCTCCCACGACCTCGCCTCGATCGCCGAGGTCTGCGACCGGGTAGTGGTCCTCTACGCCGGCACGGTGGTGGAGAGCGGACCGGCCGCGCAGGTGCTGCGGGAGCCCGCGCACCCGTACACCCGGGCCCTGCTGCGCTCGGTGCCGGACGTCGGCGGGCGACCGGTCGTCGCCACGCCCGGCGCCATGCCCCTGCTGACCCGGCCGCCGGAGAACTGCCCGTTCGTCGCCCGCTGCGCGCACGCCGACGGCACCTGCTCGGCCGAGCGTCCGGCCACCCGGCCGCTCGCCGGCGCCGCCGGCGACTGGTCGCTCGCGTGCTTCCACCCGCAGACCCGACCGCTCGACGCGGACCAGCCGTCGGGGTCGGTCCCGCCGCCGGCCGGCGGGGCGCCGGCCGGGCCGGACCCCAAGCCCGCCGTGCTGGAGATCGAGGACGCGCACGTGGTCTACCGCAGCCGGTTCGGCTCCGGCGGGCACCACGCGCTGCGCGGCGTCACGCTGCGGCTCGGCCCGGGCGAGACGCTCGGCGTGGTGGGCGAGAGCGGCTGCGGCAAGAGCACGCTCGCGAAGCTCGTCATGGGCCTGGTCGCGCCCACATCCGGCACGGTCACCGTCGCCGGGCAGGCCCTGGTCAAGCAACCCGGCCGGTCCCGGCCACGCGGCCGGGCGTTGCGCCGGGCGCGGACCCGGGCCCAACTCGTGTTCCAGGACCCGATCGGCTCGCTGAGCCCGCGCCGTACCGTCGGCGACTCCATCGCCGAGCCGCTGCGCGCCGCGGGCCTGTCCCCGGCGGAGCGCACCGCGCGCGTCGCCGCCGTGCTGGACCGGATGGAACTGGACCGCGCAATTCTCCAGCGGTATCCGCACGAGCTGTCCGGCGGCCAGGCCCAGCGGATCGGCATCGCCCGGGCCCTGGTCGGCGAGCCGGACCTGATCGTCTTCGACGAGCCGACCTCGGCCCTGGACGTCACCGTCCAGGCGCAGATCCTCGACGTGATCGCCGACGTGGCCGCCGACGCGGACCGCGCCTCGGTGTTCATCTCCCACGACCTGGCGACCGTGCGGGGATTCGCCGACCGCGTCGTGGTGCTCTACCTCGGCCGGGTCGTCGAGGAGGGGCCGGTGGACGTCGTCTTCGACACGCCCCGGCACCCGTACACCCGGGCGCTGCTGACCAGCGCCCCCCGGCTCGCCGGGACGGCCGGCGACGGCGGGGCCGTGGAACTGGTCAAGGACCTGGAGGAAGCCGACGCCGCCACCGGGTGCCCGCTCGCGGCCCGGTGCCCGTTCGTCACCGACAGGTGCCGATCGGAGCGGCAGGAGCTTCAGTCGTACGGCGAGAGCCGGGCCGCCTGCTGGCGCGTACCCGAGCTTCCCGCCCTCATCGGAAGGCAGGCCCTCACGCCATGACCCGTCGCCCCATCCGGCTCGCCGTCGACATCGGCGGGACGTTCGTGGACGCCATGGAACTCGACACGCGCACCAACCGGGTCCGCTTCCGCAAGGCGGCGACGACCCCGGCCCGGCCCGCGGACGGCGTGCTCGCCGCGATCACCGCGCTCGGCACCGACCTGTCCGAGGTGGAGCTGTTCATCCACGGCACCACGCTCGGGCTCAACGCGGTGCTGGAACGCCGGGGCGGTCGCACCGGCATCATCACCAACGAGGGTTTCCGGGACATCTTCCTGATCGGTCGCGGCAACGTGCCGTCCGAGCACATGTACGACTTCCAGTACCAGCGGCCGGAGAGCCTGGTGCGGCGTCGCTTCACCGCCGGCGTGCGGGGCCGGCTCGACCACCGGGGCCAGGAGGTGGAGCCGCTGGACCCGGAGAGCGTCCGGGCCGCCGCCCGCACGCTCGTGGTGGACCAGCAGGTCACCTCGATCGCCATCTGCTTCCTGCACTCGTTCCTCGACCCGAGCCACGAGCGGGCGGCGGCGCGTCTCATCCACGAGGAGTTCCCCGAGGTCAGCCTGTCGCTGTCGACGGACATCGTGCGCGAGTACCGGGAGTACGAGCGGACCAGCACCACCGTGCTGGAGGCGTACATCCGGCCGATCTTCGAGCGGTACGTGGACGAGCTGGAGGCCGGGCTGGCCGGGCGCGGCTTCGCCGGACGCTTCCTGATCATGCGCTCCGGCGGTGGCTCGATGACGAGCGCGGTGGCCAAGACCGCACCCACCCACACCGTGCTCTCCGGCCCGGCCGGCGGCATCGTCGGCGCCGCCTACGTCGCCTCCGAGCTGGGCCGGGACAACGTGCTCACGTTCGACATCGGCGGCACCTCGCTCGACGCCTGCGTGATCGAGCGCGGCAGCCCGGTGGCCGCGTACGAGGCGCAGTTGGAGCACTTCCCGCTGCTCATCCCCACCTACGACATCCGGACCATCGGCGCGGGCGGCGGCTCGATCGCCTGGCTCGACCACGGGCTGCTCAAGGTCGGCCCGCAGAGCGCTGGCGCGGACCCCGGTCCGGTCTGCTACGGCCGTGGCGGCACGAAGCCGACAGTCACCGACGCGGCGGTGGTGCTCGGCTACGTCGACCCGGAGCGGTTCCTCGCCGGCACCATGGGGCTGCGGGACGCCGAGGCGCGCGCCGCCATCGCCGAGCAGCTCGCCGAGCCGCTCGGCCTGAGCGTGGAGAACGCGGCGGCAGGCGTGTTCGACGTGCTGCTGGCCCGCACCGTCGGCGCGGTCCGGCAGATCACCGTCGAGCGGGGCCACGACCCCCGGCGGTTCGCGTTGCTCGCGTTCGGCGGCGCCGGGCCGCTGCTGGCCCCGCTGCTGGCCCGGGAGATGGGCATCGGCGAGGTGATCGTGCCGTTCGCGCCGTCCGGCTTCTCCGCGTGGGGCATGCTCTCCGCCGACATCGTCAACGACTTCAGCCGTACCGTGATGGCCACCCTCGACGACGCGGACCTGGCGGAGCTGGAGCAGCTGTTCAAGGCGGTCGAGGCCGAGGCGGTGGCGTCGCTCGGGGCGCAGGGCGTGCCGGCCGGCGAGGCGGTGCTGGAGCGGCAGTTCGAGCTGCGCTACCTCGGCCAGGAACACAGCCTGATGGTCACCGTCGGGCGCGAGCTGGACCGCGACGCGGTCCGCGCCGCGTTCGACGAGACGCACCGCACCCGGTACGGCCACACCATGGGCAACCCGTTGCAGATCCTCAACCTGCGGGTACGCGGCATCGGCCGCACCGACCGGCCCGAGTTGCCGACCCGCCCGCGCGGGGACGGCGACCCGTCGCAGGCGCTGCTGACCCACCGGGACGCCTACGACTTCGGGCGGCACGCGGTGGTGCCGTTCGCGGTCTACGACCGGGCCGGCCTGGAGCCGGGCGACACCTTCGGCGGGCCGGCGCTGATCGACGAGGGCACCTCCACCACGGTGGTGCCCAGCGGCCAGCGGGTCACCGTCGACGACCACGGTTACCTGCTCGTCACCCTGGAGGAGGCCGCATGACCACCCTGGACGGAGCCCAGGTCGAGGTCGTCCGCAGCTATCTGCTGTCGGCGGCCGAGGAGATGCGGGCCACCCTCATCCGGACCTCGTTCAACCCGGTCATCTACGAGGTGCACGACTTCGGCCTGTCGATGTACGACGCCGACCTGCGGCTGGTCGCCGAGGCCACCGGGCTGACGTTCTTCCTCGGCGCGAACGACTTCTCGCTGCGCAAGGGCGTGGAGTACGTGGGCCGGGAGAACCTGCACCGGGGCGACGTGGTGCTGCTCAACTACCCGTACTGGAACGCGGCGCACGCGTACGACGCGACGCTGTTCGCCCCGGTGTTCCGGCCCGACCCGGCGCACCCGGACGCGGACGGCGACCTGGTCGGCTTCCTCTGCGTGCGCGCGCACTGGATGGACCTGGGCGCCAAGGATCCCGGCTACGTGCTCGACTCGACCGACATGCACCAGGAGGGGCTGATCTTCCCGGGCACCAAGGTCGTCTCCCGGGGTCGGCCGGTGCGGGAGATCCAGGAGCTGATCCGGTTCAACTCGCGGATGCCCGACGCGGTGCTCGGTGACCTGCACGCGCAGATCGCCGCGCTGCGTACCGGCGAGCGCCGGATGTTGGAGATCGTCGAGAAGTTCGGCCGGGACAGCGTCGACCAGGCGATCGACCGCATCATCGCCGACGGGGAGAGCCGGGCCCGCGCGGCGCTGGCGACCCTGCCGCAGGGCACCTGGACCGCCGAGGACTGGGTGGACGACGACGGCATCACCGACGACCCGGTGAAGATGCGCGTCACCGTGACCATCGCCGACGGGCGCTTCGTGGTCGACTTCGCCGGCTCGGCCGCCGCCACCCGCGGGCCGATCAACATGCCGTTCGGCGCGACCGAGGCGATCTGCAAGGTGGTGCTGAAGTCGCTCACCTCGCGCGACGAGCCGTCGAACGCCGGCACGGTCGCGCCGCTGGAGGTGCGGGCCGAGCCGGGCAGCCTGTTCCACGCCGTCTACCCGCAGCCCACGTTCACGCTGTGGACCGGCATCGTCGCGGTGGAGCTGATCCTCAAGGCGTTGGCGCAGGGCATGCCGGACCTGCTGCCCGCCTCCTCCGGCGGCGACGTGCCCGGGTTCATGATGGTCGGCCTGCACCCGGACACCGGGCAGATGTTCGCGGTCAGCAACAACGACCTGGTGGGCTGGGGTGGCACCGCGCGGCACGACGGGATGGACGCCGCCACCCACGTCTCCGGCAGCACCGGCCGGGGCACCCCGATCGAGGTGATGGAGGCCAAGACGGGGATGTTCTTCGAGCGCTGGGAGATCCGCACCGACTCCGGCGGCGCGGGCCGGTTCCGGGGCGGGTGCGGGCTGCGGCGGGACATCCGGTTCGTGACGCCTGGCGAGTTCCTCACGGTGATCAAAAAGACGAAGAGCGCGCCGTGGGCGCTGGCCGGCGGCGCGCAGCCGGAGCCGAACCAGGTGGTGGTGTTCCCGGGCACCGACCGCGAACACCGGGTGAGCACCAAGCGCACCACGGTCGCGGTGGGGGACCGGGTGACGTTGCTGACCGCCGGTGGCGGTGGGCACGGCGACGTGCGCAGCCGCGACCCGGAGGCGGTACGGCGGGACGTGGCCGAGGGCTACGTCTCGCCGGAGGCGGCCCGGGACGTGTACGGGGTGGACGTCGATGGGTGAGCCGACGGTCGACGGGGCGACCGTCGAGGTCGTCCGCAGCCACCTGGTCTCGGCGGCCGAGGAGATGCGCGCCGCGCTGGTGCGCACCGCGTTCAACCCGGTCATCTACGAGGTGTACGACTTCGGCATCTCCGTCTACGACCGGCACCTGCGGCTGGTCGCGGAGTCGACCGGGTTGTCCCGTTTCCTCGGCGCCAACGACTACTCGCTGCGCCGGGGCGTGGAGTACGTGGGCCGGGAGAACCTGCACCGGGGCGACGTGGTGCTGCTCAACTACCCGTACTGGAACGCGGCGCACACCTACGACGCGACCATGTTCGCGCCGGTCGTGCTGCCCGGCAGCGAGGAGCTGATCGGCTTCCTCTGCATCCGCGCGCACTGGATGGACCTGGGCGCCAAGGATCCCGGTTACGTGCTCGACTCCACCGACATGCACCAGGAGGGGATCGTCTTCCCCGGCACGAAGGTGTACGCCCGGGGCGAGCCGGTGCCCGAGATCCACGAGCTGATCCGGTTCAACTCGCGGATGCCGGCCCTCGTCATCGGCGACCTCAACGCGCAGATCGCCGCGCTGCGCACCGGTGAGCGGCGGATCACCGAGCTGTACCGCGACTACGGCCCGGCCGTGGTGGACGCGGTGGTCGACCGGGTGATCGACGTCGCCGCCGAACGCGCCACCGAGGCGGTGGCCGCGCTGCCGCAGGGCACCTGGACCGCCGAGGACTGGCTCGACGACGACGGCGTCTCCGACGACCCGATCCGGATGCGGGTCACCGTCACCGTCGCCGACGGCGAGTTCACCGTGGACTTCGCCGGCTCGTCGCCGGCGGTGCCCGGGCCGGTGAACCTGCCGCTGGGCGCCACCATCGCCACCTGCCGGGTCGCGTTCAAGGGCGTCACCACGCCGCACGAGCAGACGAACGCCGGGCACTTCGCGCCGCTGCGGGTACGCGCCGAACCCGGCTCGCTGTTCCACGCGGAATATCCGGCCGCCACGTTCACCCAGTGGACCGGCACGGTCGCGGTGGAGCTGATCCTCAAGGCGCTGGCGCAGGGCATGCCGGACCTGCTGCCCGCCTCCTCCGGCGGCGACGTGCCCGGGTTCATGATGGTCGGCCGGCACCCGGACACCGGGCAGATGTTCGCGGTCAGCAACAACGACCCGGTCGGGTGGGGCGGCACGCCCGGGCACGACGGGATCGGACCGGCGAACCACCTGTGTCAGACCCAGGCGCGCAACACGCCCGTCGAGGTGCTGGAGGCGAAGACGGGGATGTTCTTCGAGCGGGTGGAGATCCGCACCGACTCCGGTGGCGCCGGCCGGTTCCGGGGTGGTTGCGGCCTGCGGCGGGACATCCGGTTCGTGACGCCGGGCGAGTTCCTGATGGTGATCAAGAAGACGAAGAGCGCGCCGTGGGCGCTGGCCGGCGGCGCGCAGCCGGAGCCGAACCAGGTGATCGTCTTCCCCGGTACGGACCGGGAGCACCGGGTGAGCACCAAACGGACGCCGGTGGCGGTGGGGGACCGGGTGACGGTGCTGACCGCCGGTGGCGGCGGGCACGGCGACCCGGGGTCGAGGGATCCGGAGGCGGTACGGCGGGACGTGGCCGAGGGCTACGTCTCCCCGCGGGCCGCCCGAGACGTCTATGGAGTGATCGCGTGAGTGCCGCCTATTCTCCCGAACCGTCGAGCCTGCTGCTCGGCAACTGCACCGTGCTCGACGCCCGCGTGGTGACCGGCATGGGGCCCGTGACCGGGGCCGGGGTGTGGGTCCGCGGCGACCGGATCGCCGCCGTCGGGCCGTACGCCGAGGTGGCCGCCGAGGCGCGGACCGCCGGCCGGCTGACCGAGGTGGACCTCGACGGCGCGTACCTGACGCCCGGCCTGGTCAACATGCACACCCACTTCTCGTTGTCGCTGCCCGGCGCGGGCGGCGACAACGTCAAGGGGATGGGTCCGTACGACCTGGCCCACTACATGGCCGACGGGGCGCGGCGCACGCTGCACTCCGGCGTGACCACGGTGCGTTGCGTGGCGGAGAAGGACCACGCCGACTTCGCGTTGCGACGGGCGATCACCGCCGGCCGCACCCCGGGCCCGCGTATCCACACCGCCGGCCGGGCGCTCGTCTGCACCGGCGGGCACGGCCACGAGAGCAACGACACGCTTGAGTGCGACGGCCCGGTGGGGTTCCGCCAGGGTGTCCGCAGTCAGATCAAGGCCGGCGCCGACCTGATCAAGGTGATGATCTCGGGTGGCATCGCCGGCGAGCACGAGAGCATCCATACGCCGCAGCTCTTCGCCGACGAGATGACCGCGGTGATCGAGACCGCGCACGCGTGGGGCCGCAAGGTGACCGCGCACGCCGGGCCGGCCGAGGTGATCGGCGCAGCGGTGGAGCTGGGGCTGGACTGCGTGGAGCACGGCTACCAGCTCACCCCGCAGGTCGCGGCGCGGATGGCCGAGCGGGGCACCGCGCTCGTACCGACGCTGCTGGTGACCCGCTGCAAGGAGTTCTTCGACGAGCTGGGCGTGCCGGAGTGGATGCAGTGCCGTTCGCTCGGCGCCGGCCCCCGCCACCTGGAGAGCTTCGACCTGGCCGTCGCCGCCGGGGTGGAGGTGCTGCTCGGCAGCGACATGCCCCCGTTCTGGCAGTTCGAGGGCACCACCGCCTCGATCCGGGAGCTGGAGTTCATGGCCGAGCGGATCGGCGCCGCCCGGGCGCTGCACGCCGGCACGCTCGGCCCGATCCGGTGGCTCGGCGCGGAGTCCGACCTCGGCACGGTCGAGGCCGGCAAGCTGGCCGACCTGATCGCGACGGACGCCGACCCGCTTGCCGACACCTCGGCGTTCCGCGACGTGCGGTGGGTGATGAAGGGCGGGCAGATCGCCCGCGACGACCGCAACCAGGAGGAGACGCGATGACGTTCGCGGAGGCGGGCGCGGCGGAGATCGCCGCCGGCATCGATGACATGTACGCCGCGTTCCTCGCCGGGGACCGGGAGCGGTTCGACGCGCACCTGCATCCCGAGGTGACCACCTGGGAGACGCACCTGCCGGGGCCGCTGCGGACCCGAGCCGAACTGGACGACTACCGCGCGCGGCGGGACGCCGCGGGTCAGCGGCCCCGGCTGGCGGTGCTCGCCGCGCGGGACAAGCGCATCGACGTCTGGGGCGAATCCGGCGTCGCCAGGTACGTGCTGGTCTCGCAGCTCGGGCCGGACGACGAGCCGGAGCTGACCCGGGTCACCGACGTGGTGCGCCGGATCGACGGCCGCTGGGTGATCGTGCACCACCACGCCGAGCTGGTGCGGGACCCGGTGGGTGCGGCATGATCCGCCGACTGGTCGCGCGGCGCACCGGCGAGCCGGCGGACGTGCTGTCGGTCGCCGACCTGCCCGACGACCCGCCGCCCGGCCCCGGCGAGGTGCGGCTCGCCGTGCGGACGGTGGGCCTGAACTTCCTCGACGTGATGCTGTGCCGGGGTGAGTATCCGGTGCGGCCGGACCCGCCGATGACGCCAGGCGTGGAGGTGGCCGGGCGGGTCGTCGCCGCCGGCGCCGGGGCCGAGCACCTGCTGGGCCAGGAGGTGCTGGCGTGCCCGGCGCTGCCGCGCGGCGCGCTCGGCACCACGGTCACGGTGGACGCCGCCGTGGTGGTGCCGCGACCGTCCACCGTCGACCCGGTGACCGCGGCGGCGCTGCCGGTCACCTACCAGACGGCGTGGTTCGCGCTGGAACGAGCCGGCGTCACCGCCGGGCAGAGCGTCCTGGTGCACGCCGGCGCGGGCGGTGTCGGCATCGCCGCCACCCAGCTCGCGGTCGCGCGCGGCGCCCGGGTCCTCGCCACCGCCGGCGGTCCGGCCAAGACGGCGATCTGCCGCGACCACGGCGCCGAGGTGGCGATCGACTACACGGCCGGGGAGTTCGTGGCCGCCGTGCGGGAGGCCACCGCCGGCCGGGGCGTGGACGTCGTGGTGGACCCGGTGGGCGGCGACGTGTTCGCCCGTTCCTGGGACTGCCTCGCCTTCGAGGGTCGCCTCGTCGCGGTCGGCGCGGCCGGCGGCGCGCCGCCGGCCGTCGATCCGCTGCGGCTGATGGCGGCGAACGCGACGCTCGTCGGCCTCTCCTGGGGGTCGCAGTATCCGTGGCAGCGGCCGTCCGCGGTCGAGTCCGCCTACCAGGAGTTGTTCGACATGTGCGCCTCCGGCGCGGTCCGGCCGCCGGTCAGCCGCGTGGTGTCGCTGGACGAGGCGCCCGCGGCGCTCACCGAACTGGCCGAACGCCGGACCACCGGCAAGATCATCGTGCGGATCGACGAAGGGGAGGGGCCGTGAGCGACAACGCGGACGGCGACATGGAGATCTACGACCTGCGGGTGACAGTCGACCGGATCGAGGGCCGGTCGGTGTGCGGCATGGCCGTCGGCGACCACTTCGACCTGACCAACAGCGCCCACCTGCGGATCCCCGAGGGAAAGCACTTCTGCGTGTACGCGCTCGCGTCGGTGCTGCCCTTCCTCGCCGCGAAGCAGCGGGACCTGGCGCCGGGGGACTGGCTGGACCAGGATTCCCACTTCATCTGCCCCGACCCGGAGGAGCGGCTGGTCATGAAGGTGGAACGGACGTGCCGGCGACGAATGGACTCGGCGGAGCTGACGTGACCGTCGAGATCGGACTCGGCCTGCAGAGCGACAAGCCCGCCGGCGCCTACGCCCGGCTGGCCCGCGCCGCCGAGTCGCACGGCTTCGACGTGCTCACCGTTTTCGGCGACCTGATGTACCAGCCGCCGATCTTCCCGCTGCTGGAGATGGCCCAGGCCACCGACCGGGTACGCCTCGGCACGGCCTGCCTGAACCCGTACTCGATGGCCCCGTACGAGATCGCCGGTCAGCTCGCCGCCCTGGACCTGGCCTCGCACGGGCGGGCCTACCTGGGGCTGGCCCGGGGGACCTGGCTCGGTGCGGTCGGCCTGCCGCAGCCGCGACCGCTTACCACGATCGAGGAGGCCGTCGAGGTCGTCCGCCGCCTGCTGCGCGGCGACCGGAGCGGCTTCGACGGCCGGGTCTTCTCGCTGGCGGCCGGCACCGCCCTGCGCTACGCCGTGCACCGGCCCGACCCGCCGCTGCTGCTCGGCGCGTGGGGCCCGCAGGGCGCGGCCCTGGCCGGCCGGATCGCCGACGAGATCAAGGTGGGCGGCAGCGCCAACCCCGACATGGTGCCGGTGATCCGCGAGCGGCTCCGGGCCGGCGCGGAGAAGGTCGGGCGGGACGTCGCCGACGTCGGCATCGTGCTCGGCGCGGTGACCGTGGTCGACACCGACGGCGAGGCGGCCCGGGCGAAGGCTCGCACCGAGGTGGCGATGTACCTGGCGGTCGTGGCGGAGCTGGACCCGACCGTGGCGCTCCCCGACGACCTGGTGAAGCGGGTCGGCGACCTGGTCGACGCGGGCGAGCACGCGGCGGCCGGCCGGTCGATCCCGGACGACGTGCTGGACCGGTTCGCCTTCTCCGGCACCCCGGAACAGGTGGCCGCGCAGGCACAGGCGCTCATCGACGCCGGCGTCCGCCGGGTCGAGTTCGGCACGCCGCACGGACTGACCGACGAGCGCGGGGTGGACCTGCTCGGCTCCGCCGTCCTGCCCCTGCTGCGCAGGTGAGCCCGATGCCGCTCACCGTCGTCGTCGGCCCCGGCCTGGTGGCCGACACCGCGCTGCTGGCGTCGCTCGTCGCCGGCGCCTGCGCCGAACTGGACGTCACCGGCGAGGTCGTGACCGCCGCCTCGGCCGATGAGCTGCGGTCGCTGCTGGCCGCGTCGGACCGGCCGGTGGTGGTGCTGCCCGGTCCCACCCCGCCGGTCCGCGCGTTGATCGGCGCGCAGCCGCCGCAGGCGGTCTGGTACGACCTCACCGTCGAGCCGCCGGTGCCCGGCGCGGCCCACCTGGCCGGTCGGGGACTGTGGGGCGTGGTGTGGGCGGTCCGGCACGCCGTGCACCGCTTCCGCGCGCCCGCCACCCGGGTCGCCTACGGGTCCCATCCGGAGCAGTGGGGTGACCTGCGGCTGCCGGTCCCGCACGACGTGCCCGCGCCGGTCGCGGTGCTGCTGCACGGCGGCTTCTGGCGGTCGGTCTGGGGCGCGGACCTGATGGACGCCCTCGCCGTCGACCTGGCCGACCGCGGTTACGCCTCCTGGAACGTGGAGTACCGCCGCCCGGACCGGCACGGCTGGGACGCCACCACGCAGGACGTCGAGGCCGGCCTCACCGCGCTGCGCGGCCTCGCCGCCGACCGGCCGCTGGACCTGGATCGGATCGTGGTCCTGGGCCACTCGGCCGGCGGGCAGCTCGCCCTGCGGGCCGCGGCGGACCTCGCCGGCCGCGCGGGCGGGCCACGTGTGGCCCTGGCGGTGTCGCTGGCCGGGGTGCTCGACCTCACCGAGGGCGAGCGGCGTTACCTCGGCGACGGCGCGATCGCCGCGGCCCTGGGCGGCTCCCCGGCGACGGCCCCCCGGCGGTACGCCGAGAGCGACCCGATGCTGCGGCTGCCGGCCGGCGTGCCCACCCTCCTCGTGCAGGGGACCGCGGACAGCCCCGACCTGGTCGACGCGAACCGTCGCTACGCGGTGGCGGCGGCCGACGCGGGCGACGACGTCCGGCATCTCGAACAGCCGGGGGACCACTTCGCCGTCATCGACAGCGGCGCGGACATCTGGCAGGACACGATGGCCGCCGTGGACGCCCACCTGGGTCGTTGACGCCGCGCCCCGTACCGAATCGCCCTTCGTGTTCACCTACGTGAAATCGGAGGGCGATTCGTGGTGCCCGGTGGTGACCTCAGAACAGGCGGGGCGTGACCACCGAGACCACCGTGGTCACCGAGTCGGTGTCGTTGTACATCTGGTGCGGCACCGACGAGCGCAGGTGCACGCTGTCGCCCGGGCGCAGCCGGTGCTCCACGCCCTCCACCTCGTAGAGCAGCTCACCGGAGATGACGTAGGCGAACTCCTCCCCCCGGTGGCCGTACGCGTTCTCCCGCCGCCCGCCCGGCGCGATGTGCACGAGCATCGGCTCCAGCACCAGGTCCGGCCCCCGGTCGGAGAGCATGCGATAGGTCTGCTGCCCCGACACGTACTGCGTGGCAGACGTTTCCGCCCTGGTGAGCGTGAAGTGCCGGGGGAGCGGGGAGACGTTGCTGTCCGACGCGCCGGTGCCGGCGTCGAAGAAGTCGGCCACCGAACGGTCCAGCGCCTTGGCGACGCTGCCGAGCGCGGTCAGACCGATCGAGGAGATCCCGCGCTCGACCTGGGACAGGAAACCGATCGACAGGCCGGCGCGGGAGGCGAGGCCACGCAGGGTGAGCCCGCGCTCCTTGCGGTAGCGCCGGATCCGGGCCCCGACCACGCCGGCCGGGGTGCTCTCGTCCACGGCGCCACCGGCGCCGGCCGGCTGCGGCCGGGTGTCCATGGACCGCACGTGGACCTCCTGTCGCCGTGGCGGGGGAGCCCGCCCGAGATGTTCGATGCTATCGAACATGCCCGCGGGTGTGCGAGGGGTAGCCGGCCCGCAGTTCCCCTCGCCGCGGCGGTCGGCGCGAGAATGCGGTCATGAGTTCATCGCAGCCCGGCGTCGACCCCGGGCCGGACCCGACCGCGGATCACCGCTACCTGCTCGACAACGCCCGGGCGGAGGCGGGCGAACGGTTCACCTGGCTGGCCGAGCTGTTCGACGGCGTCACACGGGGGCACGTCGACCGGCTCGGCGCGCGGCCGGGCTGGCGCTGCTGGGAGATCGGCGCCGGCGGCCCCAGCATTCCCGAGGCGCTCGCCACGGCCGTCGGGCCGACCGGCCACGTGCTGGCCACCGACATCAATCCGGCCTGGTTGGACCCGCACGGCGGGTACGAGGTGCGCCGACATGACGTCGTCGCGGACCCGCCGCCGCAGCCCGGCACGTTCGACCTGGTCCATGCGCGGCTCGTCCTCGTCCACGTGCCCGACCGGGCCCGCGCGTTGGCGACGATGGCGGCGGCGCTGCGGCCCGGCGGCTGGCTGCTGGTGGAGGACGCCGACACCGAGCTTCAGCCGCTGGCCTGCCTCGACGAGGTCGGCCCGGCGCAGCGGCGCGCCAACCGGTTACGGCGCGCGGTCCGGGAGCTGATGACCCGCCGCGGCGCCGACCTGCGCTTCGGCCGGACGCTGCCCCGGGCGTTGCGCGCGGCGGGCCTGGTCGACGTCGCGGCGGCCGGGTGCTTCCCGGTCGGCGGGGTGGCCTGCGACCGGCTGGAGGCCGCGACGGTGCGCATGGTCCGCGCCGACCTGCTCGCCGCCGGGCTGGCCGACGACGCCGAGATCGACGCGCACCTGGCCGCCGTGGACGCCGGCGAACTCGACCTGACGCTCGCGCCACTGATCTCGGCGTGGGGACGCCGCCCACCGTCCTAGGGTGCGGGCCGGCGGACCGGGCGTCACCCGGACGCGCAGCGACGCCACGGTCTCGACGGTCTGCTCACGGACGCCGTCGGAGGGCTGCAGCTCCAGCGCGCGGACGACGTCGCGCTGCTGGGCGTCCGGATCGGGCACCCACCGGCTGGCGGCGAGTGATCCGGGACACCACCCGCGGTGAAGCCGTCACGATCGGCGGCGCTGTCCGGTCATTGCGGGTGTAGCCGGGCGAACGCCCGACGGTCCGACCGAGACACGAGGTGTGAGACATGAAGATCGCCGTACTGGGTGGCACCGGGCTCATCGGCTCGCAGGTCGTACGGATCCTGCGGGACGGGGGGCACGAGGCGGCGCCACTGTCGCCGTCCAACGGGGTGGACCTGTTCACCGGCGACGGCCTCGACGCCGGGCTGAAGGGCGCCGACGTCGTGCTCAACCTGACGAACTCGCCCACCTTCGACGAGGCATCGGCCACGTTCTTCCGGAGGACCATGGACAACCTGCTCGCCGCCGCCGACCGCGAGGGCGTCGGGCACGCGGCGGTCCTCTCCATCGTCGGGGTCGACCAGGTGCCGGACCTTGCCTACTACCGCGCCAAGGTCCTGCAGGAGGACCTGCTCAAGGCCGGCCCGGTGCCGTACTCCATCGTCCGCGCCACCCAGTTCTTCGAGTTCGTCGACTCGATCCTGGCCATGACCACCGAGGGAGAGACGGTACGACTGCCCGGCACCCCGGTGCAACCGATGGCCTCGGCCGACGTGGCGCGGGCGGTGGCCGAGGTCGCCGTGGGGCAGCCGCTGAACGGCGTCCGTAACGTGGCCGGCCCGGAGGTCTTCCCGCTCGACGAACTCGGCCGGATCACCCTGGCGGCCAAGGGCGACCCCCGTACCGTCGTCACCGACGGCGCCGCGGGCATGTTCGGCGCGGTGCCCGGTGACGTCCTGATCGCCCCGCGCGACGCCGTCCTGGCCACCACCACCTACCGGGACTGGCTGGCCCGCTAGGGCCGACGCCGCACGCCGCGGCAGGCCGTGCTCCGGCACGGACAACGCCTCCAGCGGGCCGGGCGCGGTCCTCCGGCGCGGGCCGCGCGTACACAGAACGCGCCCTCGGCCAACCAGGCGGAGGTCTCCCAGCCGGGTATACGCGCGTCCAACACCACGGGGTGGCCCGTGGTCGGCGGATGCCTGGCGGGGGCGGGATGCCCGGCAGCACAACCCTGCACGGCGAGCAGGCTGGCTACGACGATCGCGATGATGCGAGTGCGCATGTCTTAAGCATTCCGGCTAAATGTCCCCGCGGCGACCAACAGCCGCCGCGGGGACGAAGTTGTCACGTCAGCAGAAGCAGGCCATCAACGCGATCCAGACCGCGTACGCCGCCACCGCAGCCCGGCGGGGTTGCCGGTCGAGCCGCCGGGCCACGGCGAGGACCCGGCGGCGACGGTGGAGCGCGCCGACGAACTGCGGGCGGCGCTGCTGCTGCTCGGCACCCGGCTGACCGTCGGCCTGGGCCGGCCGGCCTCCGCCGCGGATCAACTGCGGCTGCTGGCGGCGTTCCTGGAGGTCGCCCCGACCGGGAGCCCGGCTGCGCTCGCCGAGCTGGCACGGGACCGATGACGTGGCCACGAGCCCGCGCGGGCACCGCCGGACCGGGGTTCAGGGACGGTGCCAGCCGCGCAGTTTCGCCGGGTTCACGACGACCCACAGGACCGCGGCGGCGTCCTCCGTCCGGCTGACGGCGATCACGGCCACGGCGGTGCCGGCCTGGCGAAGGGCCAGGCCGGCCCGCCCGTTGACGCTCTCGACCGTCACCTGCGTGCCGGGCAGGAGGGCGCGCAGCAGCCGGGCCACCTCGGCGGCGCCGTGCCGCGGGCCGGCCGGAGCCGGCACCCGGCCGCCGCCGTCGCACACCGCCACGGCGTCCGGATGGAGGGCGGCCCCGATCGCCGCGACGGCACCGTCGCGGCAGGCGGCGGCGAGCCGGCGTACGGCGTCGTCATGCGCGTCCGACATCGCCTGACGACGCGCCCGCCGCGCCCCCGCCGACGATCAGCATCGTCCGCATTCCGCGCGCCCCCAGTCCCCGGATCCGCACCGCTACGGCCGGGCGGGCGGCGCAGATGTGACAGCGGTCAGCTTGTCGGGATTCATCATCCACAGCAGCCGTTCGATGCCGGCCTCGGACGCGCTGACCGTGATCACGCCGAACGGCGTCCCGTCCCGGCTCAGGACGGCGCCGGTCTGTCCGTTCGCGTCCGTCCACCGGACCTCCACGCCCGTCCAGAACCAGGACGACACCGTGACGACGAACCGCGCCACCCGATCCCCGCCGGAGATGACCTTGCGGGCGACCCGCCGCGCGCCGTTGCCGTCGGAGACGCTCGTCGCGTCGGCCGCAAACAGCCGTTCGAGCGCCGCCAGGTCACCGCTGCGGGCGGCCTCCAGGAAGGTCCCCAGCAGCTGCCGCTGGGCGGTCGGCGAAACCGGGATCCTCCGCTCCTCGGCGATATGCCGGCGGGCCCGGCTGACCAGCTGACGGACGGCCGGTTCGGTCGACTGCAGGATCTCGGCGATCTGCGGATAGGGATAGTCGAACGCCTCCCGCAGCACGTACGCGGCCCGCTCGTGCGGGGTGAGGCGCTCCATCAGCATCAGCACCGCGAGTTCCAGCGCCTCCCCGCGCTCGGCGCCCAGGAACGGGTCGGCGCTGGTGTCCACCGGCTCCGGCAGCCAGGGTCCGATGTACGTCTCCCGACGGACCCGCGCCGACTGCAACTCGTTGATGGCCAGCCGGGTCGCCGTCGTGGCCAGGAAGGCGCCCGGGTGCTCCACCACGCTGCGGTCGGTCGCCTGCCAGCGCAGCCAGACCTCCTGCACCAGATCCTCGGCCTCGCCGGCGCTGCCGAGCATCCGGTAGGCGATCCCGAACAGGCGCCGACGCACGCCCTGGAAGATCGACGCCGCCTCGTCCAGATCAGTCACCCGAACCCCCAAGGTCGCTCGGCTCAGGCTAGCGGGCTGTCACGATCCGGTGGCCTGTCAGGTCATGGGTGACGACACGGCCGACGCCCAGAGGCAGGGCAGACGATCCGGCGCGGACGGCGCTCGGCCGGACCGACCCGGCGAACCGGACGGACGCGCGTTCCACGGCCAGTTCGCCGCCGACCTGTCTGCGTCGGAGGCCGCCGTGCTGGCCGCGACACAGCGACCGGCGCGCGTGCGATGGTGTCGCGGGCCGGACCGGGCGAACCGCCCCGGCGGCGGTGGCGGGACCAGGCGGTCGTCGCGGGATCGGGGACACCCGTCGCAGATCGAATTGATTCGATATAGCATCGCGACAGGGCAGCGTCACTCCGCCCGGGCGTACCACGCGGAGTGCTCGCCATCCACCGGACGGACCGGGTAGCCGGCCGGTGGCCACCGATTCGGGCGCGGCCGGCTGACGCCGGCTCGGCGTCCCCTGCGGCCTGCCGGTCCAGCGACAGCGGGCCGGACAGAACACCGAGGAGAAAGCACAGATGAACGACGTACCCGCTCGACCGAAACGCCGCACCAGGGCCGCCACCAGGCTGCTTCTGGGCGGAGCCTGCGCGCTGGCGATCACCGTGTCCTCGATGGCCGTGGCGACCTTCGCCAGCGCCGACCTCAGCGGACCGCCCGGGACCACGCTGAAGGCCGCCGCCGAACGCAGTGGCAGGTACTTCGGGGCCGCCATGGGGGGAGACCGGCTCAACGACTCGGGCTTCCTGACCATCGCGAACCGCGAGTTCGACATGATGACCGCCGTCAACGAGATGAAGCCCGACGCGACCGAGCCCAACCGGGGTCAGTTCGACTTCCGCGCCGGTGACGCGATCTACAACTGGGCCGTCCAGCACGGCATGCGGGTCCGTGGTCACACCCTGGCCTGGCACGCCCAGCAGCCGAGGTTCTGGGGCAGCCTCAGCGGCAGCGCCCTGCGGACCGCGATGATCGACCACATCAACGGCGTGATGGCCCACTACAAGGGCAAGCTGGCCTACTGGGACGTGGTGAACGAGGCGTTCGCCGAGAACGGCAGCCGGCGGTCGTCGAACCTGCAGTCCACCGGGAACGACTGGATCGAGGTGGCGTTCCGGACCGCGCGCGCCGCCGACCCGAGCGTGAAGCTCTGCTACAACGACTACAACATCGAGAACTGGACGTACGGCAAGACGCAGGGCGTCTACAACATGATCAAGGACTTCAAGGCCCGTGGCGTCCCGATCGACTGCGTCGGACTCCAGACCCACTTCACCGGCGGCAGCTCGTTGCCGGGCAACTTCCAGCAGACGCTGTCGAGCTTCGCCGCCCTCGACGTGGACGTGGCCTTGACCGAGGCCGACGTCACCAACGCCTCGACCAGCCAGTACCAGGGCATGGCCCAGGCCTGCGCGAGCGTCCCCCGTTGCGTCGGCATCACCACATGGGGCATCCGGGACAGCGACTCGTGGCGCGGCAACGAGAACCCGCTGCTGTTCGACCGCAACAGCAACCCCAAGGCGGCGTACACGGCGGTCCTCAACGCGCTCAACGCCGCCTCCACCACCGTGCCCGGCACGAGCACCCCGCCGACCACCACCCCGCCGACGAGCACGCCGCCGACCAGCACCCCACCCACGAGCGCCCCGCCGACCAGTACCCCACCGACCAGCACCCCGCCGGGCGCCTGCACCGCGACGTACCGGATGGTCAATAGTTGGGGCGGCGGCTTCCAGGGCGAGGTCACCGTGGCCAACAACGGCTCCGCCACCCTCAACGGCTGGACCGTACGGCTGACGCTTGCCGGTGGGCAGACCCTTGCCAACATCTGGAACGGCATCAACACCGGCACCAGCGGGACGGTGAGCGTCCGCAACGCCGACTACAACGGGTCCCTCGGCGGGAACGCCTCGACCACCTTCGGCTTCCTGGTCAACGGCAGCAGCAACGCGGCGCCCGGCAACCTCTCCTGCACCAGCCCCTGACCGACGACAGGCACCAGCGCCCCGTGCCGGGACGCCTACCGGGCCCGGAGCCACCGGCTCCGGGCCCGGGTGCGCGACCGGCCGTCAACCCATGGAGGACGACATGCGTAGTTTCCTCGCGGTGCTCGGCGCCGCCCTGATCCTCGGCACCGCCGCCGGCAGCGTTCCGGCCGGCGCGTCCGGTGCCGCCCCGCGCCCGTGCCCCCGGGGCGTGCTCTTCTGTGAGGACTTCGAGCGGCTGCCGCCCGGCGGGCCCAGCACGCTGAAGTGGGGCGTCGACACCCGCCACGGCACGCTCACCGTCGAGCGCGCCCGCCGTGGCAACCAGGTGCTGCACGTCCACACGGTCGACAACGGACGCGCCTTCCTGCGGGTCGACGACTTCGCCGCGCCGGGTAACCGCTTCTACGGCCGGATGCGCCTGCGCGTCGACGCCTTCCCCACCGCCCCGGACTGGGCGCACTTCACCCTCGTGGAGGCGACCGGCGCCGGCAGCGCGGAGGTCGTCCGCCCGATCGGCGGCCAGTACGCGCCCACCGTCCCCGGGACCTTCTGGGGGATCGGCGCCGACGGGGGCCCGACCGGCGACTGGACCAACTGGCGGGAGTCCGCCCCGGTCACCGAGGACACCTGGCAGTGCGTCGAGTGGAAGCTCGACGCGGCGGACAACCGCGTCGCGGTGTGGATCGACGGCGTGGCGAACCCGGAGCTGACCGCCTCCACGACCGAGCACGGCGGCGCCGACGTGCCCTTCGTCCTGCCGACCGTCGACACGGTGAAGATCGGCTGGCAGCTCTACCAGGGCGGCACGACGCCCGGCGCGTTCGACCTCTGGATCGACGACATCGCCCTCTCCAGCAGGCGGCTCGGCTGCTGAGCGGCCGGCGGGGCGGGCACGGATCGGCTCCGTGCCCGCCCCGCCGGCGACGTGGTCGGTCAGGAACAGCGGTTGGCGACGCAGAGCGGCGGGTCCGTGCCGTCCCCGGGGACCGGCGGGCTCGGGTCGCCCGGCAGCGGGGTCGGGTTACCGGCCGCGGGCCCGCCGGCCGCACCGTTGTTGAACCAGGCCCGAATGCCGCCCTGGTCGTCGAGGACCAGGTAGTCGGCCCGCCGGTCGCCGTTGATCTCGGCGAGTTCCACCCGGCTGCCCGGGTAGCCGGCCCCCGAGGCGACCTCGCCGCGCGACAGCCAGGCCGAGCCGGGCCCACCCCGGTTGTTGACCCAGGCGCGGACCTGCCCGTACGCGCCGATGACGAGGTAGTCGTCGCGGCGGTCGCCGTCGAGGTCGGCGAAGGTGACGGTGTCTCCGGCCGCGCCGACACCGGCGGCCACCTCACCCTGCGCCGTCCAGGCCACGGCGTTGCCAGTGCCGGTGTTCAGCCAGCCCTGGACCTGCCCGAGGTCGCCGAGGACCAGGTAGTCGTCGCGGCCGTCGCCGTTGAGGTCGGCGAACCGGACCCGGTCGCGGGGGCCGGCGCCGGCGGCGACCTGACCCGCTGACGTCCAGGCCACGCCGTCGCCGGTGCCCGTGTTGAGCCACAACCGGACCTGCCCCTGGTCGCCGACGAGCAGGTAGTCGTCGCGGCCGTCGCCGTTGAGGTCGGCGAACCGCACCTGCTCGCGCGGGCCGGCGCCGGCGGCGACCTCGTCCCGCCAGTCCCAGCCGACCCGGTCACCGTCGCGCACGTTGAGCCAGGCCCGCACCTGACCCTGCGCACCCACCGCGAGGTAGTCGTCGCGGCCGTCGCCGTTGAGGTCGGCCAGGCGTACCTGCTCCCGGCCGACGCCGCTGGTCGCGATCAGGCCCTGCCAGTCCCACGGGTCCGGGCGGCCGTACCTGTCGTTGAGCCAGGCTCGGACCTGCCCCTGCTCGCCGACGACGAGGTAGTCGTCGCGGCCGTCGCCGTTGACGTCGGCCAGGACGAGTTCGGCGCTCGTCGCGCCGACGCCGCCGGCGACGTCGCCCTGATAGATCCACGGCCGCGCGCCGCCGACGTCGTTCAACCAGCCACGGATCTGCGCCTGGTCGCTGACCGTCAGGTAGTCGTCGCGGCCGTCGCCGTCGAGGTCGGCGAACCGGACCCGGTCCCGGGTCGAGTTCACCCCGGAGGCGACCTCACCCTGGTAACTCCACCCCCAGCCGCCGGCGCCGTACGCGTTCAGCCAGGCCCGTACCTGGCCCTGATCACCGACCACGAGGTAGTCCGCGCGGCCGTCCACGTCGATGTCGGCGAAGCGCACCTGGTCGCGGGTGGCGCCGACCCCGGGGGCGACCGTGCCCGCGGCCGTCCAGGACACCGCGTCGCCGGCGCCGGTGTTGAGCCATGCCTGCACCTGGCCCTGGTCGCCGACGACCAGGTAGTCGTCGCGGCCGTCGCCGTCGAGGTCGGCGAACCGGACCTGCGTGCGCGGGCCGGCGCCGGCCGCGACCTCGCCCCGGTACTGCCAGCCGAAGCCGTCACCGCTACGTCGGTTGAGCCACAAGCGGACCTGGCCCTGGTCGCCGACGAGCAGGTAGTCGTCGCGGCCGTCGCCGTTGAGGTCGGCGAAGCGGACCTGCTCGCGGGGGCCGGTGCCGGCGGCGATCTCACCGACCCAGTTCCAACCGGGCGGGCGGGGCCCCTCGGGTAGGTTGCCGGGCGGGCTGCCGCACGGGGCGGAGTCGCCGGCGACCGGGGGCCGGATGAGCCCTTCGGCCAGGGCGTCGGTGACGGCCCGGCCGAACGCGTCCGCCATCTTGCGGTAGCCGGTGTTGTTCGGGTGCAACGAGTCGGTCAGGTCCGCGGTCGTCACCGCGTTCATGCTGACCAGCCGTACCGACAGTCCTTCGGCGCGCAGTTCGTCGACGATGCCGGGGATGCGGGCGTTGTACTGCTGGATCCGGCTGTTGGTCACGCTCGTCGACGACGGCACGAGCGTGGCCACCAGCACGGTGGTCTCCGGAGCCAGCCGGAGGATGTGCTCGATGAGCGCCTTGAGCCGCGCCGGTGCCGCGGCGAGGTCGTCGCCGTAGGCCATGTCGTTGGTGCCGATGTGCAGGGTGACCACGTTGGGCCGGTAGCGGCGCACCGTGCAGTCGCCGACGAGCTGGTCGATCTGGCTGATCCGCCATCTCGGGTGCCCCTCGTGGTCGGTGTCGGGCAGTTGCCCGGAGTCCACCGAACCGACGAAGTCCAGCGCGCCGGGTTTGGCCGCCAGTTGGTCCCACAGGCGGGCCCGGTAACCGGTCCCGGCCGGGGTGCCACCGACCCCGAAGGTGATGGAGTCACCGAGGGGGAGCACGCGCAGGTCCACGCCGCCCGGCGCCGGCGTCGGCACCGGCGGCGGCGCCGGCAACGGGCCGTCCGGATCCTCGGTCATCCCGAGGCTGTACCCGGTGTCGACAGTGGCGCCCGGCACGTTCTGCCGGGCGTAGGGGATGGCGTTCCACCAGGTGAAGGCACCTTCGTACCAGACCCGGTTGTCCCACTTGTAGGTCATGCCCGCCGGCACGCCGTGATAGAGGAACCGGCCCCTCGACCCGGCCGGCACCCCGTTGCGCGCGTCGCCGCCGGGCAGCGCGAAGCTGTGGTGACCGGGACCGTCGGCGTTGCGCAGGGCACGGGACCCGGACATCATGGTCGCCGCGTCCGAACCGAGCACGCAGCCGTTCGACTTGTACCAGTCCCACACGTACGTCGGGTCGCCGCCCTTGCGCAGCCGCAGGTCACCGAGGCAGTACTGCTCGCTCCACGAGCCGTTGGCCGAGTACACGATGTGCAACTGCCCGTTCGGGTCGACGATCGGCTCCGGCGCCTCGTTGACGAAGGGCTCGCCGACGACCCGTTCCCACGACTCGCGTGGCTGCGAGATCCGGTACCGCGGCCCGGTCACGGTGGTGGGGTTGCTCATCCGGGCGAGGTAGAGGTTCTGCTCGACGTTCGTGGTGCCCTCCCAGCCCGACCACACGAACCACAGTTGGTTGTCGAAGGTGAACGGTGCTCCGTCGATCGCCCACCTGTCGTCGGGCAGGCTCAGCTTCTGGTGGGCGCCGTAGCCGCTTGTGGGTGCGGACGAGCTGATGACGTACATCCGGTGGGCGGCGCCCGCCCCGGCGGAGAAGTAGATGTGGTAGCGGCCACCGACGGCGACGAGTTGCGGCGCCCACAGCTCGGCCAGGCCCGGGTTGCTCCAGATCTTGCGGGGCGGCACGTCGCCCAGCCCGGCCAGGCTCGGCGCCGACCTCGTGTAGAGGCCGTCGCCACCGGACTCCACCGAGTGATAGGTGTTGCCGACCCGGATCACGCTCGGGTCGGCGCCCCGCACGAACAGCCGCCCGGGGGTGGGCGGCGGCAGCATGTCCGGAAGCGGCCGACCTTCGACGTTCCAGCCGCGCATCTCCCAGGCGAGCTGCTCCTCCAGCTCGATCGCCAGCTCGGCGGCCTCCTCGGCCGCGACCGCGATCGGCGCGCCGAAGACCGACTGGAGCGCGGGGACCTTGGTGAGGATCCACTGGCCGATGTTCTTCAGCGCGCCCGGCAGATAGTTCTTCGCGAAGCCGGACGCCCACTTCTCCCAGGCGAAGCCGACGACCAGACCGACGATCGTGCGGATGATGATGTCCACCCACGCCCCGCTGGTCGCCAGGTCGCCCGCGAAGGCGTGCGCGATCAGGCCGCTGACGAAACCGGTCACGGCCCCCTGCATCGGGGTGCAGATCAGCGGCACGGTCGCCGCGCCCACGCCGGAGGCCGTGAGCCATCCGATGCACAGCACCCGCAGCCCGTAGCCGGCGAGAGCGCCGAGCGTCAGCGCGACGAGCTGGCTCCACCACGACGACGACTGCACCTCCGCGGCCGGCACCGTGATCGTCATCCCGGCACCGTCCGGGGTCAGGGTCAGCGCGCCGTCGAAGTCCGGCACCGAGGAGATGTCCAGGGCGGCCACCCCACCTGGTGGATGGTCCCGCAGGTCCTTCTTGATCGACGCGCCGAGCCCGCCGTCCTGGCGGATCTCCGCCTGGATCTGCGGCACGACCTGACGGATGACCGCTGGGTCCAGCCCCATGTCCGACGCGGTGAGGGTGAGCGTGAGGTCGGTGGCGGCCCGTGCGGGCGCGACGCCGACGGCCACCACCAGCACCACGGAGAGCAGCATGGATATCACGAACCGAAGCTTCTGCACAGCGGTATCCAACTGCCTGGATGTTGTTCGGCCGTGTCGCCGCGATGAACAATTTCGCAGCGCTGCTCGACAATCGAGGCGCCGCGCTGACCGAGGCGTGAGACACGTTGGCGATCATCGATATCTTGCCGGCATCGTCGAGATATGACAGGCGTCTCCCCGTCCACACTGTTCCGCCGGCTGCGGCCGGGCCCGCTGGCCGCCGTCGTGCTGTCGACGGCGGTGCTCGCCACCGCCCTGAGCGTCGTGCCGGAGGCATCCGCCGGCACCGTGCCCTCCGCCGCGTACCCCGGGGTCGCCCCGGCGCCCGGCGGGGCCGCGGTGGCCGTCGCGGACCCGAGCGGAACCCCGCCGTCGACGCCGACCACGGCGCCCAGCACGCCGAACACGTCGCCGTTCCCGCCGACCGCGCCCACGGACCTGACCGCCAGCGAGGTACGGACCGGATCCGTCACCCTCACCTGGACGGCCGCCAAGCCCGGCTGTTGTCCCGTCGTCGGCTACGACATCACGTACTACCAGGCGTTCAGCGACGTCATCTACAGCGCCAGCGTCGGAAACGTCACCACCACCACGATCACCAACTACCTCTCGCCGGGCCGGCAGTTCTCGTTCCGGTTGGCCGCCCGGGACAGCCTGGGACACCGCTCGGCCACGTCGGACACGCTGACCGTGGTCACGCCGGTGACGGACACCGGCCCGGACACCACGCCGCCGAGCGCGCCGCAGAACCTGACCGTCGGCGAGGTGACCGCCTCGACCGGCACGCTGTCCTGGTCGCCGTCGACGGACGACGTCGGCGTGCTCGGATACAACGTCTACCGGTTCGACGGCTGGTTCACCTCCACGCTGATCGCCACCGTGCCGGGAACGACGTACACGGCGTCGCTGCCACCGTCGACGCCGCTGCGGACCCTGTACTACGTCCGGGCGCGGGACGCGGCGGGCAACGTGTCGATCGCGTCCAACACGGTCTCCCTGCCGACGACGTCCACCCCGCCGCCACCGCCCCCCGCGACCTGCCGGGTGACCTACCGGAACCAGTCCGAGTGGCGGGGCGGTTTCGTGGCCACGGTGACGGTCGAGAACACCGGGGCGGCGCCGATCGACGGCTGGATCGTCAGCTTCGGTTTCCCGGGCGACCAGCAGGTCACCTCCGCGTGGAACGCCACGGTCGGCCAGACCGGCGCCGCCGTCACCGCCCGGAACGTCGACTGGAACCGCGTGCTCGCGCCGGACGGCTCCGCGACCTTCGGCATCCAGGGGCGGTGGGGCGCCAGCGACGCGCCGCCGACCGCCTTCACGCTCAACGGCGCTCCCTGCGCCGTGGGCTGAGTCCGGTCCTGGAAGGAGTTCCGGTGCGCACACGCCACCCCCGGGCCCTGGTCGGGGCCGTCACGGCCGGCGTCCTCGCCGTCTGCGCCACGCTCGGCGGCACGCCCACGCCCGTCGCCGCCGCGAACACGCTCAGCATGCGGGGCGCCGACGTCTCCTCCCTGCAGCGCAGCCTGGATCTCGGTGCGAGATACTACGACGCCGGCGGCGTCGCCCGTGACCCGCTGGACATCCTGCGGTCCGTCGGCGTCAACTACGTGCGGCTGCGCGTCTGGAACAACCCGGTCAGCGGCTACAACAACAAGAGCAAGGTGTTGGCCCAGGCGAGGGCGGCCCGGGCGAAGGGCCTGAAGGTGCTCATCGACTTCCACTACTCCGACACCTGGGCCGACCCCGGCAAGCAGTACAAGCCGGCCGCCTGGGCCGGGCACAACCTGAGCCAGCTGCGTACCGACGTGTACAACTTCACCTACGACGTCTGCGCCAGCCTCAGCGGGCAGGGCACCCCGCCGGACAGCGTGCAGATCGGCAACGAGATCAACGTCGGGATGCTCTGGAACGAGGGCAAGGTCGTCAACAACGACTTCGCCCCGCTTGCCAGCCTGCTGAAGCAGGGCTACAACGCCACCAAGGCGTGCGGCGGCGGCATCCCGGTGATGATCCACACCGCCGACGCCGACAGCAACGCCAACGCCCGCTGGTTCTACGACGGCATCCGGGCCCAGGGCGTGCAGTGGGACATCACCGCGCTGTCGTACTACTGCATGTGGCACGGCACCCTGGCGAACCTCTACAACAACATCGTCGACCTGCGCGGTCGCTACGGCAGGCCGGTGGTGATCGTGGAGACCGCGTACCCCTTCACCCGGGCCAACGCGGACAGCGAGCCGAACGCCATCGGCGACGCGACCTGCGACGGCATCGGCGCGACCTGGTCCGGGCAGGCCCAGGAGTTCGACTGGGTGCAGAACACGGCCCGCAACGCCGGGGCGATCGGGGTCTTCTACTGGGAGCCGACCTGGTACGCCGTCCCGGGTAACGGCTGGGATCCGGCGAACATCAGCGGCACCGGAAACCAGTGGGACAACATGGCCGTCTTCGACTGGTCCGGCCGGATCAACCCGAACGTGCGCTGGACGCCCTGACCGCCGGCGGGGTGTGGGTGCGGCGGTGCACCCACACCCCGCGGCTGAGGTTTTCCCTACGGGGTCACGGTGAGCAGGTGGGCGCGGTAGCCCTCGCCGTAGCTCTTCGTCGGGGTGCCGTTGTAGTCCTCGATCAGCACGTTGCCGCCGCTGCAACCCCACGGGTTCCACGTCCACGCGGTGTAGCCCAGCCGGTTGCGGTCCAGCCAGGTCATCAGCTTGTCGATGTAGTCGTGCGCGCAGGTGTCCTGGCCGATCTCACCGGCGTGCACCGGCACCTGCGCGGCCACCGCGCCGATCTGGCTGTCCCAGCAGGTCTCGGTGACGCAGGCGTTGAAGTTGTACGAGTGCCACGAGGCCACGATGTTGTCGCGCGGGTCGGTCGGCTTCCAGGTCAGCCACTGGCTCAGGTCGTTGGTCCAGGTCAGGCCGGGCACCAGCAGCACGTTCGTGGCGCCGGTGGCGCGTACCGCGTCGACCAGTTCCTGCATGCCGGCGACCGGGTAGGTGATGCCGGTGCAGGCGCCGCCGTCGCGCAGGCACTTCCAGGCGGCGGTCATGTCCGACCAGTTGTTGGCGGCGTCCGGGTAGGGCTCGTTGAACAGGTCGAACAGGACCGCGTCGTTGCCCTTGAACGCGTTCGCCACCCCGGTCCAGAACTGCGGCGTGTACTGCCGGCTCGGCATCGGCTTCTGGCAGGTGGCGTTCACGTCGGAGCAGGCCGAGATGTTGCCGGTGTACTGGCCGTGGGTCCAGTGCAGGTCGAGGATCGGGTTGATCCCGTTGGCGACGAGCAACTTCACGTAGTCCTTGACCGCCTGCTGGTAGGTGGCGCCGCTGGGCGAGCCGGAGAGGCCCAGCCAGCAGTCCTCGTTGAGCGGGATCCGGACCGCGCGGATGTGCCACGCCTTCATCGCGTCGACGGACGCCTGGTCGACCGGGCCGCTGTCCCACATGCCCTTGCCCTGTACGCAGGCGAACTCACCGCTGGACCGGTTGACGCCGAGCAGGCGGTAGGTGGCGCCGCCCGCCGTCAGCAGCCGGTTGCCGGATACGCGCAGGCTCGGCGCGACCCCGCCCGGCGGGGTGGTGGTCGGGGGCGTGGTCGTCGGGGGAGTGGTGGTCGGCGGCGTGGTCGTGGGCGGGGTGGTGGTCGGTGGCGTGGTGGTCGGTGGGCCGGTGGGCGTCGTCGTCGGGGACGGGCTGACCGAGCCGGTGCAGGTCGTGCCGTTGAGCGCGAACGACGTGGGCACGGGGTTGGCGCCGCTCCACGACCCGTTGAAGCCGATGGTGGTCGAACCGCCGGTGGCCAGGGAGCCGTTCCAGCTCAGGCTGGCCGCCGACACCCGCGCGCCGGACTGGGACCAGGTGGCGCTCCAGCCCTGGGTGACCCGCTGGGTGGCGGTGGGGAAGTCGAACGTCAGGGTCCAGCTCGTGACCGCGGAGCCGAGGTTGGTGATGGCGACGTTGCCGGTGAATCCGCCGGTCCACTGGCTCTGCACGGTGTACGCGACAGTGCATCCGGTGGTCGCGGCCGAGGCGGGCAGGGTGACCGCGACCACGCTGGCGGCCACCAGCGTGCCGGCGGCGGCCGATGCCAGCAGGGCATGACGACGTGTCATTGATGCTCTCCTGAGTGCTAGAGGGGAGCGTCGATGGGAGCGCGTCTCGGAGCTTTGTTTATTAACCTCACTAAGTCAAGCCGATCGATGTGGCGGCCGGGGCGCGGCGGTCGTGCCCCGGGCGACCACGGTCTCGGTGTCGCACCATCGTTCCGGCACCGCCGCGCCGCCGACGAGCCGCAGCACGGACTCGCCCACCAACCCGCCGAACGTGTGCACGTCCAGGCTCATCGTGGTGAGCGCGGGCGAGGCCAGGCGGCAGAGGCTGGAGTCGTCCCAGGCGATGAGGCTGACGTCTCGAGGCACCTGTCGGCCCGACTCGGTGGCCGCGCGCAGGCCCGCGACCGCCATCAGGTCGTTGTCGTAGATGATCGCGGTGGGCGGCTCGGGATCGTCCATCAACCTGGTGGTCAACATCGCCCCGGCCTCCTCCGAGTAGTCGCCCTCCACGACGACGACGTCGACCTCGGCCACCGCCGCGGCCGAGCGCATGGCGGCGGTGCGGGTGCGGGTGTGCAGGAGGGCGCCGGGTCCGGTGACCCGGGCGATCCGGCGGTGCCCGAGGTCCACCAGGTGCGCCAGCGCCGCCCGCATCGATCCGACGTCGTCCCGGCGTACCGCCGGGGTGTCGGGGGTCGGCTCACCCGCCACCACGACGGGCAGGCGGAGGTCCCGCAGCACCGCCGGCCGGGTGTCGTCGACCGACGGGTTCACCAGCACCACCGCGTCGACCAGGCGCTGCCGTGCCCACCTGCGGTACGCCTCGATCTCGGCGGCGTGGTGCGTGACGACGTGCAGCAACACCGACCGTCCGTGCTCGGCGAGCCGTTCCTCGATGCCCGCGATGAACTCCATGAAGAACGGCTCGGTGCCGAGCAGGCGGGGCGGCCGGGCGAGCACCAGACCCACCGCGCTCGTCCGCCACACGTCGTCCATTGCGTACGCCTCCCGGGTTCGTCAGCTCGCCGACTCGGTGAGCCGGCCCCGCTCGGGCGGGCGTGGACCATAACCCAGCGGGACGAGTTCGGATTCGAGGACCAGGGCGGCGGCTCCGACGGCCGACGCCGTGGCGGCGGACCGGGAGAGGCGTACGTCGACGGTGTGCGTGCCCCGGGAGAAGGACGCGCGCAGCTCGTGCCGGACGATCGGCAGATACACCGATCCGGCGGCGGCCAGGCTCGGCCCGGTCAGCACGAGCACCTCCAGGTCGATCAGGTTCGCCAGGGTCCGGGCGGCCACGCCGACGTGCCGGGCGGACCGTTCCAGCAACGCCAGCGCGTGCGGCTCGCCCCGCCGCGCGGCGCGGCTGATCGCGGCGAAGTCGGCGACCACCGAGCCTCGCCGGCCCGCGACGGCGAGACCCGTCGCGCGGGCCGCCGCCGGGTCCGACCGGGCGGCGGCGACCACGGCGGCCGGCCCGGCCAGCGCCTCCACGCACCCCTGGGCGCCGCACCAGCACCGCGGGCCGTCGGCGGACACGCACACGTGCCCCAACTCGCCGACGTTGCCGCTCGGCCCCCGGTAGGTGACGCCGCCGATGACCAGTCCGGCGCCGATGCCGGTGCCCATGTAGAGCGCGGCGGCCGAGGTGGCGGCGCCGAACCCGCCCGTCCAGTGCTCGCCGAGCGCCGCCGCGGTCGAGTCGTTGTCGAGCATGACCGGCAGCGTCGTCACCTGCCCCAGCGCCGAGGCCAGCGGAAACCCGGTCCACTGTCGCATGGCCGGGGCCAGGCCCACGTCCGGCGGGCCGCCGATGCCCCGGGCGGCGTCGACCGGGCCCGGAAACACCAGGCCGACGCCGAGGATCCGGGCCCGGTCCACGCCGACACCGTCGATCAGCGCGGCGATCTCGGCGGCGATCCGCGCGACGACGACCGCGGGCTTCTCGGCGCCGGCGCCCGGCCGGGAGATCCGGGCCACCACCGTGCCGCCGAGGTTGGTCAGGGCGTACGTGATGACGCCGTGGTCCAGGTGCACGCCGACGGCGTACCGGGACGTGTGGTCGAGCTGGAGCAGGACCCGCCGCTTGCCCCCGGTCGACTTCGCGTGACCGGTCTCGACCACCAGGCCCTCGTCGATCAGCTTCCGGACCAGGTTGGAGATCGTCGGCGCGGTGAAGCCGGTGGCCTTGATCAGGCCGACCCGGCTGATCGTGCCGGCCGCCCGGATCGCGTCGAGAACGACTGACTTGCTGCTCGCTGCTGGTCCGCTCACTGCTTCTCTGCCACGGCTGGTGGGTCGGCCGAGGGAAGCATACAGGGATCCCGATGCCGTGGGGCCCGCCGACGGCGGTGCCGCGGCGGGACAGTTCCGCGGCACCGCCGGGCATCAGGTGGCGGCGCCGGTCACGGTCGTGCCGGACTTGGTGATGCGGTACGTGATCTTCGTGCCGCTCCAGAAGTGGAAGGTGAGGGTAACCGTGCCGTCGTTCACCTCGGCGAAGAACTCCGGCTTCAGGATGATGGTGCCGGCGGTGTAGTCGGGTTGGAAGTTGCCCCAGAACTCCTTGTACGGCGTCCAGTTGGCCGGGCCGGCGGGGCTGCCGTCGGCGTAGGTGGCCTCCATGGTGGCGAGCTGGTCGCCGCGGAACTGGGTGGGGATGGCGAAGGAACTGGTCGTGCCGGTGGCGGCCGACTGGGTGGGCGGCTCCGAGCTGATGACGTCGATCCGCCAGGGCACGCCCTGGGAGAAGCGGGCCTCGATGCTGGAGTTGACGCCGTACGCCCGGTTGCCGGCCAGGCGGGTCAGCGCCGCCGACGTGAGCGTGACGGTGCTGCCGGAGACGGTGTAGTCGGCGCCGTTGGCCAACTGCGTGCCGCCCTGCCAGAGACCGCGGAAGGTCAGGCCGTTGAGGTTGAGCGTGATCGACCTGGCGCTGATCGTGCCGGTGCGCGGCACGTACACCTGGTCGATGGAGGCGGTGCCGGAGCGGGTGGTCCAGCTCGCCTTGAGCATGTCGTACACGCCCTGGTCGCGCCAGCGCAGCTCGGCGCGGTTGAGGAACTGGCCGGCGTCCCACAGCATCGTGGTGAGGTTTCGCGTGCGGGCGTGGTAGCCGACCGCTTCGAGGTATTTCAGGAACTCACCCCGTTCGATGATGCCGGGTCGGGTGTGGTCCCAAGCGAGCAACGCCCACTCGCCGATGATGACCGGGATGCCGTGGGCGACGAAGGTGTCGTGGACCCGGTCGAACGTGCCGACGAGGTCCTGCTCCACGTTCGTGTCGTAGCGGGTGCCGCCGGCGATGTTCACGCTGAACGGCCACCACCCGTAGAAGTGCACGGTGGCGGCGAGGTTGGGGTCGTCCAGTTGGTCGATGCCGGCGGCGAGCGCGTCCAGCCGGGCCTGCTCGCCGCTCGTGTGCAGGGTGGGCAGGACCAGCAGCCGGGTGGCGTTGTTGCCGCCGGTCGCGCGCACCAGGCGGACGAACTCGGCGTTGAGTTCCCGGATCGCGGTGTCACCCTGCTCGTCGGTGGTGTCGGTGAACTGCGGCTCGTTGATGCTCTCGAAGACCAGCTTCGGTGAGTAGCCGCGGAACGTGGTGGCGAGCTGGGTCCAGAGCGCCCGGTAGCGGTTCGTCACGCCCGTCCGGTCGGCGGGATAGGTGTTGAGCCACTGCCAGGAGTCGTGATGCAGGTTGATCATCACGTAGAGGTCCTCGGCGAGGGACCAGTCGACGATCTGGCGGACGCGGTTCAACCACGTCGCGTCGATGGTGTAGTCGGGCGCCGGGCCGTGGTGGTTGCTCCACGTGATCGGGAGCCGGATGCTGCGGTAGCCCTGCGACCGTACGTGGCGCAGGAGCGCCTGGGTGGTCAGGGGGTTGCCCCAGGCGGTCTCGTCCGGGATGGCGTCGAGCGTGTTGCCGAGGTTCCAGCCGGGTTGCATCGCGGCCACCGTGGCCATCGGGTCGCCGGCCGGGGGAGGCGTGGTCGGTGGCGTCGACGGCGACGCGGTGGCGGTGGGCGACGGGGTGGTCGACGGCGTGGTCGACGGACTCGCGCTCGGCGACGGCGTGCCGCCGGTGCCGGTGCAGGCGACGCCGTTGAGGGTGAAGGCGGCCGGCGCGGTGTTGCTGCCCGACCACGACCCGTTGAAGCCGAAGGACACGGTGGCGTTCGTGCCGATGGCGGCGTTGTAGCTGACGTTGGTCGCGGTGACCTGGCTGCCCGACGAGGTGACCGTGGCGTTCCACGCCTGGGTCACCCGCTGCCCGGACGGGAACGTCCACCCCACGCGCCAGCCGTTGACCGGGTCGCCGAGGTTCGTCACGTCCACCGCGGCGGTGAACCCGCCCGGCCACTGCGACGACACCGCGTACGACACCCGGCAGCCGGCGGCCGCCTGGGCGCCGACGGGCACCATCATCGATGCCACAAGCACCGCTGCCACGCTGCCGGCGAGCATGCCGGCACGGAGGCGGATTCTTCGTATGCGTTGCAGACTCATCGCGTTCTCTCTTGCCGTTGTGGGCGGCGCGCCGCGGGTCGATCGCCGACCCGGGGCGCCGCGTGGGTTGCGGTGCGTCAGAGGTCTCCACGTCGGAAGCGAGCGGAGACGCGCGCGACGCGCGCAGGGTGGGTTCTCGCGGAGGCTGCCCGTTGTCTCCGCCGAACGCTGCACGGCTCCCGCAAGCCATGGAAACTTTCCATACACGATGGAAAGTTTCGGGCCGAACGCTACGCCCCTCCATGACGAGCGTCAATGCATCGCACGGCTACTCCGTTCGCGTCGGAGATGCCTACGAACCGGAAGGCCGTCTCCTCGCCCGAGAAACTTTCCGGCACCGCGGACGGCGGTCGGACATGGGGACTGGACAGGGCGATATCCTTGCGGCGCGAACCGTCGGGACCGGCGTGGGGGGAGTCAGGTTGTCGCACGCCGAGTCGGACGAGGTGGTCGCCGAGCGGGCCGACGCGGGCGGCGCTCCCGGCCGGCCGGTGACGATCTCCTACATCGCGGAGACCGCCGGGGTGTCGGTGCCGACCGTCTCGAAGGTCATCAACGGGCGTTCCGGCGTGGCGTCCGAGACGCGGGCCCGCGTCGAGGCGCTGATCACCCGGTACGGCTACCGCAGGCCGACCGCGTCCACCCGCAGCAACCTGGTCGAACTCGTCTTCGACCAGCTGGAACACATGTGGGGCGTCGAGGTCATCCGCGGCGTGGAGCGGGTCGCCCGGGAGAACCGGGTGGGCGTCGTGCTCACCGAGTTCGGCCCGGAGCGCAGTGCGGTCCGCTACTGGATCGACGACACCCTGGCCCGCCGGCCGGACTGCGTCATCTCCGTCGCCCAGTTGTCGAGCGAGCAACGCGACCAGTTGCGCGCCCGGGGCATCCCCTTCGTCGTCTTCGATCCCACGGGCGAGCTGCCCGACGGCGTTCCCTTCGTCGGAGCGACGAACTGGGCGGGTGGCCGGTCGGCCACCCGGCACCTGATCCACCTGGGGCACCGCCGGATCGGGATGATCGTCGGCCGGGACCGGATCCTGTGCTGCCGCGCGCGCCTCGACGGCTACCGCTCCGCGATGGAGGCAGCCGAGCTGCCGGTCGGCGCCGACCTGGTGGAGCGGGCCGAGCTGACCGTCGAGGGCGGCCGGGTCGCCGCGCTGCGCCTGCTCGGCCGCACCGACCGCCCGACGGCGATCTTCGCCAGCAACGACCTCCAGGCGGTGGGCGTCTACCACGCCGCGCGTCAGCTCGGGTTGCGGATCCCGGCCGACCTGAGCGTGGTGGGCTTCGACGACCTGCCCATCGCCGCGCTCGTCGATCCGCCGTTGACCACGGTCCACCAGCCACTGGCCCAGATGGCGGTGGCCGCGACCGAGCTGGCGCTCGCGCTCGGGCGCGGCGAGCGGACGCCGAGCACCGGGATCGAGCTGGCGACCACGCTCACGGTGCGGAGCAGCACGGCCGCCCGCGGTCACGACTCCGTCAGCAACGGGTGATGTGCCGCTGAGCTGACCGGCTCCAGGTCCGAGCGGTCGGGCGCCGGGCTGCGCCACTCGGCGAGCAGCACGGTCGCGTCGTCCTGCAGGCAGTCGTCCTGGTGGTCGAGGATGGCGTGCACGAGCCGGCGAGCGGTCTCGGGCAGCGGGAGGCGGTCGGCGAACGCCTTGGTGGTGAACTCCACCAGCCGCTCCATGCCGAATGCCTCGCCGTCGGGGGTGCGGGCCTCGATGATGCCGTCGGTGTAGAGCAGCACGTGGTCGCCGGGTTCGAGCGCCTCCTCGACGACCACCGGCGGACGGCGGTCGCCGAGGGTGACCGGAAGGGCGGTCGGGGTGGGGAGGATCCGGGCGACCCGGCCGTCGCGCAGCACGATGCCGCTCGGGTGACCCGCGGAGATGACCCGGAGGACGCCGCTGCGCTGGTCGAGTTCGGCGAGCACCGCGGTGATCATCCCGTACCGGTCGTGGGCGCGGACCGTGCGGTCGATGAGGTGGTAGGTGTCGGTCAGGTCCAGGCCGGTCCGGCGGGCGTTGCGGTAGGCGGCCAGGGCGATGGAGACGAGCACCACCGCACGCATCCCGCCACTGGAGCCGTGACCGGCGGCGTCGAAGAGCGCCAGGTGCGCGGTGTCGCCGTTGACCGCGTAGTCGAACGCGTCACCGCCCACGTCGTAGCACGGTTCGAGGATGCCGCTGATGATCAGGTGCCCGGTGGAGAAGGTCAGCGGCGGCAGTTGCGCCCGGAGCATCTCCGCCGCCAACTGCATGGGTTGCCGGCGTCGGATCAGCTCGATCCGGTCGCTGTACAGGCTGCGCGTGGTGATCAGCTCGGCGAGCAGCGTCGCGACCGCGCCACAGTCGTCGAGACCGTCGTCGCTCAACGGGGCGTCGGCGACGACCTCGAGCACGCCCATGCGTTCGCTGCCGTCGACCACCGGCACCCAGACCCGTACGCCGTCGTCGTCGCTGCCGCCGACGTACGTCGACGCGGTGCTGAAGGCGCGCCCGGCGAGGGTGCCGTCGACGTCGACCGGCTCGCGGGCCGGTGCGCTGCCGCCCAGCAGCGGCAACAGCAGCCGCTGCTGGTGGTCGACCAGATAGATCACCAGCACGCGCGCGTCCAGCAGGGGCGCGGCCCGCATCGCCATCTCCGGGAGGTCGTCCGGGCGGGCGTGGTGCGACTGCTGCAGCAACTGCCGCAGCGACTCCAGGCTGCTCACGCGCGTCCTCTCCGGCGTCACCCCAGGGGACAGGGGTGGCTCAGCCATTAGACAGGACGGTACCGACAGCAGGGCAGGCGGTCAGGGGCAGAACGTGCCGACGACCTCGGCGGCCACCCGGGTCAGGGCGTCGCCGCCGGCCGTGTCGTCGAGGAGCCCGGTCACCACCGCGTCGACGGCCGCCGGGGTGAGCACGTCCTCGGCGTTGCGGCGGAACTTGGTGACCACCTCGTCGACGGTCAGCGGGTCGCTCGGGTTGCCCCGCGCGTTGCGTACCGTGGCCGACGCCGTGACGCCGTCCCGCCACCCGACCGTGACCGTCGCCGGTCGTTCGTGCGGCAGGGCGGCGGTGAACGTCGGCTCCTCGCGCAGCCGGACCGACGCGGCCAGCGCGCCGACCTCGGGACGGGCCAGCCGGTCGGGCAGGAAGCCGGCCGCCGCCAGCTCGCCGTCGAGAGCGAGGGTGGCCAGGCTGACCGGCACCGAGAACCGCGCGTGCAGGTCCGAGGAGACCTCGGCGGCGGACAGCGAGGCGGCGAACGCGAACGTGTCGACCTCGATCCAGGCCAGGCCGTCGTGGTCGCGTACCGGGTCCGGCACGCCCGCGACGGCGGCGCGGAACGCGTCCAGCGCCGGGTGCACCCAGCGTGCGCAGGCGTACGGCTTGAGGTAGCTGTCGACGAGCCGCCACCGGCTGCCCAGCCCCGAGGTCAGCTCCGCGGCGGACAGGTCGGTGCAGACCAGGCCGTCGAGGAGGCCCGTGAGCAGGGCGGTCGACGCGGTGGCGCCGTCGGCCGCGCGACGGGCGGCGGCGGCGCCGTGCCAGGCGCCCAGCCCGGTCCACAGGTTGCGGACCGTGCCGCCGCGCATCGGCACGGCCAGGGTCGCGGCCATCGGCGCCGAGCCGGCCAGCGCGACGGCGGTGGCGGTGGCAGCCGGGGGAAGGTCGTCGAGCAGCGCGGTGGCGACCGCCGCGGCGACCGGGCCGTGGATGCCGTGCGGGTGCAGGCCGGGCCGCAGGGTGGTGCCGACGCCGAACCGCATGCCGATCTCGTTGGCGACCAGGAAGATCTCGACGAGCCGCCGGTCGTCGGCCCCGTTCGCGGCGGCGTGCAGCAGCACGGGCAGCGAGTGCGGCGCGGGGTGCGCCGTCGGCACCGGCGGCAGCCGGTGACCCTGCGGGTGGAAGGACCCGCCGGAGTCGGCGTCCAGCCAGGTCGCGGCCGTGCCGAGGGTGAGCAGCCGGCCGAACGGGAGGTCGGCGCCGACCGCCGGGCGCAGCGCGTCGCCGAGCGCCCGCACGGCCGGGTAGCGCAGGCCACCCAGCAGCGCACCGAGCGTGTCGAGCAGCAGCGCGCGGGTGAAGCGGACGACCTCGGCGGGCGCGTCGTCGATCCGGGTCCGGTGGGCGAACGCGGCGATCCGCGCGGTGTCGACTCCGGTCATCGTCCGTCCCCCGTCATCCCGTCGCGGACCGCCCGGCCCAGGTCGTCGAGCCGCTCCCACACCCCGTCGAGGGCGCCGGCCAGCACCACGCCGTCGACGCCGGCCGCGGCGAACGCGGCGAACCGGTCCGCGACCGCCCGCCGGTCCCCGGTCACCACGAACCGGTCGCGGACGAACCGGTCCGCGTCGGCCGGCCCGGCGCTGCCGGCCCGGGCGCCGGCGGTGCCGTGCCGCCGGTAGTCGTGCGCCTCGGCCACGGCGGCGACCCCGCCGCGCATCGCCTCCGGCACGTCGAACCAGTCCGGCGCCTGCGCCAGCCGGGCCGCGCACGAGCCGAGCACCGGCGCGGCGGCGGCCTCGGCGCCGGCCTCGTCGCCGGTCACCACCGCGCGGACGAACATCCAGACCGGCACGTCCGCCCGCGCCGAACGGGCCAGCGCCACCGCCCTGCCGACGATCGCCGGATCCGCGCCCGCGTCGACGAGGACGCCGCCGAGCCGGGCGGCGGTGGCCGCGATGGTGCGCGGCCCGGACGCGGCGCCGAGGAGCAGCGCCGACGCCGGCGTCAGCTCGCGCAACGTGTCGAGCGCCGACTCGTACGCCCGCAGCGGCGGCGGTGTCAGCCCCTCGTTGCGGACCGAGCTCTCGCCCCGGCCGACCACGGTGAGCAGCCGGCCCGGATGGTGCGCGTCGAGGGTGCGCACCGCGCCGGCCACCGTGGCCGGGTGCCGCAGCCCGAGGCTGAGCACGCACGGCCCGGCGAGGCGGGCCGGGGTGGCGGCGAGCACCCGCCCGGTCTCCACCAGGCAGTCGGGGAACAGCCGTGGGCTGTCGGCCAGGGCGACCCCGTCGAGCCCCGCCGCGAGCGCGGCGCCGGCCAGGTCGACCGGGTCGGCCTCGCCCATCGGCCGGGCCACGTTCAGCACGATCATCGCAGCGCCTCGACGAGTCCGGCGACGTCAGGGCCGGCCGGCACGACGTCGGGAAGCCCGTCGGAGACCACGGACAGGGTGTGGGCCAGCCCGCCGGGCATGCCGGTGATGCCCGCGTCCCAGGCGCGCAGGGCGAGCCAGGCGGCGGCCGGGTCGTGCCCGGGCACGACCCCGGGCGGACCGATCACCATCAGGCTCGCCGCGAGGTCCAGCAGCGCCGGCAGCTCGTGCGCCGGCACCCCGGCCAGCCGCGCCGCGCAGACGGTGGCGGTCAGCACACCGGTGCTCACCGGCGCGGTGGACGCCGACCACGCGGTCGCGGCGGCCAGCCCGGCGTCGACGGCGGCCGACAGCTCCGCCACCGTCCGCCGCCGGGCCGTGCCGACCGCGAGACCGGCGAGCGTCGGCCCGACGGCCGGCCCGAGCGCCGCGCACCGCTCGCCGTTCCACCGCAACGCGACGTACGTCTCCGCCCGCGTCCCGGCGCCGAACAGCGGGAACTCCCCGTCCGGGGTGCCGACCCGCGTCGCCCACGCGGCCAGGGAGCCCTCCGGCGGCGGTAGCGCGGCCAACCCGGCCAGCACGGCGTCGACAGTCATCCCCGGGTCACCTCGGTGCTGTCGGTGACCAGGTAGAACATGAACTTCGTGCGACCGGCCGGGCCGCGTTCCGCCGGCAGCGGATGCTCCTCGAACCAGCGCAGGTAGTTCGCGTACGCCTCCTCGTCGGCGTAGTGCATCTCGGCGATCCGATAGAACGACAGGCCCTCCGGCACCTGCGCCGTGCCGCCGGAGGCCTGCCGCACCGGGCGCAGCACCTTGTTGAAGACGATCCGGTCGAGGTGCGGGTTGGCCAGCAGGTCCGGCGCGTGCACCTCGAAGAGCCAGCGCTCGTACTCCTGCGGGCTGACGCCCTCCTCGATCTCGTAGCCGAGGATGGTCTTGATCATGCGCTTCCTCTCCTCACCGTCCACAGATGGGACTCGGCGCCCACGCCGAACCCCTCCAACCGCACCCGCGCCGGCTCGATCCGGACCCCGGCCAGCTCGGCGGCCACCTCGTCGTCGGTCCGCACGGGCGCTCGGGTGCAGCCGGCCGCCCGCTGCCGGGCCACCTCCCGCCGGTAGACCGCGAGCGTCCAGTCCGGGGGCATCACCGCCGCCGTCCCCCGCACGGCCACCGCGCGGGGTGGGAGCCGGCCGATGTCGAAGACGTGCGGCCGTTCGTTCGTCGCCCCCGGCGCCGGCGCGCCGACCCAGCAGACGAGCGTGTGCGGGTCCCGCCGCCACTGGTCGAGCCGCCGGTGGCCGGCGCGCTGCACCAGGCTGACCGACCAGTCCGGCTCCAGGAACGCGGTCGTCGTGCGGCTCACCGGAAAACCGTCCTGGTCGATCGTGGTCACCTGCGCGAAGCCGGCCTCGCCGAGCACGAAGGCGTACGCGGCGGCGCGGGCGGTGGCGACGTCCATCAGCGGCTCCACGGCGCGAGGCGCCAGGTCGTCACGGTGGCCGGCGTGCGGCCGACCCGGGCGGCGAGTTCGGCGTGCGTGTACGCCCGGTCCGGCACGACCACGCCGCACACGTCGACGGTCACGCCGGGGCGGCGGAACGGGTACGGGTCCAGCCGGAGCACGCCCGGCTCCCGGACGCCCACGGTGATCCGCTCGACCGGGCCGAACGGGTTCGTGCGCACCGGCGGCAGCAGCACGTCCTCGGCCGGATGGTCGAGGGCGGCCAGTTGCGGACCCCAGGGCCGGGCCGGACCCGGCTCGGCGGTCGGCTGCGGCGGCATCACGCACAGGTAGAGCGAGAGCAGGTCCCACAGCTGCAACAGCTCGTAGTTGTGCCAGAGCCGGGTCTCGAACGCGGCCCGCGGCTCGGTCGCCGTCCAGGCCAGCCGCTTCGCCGCGATCCACCGCCGTTCCTCGGCGTCGACCGCCGCGTCCTGCGCGGCCCGGCCGTCGGCGCCGAGGTCCAGCCGGCCCCGGGCGCCCGGCGTCGACCACCGGCCCCGGTAGAGGCCGGTCCAGTGCATCCCGACCAGCACGCCGGCGTACACGTCGCCGAGCGCCACCCGCTCGACGCCCTGGCGGTAGAGCCGCACGTGCTCGGTCGCGTCGATCTCCAGGAAGTGCAGCGGCCGGCGCTCCAGCTCGTGCAGGAGCACCCGGGCGTCCCACGCCCGCCAGCCCTCGTCGTGCCGGGTGGCCGCGGTGCGCACCGGCGGGCCCGGCGTCGGCGGCTCGAACCGGTCGTTGCCCCACGCGGTCGCCAGCTCGCCGGCGACCCGGCCGTGTTCGACCTGCTCGACCAGGTGCAGCGCGCCGTCGCGCCGGGTGACGATCATGCCGCCACCGCCGCCGCCCGCAGCGCGGCGCCGAGCGAACGGGCGTCCCCGCCGGCGGCCAGCCCGTCGACCGCGGCGAGCACGGCGTCGGCGTGCCCGGGGAACCGGTGGTCGAGCAGCCGCCGGGCCTTCGTCCGCGAGGCGTCCCGGTCGAAGGCCCGCGTGCCGTCGCCGCGCGGCAGGTCGGCGGCGCCGGTCAGCTCGCTGCCGTCGGCGCGGACGACCCGGACCCGGGCCGGGCGGCCGGCCGGATAGCCGGCGTCCAGCGCCGGGTCGTGCCGCACCTCGACCCGTGCCGCCAGGTCGCGCACCGGCGCCGAGCAGACCGTCGCCGTGGTCAGCGTGGTCTCGTCGAGCGCGCCGGTGAGCAACGCGACCGCGACCGAGGTGGGCACGCTGAACCGGGCGGCCAGCTCGCTGCCGGCGACCGTGTCGAACCGGGCCGCGTGCGCGAACGTGCGCACCTCGACGCGGTCCACGTCCGTGAGCGGGCCGGTCGCGGCCACGATGTCCGCCACCGCGTCGTTGACGCCGTGCAGGTGGGCGCAGGTGGGGTGCGCCTTGGTGTAGCCGGCCAGCACCTCGTGGCCGTGCTCCGGCCCGCCGGCCGACCAGTCGCGGGCAGCGACCGCCGCGAAGTGCCGCTCCAGCGCGCCGGGCAGCGGTTCCAGGCCGGCCACGGCCGCCGCGCCGAGGCTGGCGCCCAGCTGCACCGACGCGCCCAGGAACGCGTGCCCGCCGGTGCGGCCGGCGAAGACGGTCGCCGCGTCGCTGAGCAGCACGGCGGAACCGGCCAGTTCGATCGCGCGGCGCGCGGCGTCCACGTCGCCGGGGGCCAGCAGCCGGGCCACCCCGGCCGCCGCGCCGACCTGACCCCAGGTGCCGATGTCGTGTACGCCGTCCGGCGTGCCGCCCATCGCCCGGCCGACCCGGACCCCGACCTGGTAGCCGGCCAGCACCGACGACAGCAGCTCCGCGCCGGTCAGGTCCCGGTCCTCGGCGAGCGCCAGCACGGCCGGCACCACGTGCGACGCCGGATGCCCGCGGGCCGGCCGGTGCCCGTCCTGCAACTGGTCCGCCGCGATCGCGCTGCCGTTGAGGAACTGGGCGTCGCCGACGGGCCGCCGGTGCGGCGAACCCACCACCGTCGACGCGCCCGAGCCCGTGCAACCGGCTGCCAGCGCCCGCAGCTCGGCCCGCCCGCTGCCGAGCGCGGCGACCGCGACCGTGTCCGCGACCAGGTCGAGGACCCGGTCCCGCACGGCCGCCGGCGCGGACGCCCAGTCGGTGGCCGCGGCGGTCGCGGCGAGCCGCTCGATCATCCCCGCACCCGGGCCGTCAGGCCGGCCGACGTCCGGGGCGGGGGCCACGACGGGCACCACCGCGGCGACGTCCTCCCGGTCGGGCATCCGCGCGGCGGCCAGCTCCGCCGAACTGACGGCGTGCTCACGGGGTCACCGCCGCGAAGGGGCGGATCGGTGAGCCGGTGCCGCCGACGATGCGCAGCGGCGCCATCACGAAGACGAACGCGGTGAGCCCCTCGGCGGCGGCGTGCTCCAGGTTGAGGTGTTCGACGATGTGGATGCCGGCGTCGACGAGCAGCACCCGGTGCACGGGCAGCACGCTGTGCCCGACCCCCGGCCTGATCTGCTCGTACGCCGTGGTGTCCGAGCCGGTGGCGGCCACCCGCCGCGCGGCCAGCCACCCGGCGGCGTCGGTGGTGACGCCCGGCACGCCGGTGGCCTGCCCGAGATAGGTGGCCGCGTCGTCGAAGTGCCGGGCCCAGCCGGTGCGCACCAGCGCGACGTCGCCGGGGCCGGGTTCGGCCCCGGCCCGTTCGGCGGCGGCGGTCAGGTCGGCCGCGGTCACGCCGTAGCCGGCGGGCAGCACGTCGACCCCGTGCACGGCGGCCACGTCGAGCAGCACCCCGCGGGTGAGCAGCGCGGGGGTGTGTTCGGCGCCGAGCGCGGTGAACCGGCCGCCGGTCTGCGCCGCCGCGGCGTCCACGTCGCCGTGCAGCCGACCGTCATGGCTGACGTGGGAGAGCGCGTCGACGTGGGTGCCGACGTGCCCGCCGGTCACGATCATCTCGTTCGCCGCCGAGCCGCCGTCCGGGCGGACCATGTCGCCGTGCCGGCGGATCAGGCTCATCTGGAAGCCGGGGTGGTTCGGCGAGCACGGCATGCCCGTGAAGTGCGGGTGCCCGAGCTCGACGAGCCGTACCCCCGCGGTCACCGCGGCGAGCAGAGCGTCGTCCGTACGCGCCGGGCGGGCCTGCGGCTCGATGGTCAACTCGTTCCTCCTGGAGGCGGTTCGGACGGTTCGATCAGGTCGAGGACGAGCCGGGCCCGGCGGACCACCGCGGGGTCGACGAACCGGCCGTCGGCGTCGAGCACGGCCACCTCGCCGGCTTCCTCGGCGCGCGCGGCGGCGGAGACGACTGCCCGCGCGGCCGTCACCTCGCCGGCGGTCGGGGTGAAGACCTCGTGCACGACCGGGATCTGTCGGGGATGGACGACCGAGCGACCGACGAAGCCGGCGGCCCGGGCCCGTTCGGTGCTGGCGCGCAGGCCGTCGAGGTCGGCGACGTCGGTGTAGACGCTCTGCACCGGGGAGGGGAGCCCGGCGGCCCGGGCCGCGACCACCACCCAGCCGCGTGCCCAGGCCAACCCGTCGTCGCCGGTCACCCGCAGGTCGGCCGAGAGATCGGCCTCGCCCAGCCCGAGCCCCGCGACCAGGGGGTGCGCGGTGGCCAGCTCGGTGGCCCGGGCCAGTCCGGCGGCGCTCTCCAGGAGGAGTTGCAGCGGCAGCCCCGCTCGGGTGGCGGCCTGGCGGATCACGTCCGGGTCCTCGCAGCGCGGCACCCGCAGGCCGGACAGGTCGAGTCCGGCCAGCGCGTCGATGTCGGCCTCGCCCCAGGGGCCGGCCGGGTCGTTCACGCGTACCCACACCTGCCGGTCGTGGCCGCCCTGGGCGGCCACCCGCAGCGCGGTTTCCCGGGCCGTCGTCTTCGCCGCCGGCGGCACCGCGTCCTCCAGGTCGACGACCACCGCGTCGGCGCCGGCGGCGAGTGCCTTCGCCACCCGGTCGGCGCGGTGGCCGGGCACATAGAGCCAGGATCGCGGCGTCACTTGGGCAGCCCGCCGGACCAGCCCAGCGCCCGGGAGATGCGGTCGGCGGCCTCCCGTACCAGCGGGCCGTAGCGTTCCCGGGCGGTCGCGTCGACCCGGTGCGCCGGGCCGCAGACCGAGAGGGCGCCGACGACCGCGCCGTCGATGCCGAAGACCGGCGCCGCGACCGAACCGGCGCCCTCCTGCCGCTCGCCGTCGGAGTGGGCGATCCCGGTCTCGCGGATCTCGCCGAGCCGGGTGCGGAGCAGGTCGCGGTCGGTCACGGTGCGGGCGGTCAGCGGCGGCAGCCCGGCGGCGAGCGCCGCCTCCCGCTCGGTGTCGGGCAGGAAGGCCAGGATGCAGGTGCTGGAGCTGCCGGCGTGCAGCGGGAAACGGCGGCCCACCTCGACCGTCATCTTGATTTCCCGGGTGGACTCGACCTGGTCGAGATAGACCCGGCCGCCGTGCACCCGGGCGGACACGGTCGTCGTCTCGCCGGTGGTCAGTTGCAGCTCGCGCAGGACGGGCATCGCGACGGTGCGCAGTTGGGACTCGCGCAGCGCGCGGGCGCCGAGGGCGGCGGCTGCCGGGCCGAGCTGGTAGCCGCGGCTCGCGGGATCGCTCACCAGCAGCCGGCGCTCGACGAGGGTCTGCAGGATCCGGTGCACGACCGCCTTGGACAGGTCGAGGCTGCGGGCGATCGCGGTGACCCCGAGGAAGTCCGGCCCGTCGGTGAACAGGAGGAGGACGTCGGCCACGCGGCTCGCCGTCTCGGTGCCCTGACTCTCTGCCACGTGTTCATCTCCAGACGCTGTTTCCGCCAGCGGAACACGATTCCAGCACTGACCAAGTAGATGGTCAACCCCCAAAAAAGCCTTCAAGCTGCGATGAAGAAGATTCTTCGACTAACCCTTGACCGGGTAGGCGGGCGGTGCCAGCATCATCCCCCATGTGATGTTCCGTGCTGCGGAACACGGTCACCCCCAGGAGCTGACGCCATGAGGAAGACCTGGACCCTGAGCCTCGCCCTGACCCTGCCGCTGGCCCTCGCCGCGTGCGGCGGGTCGGGACCCGCCGGCACGAGCAACGGTGGCGGTGCGCAGTCGGGCGGCACGATAAAGATCGGTTCCCTGCACCCGCTCAGCGGCGCGTCCGCGGCCGACGGGCAGCAGATGGACAACGGCGCCAAGCTGGCCGTGGAGGCCATCAACGACGCCGGCGGCATCAAGTCGCAGGGCGGCAAGAAGCTGGAACTGGTGAGTGCCGACACCCAGGGCAAGCCGGAGGTCGGCCAGAGCGAGGCGCAGCGCCTCATCTCCGACGGCGCGGTCGGCCTGGTCGGCACCTACCAGAGCGCGGTCACCGCGAACGTGTCCACGGTGGCCGAACGCAACAAGGTGCCGCTGGTGATCGACGTGTCGAGTGCGGACTCGATCCTGGCCCAGGGCTACAAGTACACGTTCCGGGTGCAGCCCAGCTCCACCGTGCTCGGCACCGCCGGAGCGCAGTTCCTCGACCAGGTGGCCAAGGCGGCCGGCCAGCCGGTCAAGACCGTGGCCGTGCTGCACGAGCAGGGCCCGTTCGGCACCGCCGTCCGGGACGCGTTCAAGGCCGAGGCGGAGAAGGCCGGCATCAAGGTCGGCCCGGCGATCGGCTACGACGCCGCGAACGTCTCCGACCTGACCACACAGGTCACCCAGGTCAAGGCCAGCGGCGCCGACGTGCTGATGGTGGCCGGCTACTACCGCGACGGCGTACTGGCGGCCAAGGCCGTCGCCACCGTGAAGCCGCCGGCCCTCAACGCGGTCTACGGCGTCGCCAACGGCGCGTTCGACCTCCCGCAGTTCCCCAAGGAGGCGGGCGCCGCGGCCGAGGGTTTCTTCGACGCGAACTACCACGCCGACATGACCAACCCCGACATGCAGGCGCTGGCCAAGCTCTACCAGGAGCGCTACAACGATGAGATCCGCACCGGCGCGGTGCTCGCGTACGACTCGGTCCGGGTGATCGCCGACGCGCTGGAACGGGCCGGCGGCGCCGAGCCGGCCAAGGTGCGCGACGCGATCGCCGAGGGTTCGGTGCCGACGCTCATCGCCGGCAACGGCCCGATCACGTTCGGCCCGACCGGGGAGAACGAGAACGCCACGCCGATCCTCATGCAGGTCCAGGGTGGCGTGGTCAAGCAGGTGTTCCCGGCCGACAAGGCGGAGGCCAAGCCCGTCTACCCCGCCCTCAAGAACCAGTGACGTCGCCAGCCGACCAGGGCCACGTCGCCGCCGGCGGCGGCGACGTGGCGACCCTGGAGCCCGACGAGGTACGCGCGCCCGCCGGCCATGCCGTGCAGTGGCGACGGTACGCGCTGGTCGGCGCGCTCGTCGTGCTCGCGGTCGCGCTCGCCTACGTCCGCTCCGGCAGCGGGGTGGTCGTCGTCCAGGCGGTGGCCACCGGCGTTCTGATCGGCGGCGTCTACGGCCTGATCGCGATGGGCCTCACCCTGATCTTCGGCGTCCTCGACATCGTCAACTTCGCGCACGGCAGCTTCCTGGCGCTGGCCCTGTTCCTCACCTTCGGGCTCACCCAGGCCGGGCTGCATCCCTATCTCGCGCTCGCGGCCAGCGTGCCGGCGATGTTCCTGCTCGGTGTGCTGGTGCAGCGCGGCATCCTGGCCGGCGCGATGGGCAAGCCGCTGGAGAACCAGTTGCTGATCACGCTCGGCATCTCGCTGATCGTGGAGAACGCGCTGCTGCTGTTCTTCGGCGCCAACCCGCGCTCGGTGTCGCTTCCCGGCGACCGCGGCGTGCAGATCTTCGGGGCGGTGGCCAACCTGTCCCGGATCCTCGCCTTCGTCGGCGCGCTGCTCCTGGCCGGCCTGCTCTACCTGCTGCTGCAACGCACCCGGCTGGGCACGGCGATCCGCGCGGTGGCCGCCAACGACACCGGCGCGCAGCTCGTCGGCATCGACACCCGGGTGATCTACGCGGTGACCTTCGCGCTTGGCACCGCCTGCGCGGGCGCCGCCGGCACGCTCGTCGCGCCGCTCGTCACCATCGAGCCCACCACCGGCGCGCTGTTCAACATCGTGGCCTTCGTGGTGGTCGTGCTCGGCGGCATGGGCAACGTGGTCGGCGCGCTCGTCGGCGGCCTGGTCATCGGGCTGGCCGAGCAGCTCGGCGGCATCTACCTGCCCGGCCAGTCGCCGTTGCTGTCGGTGTTCATCGTCTTCGTGCTGGTGCTCTTCCTGCGTCCGCAGGGACTCTTCGGGAGGTCGGCATGACGACCACCACCGCCCCGCCGGCGCCGGAGGCCGCGACCGGCAAGCCGCTGCCCCGCCTGCCGTGGAACCGGCACCTGCTCGCCATCGCGGTGGTCGCCGTGCTGCTGGTGCCGTTGCCGCTGGTCCTGCCGCCGGCGCAGGCGTCGGTCGCGGTGCGGGTGCTCATCTTCGCGCTGATGAGCATCGGCTGGAACATGATGAGCGGCTTCGGCGGCCTGTTCAGCTTCGGGCACGCGGCCTACTTCGGCATCGGCGCGTACGCCGGCGCCTGGCTCCTGGTCGAGCGCCAGGTGTCGCCGTGGATCGGGATGCTCGTCGGCATGGTGCTCGCCGCCGCGTTCGCCACCCTGATCGGCTTCCTCGCGCTGCGTTACAAGCTGCGCGGCGCCTACTTCGCGCTTGCCACCTTCGCGTTCGCCGAGATGCTCCGGCTCTGGGCGACGAACAGCGACTTCGTCAACCGGGCGGTCGGCTACCACGTGCCGCTGCGCCCCGACGCCTCGTGGTGGTGGCTCCAGTTCGAGCCCAGCTCGCCGAACTACTTCTGGGTCGCGCTCGCGCTCACCGTCGCCGCGCTCGTGGTCAGCGTGCTGTACGTCCGCTCCCGGGCCGGGCAGTTCACCAAGGCGGCCCGCGACGACGAGGACGCCGCCGCCGCGGTCGGCATCCCGGTGATGCGCTACAAGCTGACGACCATGGCGCTCTCGGCCGCGATCACCGCGGTCGCCGGGACCTTCTACGTGCAGTACTTCCTGTTCATCGACCCCGACCTGGCGTTCGGGTCGAGCGTGTCGATCCAGGCGATCCTGCCCGCGGTGATCGGCGGCGTGGCGACCATCTGGGGCCCGGTGATCGGCTCGGTGGTGATGGGTCCGCTGAACGACGTGACGGCGACGTTGCTGCGCAACCCGCCGCCCGGGCTGGAGTTCCTCCAGGGCCGCAGCGGGCTCGACGTGATCGTCTACGGGGCCCTGCTGATCATCATCGTGCTGGTCCTGCCGAAGGGCATCTACGGAACGATCCGGCAAAGGTGGTCCCGACGATGACGCTGCTGCGGGTCGACAACATCTCCAAGTCGTTCAAGGGCCTGCGCGCGGTCGACGAGGTGAGCTTCGAGGTCGCCGAGGGCAGCATCCTCGGCGTCATCGGGCCCAACGGCGCCGGCAAGACCACCATCTTCAACCTCATCGCGGGCGCGTTGCGGCCGGACTCCGGCCGGGTGCACCTGGCCGGTCGGGAGATCACCGGGCACTCGCCGCACCAGGTGACCGCCGCCGGCATGACCCGCACGTTCCAGCTGATGCGTCCGTTCCACTCGATGACCGTGCTGGAGAACGTCGCCGTCGCGGTGCTGGCCGGCGGCGCCGCCAAGCGGACCGCCCGGACCGCCGCCGCCGAGCTGATCGAGCGGGTCGGCCTCGGCCGGTGGCGCGACGCACCCACCGAGGGCCTGCCCACCGCCGCGCTCAAACGGTTGGAACTCGCCCGGGCGTTGGCCAGCAGGCCCCGCGTGCTGCTGCTGGACGAGGTGCTGGCCGGGCTGGTGCCGGCGGAGCGGGCGCCGGTGATGGAGCTGCTGGAACAGCTGCGCACCGCCGACGGCGTGACGCTCGTCTTCGTCGAGCACATCATGGCCGCCGTCATGCGGTTGTCGGACTCGGTGCTCGTGCTCGACCTGGGCCGGGTGCTCACCACCGGCGCGCCGGAGGAGGTGACCCGCGACCCGCGGGTCATCGAGGCATACCTCGGGGAGGACCCGCATGCTCACGCTTGAGGGGCTCAGCGCCGGCTACCACGGCCTGCAGATCCTGCACCAACTCGACCTGCGGGTCGCCGAGGGCGAGATCGTGGCGATCGTCGGCGCCAACGGCGCCGGCAAGACCACCACGCTCAAGGCGATCTCCGGGCTGATCAGGCCGACCGCGGGCACGATCACCTTCGACGGCCGGCGGGCCGACGGCGTACGCCCGAGCGAACTGGTCGGCCGCGGCCTGCTGCACGTGGCGGAGGGGCGGGCGCTGTTCGGGCCGCTCAGCGTCGAGGAGAACCTGCGGATGGGCGGCTGGACCCGGGGGCGCAAGCCGCTCGACGAGCCGCTGCGCGAGGTCTACGACCTGTTCCCGATCCTCGCCGAGCGGCGCGCCCAGGCCGCCGAGACGCTCAGCGGCGGGCAGCAGCAGATGCTCGCCATCGGCCGGGCGTTGATGGCCGGGCCGCGGCTGCTGCTGCTCGACGAGCCGTCCACCGGCCTGTCGCCGAAGCTGACCTGGACCGTGCTCGACGCGATCCGGGCGATCCGCGACCGGGGCGTCTCGGTGCTGCTGGTCGAGCAGAACGCCGCGCACGCGCTCAACCTGGCCGACCGGGCGTACGTGCTGGAGAGCGGCAGCCTGGTCCTCGACGGCCCGGGGCCGGAGCTGGCCCGCGACGACCGGGTCCGCGCCGCGTACCTGGGGCTCTGACGTGACGTCCACCGTGGCGGCCGTGGCCCGGCTCGGCGCCTGGACCGCCGGGCTGCGCTGGGCCGACGTCCCGGACGCCGCCCGCGACCAGCTCGGGCTGGTGCTGCTCGACTCGCTCGGCGTGACGGCGGTCGGCGCCCGGCAGGCCGAGCAGCGGGCGCTGGCCGCGGCGTGGCGGCCCGGCCCCGGGCCGGCGCCGCTCGTGGGCGGCGGCGCGACCACCACCGTGGAGGCCGCCGCCTGGCTCAACGCGACGGCGATGGCCCGGCTCGAACTCGACGAGGGACACAAGTACGCCAAGGGCCATCCGGCGGCGCACGGGCTGCCCGCGGTGCTCGCGCTCGCCGCCGACCTCGGCGCCCCCGGTCCGGAGACGATGACGGCGCTGCTCGCGGCCTACGAGGTGGCGGCCCGGTTCGGCCGGGCCACCAACCTGCGGTCCGGGCTGCATCCGCACGGCAGTTGGGGCGTCGCGGGCGCGGCGGCCGGCTGCGCGCGACTGCTCGGTCTGTCGGGCGAGGGCGTCGCCGCGGCGATCGACGCGGGCGCCGGCCTGCCGGTGGCCGGTCACTTCGCCAGCGCGCTCGACGGCAACCCGGTCCGGGACGCCTGGCTGGGCGCGTCCAACCTGTCCGGGCTGGCGGCGGCGCGGATGGCCGCCGCCGGTGTCGCCCGCAACACCGGCACGCCCGCGGTGTCGCTCGGTGACGTGCTCGGCCGGTTCGACCCGGCGCCGCTCACCGACGGGCTCGGCACGCGCTGGGACGTGCGGCTCGGCTATTTCAAACGGCACGCGGCGTGCTCGTTCACCCACCCGGCCGCCGACGCGGCCCTGCTGCTGCGCGCCGACGGGCTGGCCCTCGACACCGTCGAGGAGATCCTGGTCGAAACGCATTCGCTGGCCGGCGGACTGGCCCGGACGACCTGGGACAGCCGGCTGGCCGCGCTCTTCTCGACGCCGTTCGTGGTGGCCGCCGCGCTTGTGCACGGCGCCGTCGACCCGGCGGTCTCCGCCGAGGGCCGGCGCGACGACCCGCGGGTACGCGAGCTGGCCGGCAGGGTGGTGCTCCGGGTGGCCCCCGACCTCGACGCGCGGCTGCCCGACGAGCGGGCGGCCCGGGTGACCGTGCGCCGCGTCGGCGCGCCGCCCCGGGTGATCGAGGTGCCCAACCCGGTCGGCGACGCGGCCCACCACCCGATGGCCGAGGGTGACGTGCTCGCGTTGCTCGGCCGCCTGCTCGACGCCGACACCGTCGGGATCGTGCGCGAGGTCGCCGCCGGCCTGGCCGGCAGCGCCGACGTCGGGCCCGACCTGCGCCGGCTCGCCGAGATCTAGGAGAAGACCGTGCGGATCTACGCCGTGACCCCGATCCACGTCGACGCCGAGGAACTGGCCCGCCGGCAGGCGCGCTACGCCGCGCTCGCGCCGCCCGGCGTCGAGGTCGTGCTGCACGACCTCGGGCCGGACGCGCCGCGCGCCCTGGACACCGACGCGCAGGTACGCCGGAGTGAGGAACTCGTCGTCGCCGCGCTGCGCGGCGCGCCGGCCGGATTCGACGCGCTGCTGCCGGACTGCGTCCTCGACCCGGGTGTCGCGGACCTCGCCGGCACCCTGCCGGTGCCGGTCCTCGGGTTGCTCCGGCTCAGCCTCGGGTGGGCGGTGCTGACCGGCCGCCGGTGCGCGGCGGTGGCCCGCAACCGGGCGATCGCCGACGAGATGGTGGCCCGGGCCCGGGTCTACGGCTGGTCGGCCGACCTGCTCGGGGTCGAGGTGCTGGACCTGGACGTGCACGCGATCGCCGACACCGCCCGCTGGGCGGACGCGCTGGGCGGGGTCGTCGCGACGATGGCCGCGGACGGCGCGCGTACCGTGATCAACGGCTGCTCGGCGGTGGACGTGCCGGCCGGCGTCACCCTGCCGGCCCGGGTGGTGGATCCGACCGCGCTGGCGCTGCGGCTGATCGCCGCGGGGGAGGTGACTCCCTCATGACCGGGCCCGACCTCGTGGTGGCCGGCGCCGGCGGCGGCCTGGTGGCCGCCCTGCGCGCCGCGCAGCTCGGCCTCGACGTGCTGGTGGTGGAGGCCAGCGAGCACTTCCGCCGGGGCAACAACACCTCGATGTCGACCGCGATGATCCCGGGCGCCGGCTCGCGGTGGCAGCGGGCGGCCGGGATCGACGACTCGGCCGAGCGGTTCGCCGCGGACGTCGCAGGCAAGACCAAGGGCCAGGGCGACCAGCGGCTCGCCCGCGCGCTCGGCGCGGTGAGCGCGGAGCTGGTCGAGTGGCTGACCGACCACGTCGGGCTGGAGCTGTCCCTGGTCACCGACTTCCACTACCCGGGCCACTCGGTCGACCGCTGCCACACCGTCGAGGGCCGGCACGGCACCGTCCTGCTCGACCACCTGGTCCAGCGGGTGAGCCGGGCCGACATCGACCTGCTGGTGCCGGCCCGCCTGGTCGACGTGCTGGTGGACGACGACGGGGTGTCCGCCGCCGTGGTCGAGCGGCCGGACGGCACCCGGGAGGAGATCCCGACCCGGGCGGTGCTGCTGGCCACCAACGGCTACGGCGCGGACCGGGCGCTCGTCGCCGAGCACCTGCCGGAGATCGCCCGGGCGGTCTACCACGGCAGCGAGACGTCCCGCGGCGACGCGCTGCGGATCGGGGCCGCGCTCGGCGCGCAGAGCGCCTTCCTCGACGCCTACCAGGGGCACGCCGCGCTCTCGGCGAGCGCCGCGACGCTGGTCGGCTGGGCGACCGTGATGCACGGCGGCTTCCTGCTGGACGCCACCGGCCGGCGGTTCGGGGACGAGACCACCGGCTACTCCGAGTACGCCGCCGCGCTCGCGGCCCGCCCGGACGCGGCCGGCTGGCTGGTGCTCGACCGTCGGATCCACGACGCCTGCCTGGCGTTCACCGACTTCCGGCAGAGCGTGGAGTCCGGCGCGCTGCGGGAGGCCGCCGACGCCGCCGCCCTGGCGTCGGTGACCGGGCTGCCGGCCGAGGCGGTGGACGCGGAACTCGCCGAGACCGCCGCGGTGGCCCGGGGCGAGCGCGCCGACCGGTTCGGCCGCGCCTTCTTCGCGGCCCCGCTGGAGCCGCCGTACCTCGTCGCCCGGGTGGTGCCGGCGCTCTTCCACACCCAGGGCGGCCTGGTGGTCGACGAGCACGCCCGGGTGCTGCGCGCGGACGGCGGGCCGATCCCCGGGCTGTACGCCTCGGGCGGCGCCGCGGCCGGCATCTCCGGTCACGGCGCGGCCGGTTACCTCGCCGGCAACGGCCTGCTGCCCGCGCTCGGCCTCGCCTACCTCGCGGCGAACCACGTCGCGGCCACCGGGCAGTCCCGCACCACGCAAGCCCGAACCACGGAAGGAAGCGCATGAAACCGCTGGAGACTTTGATCAAGAACGTCACCGTGGTACGCCCCGACGCCGGCTCGCCGGACGGCGACCGGCTCGACATCGGCGTCGCCGGTGGCAAGGTGGTGCGGTTGGCGGCGGACATCCCGGCCGACGAGGCGCAGGTCGTGGTGGACGGTCGCGGCCGGTTCGCGTACCCGGGCGCGGTCGACGCGCACCAGCACTGGGGCATCTACAACCCGCTGGCCGAGGACACCGCCACGGAGAGCCGCGCCAGCGCGCAGGGCGGCGTCACCACCGGGCTCACCTACATGCGGACCGGGCAGTACTACCTCAACCGGGGCGGCTCGTACGCGGAGTTCTTCCCGCACGTGCTCGCCGCGTCGGAGGGCCGGTCGTTCATCGACTACGGTTTCCACCTCGCGCCGATGATGCGGGAGCACATCGACGAGATCCCGTCGATCGTGGAGAACTTCGGCGTCACCTCCTTCAAGATCTTCATGTTCTACGGCAGCCACGGGCTGCACGGGCGCTCCGCCGACCAGAGTTCGTTCCTGATGATCCCGCCGGACGAGCGCTACGACCTCGCGCACTTCGAGTTCGTGATGCGCGGCGTGCAGGCGGCGCGGGAGAAGCTGACCGAGGCCGCGCCGCACGTGTCGCTGTCGCTGCACTGCGAGACCGCCGAGATCATGACCGCCTACACCAGGCTGGTCGAGCAGGACGCGTCGCTGTCCGGCCTCGCCGCCTACAGCGCGTCGCGACCGCCGCACTCGGAGGGGCTCGCGGTGTCGATCGCGGCGTTCCTGGCCGACGAGACCGGCCTGCCCAACATCAACCTGCTGCACCTGTCCTCGCGCAAGGCGCTGCGGGCCGCGATGCTGATGGCGAAGACGTTCCCGCACGTCGACTTCCGCCGTGAGGTGACCATCGGGCACCTGCTGGCCGACGTGGACACCGCGCACGGTCTGGGCGGCAAGGTGAACCCGCCGCTGCGCCCGCGGGAGGACGTGGAGGCGCTCTGGGAGTACGTGCTCGACGGCAGCGTCGACTGGGTGGTCAGCGACCACGCGTGCTGCAAGGACGAGATGAAGTTCGGCGACCCGCGCGACGACGTCTTCGCCGCGAAGTCCGGCTTCGGCGGCGCCGAGTACCTGGTGCCCGGCCTGGTCTCCGAGGGGCGCAAGCGAGGGCTGTCGCACCAGCGGATCGCGCAGCTGATCGCCTGGAACCCGGCCCGCCGCTACGGCCTGCCCGGCAAGGGCACCATCGGGGTCGGCTTCGACGCCGACCTGTGCCTGGTGGAGAACGCCAGCTGGACCGTGCGCGCGGCCGACTCGGCGTCCACCCAGGAGTACACGCCGTTCGAGGGCTTCGAGATCGGCGCCCGGGTCACCGACACCTGGGTCCGGGGGCGGCGCGTGCTCGACGCCGGCAACGTCGTCGGCACGCCGAGCGGCCGTTACGTCCACCGTCCGTACCAGGGGTGACCATGTCCGACGGAACCGACGGGCCGCTCGTCGGCCTGCGCGTGCTCGACGTGTCGACGATCCTGGCCGGTCCGCTCGTGGCGCAGGTGCTCGGCGACTTCGGCGCCGAGGTGATCAAGATCGAACACCCGGGTCGCGGCGACGGCATGCGCGGGCACGGGCTGGCCAAGGACGACCAGCCGCTGTGGTGGAAGATGATCGCCCGCAACAAGCGGACGGTCGGGCTCTATCTCGGCGACCCGGCCGGAGCGGAGATCTTCCGGAAGCTCGCGGCCACCGCCGACGTGGTGATCGAGAACTTCCGGCCCGGCACGCTGGAGCGCTGGGGGCTCGGCTACGACGTGCTCTCCGCCGACAACCCGGGCCTGGTCCTGCTGCGGGTCACCGGCTTCGGCCAGTCCGGCCCGTACGCGGCGCGGCCGGCGTTCGGCACGCTCGTCGAGTCGATGAGCGGGTTCGCCCACCTGACCGGCGAGCCGGACGGCCCGCCGACGCTGCCGGCGTTCGGCCTGGCTGACTCGATCGCCGGCATGGCGGGTGCGGCGGCGGTCTCGATGGCGCTGTTCCAGCGGTCGAAGGACGGTCGCGGGCAGGAGATCGACCTCGACCTGCTCAGCCCGATCATGACCGCGGTCGGGCCGGGCGTGATCTACGCCGACCAGCTCGGCATCGACCAGCAGCGCACCGGCAACCGGTCGGCGAACAACGCGCCGCGCAACACCTACCGCACCGCCGACGGGCACTGGGTGGCCGTCTCCACGAGCGCCGGCAGTATCGCCCGGCGGGTGCTGACGCTCGTCGGCCACCCCGAGGTGATCGACGAACCCTGGTTCGCCACCGGACGCCAGCGGGCCCAGCACGCCGACCTGCTCGACGGTTACGTGGGGGAGTGGATCGGGGCGCGGACCCGCGACGAGGTGCTGCGCGAGTTCGCGGAGGCGGGGGCCGCGGTGGGTCCGGTCTACAAGCCGAGCGAGCTGCTCGACGACCCGCAGGTGCGGGCGCTGGAGCTGGTGACCACCGTGGACGACCCGGACCTGGGTCCGATCCGGATGCAGAACGCGCTGTGGCGGATGAGCCGCACACCGGGCCGGATCCGGTTCACCGGGCGGGCGTTGGGCGCCGACACCGACGCGGTGCTCGGCGACGAGCTGGGTCTGTCCCCGGCGGAGCTGGCGGCCCTGCGGGAGCGTGGCGTGCTCGGCTAGTTCCGCTGAGCGGAACGACGGGGCTCGATATTGACAGCAGGTATTACCAGCTCTAGCGTCATCTCCCCGGCCGTGGTCGGCAAGCCACGTTCCGCTCAGCGAAACACTGGAGGCATCGTGCTCCACAGGTTACGTCTCCGCACCGGACTGGCCGTCGTCGCCGGCCTCGTCGTCGCCGGTTCCCCCGGCCCCGCCCTCGCGCACGGCAAGCCCAACCCCCGACCCGACTGCTCCGCCGTCGCCGCCGGCAAGCTCAGTCGCGCCGTCGGCCAGCCGACGACCGTCACCTCCGCCACCACCGGCGCCACCGCGGCCGGCACGTCCTACTGCGACGTGCGGGCCGGCATCACGGTCCGCGCCCACGACCGCAGCACCTCGGTCGTCCAGCTCCGCCTCCAGGTGCCAACAGACTGGAACCGCCGCTACGTCCAACTGGGCGGCGGCGGCTTCTGCGGCAGCATCCCCACCGCCGGCACGTCCGGCGACGGCACCGTCGACCTCGGCTACGCGGTCGCTTCCGACGACACCGGGCACGTCGGCGGCGGCTCGGACGCCTCGTTCGCGTACGACGACACCGCCGCCCAGAACACCTGGGGCTACCTGTCCGAGCACCTGACCGCGCTGGCGGCCAAGGCGATCCTCAAGGCGGTGACCCGGCAGACGACCGCGTACGCCTACTTCGTCGGCTGCTCGACCGGCGGCCGGCAGGCCCTCATCGAGGCGCAGCGCTGGCCCGGCGACTTCGACGGGATCGTGGCCGGCGCGCCGGCCAACCGGCAGAACTACCTCGCGCCCCTCTCCCAGGGGACACGCGAGTTGCAGAACCGGGACGCCGACTTCCGGCAGATCGTCGACGCGTCCGCGGCGGCGGTGCTGGCCCGGGGCGTGCTGGCGGCCTGCGACGGGGTGGTCCGCGACGGTGTGGTCGACGACCCGCGTACCTGCCGGTTCGACCCGGCGACGCTGCTCTGCCCGGGCGGCACGGCCGCGCCGGACTGCCTCAGCGCCGCCCAGGTCGCGGTGGCGCGGAAGTGGTACGACAGTCCCCGCGACGAGCGGGGTCGCGAGCTCTACCCGGGCGGGCTGCCGCTCGGCTCCGAGGGCGGCTGGGTCGGCGCCGACATCAGCACCTCGCCGACCGGGCTCAGCGGCGGTGGCGCGTACGCCGAGCAGGTCCTGCGCTACCTGGCGTTCCCGACCGATCCGGGGCCGACCTACTCGCTGCGGGACTTCGACCCGAGCCGGGACGCGGCCCGCCTGGCCGCGATGGCGAAGGTCTACAACGCCGACACCACGAACCTCGACGCGTTCCGCCGGGCGGGCGGCAAGTTGATGCTCTACCACGGCCTGGCCGACCCGCTGATCACCCCGTTCGGCACCATCCAGTACTACGAGGACGTGGTGCGGCGGTACGGCTCACTGGCCCGGACGCAGCAGTTCGCCCGGCTGTACCTGCTGCCCGGCGTCTACCACTGCGCCGGCGGTCCCGGTCCGGACCGGGTCGACTGGCTCGGCGCGATCCGCGCCTGGACCGAGCGGGGCCGGGCGCCGGCCTCGGTGCTGGCCGGCAAGGTGAGCGGCGGCGTGACCACGATGGAACGGCCGGTGTACGCGTACCCGCTGCGGGCCCGCTACGACGGCAGCGGCGACCCGAACGCGGCGGCCAACTGGCGGCCGGCGCCCGGCCCGCGCGGCCGGCGCTGACCGCTACCGCGGGGCCCGTGCGTCGCGCGCGGGCCCCGCGGCCGGTCTCAGGACAGGAGCAGGAACGTCGGCACCGCGATCAGGGCGCCGACGAGCGCGCCGGCCACCACCTGGCCGGTCGTGTGGTCACCCAGTCGGACCCGGGACCAGCCCACCAGGGCGACGAGCGCCAGCGCGGGGAGCAGCGCCGGCCCGAGCACGACGACGAGCACGGCCGTCGAACCGGCGACCACCGCGGCGTGCGCGCTGAGCTTCCACACCTGGTTGACCGCGGTGACGACGAGCAGCACCGCGAACATCACCACGACCATGGCGACGAGCGGCGCGGGCGCGCCGGCCACCACGAGCAGGGCGAGACCGACCAGGACGGAGAACATGCCGTAGACGAGCGGCATGCGGCGCTGCTCGCGTACCCCGATGTGGTGGTCGGTCAGCCGGCCCCGGCGGACGCCGACCCAGATGACGGCGTACGGGACGACGGAGCAGAACAGGACGGCGAGCAGGGCCCAGCCGAGACCGGCCGCGACGGCGGGCGCGGTGCTGTGCACCGCGATGACAAGCGGCATCACGGCCGCGAGAACGGCCGGCGCGCAGATCTCGGTGACGGCCCGGGCCACTCGGGCGGAGGCGGGGGCGGGCACGTGACGGGTCTACCTTCCGGACGGCTGCGGGCGTGGTGGGCGCGGCGGCGGACGCGGCGCCCGCGACGACCGTAGCGGTCAACGGTGACGAGATCGCACGGGCGACCTCGTCACCTGGTCGGTGGCGCCGAGGTCGTCGGTGGCCGGTCGCAAGCCGGGCCCGGCGCAGCAGGGCCGACGGCTGGACCGTGATCCGTCTACGCCCTCAGGTTCGTAGGCGCTCACGGGCGATCCCGCCGGCACCGAAGACGCGTCGGACACCCATACCGTTCCACCCATCGCGGGTGCCGGGCGCGGGCGGGGCTGGGCGCGCGGGCGGGGGCGGCCGTCGCCGGGGGATCGCGGGGGCGGCGTTCCTGAGCGCCGTGCGACACGCCGAACGCGAAGAATTTTTTCGTCGGGCGAGCGTGCCGTCGTCGCGGCCGGGGGCCGACGCCGCCCGCGTCGTCCGCATCCCGCCGCTCAACTGGTGCAACGTTGAAAACTTGACCCCGAATAGGGCTCCGTCATTAGCGCCCGGACCCGCCCGATCGGCCTCCTGATCATCCGCTTCCCGACAGCCGAGAGTTTGCGGAATGGCTGTCGGGCGTTGCAGAATGAGTGCTGTCCGCAGATGTCGGGGGATCCACTGCGGTTGACGAACTTAAGGATCGTAAAGGTCTTGGGGGAGTGGGTAGATGATCTCTGCGGTGTGGTCGTAGCGGGGTAAATCCCGACACTTGGTGACACAACACAGTGTGTGACCTGGCCACTTTCTAGATCAACCTGACCGGCGGAATGAGTTGCTCGTGTGGCATTTCCGCTTCGCCACACCTTCTGCCTAATGGTGAATGGGCGGCATTGGGCTTCGACGGCCCGGCTGAATGGTGCGCCGTGCTGCCCTGTCGGATCGTGAACAAGCCCGTCGCCTGCCAGTTTCCAGCCGAGGGGAATTTGAATTGCGACAGCTAGCGAACTGCGTCCAGAATGAATACGCTGCGTCGTTTTCCCAGCATCGTATGTGGTTCCTGGATCGGTTGGACTCAGGCCACGGCACCGCGTACGTCACGACCCCGATGTGGCGGGTGCACGGCCCGCTCGACCGGGCGCGACTCCAGGCCGCGCTCGACACGGTGGTCGCCCGGCACGACGTGCTGCGCGCGGTCTTCCTGGAACGCGACGGCACGCCCCGGGTCGTCCTGACCCCGTCGGTCGACCTCACCATCGACTGGCGGGACGCCACCTCGGCCGACGAGATCGCCCGGCAGGCCGGCGCCGAGGCCGAGCGGCCGTTCGACCTGACCACCGGTCCGCTGCTGCGGGTGGTCGCCTGGCGGCTCACCGACACCGAGCACGTGCTGCTGGCCGCGACGCACCACATCGTCTCCGACGGCTGGTCGGTGGGCCTCCTGGCCCGCGAGCTGGCCACCGCGTACGCCGGGGAACCGCTGCCCGACCTGCCCGTCCGGTACGTCGACTTCGCCCAGACGCAGCGTCGGGAACTCGACGGTGACCGGCTCGCCGCCGACCTGGACCACTGGCGGCGCCAGCTCGCCGGCCTGCCCGCGCTGACCCTGCCCACCGACCGGCCGCGCCCGGAGCATCCCTCCCACGCGGCGGCGACGACCGAGTTCGTCCTCGGCCCGGACCTGGTGGCCGGGCTGCACCGGCTCGGCCGGGAGCACGGCGTCACGCTCTACATGACGCTGCTGGCCGCCTTCCAGGTGCTGCTGTCCCGGTGGAGCGGGCAGCGTGACTTCGGCATCGGCTCGCCGGTGGCCGGCCGGAACTCCCCGGAGGTGGAGAACCTCATCGGCCTGTTCGTCAACACCGTGGTCCTGCGGGCCCGCCTGGCCGGCGACCCGACCTTCGCCGAACTGCTCGCCCGGGTCCGCGATGACGCCCTCGACGCCCTCGACCACCAGGAGGTCCCGTACGAACGGGTGGTCCAGGAGCTGCGCCCCGACCGGCCGGACACCGACTCGCTCATCGACGCCTGGTTCGCCATGCAGAACGTGCCCGGCGACGGCCCGTCGGCCGGCCCGCTGCGCTTCACCGACTTCGAGGTCGACCGGCCGAAGGCGCTGTTCGCGGTGTCGCTGTTCGCCCAGCCTCGCGGCGACGAACTGGCGATGACAGTCGTCTACCGCTCGGACCTGTTCGACGCGGCGACCGTCGACCGCCTGGCGCGGCGGTGCCGGGAGTTGCTGGCGGCCGTGGTGGCCGATCCGGGGATCCGGGTCGGTGCGGTGGAGCTGCCGGCGGACGAGACGGCGGTGCTGCGACGGTTCGGCGCGGCCGAGGTGACCGGCCGGGTGGTCGACCCGGTGGCAGCCCTCACCGACCGGGTCCGGCGGGACGGTGCCGCCGCTGCCGCCCTGACCGGCGACGCGACGGTCAGCTACGCGGAGCTGAACGCGCGGGCCAACCGGGTCGCGTGGTGGCTGCGGGAGCGGGGGGTGAGGCCGGAGAGTCCGGTCGGGATCCGGTTGCCGCGCGGGGTGGACATGCTCGCCGCCGTGCTCGGGGTGCTGAAGGCCGGCGGGGCGTACGTGCCGCTGGACCCGGCCTGGCCGGCCGAGCGCGTCGACGTCGTCCGCGCCGACGCCGGCCTCGACATCCTGCTCGACGGGCCGCTGCCGGACGGTGGCCGGGAGGACGACCCGGCGGTGGCGGTGGATCCGGCGCAGTTGGCGTACGTGATCTACACGTCGGGGTCGACGGGTCGGCCGAAGGGGGTCGGGGTGTCGCGGGGGGCGATGGCGGCGCACGTGTCGCGGATGCGGCGGCGGTTCGGGCTGGGTCCGGCCGACCGGGTGTTGCAGTTCGCCGCGCTGGCGTTCGACGCCTCGATCGACCAGATCTTCCCGGCGCTGTCCTGTGGCGCGGCGCTGGTGCTGCCCGAACACGGCCTCGTCGCGCCCGCCACGCTGCTGCCGCTGCTGGACCGGCACGGCGTCACGCTCGTCAACCTGCCGCCGGCGTACTTCGGCGAGCTGGTCGCCGAACTGACCGAGCGGGGCGGGACCGTGCCGCGCGCGCTGCGGACGGTGGTGCTCGGCGGTGACGTCGTCCGACCCGCCGACGTGGACCGCTTCGGCACGTGCTGCCCCGACGTGGCGGTGCTCAACGCGTACGGGCCGACCGAGACCACCGTCACCACGACGGTCGCCGAGGTCCCGTGCGGCCTCAGCGGCGCCGTGCCGATCGGCCGCGCCCTCGCCGACCGCGACCTGTACGTGCTCGACGCCGCGCTGCGCGACGTGCCGGTGGGCGCGGTGGGTGAGCTGTTCGTCGGCGGCACGCAGCTCGCGCGCGGCTATCTGGGCCGCCCGGGGCTGACCGGCGAGCGGTTCGTGCCGGACCCGTACGGGCGGACACCCGGCGGCCGGTTGTACCGGACCGGGGACCTGGTGCGGTGGCGGCCGGACGGGCAGGTGGAGTTCCACGGCCGGGCCGACGGCCAGGTGAAGGTGCGCGGGTTCCGGGTCGAGGTCGGTGAGGTCGAGGCCCGGCTGCGGGAGCACCCGGGCGTGCGGGACGCGGTGGTGGTCGCCTGGCAGGACCGGCTGGTGGCCTACCTGACCGGCGACGGCGTCACCGGCGCGCAGGTGCGGGAGCGGCTGGCCGAACGGCTGCCGGAGTTCATGGTGCCGGCCGTGGTGGTGGTGCTCGACGAGTTGCCGCGCACCGTCGGCGGCAAGGTCGACCGGGGCCGGCTGCCCGACCCGGAGGGACACCGCCCGGAGGTGACCGACGGCTTCGCCGAGCCGCGCACCCCGACCGAGGAGACGATCGCGGACGTGTGGCGGCAGGTGCTGCGGGTCGACCGGATCGGCGTCCACGACAACTTCTTCGACCTGGGCGGCCACTCGCTGCTCGCCACGCTCGCGGTGGCCCGGCTGGTGAAGGCGCTCGACCGGCCGGTCGACGTCCGGTCCTTCTTCGCCCACCCGACCATCGCCGAGTTCGCCGCCGCCCTGCCACCGGCCGCCGCCGGCCCCGGCCCCGAGCCCGCGCCCGCGATCACCCGGCTGCGCCGCAGCGGCGACTTCCCGCTCTCCTTCGCCCAGGAACGGATGTGGTTCCTCAACCGGCTGGAGCCGGACGCGCCCGACTACATGGCGGCGCTGGCCTGGCGGGTGGACGGGCCGCTCGACCGGGGTCGGCTCGACCGGGCCCTGCGGCAGCTCGTCGACCGGCACGAGTCGCTGCGGACCACCTTCCCGGTGGTCGACACGGCCCCGACGCAGCGGGTCGCCGCCGCCGGCGAGGTGGCCGCCGACTGGCACGACGTGACCGCGGAGACCGACCCGTACGCCACCGCCGTGGCCCGGGCCGGGGCGGAGCTGCACCGCCCGTTCGACCTGGCCGCCGGCCCGCTGTTCCGGGCCCTGGTCTGGCGGCTCGGGCCGGCGGACCACCTGCTGGTGCTGGCCATGCACCACATCGTCTCGGACGGCTGGTCGATGGGCGTGCTGGTGCGCGAGCTGGGCGCCGCGTACGCCGGCGAGGCCCTGCCGGAGCTGCCGGTGCAGTACGCCGACTACGCCGGCTGGCAGCGTCGGGAACTCACCGGTGACCGACTCGCCACCGAGCTGGGGCACTGGCGCGAACGGCTGGCCGACCTGCCGGCGCTCGAACTGCCTACCGACCGTCCCCGGCCCGCCCACCCCTCCTGGGCCGGCGCGACCCACGAGTTCACCCTGGACCCCGAGCTGGTGGCCGGGCTGGAACGGCTGGGCCGCCGGCACGGCGCGACGCTCTACATGACGCTGCTGGCGGCGTTCCAGGCGCTGTTGTCCCGGTGGACCGGGCAGCACGACTTCGGCGTCGGGGTGCCGGTGGCCGGACGTACCCGGCCCGAGGTGGAGAACGTCATCGGGTTCTTCGTCAACACCCTCGTCATGCGCGCCGACACCGGCGGCGACCCGACCTTCGCCGAGTTGCTGGGCCGGGTGCGGGACCGGGCGCTCGACGCCTACCAGTACCAGGAGCTGCCCTTCGAGCGGGTGGTGGAGGAGCTACGGCCGGACCGGGAGTCGGGCCGGTCCCCGCTGTTCCAGGTCATGTTCGACCTGGAGGCGCGGGCGATCGCCGCGCCCCGGCTCGGCGCCGCCCGGCTGCGTCCCGCCGAGATCCCGTTCGACGTGACCAAGTTCGACCTGATGGTCACGTTCACCACCGAACCCGGCGCGGCCGGCGGGTTCGTGCAGTACCGCACGGACCTGTTCGACGCGGCCACCATCGACCGGCTGGTGCGGCGGGGTCAGGAACTGCTCGCCGCGGTGGCCGCCGCGCCGGACACCCGGCTCGGCACGACCGCGCTGCCGGCCGACGAGACCGCCCTGCTGCGGCGCTTCGGCGCGGCCGAGACGCCCGGCCGGGTGACCGACCCGGTGGTGGCGTTCGAGGGCCGGGCCCGCCGGGATCCGGGCGCGCTCGCCGCGATCGCCGCCGACGGCGTGCTGTCGTACGCGGAGCTGAACGCGCGGGCCAACCGGGTCGCGTGGTGGCTGCGGGCGCGGGGCGTGCGGGCGGAGACGCCGGTGGTGGTCCGCCTGCCGCGCGGGGTGGAGATGCTCGCCGCCGTGCTCGGGGTGCTGAAGGCCGGCGGGGCGTACGTGCCCGTCGACCCAACGTGGCCGGCCGAGCGGGCCGACCTGGTCACCGCCGACGTGGGCGCGTCCGTGGTGCTGGACGGGCCGCTGCCGGACGGTGGCCGGGAGGACGACCCGGCGGTGGCGGTGGATCCGGCGCAGTTGGCGTACGTGATCTACACGTCGGGGTCGACGGGTCGGCCGAAGGGGGTCGGGGTGTCGCGGGGGGCGATGGCGGCGCACGTGTCGCGGATGCGGCGGCGGTTCGGGCTGGGTCCGGCCGACCGGGTGTTGCAGTTCGCCGCGCTGGCGTTCGACGCCTCGATCGAGCAGATCTTCCCGGCGCTGTCCTGCGGCGCGGCGCTGGTGCTGCCCGAGCACGGGCTGGTCGCGCCGGCCCAGATCGTCGCCGACGTGGAACGCCACCGGGTGACCGTGATGGAGGTGGTCCCCGGCTACCTCACCGAGCTGATCGCCGAGGTCACCGGCGACGGCACCACCGCGCCCACCTGGAGTCCGGCCCGGCTGCGGCTGCTGGTGCTCGGCGGGGACGCGGTCCGCCCCGCGGACCTGGCGTGGTGGCGCCGGCACCACCCGGACGTGTCAGAGGGTGGTTCGGTAGCTTTCGTCCATTGTGGGTTCGGCCCGGCATGTGAAGGTGAGCCGTGGTCGTAACCGGTGACGTGGTGGCCGCGTTGGGCTGATCATGGGTGAGCGTGCGGCGTATCCGAGTGACCTGACCGATGAGCAGTGGGCGGTGGTCGGGCCGTTCCTGCAGGCGTGGAAGGACCGGCACCCGTCGGTGTCGGGGCATCAGGGCCGTTACGAGTTGCGGGAGATCGTGAACGCGATCTTCTACCAGAACCGGACCGGGTGCCAGTGGGCGTACCTGCCGCACGACCTGCCGCCGAAGTCGGCCACCTACTACTACTTCGCCCTGTGGCGTGATGACGGCACCGACCAGGTGATTCACGATCTGCTGCGCTGCCAGGCACGGGAGAAGGCCGGCCGCCGGGAGGATCCGACCGCGGTGGTGCTGGACACTCAGTCGATTCGGGCGGCCAACCACGTCCCGGCCGCCACGACCGGCAAGGACGCCGCGAAGAAGGTGCCGGGCCGTAAGCGGGGCCTCGCGGTCGACGCCCTCGGGTTGATCATCGCGGTGGTGGTCACCGCCGCGTCGGTCACCGACAACGCGATCGGCGTGAAGCTGCTGGACAACGTCCTCGCGCACACGCCGACGGTGACCAAGGCATGGGTCGACGCCGGGTTCAAAGACGACGTGCAGATCCACGGCGCGGTCCGAGGTGTCGACGTGGAGCAGGTCCTGCGGTCCGACACGACCGCCGGGTTCGTGCCGATCAAGCGGCGGTGGGTGGTCGAGCAGACCAACGGCACGCTGATGCTGCACCGCCGCCTGGTCCGCGAGTACGAAAGCCGACCCGCCTCCGCGGTGTCCCACACCTGGTGGGCCTCGACAGCGAACCTCATCCGCCGGCTGACCGGCACCGCCACCACGTCCTGGCGCGACCCAGGCCACCAGCGGTGACCCAGCCGTCGCTGCTGACCCTGCTCACTGAACGCGAAACCGCCGCCGGCCTCGCCGTCGAACGGCTCCGCGCCCAGATCGCCTCCCTCGACGAGCAGCTCACCGCCGCCGAGACCGAGGTGGCCGAACTCGCCATCACCCGCAAGACGCTGCTGAGCCTGGGCGGCCCACTCGACGCGGTCGCACCTGCTGACCCGACCATCGCCAGCCCCGCCTACCAGCAGATCCTCGCCGTGTTCCACGCCGGGACCGCACCGATGCGCGCCAAGGACATCTGCAAAGCGCTGGGCGCCGGGACCACCGCGAAGGACACCGAGAATCTCCGCGCCAAGCTCAAACGCCTCGTCGCCCGCCAGATCCTCACCGAACCCGACGCCGGACTGTTCACCCTGGCTCCACCGACGACGTCCGCGTAACCCCACCAACCAGGGCCGCTAACGAACCACCAAGTCCGCATCGGACATAGCCTCCCGAACCACCCTCTCAGTGGTCAACACGTACGGACCGACCGAGACCACGATCAGCGCCACCGTCTACGACGTGCCGGCCGACGTGGACGGCGTCGTGCCGATCGGCCGCGCGGTGGGGGACCGGGCGCTGTACGTGCTCGACGGTGACCTCGCCGAGGTGCCGGTGGGCGCGGTCGGCGAGCTGTTCGTCGGCGGCACCCAACTCGCCCGGGGCTACCTGGGCCGGCCGGGGCTGACCGGCGAGCGGTTCGTGCCGGACCCGTACGGGCCGGAGCCCGGCGGCCGGCTGTACCGGACCGGGGACCTGGTCCGCTGGCGGGCCGACGGGCAGGTGGAGTTCCACGGCCGGGCCGACGGCCAGGTGAAGGTGCGCGGGTTCCGGGTGGAGGTGGGCGAGGTCGAGGCCCGGCTGCGGGAGCACCCGGGCGTGCGGGACGCGGTGGTGGTCGCCTGGCAGGACCGGCTGGTGGCCTACCTGACCGGCGACGGCGTCACCGGCGCGCAGGTGCGGGACCGGCTGGCCGAACGGCTGCCCGGATTCATGGTGCCGGCCGTGCTGATCGTCCTCGACGAGCTGCCGCGCACCGTCGGCGGCAAGGTCGACCGGGACCGGCTGCCCGACCCGGCCGGACACCGGCCGGCGCCCGCCGCCGACGCGGAACCGCCGCGCACCCCGACCGAGGAGACGGTCGCCGACATCTGGCGGCAGGTCCTGCGGGTCGACCGGATCGGCATCCACGACAACTTCTTCCACCTGGGCGGCCACTCCCTGCTCGCCACCCGGGTCGCCATCCGGCTGCGCGCGGCCTTCGGCTGCGAGGTGGCCGTCCGAACCCTCTTCGAGGAGCCCACCGTGGCCCGGCTCGCCGCCGCCGTCGAGGACCGGCTGATGGCCGAGATCGCGGCGATGAGCAGCGAGGACGTCGAGCAGGCACTGAAGGAGCAGAACCAGTGAGCACGATCCACGGATTGGTCGAGGCGCAGGTCCGGCGTACCCCGGACGCGGTCGCCCTGGAGTTCGAGGGCGCGGAGCTGACCTACCGCGACCTGGACCGGCGGGCCAACCGGCTCGCCCACGCCCTGCGCCGGGCCGGCGCCGGTCCGGAGACGGTGGTCGCCGTCGGCGCCCAGCGCTCCCTGGACCTGCTCGTCACGCTGCTCGGCGTGCTCAAGAGCGGCGCCGCCTACCTGCCGCTGGACCTGGAGCTGCCCACCGACCGGCTGACCTACATGGCCGGTCAGGGCGGCGCGAAGGTCCTGGTCCGCGGCCCGGGCATGGACATCGACCTGGGCCTGCCCGGCCTGCCCGAGCTGACGCTCGCCGACACCGGGGCAGAGTCCGACGAGCCGTGCGACGTCGGCGTCGACGGGCGCAACGCCTGCTACGTCATGTACACCTCCGGTTCGACCGGCCGGCCCAAGGGCGTGGTCGTCGAGCACCGGGGCGTGGTCAACCGGCTGCGCTGGGGCCAGCACGAGTACGGCATGACCTCCGACGAGCGGGTGCTCCAGAAGACCCCGTACGCCTTCGACGTGTCGGTGCACGAGCTGTTCTGGCCGCTGATGGTCGGCGCCCGGCTGGTCATCGCCCGGCCCGGCGGGCACCGGGACACCCGCTACCTGGTGGAGACCATCAGGCGGCGCGGCATCACCAGCGCGCACTTCATCCCGACCATGCTGGCCCTGTTCGTCGGCGAACCCGGCGTCGCCGACTGCCACAGCCTGCGCCGGATCCTGGCCAGCGGCGAGGCGCTCCCCACCGACCTGCAGAACCGGGTGCTGCGCGCCCTGCCCGACGTCGAGCTGCACAACCTCTACGGCCCGACCGAAGCCTCCATCGAGGTCAGCGCGTGGGCCTGCCAACCGGAGTGGTCCGGGGCGAGCGTGCCGATCGGCGCGGCCGTCGACCACACCCAACTGCACATCCTCGACGCCGAGCTGCGCCCGGCACCGGGCGACGGCCCGGGGGAGCTGTACCTGGCCGGGGTGCAGCTCGCGCGCGGCTACCTCGGCCAGCCCGGCCTGACCGCCGAGCGGTTCCTGCCCGACCCGTACGGCGAGCCGGGCGGGCGGATGTACCGCAGTGGCGACCTGGCCGGCTGGCACCGCCCCGGCGTGGTCGACTACCTCGGGCGGGTCGACGAGCAGCTCAAGCTCGCCGGCAACCGGGTGGAGCTGGGCGAGATCCAGGCGGTGCTCGACGACCAGCCGGGCGTCCGCGCCTCGGTGGTGGTGGCCACCGGCGAGGCCGCCGAGAAGCGGCTCGTCGCGTACGTCGTGGGGGACCGGCCGGACCTGGACGCGCTGCGGGACCGGCTGGCCGAACGGCTGCCCGGCTACATGGTGCCGTCGACGTTCGTGCCGCTGGCCGAACTGCCGCTGACCCCGAGCGGGAAACTGGACCGCAAGGCGCTGCCCGCGCCGGACCGGCCCGACCTGGCGGTGGCGTACCGGGCCCCGGAGAACCCGGCGCAGGAACGCCTCGCCAAGGTCTGGACCGACGTGTTCGGGGTGGCCCGGGTCGGTGTCGACGACACCTTCTTCGCCCTCGGCGGGCACTCGCTGCTGGCCGTGCGGCTGATCGCCCGCCTCCGCGAGGAACTGGGCGTCGAGGTGTCCATCCGGGACCTGTTCGGCGGGCTGACCGTCGCCGACCTGGCCGAGGCCGTCACCGCCGCGCCCGACGGGGACACCGCGCCGGCGCTCGTGGCCGGCGGCGACGACGCGCCCGCGGTGGCCTCGTTCGGCCAGGAACGGCTGCTGTTCCTCCAGCGGATCCACCCGGACAGCCCCAGCTACGTCATCCCGGTCGCCTGGCGGGTCGACGGTCACCTCGACGAGACCACCCTGCGCCGGGCCCTGCACCGGCTCGCCGTGCGGCACGACGCGCTGCGGACCCGGTTCGCCGGCGACGTGCCGGTGGTGGATCCGGAACCGGCGGTGGAGCTGGCCCGGGTCGACGCGGACACCTGGACCGACGAGTTGGCGGCGGCCCGCATCCGCGAGCCGTTCGACCTGGCCACCGGGCCGCTGTGGCGGGCCACGCTGGTCCGCCTGCCCGACCACGACGTGCTGCTGCTGGTGCTGCACCACGTCGTCGCCGACGGCTGGTCGCTCGGCGTGGTCGCCCGCGAACTCGGCGACCTCTACGCCGGCGCGACGCCACCCGCGCCGCCGGTGCGGTACGCCGACTTCGCCCGCTGGCAGCGCGCCGACCTCGACCCGGGCCGGCTCGCCGCGGAGCTGGACTGGTGGCGGGACGCCCTGGCCGGCGTACCCGCGCTGGAACTGCCCACCGACCGGCCCCGCCCGGCGGTGCTCGGCGCGGACGGCGCCACCCACCGCTTCGCGCTGCCGCCGGACGCGCTGCGCCGGCTCGCCGCGTTCGCCCAGGAGCAGCGGACCACGGTGCACACGGTGCTGCTGGCGGTGTTCCAGGCGCTGCTGGGCCGGTGGAGCGGGCAGCACGACTTCGCCGTCGGCACGCCGGTGGCCGGCCGGTCCCGCGCCGAGGTGGAGAACGTCGTCGGCTTCTTCGTCAACACGCTCGCGGTGCGGGCCGACCTGACCGGCGACCCGACCCTGACCGAGCTGGTCGGGCGGGTCCGGGAGGCCACCCTCGGTGCCTACGAACACCAGGACGTGCCGTTCGAACAGGTGGTCGCGGAGCTGCGCCCCGAGCGCGACCTCAGCCGGACGCCCGTCTACCAGACCATGTTCGCGTTGCGGGACACCGCGGTCACCGCGCTGCGGCTGCCCGGCCGGACCGTCACCGAGCTGCCGCTGGGCTGGCGGACCGCCAAGTTCGACCTCACCCTCTTCGTCGACGAGGCGCCGGACGGGACCCGGACCGGCCTGTTCGAGTACGCCACCGACCTGTTCGGCCCGGCCACCGTGGCGCGGCTCGCCGAGGCGTACGTCCGGCTGCTCGACGCGCTGGCCGGCGACCCGGGCAGCCGGTTCGGCGACTGGCCGGTGCTCGACCCCATGCAGCGCGACGCCCTGCTGGCGGCGGGCACCGCGGCGACACCGGCGCTGCCGGCCCGACCGCTGCACCACCTGGTCGCCGACCGGGTCACCGCCGATCCCGCCCGACCCGCCGTGGTCGACGGCGCGACCGTCTGGACGTACGCGGAGCTGGACCGGCGGGCCAACCAGCTCGCCCACCACCTGGTCGACCTCGGGGTGGGCCCGGAGACCGTGGTGGCGGTCAGCCTGCCGCGCGGCGCCGAACTGGTCCGCGCGCAGCTCGCCGTGCTCCGGGCCGGCGGCGCCTACCTGCCGCTGGACGCCGACCAGCCGGCCGAGCGCAGCCGGCACATGGTCGCCGGCGCCGACGCCACCCTGCTGGTCACCGCCGCCGGGCACCACGACGGCGCGGGACTGGACTGCCGCGTCGTCGACCTGGCCCGGGACGCCGCCGATGTGGACCGGCGACCGGCGGCCGACCCGGCGGTCGCGGTCGACCCCGGGCAGCTCGGCTTCGTGGTGCACACCTCCGGCTCCACCGGCCGCCCGAAGGGCATCGGCATCACTCACCGGGGCCTGGTCCGCACCGTCCACGACGGCGGATACCTGGACCTGACGCCGGAGGACCGGGTGGCGTTCGCCGCCAACCCGATCTTCGACGCGGCCACGTTCGAGGTCTGGGCCACGCTGGTCGCCGGCGCGACGATCGTGGTCACCCCACCCGACGTGGCGCTCTCCACCGCCGCGCTCGCCGACCACCTGGCACGGCACCGGGTCACCACGCTGTTCCTCACCACCGCGCTGTTCCACCAGGTCGCCCGGGAACGCCCGGACGCGCTGCGCGGGCTGCGGCACGTGCTCTTCGGCGGCGAGACCGCCGACCCGGCCACCGTGGACGCCCTGCTCGCCCGCGGCGGCAGCGGCCGACTGCGGCACATGTACGGCCCGGCCGAGTGCACCACGTTCGCCACCTGGCACCCGGTCACCGCGCCGACCGGCGACGCCGGCCGGGTGCCGATCGGCCGGCCCATCCACCACACCACGGCCTACGTGGTGGACCGGGAGCTGCGGCCCGTCCCGGTCGGGGTGGTCGGCGAGCTGCTGCTCGGCGGCGCCGGACTGGCCCGGGGGTACGTCGGCGCGCCGGCCCGCACCGCCGAGCGGTTCCTGCCCGACCCGTTCGGCGCGCCGGGCGGCCGGGTCTACCGCACCGGCGACCTGGTGCGGTGGACCGTCGACGGGGCGCTGGAGTTCGTCGGCCGCGCCGACGGGCAGGTGAAGGTCCGTGGCTTCCGGGTGGAGCCGGGCGAGGTCGAGACGGCGGCCCGCCGCCACCCGGCGGTCCGGGACGCGGTGGTGCTCGCCCGGCCGGACCGCGCCGGCGCGCTGAGCCTCGTCGCGTACGTCGCCGCCGACCCGACGGAGCTGGGCGACCTGCGGGCGTACCTCGGGCGGACGCTGCCGGCGTACCTGGTGCCGGCCGCCGTGGTGGTCCTCGACGAGCTGCCGCTGACCGGGAACGGCAAGGTCGACCGGGCCGCCCTGCCCGAGCCGACGTACGCCACCGGGGCGGGCCGGCGGGAGCCGGCGACGGAACGGGAACGCCAGCTCGCGGAGATCTTCACCGAGGTGCTCGGCGTCGCCGACCCGGGCATGGACGACGACTTCTTCGCCCTCGGCGGGCACTCGCTGCTGGCCATCAGGGTGGTCGGTGCGGTGGCCGCCCGCACCGGCCGGGAGATCACCTTCCGGGATCTGTTCACCGCCCGCAGCATCGCCGGGCTGGCCCGCCTGCTCGCCGACGCCGACCCGGTGCTCGCCCCGATCAGCCGGGGCGAGGAGACCGCCGGGCTGCCCGTCTCCTTCGGACAGGAACGGCTGGTCTTCCTGGACCGGCTGGAGGGCGCCGGGGCGGCGTACACCGTTCCGCTGGCCTGGCGGTTGACCGGGCCGGTTGACGCCGACCGGCTGGCCGCCGCGCTTGATGCGCTCGTCGACCGGCACGAGTCGCTGCGGACCCGGTTCACGCTTGTCGACGGCGTGGTCCGGCAGGACGTCACGCCCGGCTGGGCGGGCCTGGAGCGGCGCGACGCGGCCACCGTGGCCGCCGCGGAGGCCGACCTGGCCGACGTGGCCCGCCGGCCGTTCGACCTGACCACCGGGCCGCTGTTCCGGGCCGTCCTGTGGCGGGCCGGCGACACCCACCTGCTGCTGCTCGCCATGCACCACGCGGTCTCCGACGGCTGGTCGGCGGCGGTGCTGGTGCGCGAGTTGGAGGCCGGCTACGACGGGGTGGACGTGCCCCGCCCGCCGGTGCGCTACGCCGACTTCGCCGCCTGGCAGCGCGACCGGCTCGCCGGTGACCGGCTGGCCGGCGAGCTGGACCACTGGCGCCGGCGGCTGGCCGACCTGCCCACCCTGGAGCTGCCCACCGACCGGCCCCGCCCCAAGGCGCGCGGCGGCGCCGGGGCGAGCGTCGGGTTCACCGTCGAACCGGACCTGCTCGCCGCGCTGGAACGACTCAGCCGGGCGCACGGCGCGACCCTGTTCATGACGCTGCTCGCCGCCTACCAGGCGCTGCTGGGCCGGTGGAGCGGGCAGGCCGACTTCGCGGTCGGCACGCCCGTCGCCGGTCGGGGCCGCCCGGAGGTCCGCGACGTGGTCGGGTTCTTCCTCAACACGCTCGTGCTGCGCGCCGACCTGTCCGGCCGGCCCGCCTTCGCCGCCCTGCTCGACCGGGTACGCGACGACGCGCTCGCCGCGTACGAGCACCAGGAGCTGCCGTTCGGCCGGCTCGTCGAGGAGCTGAGCCCGGACCGCGACCTCAGCCGCTCACCGCTGTTCCAGGCGCTGTTCAGCTACAACGACTGGACGCTCGACACGCTGCGGCTCGGCGCCACGACAGGTGTCGCGCAGCCGGTGGACCGGGGGGCCGCCAAGCTCGACCTGACCCTGGAGCTGGTGCACGGCCCGGACGGGTTGGCCGGCGCGCTCGACTACACCACCGACATCTTCGACGCCGCCACGATCGAGCGGATGGCCGACGCGTACGTCCGGCTGTTGCGGGCCGTCGCCGCCGACCCGACGGCCCGGATCGACGACCTGCCGCTGGCCGAGCCCGCCACCGCCCCGGCGGTGGTCCGGCCGGCCGCGCCGTTCCGTTCGCTGCTCGACCGGATCGCCGGTCAGGTGCGGGCCACGCCGGACGCGGTGGCGGTGGTCGGCCCCGGCGGGGAGCTGACCTACGCGGAGCTGGACCGGCGGTCCAACCGGCTCGCCCACCACCTGCGGGAGCGGGGGATCGGTGCGGAGGACCGGGTCGGGCTGCGGCTGCCCCGGTGCGTCGACACCGTGGTCGCCGTGCTCGGCGTGTGGAAGGCCGGCGGGGCGTTCGTCGGGCTCGACCCGGAGCTGCCGGCGCGTCGCCGCGCCCACCTGGAGCGGGACGCCGGGGTGCGGCTGGTGCTCGACCCGGAGACCGTCGCCGGCGCGGCGCTCACCGCCCACCCGGCCACCGCGCCGGACGTCGACACCCGGCCCGAGCAGCTCGCCTACGTCGTCTACACCTCCGGCTCCACCGGCGAGCCGAAGGGCGTGCTGGCCGAGCACGGCGGCGTCACCGCCTACCTCGACACCATCGCCGCCCACTACCGGCTGGACGCCGACGACGTGGTCCTGCAACGCGCCGCACCCAGCTTCGACGCGTTCCTGCGCGACTGCGTCGGCCCGCTCACCGTCGGCGCGACAGTGCTGATGGCCGGCCGGTCCGACCTGTCCACGCTCGCCGCCGACCTGCCCGGCCGGCCCGCGCCCACCGCGCTGCTGAGCATGGTCCCGTCGCTGCTGCACCAGCTCCTCGACGCCGGTGACGTCGGCGCGGCGACCCTGCCCGCGCTGCGGCTGCTGGTGCTCAGCGGGGAGCCGTGCACCCCGGCGCTGCTGGCCCGGGTGCACGAGGCGCTGCCCGGCCTGCGCCGGGTGGTCAACCAGTACGGCCCCACCGAGGCCACGGTCACCACCACCGTCGCCGACCTCGACCCGGGCCGGCGGTACGAGTCGGTGGGCATCGGCGTACCGATGCCGGGGACCAGCGTGCGGGTGCTCGACGCGGCGCTGCGCCCGACGCCGGTGGGCGTCTTCGGCGAGGTGCACATCGGCGGGTCCGGGGTCAGCCGCGGCTACCGCAACCGGCCCGGCCTCACCGCCGCCGCCTACCTGCCCGACCCGGCCGGACCGCCCGGCGCGCGGATGTACCGCACCGGCGACGCGGCGCGCTGGCTGGCCGACGGGACGCTGGAGTTCCGGGGCCGGCTGGACCGGCAGGTCAAGGTGCGTGGCGTCCGGGTGGAACCGGCCGAGGTGGAGGCCGCGCTCGCCGGCCACCCGGCGGTCGGGGCGGCGGCCGTGGTGGCCCGCCCGGACGGGCCGAACGGCTGGCGGCTCGCCGGCTACGCCCAACGCGCCCCGGGCGGCGACGTCACCGAGGCGGACCTGCGCCACCACCTGGAGGCCGCCCTGCCGTACGCGATGATCCCGGCCGAACTGCTGGTCCTGGACGCGCTGCCGCTGCTCGGCAACGGGAAGGTGGACCGGTCGGCGCTGCCCGAGGTCGGTGCCGGGCGGACCGGCGCGACCCGGGTCGCCCCGCGTACCGACACCGAGCGGGTCATCGCCGAGGTCTGGGCGGACCTGCTGGACCGGCCCGACGTCGGCGTCGAGGACGACTTCTTCGCCCTCGGCGGCCACTCGCTCACCGCGCTGCGGGTCATCTCCCGGCTGCGCGACCGACTGACCGCCCCGCTCACCCTGCGCATCTTCTTCGAGGCCCGCACCATCGCCCGGCTCGCCCGGAAACTGGAGGAAACCCGATGACCGCGCTCACCCCCGCCCAGCAGGAGCTGCTCCGCCGGCGGCTCGCCGGAGACGCCGGGCGTGCCGCCCCGGCGGGGATCACCCGCGGCGACGGCACCCGCGACCTGCCGGTCTCGTTCGGGCAGGAACGGCTGGTGTTCCTGGACCGGCTCGACGGCGCCGGCGCGGCGTACACCATCCCGGTGGCGTGGCGGCTGACCGGGCCGCTGGACCGCGACCGGCTCGACGCGGCGTTCGCCGCCCTGGTCGAGCGGCACGAGTCGCTGCGGACCCGGTTCACCGTCGACGACGGCGTGGTCCGGCAGGAGATCGTGGCCGGTTGGCCGGGCGTCGACTGGCGGGACGCGGACGACGCCGCCGAGGTCGCCGAGGCGGGCCGGCAGGTGGCGGCGGAGCCGTTCGACCTGGAGACCGGGCCGCTGTTCCGGGTCACCGGGTGGCGGCTCACACCGACCGACCACGTGGTCCTGCTGACCCTGCACCACGTCGTCGCGGACGGCTGGTCGACCGGCGTGCTGGCCCGTGACCTGGAGGCGTTCTACGCCGGGACGCCCACGCCCGAGCCGCCGGTGCGGTACGCCGACTACGCCGCCTGGCAGCGCCGCACGGCCACCGGAGATCGGCGGGACGGGGACCTGGCGTACTGGCGGGGTCGCCTGGGCGGGCTGCCGCCGCTGGAGCTGCCCACCGACGGCGAGCGTTCAACCCGCCGGTCCACCACCGGTGCGGCCTGCGACCTCACCGTGCCGGCGGAGCTCGTCGACGCGCTGGAGCGGTTCGCCCGGCAGCGCGGCGCGACCCTCTACATGGCGCTGCTCGCGGCGTTCCAGGCGGTGCTGGGCCGGCTCGCCGGCCAGGTCGACTTCGGCGTCGGCACGCCTGTCGCCGGCCGCGACCGGTCCGAGGTCGAGCAGGTGGTCGGCTTCTTCGTGAACACCCTGGTGCTGCGCGCCGACCTGGCCGGGAACCCGTCCTTCACCGACCTGCTCGACCGGGTCCGCGCCGACGCGCTCGGCGCGTACGACCACCAGGAGACGCCGTTCGAGCGGGTCGTCGACCTGCTCGCCCCGGACCGCAGCCTGGACCGGACCCCGCTGTTCCAGGCCATGTTCAGCCTCGACGACGCCGACGACGACCGGCCGGTACGCCTCGGCGCGGTCACCGGCGCGCGGTTCGACCTGGACCTCGACGCGGTCAAGTTCGACCTGATCCTGCAGACCGCGCGCCGCCCCGACGGGCTGGCCGCCGCGTTCTTCCACCGGTCGGACCTGTGGCGGCCGGCGACGGTCCGGCGGTGGGCGGCGCAGTACCGGCGGCTGCTGGAGCAGGTCGTCGCGCACCCGGACACCCCGCTGGCCGACCTGGACCTGCTGCCGGACGAGGAGCGCCGGCAGCTCGCCGCCTGGGGCGCCCCGGCGGGCGACTACCCCTCGACGGACCTGCTGCACGAACGGTTCGCCCGGCACGTCGCCGCCACGCCGGACGCGGTCGCCGTGGTGGCCGGCGGGCAGCGCGTCGACTACGGCACGCTCAACGCGCGGGCCAACCAGCTCGCCCACCGGCTGCGCGCGGCCGGCGTCGGGCCGGAGACCCCGGTGGCGCTCTGCGTGCGCCGCGACGCCGACCTGGCGGTCGGCGTCCTCGGCATCCTCAAGGCCGGCGGGACGTACGTGCCGCTGGACCCGGACCACCCGCGCGACCGGCTGGCCTACGTGGTCGACGACGCCGGGGTACGCCTGGCCGTGGTCTCGCCGGACCTCGCCGACCGGGTGCCCGTGACGCCGGCCGGGCTGCTGCGCCTGGACGACCCGACGATCGCCTCCGCGTCCACCGAGGACCCGACGCCGGTCACCGACGCCGACCACCTCGCCTACGTCATCTACACCTCCGGTTCCACCGGCCGGCCCAAGGGCGTGGGGGTCGCGCACCGGCAGGTGGTCCGTCTCCTGGACTCCTGCGTGGACGCGCTCGACCTGCCGCCCGGCGGGGTGTGGAGCCTGTTCCACTCGTACGCCTTCGACTTCTCGGTGTGGGAGCTGTGGGGCGCGCTGACCCGCGGTGGCACGGTCGTGGTGGTGGACAAAGCCACCGCCCGCGACCCGCGGCGGTTCGCCGGGCTGCTCGCCGACGAGCGGGTGACGATGCTCAGCCAGACGCCCGGCGCGTTCCGCAACCTGCGCGCCGCGCTCGGCGACCGGCCGCTGGCCGACCTCGGCGTGCGGCACGTGGTGCTCGGCGGCGAGAAGCTCGACCTGCCCGAGCTGGACGGCTGGCTGGACGGCCCCGGCGCGGGCGTGCGGGTGGTCAACATGTACGGCATCACCGAGACCACCGTGCACGTCACGCACCGCCTGGTCACCGCCGCCGACCTGGCCGGCGACGCCACCTCCCCGATCGGACGGCCGCTCGGCGACCTGACCGTGCACGTGCTCGACCGGCACCTGCGGCCGGTCCCGGTCGGCGCCACCGGCGAGATGTACGTCGGCGGCGCCGGCCTGGCCCGCGGTTACCTCGGCCGGCCGGGGCTGACCGCGGAACGGTTCGTGCCGGACCCGTTCTCCGCCGTCCCCGGCGCCCGGCTCTACCGCACCGGCGACCGGGCCCGCCACCTGCCCGGCGGCGAGCTGGAGTACCGGGGCCGCGCCGACGACCAGGTGAAGATCCGCGGGCACCGGATCGAGCTGGGCGAGGTGGAGGCCGCCCTGCTGCGCCACGACGCGGTGGGTCAGGCCGCCGTGGTGGCCCGCGGGGACCGCAGCGGCGAGCACCGGTTGCACGCCTACCTGGTCGTCGACGGCGACCTGACCGGCGACGAGCTGCGGCGCTGGCTGCGGGAGCGGCTGCCGGAGGCGATGGTGCCGGCCACCTTCACCGTGCTGCCGGCGCTGCCGTTGACCGCCAACGGCAAGGTGGACCGGCGGGCGCTGCCGGACGTCGACGGCGCGACGCTGGACGCCGCCCGCGAACACGTGCCGCCGGCCACCCCCACCGAGCGGCTGCTGGCCGAGGTGTGGTGCACGGCCCTCGGCGTCGACCGGGTCGGCGTCGGCGACCGCTTCTTCGACCTCGGCGGCGACTCGATCCTCGCGTTGCGCGTGGTGGGGCTCGCCGAGCGGCGCGGCGTCACCGTGTCGCTGCGCGACGTCTTCGCCCACCAGGCGCTCGGCGAGCTGGCCCGGGCCGTCGACGCCGCCGCCGACCGGCGCGCCGCCGACCCGGCCGGGACGCCGTCGGTGGAGCGGTTCGCCATGGTCGCGCCCGCCGACCGGGGCCGGCTGCCGGCCGGGCTCGCGGACGCCTACCCGCTGACCCGGATGCAGCAGGGCATGCTCTACGAGCTGCTCGCCGACGCCGGCAAGGGCGCCTACCACAACGTGACGAGCTTCCGGGTGCAGGAGCCGGCCGGGTTCGACGCCACCGCCATGCGGGCCGCGGCGGACGCGGTCGTCGACCGGTACGAGATCCTGCGCACCGGGTTCGACTGGAGTTCCTACGAGGAGCCGCTGCAACTGGTGCACGAGCGGGCCACGCTGCCGGTCGGGGTGGACGACCTGCGTAGCCTGCCGGAGGAGGTCCAGCTCCAGCGGGTCCGGGAGCATCTGCACGCCGAGTCGGTGCGCTGGTTCGAGCTGGCCGAGCCGCCGCTGATCCGGCTGCACGTGCACGTGCTCAACGACGCCGAGTACCGGCTCACCATCACCGACTGCCACGCCGTCCTGGACGGCTGGAGCCTGACCTCGCTCATCGCCGAGCTGGTCGACCGGCACCGCCGGTCGGTCAACGGCGCGGCGCAGGAGCCACCGGCCGGTCCGGTGCCCCGCTTCGCCGAGTACGTGGCGCTCGAACGGGCCGCGGTCGCCGACCCGGCCGCCCGGGCGTTCTGGGACGCCATGGTGGAGCAGTTCCCGCCGGTGCGGGTGCCGCGTTCGGTCGGCGCGGAGCCGGCCGACAAGTCCACCTGCGAGGTGCTGCGCGACTACCGGCACCTCACGGCCGGCATCGACGCGCTGGCCGCCCGCGCCGGGGTGCCCCGCAAGACGGTCCTGTTCACCGCCTACCACCACCTGATGGGACAGCTCGCCGACGGCGCGGCGTACGCCACCGGCTTCGCCACCAACGGGCGGCTGGAGCGGGCCGGCGCGGAGGGCATGCGCGGGCTCTTCCTCAACGTGGTGCCGTTCGGGCTGCGGTCGTCCGCCACGAGCTGGGTGGGGCTGCTGCGCGACGTCTTCGCCGCCGAGCGGGACCTCCTGCCGCACCGGCGGTTCCCCCTCGCCGAGCTGCAACGGGGCCGGTGGGCCGGTGAGGTGCTCGTCGACACCGCCTTCAACTACGTGCACTTCCACGCCCTGGGCAGCGAGCACAAGGAGGAGATCGAGGAGATCGCCCGGACCAACTTCGGGCTGATGGTCACCACCGGCCCGCAGGGGGTCTCCTTCGAGGCCGACGCCGGCCGGATGTCCCCCGGCGAGGTGGCGCGGCTGGCCGACGCGTACTGCGCGCTGCTGGCGCGGATGGTCGCCGACCCGGACGCGGCGCCCGGGGTGCCCACCCCGACCGAGCGGACCCGACCCCGGGTCGCCGCCGCGACGCACGACCCGCGCAGCCTGGTCGACGTCCTGGCCACCCAGGTCGCCGCCCAGCCGGGGCGGGTCGCGCTGGCCACCCCGGACGGTCCGGTCCGCTACGCCGAGCTGGACGCGCGGGCCAACCGGGTCGCCCACCACCTGCGCCGCCACGGCGTCGGGCCGGAGCGGGTGGTCGGGCTCTGCGCCGAGCGGTCCGTGGACCTGATCGTCGGCATGCTCGGCATCCTCAAGGCCGGCGCGGCGTACCTGCCGATGGACCCGCGGGACCCGCGCCGCCGGCTCGACCTGCTCGCGGCGGACGCCGGCGCCGACCTGGTCCTGGCGCAGCCCGCCTGGCGGCACCAGGTGCCCGCGCGGATCACCACAGTGCTCACGCTCGCGGAGGAGACCTTCGCCGCCGAGCCGGCCGACCCGCCGGCGGCGGCGCCGGACGCCGACGCCCTGGCGTGCGTGCTCTACACCTCGGGCTCCACCGGGCGGCCCAAGGGCATCGCGGTGACCCACCGGTCCGTCGTCGACTCGCTGCTGCGGCAGGACTTCGCCCACCTCGGCGCGGACGAGACCGTGCTGCACCTGAGCAGCGTCAACTGGGACGCGGCGATCTTCGAGATCTTCGGTCCGCTGCTGCACGGCGGCACCTGCGCGCTCTACCCGGCCGAGCCGGTCACCCCGGCCGGCATCGGCGCGGCGATCCGCCGCCACGCCGTGACCACCGCGTTCCTCACCACCACGCTGTTCAACCTGACGGTCGAGGAGGAACCGGCCGGGCTGGGCGAGCTGCGGCAGCTCGTCCTCGGTGGCGAGGCGGCGTCCGCGCCGCACTGCCGGGACCTGGCCGCCCGCTGGCCACACCTGCGGATCGTCAACGGGTACGGGCCGGTCGAGGCGATCTTCGTGGTCACCGCGCACCAGGTCCGGGACCTGCCGGTCGACGCGGTGAGCGTGCCGATCGGCCGGCCGCTGGCCCGGACCACGGTGCTCGTGCTCGACGACGCCCTGCGGCCCGCGCCGGTCGGCGTGGCCGGCGAGATCTACCTCGGCGGCGAGTGCCTGGCCCGGGGCTACCTCGGGCAGCCCGGGCTGACCGCGGACCGGTTCGTGCCCGACCCGGCCGGCGGCGGACGTCGGCTGTACCGCACCGGTGACCGGGGGCGGTGGCGCGCCGACGGCAGCCTGGACTTCGGCGGCCGGGTCGACGGGCAGGTGAAGATCCGGGGCCGGCGGATCGAACCGGGTGAGATCGAGGCGGTGCTGTCCGCCCGGCCGGACGTGGCGGTGGCCGCGGTGGCCGCCCACGCCGCCGACGCCGACCGGCCGGGCGACGCCCGCCTCGTCGCCTACCTGGTGCCGGCCGCCGGGCTGGACCTGCCCGACGCCGCCGAACTGCGCCGCTGGCTGCGGGACCGGCTGCCCGCCTACCTGGTGCCGGCCGCGTTCGTCACGCTCGACGCGCTGCCGGTGACCGGCAACGGCAAGCTCGACCGGGCCGCGCTGCCGGCGCCGACGGCGGCGAGCGAGCCGGACCGCCCGTACCTGGAGCCGCGGACCGAGGTCGAGGTGACGCTGGCGAAGCTGTGGGCGGAGACGCTGCGGCTGGACCGGGTCGGCGTGCACGACGACTTCTTCGACCTCGGCGGGCACTCGCTGGCCATCGTGCGGCTCGCCGCCCGCGCCTGCGACCTGGGCCTGCCGGTCGGGGTGGCCGACCTGGTGGAGCACCCGACGGTGGCGGCGCTGGCCGGCGTGCTCGCCACCCGGCGACCCGGCCCGGCCGGCACGGCGGCACGCCGCGACGCGGGCGTGGTGGTGACCCTGCGCGACGGGACCGCCGGCCACCGTCCGCTGTGGTGCGTGCACCCCAGCGGCGGCAGCGTCGCCTGGTACCTGCCGCTGGCCCAGGCGCTGCCCGCCGGCCGGCCGGTGCGCGGCCTCCAGGCCCGGGGCATCGACGGCGGCGTGGACGCCGACACCATGACCGGGCTGGCCGACGACTATCTGCGCGAGCTGCGGGCGCACCAGCCGCACGGCCCGTACGCGCTGCTCGGCTGGTCGATGGGGGCGAACATCGCCCAGGAGATGGCGGTCCGGCTGACCGCCGCCGGCGAGCGGGTGGACGTGCTGCTGCTCCTCGAACCGGCGGTGCCCGACGAGACCGGGACGTTCGCCGTCACCGAGGCGCTGGACCTGCTGGACCGGGCGGTGGCGATGCGCGCGGCGATCCGCGAGCTGACCCCGGGCACCCCGGCCCGGCTCAGCCAGGAACGGGAGCTGGTCGCCACGCTCGTCGCGGCCGGCGTCAACGAGGCCGAGGCGGAACTCGGCGCGGACTGGCCGGTAGCGATGTGGACGGCGCTGCTGCGCGCCGCCGCCGGCTACCGCCCCCAGCCCTACCGGGGGCCGGCGCACCTGCTGGTCACCGCCGAGGCGGCCACCGCCGGCCCGGGCCGCCCGTCGGTGGTGGCCGGCGAGGACGGGCCCGGCTACGAACAGCGCTGCCGGGAGATGTTCCCGGGCGCGCTCACCGTGCACCACCTGCCCGGCACCCACCGGAGCATGGTCACCGACCCGGGCGTGGCGGCCGTCGCCGACCTCGCCGCCGAGCTGCTGGAGCGCACCCCATGACCACTGCCACCCGGACCGACCGCTACCTGCTCGACGACGACCTCGTCGCCGACCCGTACCCGTACCTGGCGGAGCTGCGGGCCGCCGAGCCGGTGCACTGGAGCCCGGTGCACCGGGCCTGGCTGGTGACCGGCTACGACGCGGCGACGGCGTGCTACACCGAGCCGGCGATCTCCGCGGACCGGATCGGGCCGATGCTGGCCCAGACCCCGCCGGACCTGCTCAGCCCGGAGGCCGCCCGCGCCTTCTCGATCATGGCGGGGTGGATGGTCTTCGTCGACCCGCCCGAGCACCGTCGGCTGCGCGCCGTCTTCCGGGGCGCGTTCGGGGCCCGGCAGGTGCGCCGCAACCGCCCGATGGTGCAGGAGGCGGTGACCCGGCTGGCCGTCCGGGCCGGCGCCGGCGACGTCATCGACCTGGTCACCGAGTTCGCCCGGCCGCTGCCGGCGACCGTCGCGGCGGCCTGGATGGGCGTGCCGGTCGAGGACACCGCGATGTTCCAGCGCTGGGCGATCCAGGTCGGTGACCTCGCCCTCGGCGCGGTGCAGTCGCCGGAGGAGCACGAGCGCTCGCAGCGGGCCCTGCTGGACCTCTTCGACTACCTGCGGGCGCTGGTCCGGGCCCGCCGGGCCGCGCCCCGCGAGGACCTGATCAGCGCCGCGCTCGCCAACGGCCTGGTGGGGGAGTCGGTGAGCGAGGACGAGTTCGTGGCCATGCTCACCCACGTGGCATTCGCCGGCGGCGAGACCACGAGCAACCTGATCGCCGTGGGCACCTGGAACCTGCTGCGCCACCCCGACCAGCTCGCCCTGCTGCGGGCCGATCCGGAGCTGGCGCCGGTGGCCGTGGAGGAGCTGCTGCGCTTCGACGGACCGTCCAAGATGTCCATCCGGCACGTCCGGGACGACGTCGAGCTGGCCGGTGCGCGGCTGCGGGCCGGGCAGCGGCTCTACGTGGTCACCGCCGGGGCGAACCGGGACCCGTCCCGCTTCGACCGCCCCGACGAGCTGGACCTGCGCCGGCAGCCAAATCCGCACCTGGGCTTCGGGCAGGGCGGCCACTTCTGCCTGGGCGCGCCGCTGGCCCGGCTGGTGGCCGGCGCGGCCCTCACCGACCTGCTGGCCGCCGCGCCCGCACTGGCGCTCGCCACGACCGGGGCGCGCTGGCAGCCCTCGCTGCTCAACCGCAGCCTCCAGGCGCTGCCGGTCCGCCTGTAGCTCCCGCGGGGGCCCACCGCCGGGCCGCCCGCGCCGCACACCTCCCGGTCGCCCGACCGGGGTCAGACCGATTAACCGAACGAGAAGGAGAACGACGATGGCTGTCGACGACGACGACCGCACCTACCGGGTCGTGATGAACCACGAGGAGCAGTACTCGATCTGGTTCGCCGACCGTGAGCTGCCGGCGGGCTGGACCGCCACGGGCTTCTCCGGCGCCCGCGCGGACTGCCTGGCCCACATCGACGAGGTGTGGACCGACATGCGGCCGAAGAGCCTGCGCGAGCGGATGGCCGCCGCGCGGGGCTGACCCGTACCGGGGTCGGGGCGGTCCGGGTGACCGTCCCGACCCGGCCGTCCGACGGCGGCCGTTCCTGTCCCATCCCGCTGACAACGAGGCGACGGTGATGAAGGTCTACTCCCACGAACGCCTGGCGCGGCTCGCCGGCGCGCGGGGCATGCCCGAGGAGTACGTGCACGACCTGCGGGTCGTATCCTCGGTGCTGCCGTTCAAGGTCAACCAGTACGTCGTGGACGAACTCATCGACTGGTCGGCCGTCCCGGACGATCCCATCTTCCGGCTCACCTTCCCACACCGGGACATGCTGCCGCCGGAGCTCTACGACCACCTGTCGGCGCTGCACCTGTCCGCAGCCGATCCGGGGGTGATCCGGAAGGCGGCCCGGGACGCCCACGCGCGGCTCAACCCGAACCCGGGCGCCCAGTTGGAGGCCAACGTGCCCACCCACCGGGGACGCCGGCTGCTCGGCCTGCAACACAAGTACGCCGAGACCGTGCTCGTCTTCCCGTCGCAGGGGCAGACCTGCCACTCGTACTGCGGCTACTGCTTCCGCTGGGCCCAGTTCGTCGGTAACGCGGAGATCCGGCAGGCCGCCTCGGACGTCGCGGACGTCGCCGGATACCTCGCCGACCAGCCGGGCGTGACCGACGTCCTGTTCACCGGTGGCGACCCGATGATCATGAGCGCGGCGGTGCTGGACCGGTGGGTGTCCCCACTGCTCGACCCGGCGCTGGAGCGGATCCGCACGCTGCGCTTCGGCACCAAGGCGCTGTCGTACTGGCCGGCCCGGTTCACCACCGACCCGGACGCCGACGACCTGCTGCGCCTCTTCGAGCGGATCGTGGCCGGCGGTCGCCACGTCGCCGTGATGGCCCACTTCTCCCACCCCCGGGAGTTGGCCACCGACGAGGTGCGCCGGGCCATCGCCCGGATCCGGGCCACCGGCGCGGTGATCCGCACCCAGGCCCCGCTGATCGCGCACGTCAACGACCGGGCGGGGGACTGGGCGGCGATGTGGCAGCGGTCGGTGGAGCTGGGCATGGTCCCGTACTACATGTTCGTGGAGCGGGACACCGGCGCGCGCAGCTACTTCAGCGTGCCGCTGGAGCGGGCCTGGCAGGTCTACACCGACGCGGTCCGGTCGGTCTCCGGGCTGGCCCGCACCGCGCGCGGCCCGGTCATGTCGGCCGCGCCGGGCAAGGTGCTCGTCGACGGCGTGGCGCGGGTCGGCGGGGCCGACCTGTTCAGCCTGCGCATGCTCCAGGCCCGCGACGCGGGCGACGTGGGTCGGCAGTTCTTCGCCCGGTACGATCCGACCGCGGAATGGTTCGACGACCTGCGTCCCGCGCACGGCTCCTGGTGGCCGGCATGAGCGCCGCCACGCAGCCGGCCCCGACCACATCCGACGAGGAGCCGATGCCCACCGTCACCGATCCGCCGGTGCCGGGCGCCGAGCGCCCGGTCAGCCTCTGGCGCAACCGCGACTTCAACCTGCTCTGGATCAGCCAGTGCTTCTCCGACCTCGGCGCCGCCATGTCGAATCTGGCGATGCCGCTGCTGGTGCTCTTCCTCACCGGCTCGGCCGCCCAGGCCGGTCTGGTCGGCAGCGCGGGGCTGCTCACCACGCTCGCCTGCCGGTTGCCGGCCGGTGTGGTGGCCGACCGCTTCTCCCGCCGTACGCTGCTGGTGGCCTGTGACGTGATCCGGCTGGTGGTCTACCTGGCGCTTGCCGGCGCGGTGCTCGCCGGGATCGCCAACCTGCCGATGGTCCTGGTGGTCACCGTGATCGGCGCCGCCGCCAACGCGGTCTTCGGCACCGCGGAGCACGCCGCGGTGCGCAACCTCGTGCCGGGTGCGCAGTTGTCCACCGCCGTCGCGCGCAACGAGGCCCGCTCCTACGGCACCCAGCTCGCCGGGCCGCCGTTGGGTGGCCTGCTCTACGGGCTCGGCCGGTCCCTGCCGTTCGTCGGCAACGCGCTGTCCTATCTGCTCTCCCTGCTGGCGGTGCTGCTCATCCGCCGGCCGATGGAGCAGCCCCGCACCGAGCAGGCCCGGCAGTCCGGCGGCGCCGCGGTGGCCGAGGGCATCCGGTTCGTGCTGGCCAACCCGTTCCTGCGGGCGCTGCTGGTGATCGCGGCGCCGCTGAACATGGCCTTCACCGGGATGATCTTCACGATCATCGTGTCCCTTCAGCGCTCCGGCACCCCCTCGGTCCTGGTCGGCCTGGCCAGCACGATCTTCGGGCTGGGCGGCTTCCTGGGCGCGCTCGCCGCGCCGGCGGTGCAGCGCTGGCTGCGACTGCCCGCGCTGGTGATCGTGCTGTGCTGGGCCACCACCGTGTTGATGGCGAGCAGCGCGTTCGTGTCGACGAGCGTGCTGGCCGCGATGCCACTGGCGGCGGCGGTGTTCCTCGGCCCGACCGCCAACGCGGTGCTCTTCGGCTATCAGGCGGCGATCACCCCGGACCGGCTCCAGGGGCGGGTGGTGAGCGTCATCTTCCTGGCCGCCACCTCGGCCGCCGCGCTCGCGCCCGGCCTGGCGGGGCTGCTGCTGGCCCACTTGTCGGCCGCCGTGACGATGCTTGTCTTCGCCGGCCTGGTCGCGGTCTCGGCGGTCACCGCGACGCTGAGCAGCGGCATCAGGTCGATGAGCACAGTCGACTGACTCGGCAGAGGCCGGACGGGCGCGCCAGATACACGTCGAACGGTCAGTACGGACGTACCGGCCGGCCCTTGGCGGGGGTGGGGGAACGTGCTGGACTGAACGGGTGACCACCGTCCCACCGGGAGGTCAGGTGTCCCGTTTCCCGTACCGCCCCGACGTCGTGCTCGCGCCGGCGTGGGTGGCGGAGCGCCCCGAGACGATCGACCGGCTCAACGAGTTGCTGGCCGACGCGGGCTTCGGTCGTCCGCTGTCGCCGCCGGCCGCCCCTGCGCCCCCTGACGTCGCACTGATCGAGGTGCCCGTCCAGGGTGACCCGGTGGCCGTGGCCAGGGCCAGCCGCTGGCTGTCCGGCCGTGCCGAGGGCGTGCCCGAGTGCCTGCCCGACTACGAGTGCACGGCCGCCACCGTGGAGGACGGCGCCCGGCGGGAAGCCAACCTCTACCCCAACTACCGGGCTGGTGGGCGCAAGAGCGGCCACGGCACCGTCGCCTGGCTCCCGGCGCCCGACCACGTGATGCCACCGAAACCCCGACGCCGTCCGGACCGCGACTTCCCGGCCGGACGGCCCGTGGTGGCGCTGCTCGACACCGGGGTACGGGAGCACGACTGGCTGGTGGAGGCGGACGGCGAGCCGTGCTGGGAGGAGGCGGAGGGGTGGACGCCGCCGCGCGCCATTCCGGAGATCGCGGGTCAGGACGGTCGCGGCGACGAGAGCGACGAGGTGGATTTCGGCAGCCACTGGGGGCACGGCACGTTCCTCACCGGACTGATGCGGCTGGAAGCGCCCGACGCGAAGATCCTCTCGGTACGGGTGATGAGCGACGCCGGTCGGGTCAGCGACCTGAACGCGGCACACGCACTGAACTGGCTGGCCGACCGGGCCGGCGACGGCCGTCGGCTCGACGTGGTGCTGACCGCGTTCGGCCGTCCCGGCTCGGATGGGGACGAGGAGCTGAGACCGGTCCGGAAAGCACTGGAGCGGTTGGCGGACCTCGGCGTCCAGGTGGTCGCCTCGGCCGGCAACGGCGGCGCCGACGATCCGGTCTATCCGGCGGCGTTCGCGGCCGACCCGACGCTCACGGTGATCAGCGTCGGGGCCCGCTCCTCGCCGACCGTGCGGGCGCCCTACAGCAATCACGGGGTGTGGGTGAGCCGGTGGCACGAGGGCACCCATGCGGTGAGCACCATGCCGTTGGCCACGACCCCCGCCGCGACGGGGGGCGCGTACGCCTACTGGAGCGGCACGTCGTTCGCGGCGGCTAGGTGCGCGGGCCGGCTCGCCCACCGGTTGGCGCCGGCGTCCGCGCCCGTGCGGCTCCCGGAGTGACGTCGTGTCCACGGTGTCCGGAAGCCCGGTGGACCGCGCGACCCGGCTCGGCGAGTGCCTCGACCGGGCCCGGGCGGGCGACCGGGGCGCCCTCGACGAGGTGGTCCGGGAGCTCAACCCGTTGCTGTGGCGCGTCGCCCGCGCCCAGGGTCTGACCGCCGAGGAGGCCGCCGACGTCGTGCAGACGACCTGGCTGGAGCTGGTACGCGGACTGCACGCCATCCGGTCCTCGACGTCGCTCGCCGCGTGGCTGGTGACCACCACCCGCCGGGAAGCCTGGCGGGTGCGCGGGCTCGCGCAGCGGCAGGCCCCGCACCCCGCGGCGGACCTCGAATCCTCGCCCGACCCGGATCCCGGCCCGGTCGACGTGCTGCTGTCCGAGGAACGTGACCGGGCGCTGTGGCGGCACGTCGCGCGACTGCCGGAGCGGTGCCGGACGCTGCTGCGGATCGTCGCCCACGTCGATCGTCCCGACTACGCGGCGGTGGCCCAGGCGCTGGGCATGCCACGCGGCAGCATCGGACCGACCCGTGGCCGGTGCCTGGCGAAGCTGCGGGAGTTGCTGGCCGCCGACTCGACGTGGAGCCCCACATGACCGCCCCGCACTCCGCCGACCAGCCGCTCGACGACCTGGACCAGGCGATCCTGGACCAGTTGGCCGCGGTGCTCACCCGACTGGATCCGCCGCCCGCCGATCTCGACGACCGGGTGCGCCTCGTGCTGGACCTCGACGACGTCGACCGGGAGGTCGCCCGGCTGCGCGACGAGCACCTCGTCGGCACGGTCCGGGGCACCGAACGGAGCCGTACCCTGACGTTCGACTCGGAGAGCCGGACCGTGATGATCACGATCGTGGACCGGCCCGACGGCCTCGTACGGGTCGACGGCTGGCTCGCGCCCGGCGCCGCCGTGCGCGTCGAACTGCGGCACCCGGCTCCCGACCCGGCCCAGACCGTGGAGTCCGACGCGGAGGGGCGGTTCGTGCTGGACGGCGTGCCGCACGGCTTGGCGCAGCTCGTCGTGCACCCGGCGCCGGGCGAACACACGCCGCAGGTGGTCACGCCGGCCCTCGCCCTGTGACGTGGAGCCGGCCGTGCTCGCCCGCCGGGCAGCCCGCTGGCACGCGGCGGGCGTGGCTTCGAGCGACGCCGGCCAGCCGGGTCGGGCCGCCCGGGAACTGCGGGCGGGCCTGCGGTTGGCCAGGCACAACCCGGCCCTGCGCGAGGTCCACGTCCGGCTGCTGATCAGTCTCGCCTGGGCCGAGTCCGAACGGGGTCGGGTGGAGCTGGGCTTCCGGTTGCTCGACGAGGCCGAGGCGCTCGTGGCCGCGCCGCAGTGGCCGATCCTGCTCGGCCAGCGAGCCCTCCTGCTCAAGCGCAGCGGTCGCAACGCGGAGGCGTTGCGTCAGTACGACGCGGCCGTCGGCCTGTTGAACGACATGGCGCATCCGTCCGACCTGGTCAAGGCGCTCAACAACCGCAGCCTCGTGCACCTGGAGGCGGGCCACGTCCGGCTGGCCCGGGCCGACCTGCGACGTTGCGTCGAGATCGCCGCACGACACGGGTTCACCCTGCATGTGGCGATGGCGCGGACGAACCTGGGTTGTCTCGACGTGATCGCCGGTGACCTGCCCTCCGCGTTGCGCGCGTTCACCCTGTCCGACGCCGACTACCGGTCGCTCGCGCCGGGCCGGCTCGCGAACCTGGCCGTGGAACGGGCCCGCGCACTTGTCGCGGCCGGGCTCTACCGGGAGGCGGACCGGCAACTGGCTGATGCGGTGCAGCGGGCGACGCAGCAGCAGCTCGGACACACGTACGCCGATGCGCTCCAGGTCCGCGCGGAGGCGGCCCTGCTCGCCGGCGAGCCGATCGCTGCCGCCCGGTGGGCGTCGCGAGCCCGGGCCGCGTTCCTCGGCCGGGCCAACGTCCGCCGGGCCGCTCTCGCCGCGCTGCTCGAGCTGCGCGCCGACCAGGCGGCCGGCGCGGTCGACCAGGAGACGGTGTTACGGCGAGCCGGGGCGCTGGCCGGGCGGTTGACCCGGCTCGGGCTGACGGAGGACGCCCGGGTCGCCCACCTGGTCAAGATCCGGGCGTTGGTGTCCGCGGGACGACCGCGGCGGGCTGCGGAGCAGATCGGGCGACAGGCCGGACCACGGCGGACCGACCGGCTCGACACGCGCCTGCTCTGGCACCTGACCCGGGCGGAGGTGGCGGCCTCCGCCGGCCGGGCCGGTGAGGCTCGGCGGAGCCTGCTGGCCGGAGTGACCGCGCTGCACCGGTACCGCGCCCGGTTCGGCTGCGCCGATCTTCAGACGGGGGCCGCGGTGCACGGCCGCGACCTGGCCCGGGCCGGGCTTGCCGCGGCGTTGTCCGGTGGCTCGGCCAACGCCGTCTACCGGTGGTCCGAGCGCGTTCGGGCTCAGGCGCTGCTGCTGCCGCCGGTACGACCCCCCGATGACCCGATCGCCGCCGAGGCCCTGGAGGAACTGCGCCAGTTGCGGCACAGCCTCCGTGAGGCCGAACTCGCCGGCCGCCCGACGCGGAGCTTCCGCAGCCGGTCGGAGGAGCTCCAGCGGGTGATCCGGGAGCGGGCCTGGGCGACCCCGGGCCCTCGGGACGCGGTGCCCTCGGCGCCGGCGCCGCTTGCCGCCGTGACGGCGGAGCTGGCCGGCGCGGCGCTCGTGCTGTACGTGAACGCCGGGGACATCCTGCACGCGCTCGTGGTCACCGACCGGGCGGCCACGGTGGTGGCGCTCGGCCGGCGCGCCACGGCCGAGGAGGCGGTCCGGCGGTTGCGCGCCGACCTCGACGCGCAGGCGGGCCGCGCCATGCCCGGACGGCTGGCCGCGGTGGTCCGCGCCGCAACTCGACGGGATGCCGACCTGGTGGGCGCGACGGTGCTCGACCCGGTTCTTCCCCTGGTCGGCGATCGGGAACTGGTGGTGGTTCCGACCGGGATGCTGCTGACCACGCCGTGGCACACACTGCCGGCGTGCGCGTCCCGGCCGGTCACGGTGGCGCCGTCGGTCGCGGTCTGGTTGGCCGCCCGGCGTCGCCTGCACGCCGGCGCCCCCACCGGCGGCGCGGTGGTGGTGTCGGGTCCGGGTATCCACCGGGGTGAGGCGGAGGCCCGGGCCGTGGCATCGCTGCATCCGGGCGCGGTGGTGCTGACCGGAGCGGAGGCGACCCCGGCCGCGGCGCTCATCGCGCTGGCCGGCGCCCGCGTCGCCCACGTCGCCGCGCACGGACAGCACCAGACCGAGAACCCGTTGTTCTCCACGTTGGAGCTGACCGGCGGCCCGCTTATGGGTTACGACGTGCAGGGGCTGCGGGTCGCGCCGCGTACCGTCGTGCTGTCCTGTTGTGACCTGGGCCTGACCGACGTGCGGCACGGCGACGAGGCGCTCGGCATGCCGACCGCCCTGCTCGCCGCGGGCACCGCCACGGTCGTCGCGAGCGTCGCCCGGGTCGGCGACGAGGCGGCGACGGAGGCGATGGTGGCCTATCACCGCGCGGTCGGGGCGGGCCGGAGCCCGGCCGCGGCGCTGGCCGAGGCGGCAACCGGCGACCAGCCCTCGGCCTTCGTGTGTTTCGGCGCCGGCTGAGCCACGCGAGCCGGAGCGGGTCGGCCGCGGGTATCCAGTCGGCGGCTCCGTCCCCCATCCAGGCATGACTGACCACACCATGAGAAGGCTCCCACGCCGTGCGGCTCTCGCCGCCGGCCTCACCGTGCTCACGCTGGCAGCCAGCCCTCTGGCCGGGTGCCGGACGAACGGCGGCGCGTCCGGTGGCGGCGCCGCGAACGGCTCGGTCGCCGGCGCGGCCGACGGCCTCGCGAAGGTCGCCGGTGGCGGCTGCCCGGCGGCCGGCACCCGGACCGGCGGGCTGCTGCCGAAGCTGGGCGAGGAGGACTACACCTCGATCGAGAACCCCTGCCTGCCCTACACGGATCTGGTGAGCGAGGTGACGGGGCGGATCGTTCCCGGGCAGCGGGCCCAGGCCGGGCAGTTCCTCGACCACCTCGGCCGGTTCGCCGACCGGCTCGGTCAGGTCAACGACGCCGTCGAGTGCGCGTACCGGACGGACCGGCTGGCGGTGCGCATCTACCAGAGCCGGCGCGACTCGTGGGCCGTCGGCGTCGTGGCGGTCGTCCGGGGCCGCCTCGGCGCGGTCGCCGACACCACCGCCTGCTTCCTGATCCAGCAGATCCCACTCCTGGGCCTGGCCACCCAGGGCGACGGACCGCGCCGGGACGCTCCGGCGTACTGCTTCGACACCACCCACCAACGGCGGGGCGGCGAGGACTACACCATCATGTGGATCGGCTCGTCCTCGTTGACCTGCCGAGGGCTCCAGGAGGGCCTGGTCCCGGGCGACGGCCGGCTCGTCGCGGTGGCGGCCCGGACCGGTGCGTCCCTCCGCTCGGGTCCGGGCACCTCAGCCCGGGCGTTGCGACAGGTGCCCGGCGGCACGCTGGGCCGGATGACCTGCTACCGCCGCGGCGAAGCCGTCGACGGCGAGGACGCCTGGGCGCGGGCGACGGTCCTCGGCGACACGGGCTGGATCGCGGCGGCGTACCTGGACAGCTCCCTGCCGATCCGGAGCGCCCCCGTCTGCTCGGACGGTTGAGCGGCAGCCGGTCGGAACGGAATCCGGCGGCTCGGTATCTGGCGGCGGCCCCGCCGCCACACATGAGCAAGGCCGGCGGGAAGCCGTCCCAGCCGGGGAAGGGAGCAGGACCGATGTGTGTCATTCAGGTCGGTGCCGAGGATCTGGAGAACATCCTCGCCAGCCGAGGGCCGGACATCGCCGGTGAGGAGGCTGCCGCGTGCGGAGTCCAGGTCGGGACGCCGGAGCTGAGCCGGATCCTGGCCAACCGCAAGGCCGCGCCGCTCGCGGCCGAGGCGGCCTGCGGAATCCAGGTCGGCGCGCCGGAGAACGTCGCGTTGCCGCGCGACGCCGATCCGGCCGCCTAGCCGGACGCACCACTCGCGGGGCCCGCCGTCCGCCGCACGGCCGGCGGGCCCCACCACCGCGGTACCCCACAATCCGTACGGAAGGAAAGCCATGATCGGCACTCGCCTGGACGATGTTGACGCGCCGCGCCTGATCCGCGGCGCGTACGGCTGGTGGTTCATCGGGAACCAGACCTGGACTCTGCTGCGTCCGGAGTGTGTGGGGCCCGACGGGACGGTGGACGGCGACGCCGTCGGTTTCCTTCGCCGCGTCGGGGCGTTCCGGCCGCGCACGCCGACCTCGTTCTCCCTGACCGTGCTCACCACCACCACCTGCAACCTCGGCTGTGGTTACTGCTTCCAGAACACCGGACTGGACGAGACGGGTGGCGCACGGCCGCCGCGAATCGGGCGGGCCTGGCTTGACGACGACGTGATCGACCGCGTCATCGCGTTCACCCGCGACCGGATGCGTCGGTGCGAGATGGACCGCCTCTTCCTGCTGCTGTTCGGCGGTGAGCCGCTACTCAACCCGCGCGGCTGCCTCAACCTGCTGGACCGGGCCCGCACGATCGGCCTCGACAGGTGCGCGATGACGACGAACGGCGTGCTGCTGACGCCGAGGCTGGCGCGTGAGTTGTACGCGGCGGGTCTCCACGGCGCGCAGGTGACGTTCGACGGGAGCCGGGCGGACCACGACCGGATCCGGGTCAAGCGGTCCGGGGCGCCCACCTTCGACACCATCCTGCGCAACGTGGCCCGTGCGATCGAGGTGACCGGGCTCAACTGGAATCTGCGGGTCAATGTGTCGCACCACAACGTCGACCGGATCGGTGACCTGGTCGGTGAGTTGGCCGCCGACCTCATCCCCGACCGGTGCACGGTGACGTTCGCCTGGGTGGGTGACGCGGGCTTCGGCTACCGCAACACCATGCGGCATCTGGACGAGGTGAGCGACGCCTTCGTGAGCTGGAGCATCGCGGCGTTGGAGGCGGGGTTCCGGATGGCCCGGCCCGGGATGAGGACCACCTGCCAGATCTGCTCGGTGCCCGGAGGCCGCTACGGCGCGGTGGTCAACGCCGACGGCAAGCTCTTCAGTTGTTGGCAGTCGGCCGGGAAACCCGGCTTCGAGGTGGGTGACGTCGACGAGGGTTACCTGGACGTGGCAGGTGTCCCGGAGCGCTGGGTGACCTGCGGGTACGAGTACGAGCAACCCGACCGGGCACGGTTCGACTCGTTCCAGGACCGGGTGGACGGCCGGCTGTTGGACTACCTGCACACAACCGGTCGCCTGTGACCCGGATGTCATCCGACGGTCGGCGGATCGTTGTACCGGTCGGCGACCTCCTGGCCGGACAGTTTCTGGATGGCGGTCATGATCTCGTCGGTGACCGCCCGTCGGGCCTGCCCGCCGCTGCCGGCGGGCTGCCGGGTGAAGCGCAGCGGTGTGCCGAACCGCACGGTGATCCGCCCAGGTCTGGGCAGCCGGGCGCCGACGGGTTGGATCCGGTCGGTGCCGAGCAGGGCGACCGGGACCACCGGGGCGCCGGAGGCGAGCGCGAGCCAGGCGACGCCGGTCCGGCCGCGGTAGAGCCGCCCGTCGCGGGACCGGCTGCCCTCCGGGTGGATGCCGAAGGCGCGCCCGGCGGCGAGCACGTCGAGCGCCACCCGCAGCGACTCCTGCGCCGAGCGGTGGCCGCCCCGCTCCACCGGAATGGCGTCGATCCCGGTGAGGCAGGTCCGGGTCAGCCATCCCTTCACGCCGGGCTGCCGGAAATATTCGGCCTTGGCCAGGAAGGCGACCGGTCGGGGGGCCACCAGCGGGATCACCACACTGTCGAGGAAGGACAGGTGGTTGGCGGCCAGGATCACCGGCCCGTGCCTCGGCACGTTGTCCCGGCCTTCGACCGCCGGCCGGAAGGCGAGCCGGCCCAGCGGGGCCAGCAGCAGCCGCGTGCCGGTCTGCGTCAGCACGTGATCCTCCGATCGAGGTGGGCCGTCAGCGCGGCGCGCAGCAGCGGTTCGAGATCGTCGTCGCGCACCATGAGCTGGAGACTGCCCCACTGCCCGAGCTCGGCGATGCCGTGCAGGTTGGCCCAGAGCGCGCCGGCGACGACCTGTGGCGCGGGGGAGCCGGGCACCTCGGGCCGGGCCCGGGTGACGAGGTCGACCAGGACGCCGAAGAGTCCCTCGCTGGCCTCCCGCAGCCCGACGCCGTTGCCCCGGAGCAGGTCGTGCCGGAACATCAGCTCGAACATGCCGCGGTGGGTGCGCGCGAACGTCAGGTAGAGCCGGCCCAGGGCGAGCAGTTGCCGGTGTGGGTCGGCGTCACCCTGGCGGGCGAGCGTCTCGGCGACCTCGCGGCCGAGCTGTTGGTAGCCCTCCCGCGCGATGGCTGCCAGCAGAGCGAGGTGGGTCGGGAAGTAGCGGCGCGGCGCGCCGTGGGAGACCCCGGCCCGGCGGGCGATCGCGCGCAGCGTCAGCGCCTCGGCGCCCTCCCGGGCGAGCAGGTCCACGCCGGCGGAGACCAGGCGGGTGCGGAGGCTGCTGTCCGGCGGCGGCATAGACAGTGTCTACCACGGTGTGTAGACACTGTCTACCTTCCACTCAGTGAAAGCCCGGCTCCCGGTCGGGGCCGCCGCGCGGGAGGATCCGCGAACACATCGACGTTCGTCCGCGAGGAGGTCGACCGCATGGTGTTCGCGCGCAACCAGTGGTACGTGGCGGCCTACGGCAACGAGGTCGGGCGGGACCTGCTCGCCCGCACGGTGCTCGGTGAGCCGCTGGTGCTCTACCGCACCGGGGCCGGGGCGGCGGTGGCGCTCGCCGACCGGTGCGTGCACCGGCGCTACCCGCTGTCGGAGAGCCGGCTCGACGGCGACACGATCGTCTGCGGCTACCACGGCTTCACCTACGACCCGACCGGCGCGTGCGTCTTCGTACCGGGGCAGCAGCGCATCCCGCGTACCGCCCGGGTCCCGTCCTACCCGGTGGTGGAACAGGACTCGCTCGTCTGGGTGTGGATCGGCGACCGGGACCGGGCCGATCCGGCCGCGATTCCCCGCGCGCCGTGGCTTGCCGACCCGCGGTACGCGGTGGTGCGCGGGATGGCGCCGCTGAACGCGCGGTACGGCCTGCTCGTGGACAACCTCATGGACCTGTCCCACGAGACCTACCTGCACGGTGGCTACATCGGCACGCCCGAGGTGGCGAACACCCCGATCACCACCGAGGTCGACGACGAGCGGGGCGTCGTCCACGTGAGCCGGCACATGGACGACGCCGAGTGCCCGCCGTTCTACGCGCGCTCCACCGGGATCACCGGCCGGATCACCAGGTGGCAGGACATCGAGTACCACCCGCCCTGCCTCTATCTCCTGCACAGCCGGATCGCGCCGCAGGGCCACTACCCGCCCGCCGAGGGCGAGGACAGCGCGGCCTTCCACGCCGAGATCGTGTACGCCATCACCCCGTCGACGGAGCACACCACGTACGACTTCTGGGCGGTGGCGCGCGACTTCGCGATCGACGACGAGTCGGTGAGCGAGTATCTCCACCGGAGCAACCACACGGTGGTCATGCAGGATGTGGCGGCGCTCGACATCCTGGAGCGGGTGATCGCGGCCGAACCGGACCGGTACCAGGAGCTGAGCATCAACATCGACACCGGTGGCCTGGCCGCCCGGCGGCTGCTGGCCCGGCTGGTCGAGTCGGGGAAGGCGGGAGCGGCGCGGTGAGCGCCCGCCCCGGGGACCGGGTCTACCGGATCCACTGGATGCCCGGCACGGACGCCCTGCGCGGGGTCTGCCACTGCGGGGCCGAGCGCGTGGCCGAGGAGCCGGTCGAGCTGTGGGAGTGGCTGCTCGCCCACCCGCGCGGGCACCGGGGCGCGACCGCGCCGACGCCCGGGCCGGCGAGCCGGCCGGCGGTGCCGGTGTGACCGGGGCGGAGCAGGCCGGGGTCGAGCTGCTGGTCGCGGGCCGGGACCCGGTGGCGACCGGGGTCGTCGAGCTGCGCCTGTGCCGTCCGGGCGGTGGCGACCTGCCCGGGTGGACGCCGGGCGCGCACATCGACCTGGAGGTGGGCGCCGGGCTGCTCCGCCAGTACTCGCTCTGCGGCGACCCGGCGGACCGGTCCGCGCTGCGGATCGCCGTGCAGCGGGAACCGGACGGGCGCGGCGGCTCGCGGCTGGTGCACGAGCGGCTGACCGTCGGCGCGACGGTGCGGATGCGCGGGCCCCGCAACACCTTCCCGCTGGTCGCGGCGGCGCGTTACCTCTTCGTCGCCGGGGGCATCGGCATCACCCCGATCCGACCGATGGTCGCCGCCGCCGACGCCGCCGGCGCGGACTGGCGGCTGGTGTACGGGGGACGCAGCCGCGCCACCATGGCGTTCGCCACCGGCCTGCGGGAGCGGTACGGCGACCGGGTGAGCCTGCATCCGCGGGACGAGACCGGGTTGCTCGACCTGGCCGGGCTGCTCGGTCGACCCGACCCGGGGGTGGTCTACTGCTGCGGTCCGGAGTCGCTCGTCGACGCCGTGGCGGAGCACTGTCGCGGCTGGCCGCCGGGCCGCCTGCACGTCGAGCGCTTCTCGCCGGTGGCCGCCCCCGGCGGCGCGGAGACGGCCTTCGAGGTCGAGCTGGCCCGCTCCGGGCGGACCGTCACCGTGCCACCGGGCACGCCGATCCTGCGGGCGGTGGAGGAAGCCGGCGTGCCGGTCCTCTCGTCCTGCCGGGAGGGCACCTGCGGCACCTGCGAGACGCCGGTGCTCGCCGGCGTGCCGGAGCACCGCGACAGCCTGCTCACCGAGCAGGAACGCGCCGCCGGGGACACCATGATGATCTGTGTCTCCCGGGCCCGTACGCCCCGGCTCGTGCTGGAGCTGTGACCGGCCGGCGTGGACGGCGATGATGGCGGGGTGCGCGCGGAGCCGGGGCGGTCGGTCACCAGCAAGGTGCTGGCGCTGCTGGGCGCGTTCAGTCCGGCCGTGCCGGCGTTGACCCTGAGCGAGTTGGCCCGGCGCGCCGGGCTGCCGTTGCCCACGGCCCACCGGCGGGTGGCGGAACTCGTCGCGTGGGGGGCGTTGGAGCGTGGCGACGACGGGCGCTACCGGATCGGCCTGCGGTTGTGGGAGGTGGGTTCGCTCGCGCCGAGGGGCCTGGGGCTGCGGGAGCTGGCCCTGCCGGTGATGGAGGACCTGTACGAGGTGACCCACGAGAACGTCCAGCTCGCCGTCCGGCAGGACCTGGAGGTCGTCTTCATCGAACGCCTCGCCGGACGGGACGCGGTGCCGGTGCTCACCCGGGTGGGCGGTCGCTTCGCGTTGCACGCCACGGGCGTCGGGCTGGTCCTCCTCGCCCACGCGCCCGCCGAGGTCCAGGAGCAGGTGCTGGCCGCGCCGCTGGAGCGGTACACCGAACTGACCGTGACCGAGCCGGGTCGGCTGCGCCGCTGCCTCGCCGACGTGCGCCGGACGGGGTACGCGGTGAGCGACCGCCAGGTCACCATGGACGCCCTCTCGGTGGCCGCGCCGATCTCCGGCCCGCAGGGCGTGGCGGCGGCGATCTCGCTCGTGGTCGCGTACGACCGGGCGGATCCGGTGGCCCTGGCGCCACTGGTCCAGGCGGCGGGCCGGGCGCTGTCCCGGGCGCTCGGCGACTCCCGCCACGCCGGGCGGCCGGCGACATAGACATATTGCAAAACGTTGACGCCCGGCCAGAATTTGCATTACGTTGCCCCTGCGCGTGTCACCGGGAGGAGCACCCATGTCACTGGACGGCAAGGTCGCCATCGTCACCGGATCCGGCCGGGGCCTCGGCCTCGCCTACGCGCGGGAGCTGGCGCGGCGCGGCGCGGCGGTCGTGGTCAACGACGTCGACGAGCAGGCCGCCGCCGACGCCGTCGCCACCGTCCAGGCGGCCGGCGGACGGGCCGTCGCGGTGGTCGCACCGGTCGGCCCGACCGAGACCGCGAAGGAACTCGTCCGCACGGCGGTCGAGCACTTCGGGCGGCTGGACATCCTCGTCACCAACGCCGGCGTCCTGCGCGACACCATGCTGTGGAAGATGACCGACGACGACTTCGACACGGTCATCGAGGTGCACCTGCGCGGCACGTTCACCACCGTGCGCGAGGCGGTGCGGCACATGCGTCCCGCCGGTGCGGGCGGGCGGATCATCTGCGTCGGGTCGCCCACCGGGCAGCGGGGCAACATCGGGCAGACCAACTACGCGGCGGCCAAGGCGGGCATCGTCGGCATGGTCCGCACCTGGGCGCTCGAACTCGCGCGGGCCGGCATCACCGCCAACACCGTCGTACCGGTCGCCGCGACCGCGATGACCGCCACCGTTCCCTACTTCGCCGCGGCGGTGCGGGCCGAGGCGGACGGCGAGCCGATGCCGGCGTTCTTCCGGCGCGATCTCGGCTTCGGCACGGCGGACGACGTGGCCGGGCTGATCGCGTTCCTCGGCTCCGACGCGGCGGCCTCGGTGACCGGGCAGGTGATCGGCGTGGGCGGTGACCGGCTCCAGGTGTGGACCCACCCGGAGGCGGCGCTGACCGCCCACCGCGAGGGCGGCTGGACCTACGACGCCCTGGTCGAGGCGTGGCCGACGACCTTCGCCGGCGTCACCCAGAGCGTCGGGGAACACTTCCCGGAACTCCCCGCGGAGTTCGCGCCGGCGACCTCCTGACCCGGCCGACCGGCCCGCCCGACGGAGGTTGCCGCCCATGTACCGACCCGCGATCGACCTCGACACCGTCACGGCGATCGACATGCACGTGCACATCGAGGTCGACGACCACGGTCACGCCTCCCTGCCCGAGCCGCTCGTCGCGGCGGTGTCGAAGTATTTCCGCACGGACGGGCCCCGGCCGGCGGTGGACGCGGTGGCGCGGTACTACCGCGAGCGCGACATGGCCGCCGTCGTCTTCACCGTGGACGCGGGCACGCAGCTGAGGCATCCGCCGCTGTCGAGTGTCGACATCGCCCGCGCGGCGGCCGAGCACGCCGACGTGCTCATCCCCTTCGGCTCGGTCGACCCGCGCACCGGCGCGGCGGCCCTCGACCTCGCCGCCCGGCTGATCGAGGAGGAGGGCGTACGCGGCTTCAAGTTCCACCCCACGGTGCAGGGGTTCGACCCGAGCCACGACGAGTACGCGCCGCTGTGGGGTCTCCTCGAACGGGCCGGCGTCCCGGCGCTGTTCCACACCGGACAGACCGGGATCGGCGCGGGCCTCCCGGGCGGCTACGGCCTGCGGCTCGGCCTGTCCAACCCGATCCTGCTCGACCCGGTCGCGGCCGACTTCCCGGACCTTCAGATCATCATGGCGCACCCGTCGGTGCCGTGGCAGGACGAGGCGCTCTCGGTCGCCACGCACAAGCACAACACCTGGATCGACCTGTCCGGCTGGAGCCCGAAATACTTCCCGGCCGAGCTGGTGCGGCACGCGAACTCCCGGCTCCGGCAGCGGGTGCTCTTCGGCACCGACTACCCGTTGCTCACCCCCGACCGGTGGCTGCGCGACGTGGCCGCCACCGACCTGAAGCCGGACGTGCTCCCCGGCATCCTGAAGGACAACGCGGTCCGGCTGCTGGGCCTCGCCCGGTGACGACGAGAGGAAGCGCCATGACGACCACCATCGCCTACGACCAGCTGGCCGACCTGGCCGGCGCCGATCTCGGGCACACCGCCTACCGGACCGTCACCCAGGACCAGGTGGACCTGTTCGCCGACGCCACCGACGACCACCAGTGGATCCACGTCGACCCCGAGCGGGCCCGGAGCGGCCCGTTCGGCGCGCCGATCGCGCACGGCTTCCTCACCCTCTCGCTCGCCGTTCCCCTCTGGACCGAGCTGCTCGAGGTCAAGGGCGTGTCCACCAAGCTGAACTACGGCCTCGACCGGGTGCGCTTCCCGGCGCCGGTCGTGGTCGGCTCCCGGGTGCGCATGCGGGCCACAGTCGTCGAGGTCACCGAGGTCCGCGGCGGCTACCAGCTCGCCGTCGACCAGACCATCGAGATCGAGGGCGGGGAAAAGCCCGCGGTCGTCGCGCGCGGGCTGTACCGCTTCCACGCCTGAGCCGGGGGCGACGATGCGTCAGCACGGCATCGGCGCCTGGTTGGCCAGGCGCCGGCTCAGGTCCCCGGACAAGGTCGCCCTCATCCACGGCGAGCTGTCGACCATGACGTACGGCCAGTTCGCCGACGCCGCGGACCGGGTCTCGGCGACGCTGTGGGAGCGGGGCGTCGGCACCGGTGACGCGGTCGCCTACCTCGGTGAGAACAGCCCGGAGTTCCTCCAGGTGATGTTCGGCGCGGCCCAGCTCGGCGCCGTCTTCGTGCCGGTCAACACCCGGCTCGCGCCACCCGAGATCGCCCACGTCGTCACGGACTCCGGCGCGCGGGTGCTCATCCACGACCCGGAGTTCACCGGGCCGGTGGCCGCCGCCGGGCTCGCCGCCGGGAGCCGGCACGTCATCGTCACCGGCGAGGGGACCGCGGACCGCCCGGGGCTGGCCCGGCTGGCGCGGGCCGCCGCCGGCTTCGCCGGCCCGGTCCGCACCGACCTCCACGACCCGGCGGCGATCATCTACACCTCGGGCACGACCGGCCGGGCCAAGGGTGCCGTGCTGACCCACGGGAACCTCACCTGGGTCGCGCTCAACTGCGTGGTCGACTACGACGTCGTCTCGACCGACGTGGCGCTGATGATCTCGCCGTTGTTCCACGTCGCCTCGCTCGGCATGGGCGCGCTGCCGGTCTTCCTCAAGGGCGCCACCATGGTCCTCGAGAAGGGCTTCGAGCCGGGCCGGGCGCTGGCCCGGATCGAGCGGCACGGGGTGACCATGCTCAGCGGGGTGCCGACCACCTACCAGCTGATGGCCGACCATCCGGCGTGGGCCGCGACCGACCTGTCGACGCTGGCGAAGCTCACCTGCGGCGGCTCGGCGGTGCCGACCCGCGTCCTCGACGCGTACGAGGCGCGGGGGTTGTCGTTCTCGCAGGGTTACGGCATGACCGAGGCCGCGCCGGGCGTCACCGCGCTGCCGCCGGCGATGACCCGCGCCAAGCAGGGCAGCGTCGGCCTGCCGCACTTCTTCACCGACGTGCGGATCACCGACGGGACGGGTGACGTGGTGCCCGCCGGTGACGTCGGTGAGATCGAGATCGCCGGCCCCAACGTCTTCCCCGGCTATCACGGGCTGCCGGAGGCGACCGCCGAGGCGTTCACCGCCGACGGATGGTTCCGCTCCGGCGACCTGGGCCACCTGGACGCCGACGGTTACCTCCACATCTCCGGCCGGCTCAAGGACATGATCATTTCGGGAGGCGAGAACATCTACCCGGCCGAACTCGAACAGCTGCTCGCCGAGATCGACGGGGTGACCTCGGCGGCGGTCATCGGGGTGCCGGACGAGCGTTGGGGGGAGGTGCCGTGGGCGGTCGTGACCGTACGCCCGGGGGTGTCCCTCGACACCGACGCCGTGCGGGACCACCTCGACGGCCGGCTCGCGCGCTACAAGCTGCCGAAGAACGTCGTCATCGTGGACGAGTTGCCGCGGACCGCGTCGGGGAAGGTGCGGAAGGCCGAGCTGCGGGCCCGCTTCGGCGCCTGACCCCGCCCGGCGCCGCGACGAGGTCGGCGAACTCGGCGGCGGACGCCTCGGCCAGCGTGTCATGCGTGCGGCGGTAGGTCTCCGCCGAGCGGGTCGCCGGCCACTGCGCGTCCATGAACTCGGCCGGCAGCCTCGGGTCGGCGCGCAGCAGCGCGAGCCAGTCCGCCACGAGCATCGTCCGCACGGTGAGCGCGCCGGGCGCCGTCGTCGTCGCGGCCGGGTCGTCCCACACCTCGATGAACGCGAGGTGCTGACGCCGGATCGCCTCGATGTCCCACGCCGCGCGCACGCTCTCGCCGATCGGGAAACCGTCGAGTTCGCGGGCGTGGAACGCCACCACGGCGTGCGGCGGGAGGTCCTGCCGCAGCGGCTCCAACGACCCGGCGAGGTCGACCTCGCCGGGCGCCAGCCAGAGCCCGTCCCGCAGCGGCGCGAAGCCCTCCCAGGTCAGGGTCGAGCGCAGCCGGTGCCGCAGCATCCGCTGGCCCTCCGGGATGGAGAAGGTGACAAGCGTCCATCCGCTGCCCTGGGGATCGAACGGCCGCGGCCCGCGGACCCGGTCCTTCGCCTCGCGCAGCACCGCGGCCCCGTGCTCGGTCAGCGAGAACAGGGTCTCCCGACCGCTGCGGGCGCGGGCGAGGATGCCGCTGTGCACGAGGCGGTCGAGGGTGGCGCGGGTCGCCGGCGCGGCGACGCCGGCGCCCTCCAGCACGCCGATCAGCACGCTCGCCCGGATCGGCCCGGTCGCGGCGTCGACGACGTGCTCGCCGAAGAACGCGAGCAGCAGTTGCTTCGGTTGACGACTACGCACAGCCCTCCCTCTCGGCGATGCCGGTGTGGCGGCCCGGGTCACCGAGCGGATCGCGGGGCCACCGCCGGTCCGCGCCGGGCCCGCTGGATCTGGCCGTAGACGTGCGTCCGCAGCTCCGTGAAACGGGGCAGGGCACGGGTCGTGATCTGGTCGCGCTCCGGCGGCAGGTCGATCGCCAGGTCCTCCCGGACCCGGGTCGGCGAGGTGGACAATACTAGAACCCGCTGGCCGAGATACACCGCCTCGTCGATGTCGTGGGTGACGAACAGCGTCGAGATCCGGCGGCTGGCGTGCAGCTCGCGGACCAGGTCCTCCAGGTCCGCGCGGGTCTGGGCGTCCACCGCGGCGAACGGCTCGTCCATGATCAGAATCTCCGGCTCGTACGCGATGGCTCGCGCGATCGCCACCCGCTGCTGCATCCCGCCGGAGAGCTGCCACGGGTGGCTGCGCGTGGCGTGCGCGAGGCCGACCGCGTCGATCGCGTCGGCGACAAGCCTGTCCCGTCGGGCCCGGGGCAGTTTCTTGTGCCGCAGCGGAAGCTCGACATTGCCGCGCACGGTCAGCCACGGGTAGAGGCTGCGACCGTACTCCTGGAACACGACGGCCATGGCGGGGCTCGGCCCGGTCACCGGCGCGCCGTCCATCTCGACCAGGCCGCTCGTCGGCCGCAGCAGACCGGCGAGGCACTTCAGCAGCGTGGTCTTGCCGCACCCGGACGGCCCGACGATGCAGACCAGCTCACCGGCGTCCATGGTGAAGCTGAGGTCCCCGATCGCCTCCACGTCCCCGGTCGTGGACCCGTAGACCTTCCGCAGGTGCTCCACCCGCAGCAGGGTGCTCCGATCAGGCACGGCTGGCCTCCCTGACTCCGTGGTACCAGCGCAGGACGCGCCGTTCGACGAGACCGAACACGACGGCGAGGAAGACGCCGACGAGGCCGAGCAGGAGGATGCCGCTCCACATCTCGGCGATGAGGTAGTTGCGCTGGAAGTAGGCGATCCGGTAGCCGAGCCCCGACGACGAGGCGAACATCTCGGAGATCACCATGAGGATGAGCGCGACCGACAGGGCCTGCCGGACACCGGTCATGATGCGGGGGCCGGCGGCGGGCAGCACGAGGAACCACAACCGCTCCCACCAGGTGATTCGGAACGAGGCCGCGGTCTCGGTCATGACGCTGTCCGTCGCCCGGACCCCCTCGATCGTGTTCAGCAGGATCGGCCAGAGCGCGCCGGAGACGATCACCGCCACCTTCATCGTGTCGGTGATGCCGAGCAGGAGCATGACCACCGGGATCAGCACCGGCGGCGGGACGGCCCGGAAGAACTCCAGCAGCGGTTCGAGCAGGTCGCGCAGCCAGGGGAACAGGCCGATCACCGTGCCGGCGGCGACACCGAACACGATCGACCCGGTGACACCGAGGCCGAGGCGGTAGAGGCTCGGCAGCACGTCCTCAACGAAGGCCGGGCCGACCCAGGTGTCCACGAAGGCCCGGGCGATCTCCGCCGGGCCGGGGAAGAACCCGCTCGTCGCCCTGCTCGCCACCAGCCCCCACGCCACCAGGAGCAGCATCGGCAGCCCGAGCGCGTGGAGCAGACCCGCCCCGAGCCGGGCGCCGACGCCCGGGCCGCGCGGCGTGGCGGCGATCCGGCCGGGGTACGCGGTCACCGCGCCTCCTCGCCGCGTACCGACTGGTGCCAGGACAGCGTCAGGCGTTCGACGAACCGGAAGACCAGGTTCACCGCGAGCCCGAGCAGGCCGGTGACCACGACCAGGGCGTACAGGCCGGTCGCGTCCCCGGCGGACCGGGACAGCTCGATCATGCGTCCGAGGCCGGGGTTGCCGATGACCATCTCGGCGGTGACGGCGAGGATCAGCGCGACCGCCGCCGCGAGCCGCAGACCCGTCATGAGGTACGGCAGGGCGGTCGGCAGGACGAGGTGCGTCAACCGCTCCCGCCGGGTCAGGCCGAAGCTGCGGGCGGTGTCGCGGGCGACCGCGTCGACGTCGGCCACCCCGTAGATCACCTGCACGAACACCTGCCAGAACGACGCGTAGACGATGATGACGAGGGCAGCCCGCATCTGGATGCCGAACATCAGCACGGCGAGCGGGATGAGGGCGACCGACGGGATCGGTCGCAGGAACTCGACTGCGGTGTGGGTGGCGCGCCGCAGGAACGGCACCAGGCCGACGACCGTGCCGAGGACGACGGCGGCGACAGTCGCCAGGCTCAGGCCGATCGCCCAGGACGTCATGGTGCTGCCCAGCCGACGCCAGAAGGCGAGGTCGACGAGTTGTTCGGACAGCCGCGCCAGCACGTCCGTCACGTACGGCAGGTACTGCGGGTCGATCAGGCCCAACGTGGGGATCGACTGCCAGATGGCGAGGAACCCGGCCAGGCCGGCGACGCCGAGCAACGCCTTGCGGGACGCGCGCCGGCCCCGGCCGGAGAGGACGCCCATGCCGGCTACTGCTGTTGGATCAGGCGGTCGAAGTCGGGCTGCTTGTCGAGCACCTTGTACTTCTGTGCCAGCTCGGCGAGCGTGCGCAGGCTCGCCCGGTCGACCTCCCACCCGAACGCCGGGAGCCGCACCGACTCCGCGACCGGCGGGGGCAACTCGAGGTTGTCCTTGATGGCCTGCCGGACGGCCGGCTCGTTGGCCGGGTCCTCGGCCCACTGAAGCGTCTCCTTCATCGCGGCCGAGAAGTCCGCGACCAGTTCGGCGTCCTTCTCGGTACGTTCCTTGGTGGTGATCGTGGTGAGGGTGGCCAGGCCGGGCACGACCGCCTGGTAGGGCTCGACGACGATCGTGTCGCCGCGGTTCTTCAGCTGGGTGACGAAGGGCTCCGGCACCCACGCGGCGTCGATGTTGCCGGCCTGGAGTTGGGCCGGGGTGTCCGGGAATGCGACCTCGACGAACTTGACCTTGGACGGGTCGCCGCCGTCCTTCTCCACCGCCGCCATGATCGTCACGTCACCGGCGGCGCCGAGGCTGTTGACCGCGACCCGCTTGCCGGCGAGCTCGGCCGGGCGCTTGATGCCGGACTTCGCCGAGGCCACCACCGCGTTGATGTCGTCGCCGTCGGCGTACGAGGAGGCGTAGTTGCCGATGATGACGACGCCGAGGTTGCTCAGGTCGGCCCGGAACGGGCCGAAGGGCTGGCCGATCGCGAAGTCGATGTCGCCGTTGGTCAGGGCGGGAATGGCCTGCGCGCCGCCCTGGGCGGGCAGCACCTCGACCTTGAGGCCGTGCGCGGCGAAGATGCCCGCCTTGATGCCGCCCCACAGCGCGGCGGTCTCGGTGATGGGCAGCGCCGCGACCCGGACCTGGCGCAACTCGCCCGAGCCCTGGTCGGACGGGGGTGGCGCGTCGGAGTCGGTGCATCCGGTGAGGGCGATCGCGGTGGCGGCGATCAGCCCGAGTGCCATGACCTTCTTCATGGACGGGACCCTTCCTGGGCGGGGGTGGGGAAATGGTCAGCCACGTCGATATCGAAAGTCAAGAAAATCTGACGCCCGTCATGGATAAGTTAAACGACGGGCAGTCCGACGTAGTTCTCGGCCAGGCTGGTGGCGTAGGCGCGGGAGGTGGCGACGTATCGCAGCGTGGCGGTCTGCAGCTTCGCCTCGTACGGGTCGTCCCGCTCCAACCGGTGCAGCATGGAGGTCATCCACCAGGAGAAGTGCTGGGCCCGCCAGACCCGGCGCAGCGCCGTCGCCGAGTAGCCCGCCAGAAGGTCCGTGCGCCCCCGGTCGTACCACGCGGCGAAGGCGTCCCCGAGCAACGCGACGTCGGCGAGGGCCAGGTTCATGCCCTTCGCGCCGGTCGGCGGCACGATGTGCACCGCGTCCCCGGCCAGGAACAGCCGCTCCCACCGCATCGGCTCGACCACGAAGCTCCGCATCGGCGTGATCGACTTCTCCAGGACCGGCCCCTCGTGGAGCGACCAGCCCGGCACCGTCTCCAGCCGCGTCCGCAGCTCCGCCCAGATCCGCTCGTCCGGCCACGCGGCGATGTCCTCGTCCGGAGCGACCTGAAGATAGAGCCGGGAGATCTCCGGTGAACGCATGCTGTAGAGGGCGAAACCGCGGTCGTGGTGGGCATAGACGAGTTCCTCCACCGCGGGCGCGGCGGCGGCGAGCACGCCCAGCCAGGCGAACGGGTACGTCCGCTCGTACGTGGTCAGCACCCCGTCGGGCACCGCGGCGCGGCTGACCCCGTGGAACCCGTCGCAGCCGGCCACGAAGTCGCACCGCAGCGCCTCCTCCCGTCCGTTCCGGCGGAAGTGGACGGTCGGCGCGTCCGTGTCCAGGCCGTCCAGGCGGACCGCCTCGGCCTCGAACCGGATCGCGCCGCCGGCCGCGAGCCGGGCCGCGATCAGGTCCTTGACCACCTCCTGCTGCCCGTAGACGGTGATCGCCCGTCCGGTCAGCTCCGTCATCGGCACCCGATGCGACTCCCCGGCGAAGCGCAGCTCGATGCCCTCGTGCCGCAGCCCCTCCCGATCCAGCCGCGCACCGAGGCCGGTGCGGCGGAGCAGGTCGACCGAGCCCTGTTCGAGGACGCCCGCCCGGACCCGGTGCTCGACGTGGTCCCGGCTGCGGCTCTCCAGCACCACCGACTCGATTCCGCGCAGGTGCAGCAGGTGCGACAGCATGAGCCCCGCCGGCCCGGCGCCGACGATGCCGACCTGGGTACGCATCTCGGGCTCCTCTCGCAGGTCAGAACGGCTAGCGCGGGACCGCGCCCCGCGCCGGTGAGCCACTGGGGCGTCCGCCCGGAAGGGTCTTCGACATGTTCGCTGACCGAACGGCTGTTCTCTGTTTGAACGTTGGCACGTGGCCCGGCCCGCGTCAACGGCGTTGACGGATGTCGCTCTCCGTCGTACGTTCGTTCTCAGCACGACAGTCCGCATGGCGAACAGGGCGGGGGAGGCTCATGGCGAAGCTGGTCCCGCTGGCCGACGGTGTGGCCGAGCTGGTCCGCGACGGCGACGTGGTGGCCCTGGAGGGGTTCACCCACCTCATTCCGTTCGCCGCCGGACACGAGATCATCCGGCAGGGGCGGCGCGATCTGACCCTGGTGCGGATGACTCCCGACGTCATCTACGACCAGCTCATCGGCGCCGGGTGCGCCCGCCGCCTGGTCTTCTCCTGGGGCGGCAACCCGGGCGTCGGGTCGCTGCACCGCTTCCGGGACGCGGTGCGGCACGCCTGGCCGGGTCCGCTCGAGCTGGAGGAGCACAGCCACGCGGGCATGGCGAACCGCTACGTGGCCGGGGCGGCCGGGCTGCCGTTCGCCGTCCTGCGCGGCTACACCGGCACCGACCTGGCCCGGCACACCACGAACATCCGGCCGATCACCTGCCCCTTCACCGGGGAGACCCTGACCGCCGTGCCCGCCCTGCGCCCCGACGTGACGGTGGTGCACGCGCAGCGCGCCGACCGGGCCGGCAACGTGCAGATGTGGGGCATCACCGGCGTGCAGAAGGAGGCGGTGCTCGCCGCCCACCGGTCGCTTGTCACCGTCGAGGAGATCGTGGACGAGCTGTCACCCGTGCCCGGTCAGGTCGTCCTGCCCGGATGGGCGGTCACCGCGGTGGCCGAGGCGCCCGGCGGCGCGCACCCCTCCTACGCCCAGGGCTACTCGACCCGGGACAACGACTTCTACCGGGCCTGGGACGAGGTCAGCCGGGACCGCGACACCTTCCGCGCCTGGTTGGACCGGCACGTGCACCTGGTCGGCACCCCGTGAGCGCGGCGGAGTGGACGGCGGACGAGATGATGACCGTCGCCGCCGCCCGGCAACTGCGCGACGGCGCAGCCTGCTTCGTCGGGATCGGGCTGCCGAGCACCGCGGCGAACCTGGCCCGGGCCACCCACGCCCCGAACCTGGTGCTCGTCTACGAGTCCGGCTGCCTCGGCGCGAAGCCGGACCGGCTTCCGCTGTCCATCGGGGACGGTGTCCTCGCCGACACGGCCGACGCGGTGGTGTCGGTGCCCGAGGTGTTCAACTACTGGCTGCAACCCGGCCGGATCGACGTCGGCTTCCTCGGCGCCGCGCAGCTCGACCGGTACGGCAACATCAACACCACGGTCATCGGCGGCGACTACGACGCTCCCGAGGTCCGCCTGCCCGGCGCCGGTGGCGCGCCGGAGATCGCCGCCTCCTGCGGCGAGGTCGTGGTCATCGTCCGGCAGAACCCGCGGACGTTCACCGCGCGGGTCGACTTCGTCACCTCGGTCGGCTACGGATCGGGGCCGGGCGACCGGGAGCGGCTCGGCCTGCGCGGCGGCGGTCCCCGACTGGTGATCACCGACCTCGGCGTCCTCGAACCGGACCCGGTCACCTGCGAGCTGACGCTGACCCGGCTGCATCCGGGCGTGACCGTGGAGCGGGCCCGGGCGGCCACCGGCTGGGACCTGGCCGTCGCCGGGCGGCTGGTCACCGGGGAGCCGCCGACGGCGCGCGAACTCACGGCGCTGCGAGCGCTGGAGGCGACCAGGATCGGCCGCGCCGAGCCGGACGGGAGAGGAACATGACCACCCGGGACACCGCCCACCAGGGCGGCCTGGTGCTGCCGCGCTACCGGCGGGACGACGTCGACGCCCATCCGCCCCTGCTCAGCCCCGGCTACGGGTCCACCGTGGCGCGGGCGCCGCAGCAGCCGCTCGCCTACCTGCCGCAGCGCCTGACCGAGGTCACCGGGCCGCTGCTGGGGGAGGGGCGTCTCGGCGCGCTCGACCACGACCTGACCCGCCAGCACGACGGCGAGCCGCAGGGGCAGCGGATCGTCGTGCACGGCCGGGTCCGCGACGGCGACGGCCGTCCGGTGGCCGGCACGCTCGTGGAGATCTGGCAGGCCAACGCCGCCGGCCGCTACCGCCACGCGTCGGACACCTGGCCGGCGCCGCTCGACCCGCACTTCGAGGGGGTGGGCCGGGCGCTCACCGACGCCCGGGGGCGCTACCGGTTCGTCACCGTGCAGCCCGGCGCCTATCCCTGGCGCAACCACGACAACGCCTGGCGGCCGGCGCACATCCACTTCTCCCTCTTCGGCCGCGCGTTCACCCAGCGGCTGGTGACCCAGATGTACTTCCCGGGCGACCCGCTGTTCTTCCAGGACCCGATCTTCAACGCGGTCACCGACCCGGCCGCCCGCCAACGGATGGTCGCCCGGTACGACCACGCCACCACGGTGCCGGAGTGGGCCCTGGCGTACGAGTTCGACATCGTGCTGCGGGGCCGGGAGAGCACTCCCTTCGAGGACGGTGACGACGATGACTGAACGGCTGGGCGTCACGCCCGCGCAGACGGTCGGGCCGTACCTGCACATCGGTCTGCGCTGGCCCGACGGCCCGTACGTGGTGCCCGAGGGCACGCCTGGCGCGTTCTGGATCCGGGGCCGGATCGTCGACGGCGCCGGAGCGCCGGTGGTCGACGCGATGGTGGAGAGCTGGCAGGCCGACCCGGACGGCCGGTTCGACCACCCGGACGACCCGCGCGGGGCCCGGCCGCCCGCGCTCCCGGGTTTCCGGGGGTTCGGCCGCAGCGAGACCGACGGGCAGGGCTGCTACCGGCTGCTGACCGTCAGGCCCGGCGCGCTGCCCGACCCGGACGGCGGCGTCGAGGCCCCCCACCTGACCCTGTCGGTGCTGGGACGGGGGCTGCTGCACCGTCTCGTCACCCGGCTCTACTTTCCCGACGAGCCGGCGGCGAACGCCGCCGATCCGGTGCTGCGCGGCGTCGACGCGGATCGCCGGGACACGCTGCTGGCGAGCGCCGCGCCGGACGGGTTCCGCTTCGACATCCACCTCCAGGGCGACCGTGAGACCGTCTTCTTCGCCGTCTGACGGCCTGCTCGGCGGTCTCTCCGGCGCCCCGGACGTCGACGCGGAACTCGGCGACGTGTCCCTGCTCCAGGCGATGCTCGACGTGGAGGCCGCGCTCGCCCAGGCCGCCGCCGACACCGGCATCGTGCCCCCGGCGGTGGCGGAGGCGATCGGCGGCCGGTGCCGCGCCGAGCGGTTCGACCCGGCGGCGCTCGGCCGGGCCGCCGAGGCCGCCGGCAACCCGGTCGTCCCGCTGGTCCGCGAGTTGACCGCCGCGGTGCCCGAGCACGCCCGGGCCTGGGTGCACGCCGGCGCGACCAGTCAGGACGTCCTGGACACCGCGCTGGTCCTGGCCACCGTGCGGGCGCTCGGGCCGCTGTCGGGTCACCTCGACGCCGCGGTCGACGCCGCCGCCGGGCTGGCCGACACCCACCGGGACACCGTGATGGTCGGCCGGACCCTCGGGCAGCAGGCGGCACCCACCACGTTCGGGCTGAAGGCGGCCGGCTGGTTGACCGGTCTCGTCGAGGCCCGGGACCGGCTGCGGCAGGCGGGCGCCGCGCAACCCGCGCAACTCGGCGGCGCGGTCGGCACCCTGGCCGCGTTCGGCCCGGCCGGTCCGGACGTCGCCGAGCGGTTCGCGGCGCGCCTGGGCCTGCCCGGGAGCCCGCTGCCCTGGCACACCCGCCGCCAGCCCCGGCTCGACCTGGCCGCCGCCCTGGGTGGGCTCCTGGTGGCCGCCGGCAAGGTCGCGCTCGACGTCGGGCTGCTCGCCCAGACCGAGATCGGTGAGGTCACCGAGGGCGGCGACGGGCGGGGCGGCTCCTCGGCCATGCCGCACAAACGCAACCCGGTGGACTCGATCCTGGTCAGCGCCGCGGCGCGGCGCGGCCCGGGTCTCGTCGCCACCCTGTTCGCCGCGGCGGCGCAGGAGCACGAGCGGGCCGCCGGCGGCTGGCACGCCGAGTGGGAACCCCTGCTCGACCTGCTGCACGTCGCCGGCGGCGCCGCCGCCCGCTGCGCCCGGATGCTCACCGGGTTGCGGGTCCACCCGGAGCGGATGCGGGCGAACCTCGACGCGACCGGCGGCGTCGTGCTCGCCGAGGCCGTCGCCGCGCGGCTGGCCCCCGCCGTCGGCCGCGGCGTCGCGCACGACCTGGTCGCCCGCGCCGCCGCCGCGCCGTCGTTCCGGGCCGCGCTGCTCGCCGACCCCGAGATCCGCGCCCACCTGTCCGAGGCGCAGGTCGACGAGGCGCTCGACCCGTACCGCTGGCTCGGCTCGGCCGGTCACTTCGTCGACCGGGCCCTGACCGCCGTTCGGGACGTGCCGCGGTGACCGCCCGGCTGCACACCACGTCCGACGGCCCGGCCGGCGCGCCGGTGCTGCTGCTGGGTAGTTCCCTCGGCACCGCCGGCGCGATGTGGGAACCCCAGGTGACGGCGCTCGCCGCCCGGTTCCGGGTGATCCGGTACGACCACCTGGGCCACGGCCGCTCGGCGGTGCCGCCGGGGCCGTACTCGCTGGATCTGCTGGGCCGGGAGCTGTTGCGGACGCTCGACGGCCTGGGCGTGCCGTGGGTCCACTACGCGGGGCTGTCGCTCGGTGGCATGGTCGGCATGTGGCTGGCCGCGCACGCGCCCGACCGGGTGCGGCGGCTGGCGCTGCTGTGCACGTCGGCGTCGCTCGGCCCGCCGGAGCAGTGGCGGGAGCGGGCGGCGACGGTCCGGGCCGCCGGCCTGCCGGCGATCGCCGACGCGGTGGTGGCCCGCTGGTTCACCCCGGGCTTCGCCGCGGCCCGGCCGGACGTGGTCGCCGCGTTCCGCGCCATGCTGACCGCGACGTCCCCCGCCGGGTACGCCGCCTGCTGCGAGGCGATCGCCGCGATGGATCTGCGCCCCGCCCTCGGCCGGATCTGCGCGCCGACGCTCGTGGTCGCGGGCGCGGACGACGCGGCGACGCCGGTCGGGCATGCCCGCGACATCGCCGGGCGGATCCCCGGGGCCCGGCTCGCCGTCGTCGGGGAGGCGGCGCACCTGGCGAACGTCGGGCAACCCGAGCGGGTGTGCCGGCTCCTGCTGGACCACTTCGACGAGAGGCCGCATGAACGATGAACGACCGCGAGCGGCACGAGCAGGGCATGACGGTACGCCGGCAGGTGCTCGGTGACGCGCACGTCGACCGCGCGGTCGCCGGCACGGACGGGTTCACCGACGGCTTCCAGGACTTCATCACCCGCTACGCCTGGGGCGAGGTGTGGAGCCGGCCGGGTCTCGACCGGCGTACCCGCAGTTGCGTGACCCTCGCCGTGCTCGCCACCCTGCGCCACGACGAGGAGCTGGCGATGCACGTCCGGGCCGCGCTGCGCAACGGGCTGAGCGAGCAGGAGGTGGCGGAGGTCCTGCTCCAGGTCGGCGTCTACGCTGGCGTACCGGCGGCGAACCGGGCGTTCACGGTGGCCCGGGAGACGTTGCGGCGGGAGGCCGGGTGAGCGTGAGCGGCGAGGTGGCGAGGTCGCCGGAGTTCGTCCAGTCGCTGGAGCGCGGCCTCGCGGTGATCCGGGCGTTCGACGCCGACCATCCGCAGCTCACGCTCAGCGAGGTGGCCCGGCGGACCGGCCTGACCCGGGCCGCGGCGCGCCGGTTCCTGCTCACCCTGGTCGAGCTGGGCTATGTGCACACCGACGGCCGCCTCTTCTCGCTGCGGGCGCGGATCCTCGACCTCGGCTACGCCTACCTGTCCGGCCTGGGCCTGCCCGAGATCGCCCGCCGGCACATGGAGGCGCTCGTCGCGCAGGTGCGCGAGTCCTGCTCGGTGTCGGTGCTCGACGGCGACGAGGTGGTCTACGTGGCCCGCGTGCCGACCAAGCGGATCATGACGGTGGGGATCAGCGTCGGGACCCGCTTCCCCGCGTACGCCACGTCCATGGGCCGGGTGCTGCTCGCCGCGCAACCGGCGGACTGGCTCGGCGACTACCTGGCCACCGCGGAGCTGCGTCCGTTGACCCGCCGCACCGTCACCGACCCGGTGAAGCTGCGCGCCGTGCTGACGAAGGTCGCCGCCCAGGGGTACGCGATAGTGGACCAGGAGTTGGAGGAGGGGCTGCGGTCGCTGGCCGCGCCGATCCACGGCGAGGACGGGTCGGTGGTGGCGGCGGTGAACGTCTCCGCGCACGCCACCCGGGGGTCGTTCGAGGTGATCCGGCGGGATCTGCTCCCGCCGCTGCTGGCCGCCGCGAGGCGGATCGAGGAGGATCTGCGGGCCGGCGCGGGCCGGGCCTCGACGGCGGCCGGTGTCGTCACCGGGTGACGAGCCCGGCGGCGGGGTCGTGGCGGACCGGGATCGGGTCGCTGAGCTCGCCGACGAACTCGCCGTCGACGTGGTCGACGAACCCGATCAGGGACCAGCCGCCGGCGTCCGGGACCAGCCGCGGCGCGTACAGGTGGGGCAGCGTCACCGGCCGGGCCGCCGGCACGTCCCAGGGCCCGCGGACCGTCGGCGCGCTTGCCACCCAGAGCTGGTGCGCCGGTCCCCGGCCGGCGGCGACCGCGTTGGTGCAGAACAGCAGCAGCGGCTGCCCGTCCACCACGGCGACCTGCGGCACCTCCAGGTGGCCGAAGCCGGCCGGCGCGGACAGCGGGGGCCGGACGGTCCAGTCGAGCAGGTCCGGTGAGGTGGCGTGGCCGATGACACCCCGCTCCCCGGCGGGGCCCTGGTTGGCGCGGGCGGTGACGAGCATGTGCCAGCCGTCACCGTCGGGGTCGGGGAAGACCCAGGGGTCGCGCCATGCCTGCTCGTACCACATCTCCCGGTCGAGCACCTCGTACCAGGCGGGGTCGGCCTCGACGACCGGACCGTCGCCGTGCCGCCGCCAGGTGACCAGGTCGTCGGAGACGGCCAGCCCGATCCGCTGGACCAGCCCGTCCTCGGCCCGCCCGACGCCGGTGTAGAACAGGTGCCAGCGCCCGTCCGGGCCGCGGACCGTGCAACCGGTCCAGGTGGCCAGGTCGTCCCAGCCGGGCGCGTCGGCGGGCACGAGCGCGTCCGCGACCAGTCGCCAGGAGCGCAGGTCGGTGGAGACGGCGTGGCCGATCGAGGCGCGCCGGTGACGGCGGTGCGGGTCGAGCAGGGCCCGGGAGGCACGCAGGAAGAACACGTGCCACGAACCGTCGTCGTCCTGGGCGTACCAGCTGTCCCACACCCAGTGGTCGGGCAGACGTAACATGGCGGGAAAGCTATCAGTAAATCGGTTTAGCGGCTACCGCCCGGGTGGTGAGCCGCCCGGTGCTCAGCCGGCCGGCGCGGCGACGGAGCGGCGGCGGCGCAGCGGCATCGGCACGTACGCCGGCTCGTGCCCGTCGCCGTCGAGCAGCGACTCCACCGCCCGGCGTCCCATCTGCTCGTGCGGCAGCGCGGCGGTGGTCAGTTTCGGGCGCAGCCAGGTGGCGATCGGATCGTCGTCGAAGGAGATCACCGAGAGGTCGTCCGGGACGCTCAGGCCGGCCTCGCCGAGCGCCTGGTAGGCGCCGAAGGCGAGCCGGTCGTTCATGCAGATGACGGCGCTCGGCCGGACCGGCTGCCGCAGCAGCGCGCGGGTCGCGGCGTAGCCGTGCTCCGGTTGCCACTCCGGGCAGAAGCCCTCGGTCAGCAGCGAGACGCCGGCGGCGGCGAGGGCACCCCGGATGCCGCGCAGCCGGGCGGCGGCGGCCAGGGAGATCTCCGGGTCGCTCTCCTTCTGCCGGTTGCGCCCGATCAGCGCGATCCGGTCCCGGTGGCCGCGCGCGAGCAGGGTCTCCGCGACCGTGGCGCCGGCCCGTTCGTCGTCCGGCAGCACGCACGGCAGGTGCTCCGCGCTGGTGGCGTTGAGCAGCACCACCCGGCCCCCGAGGATCGCCGGCGGCACCGTCAGCCGGCGGGTCGCCATGGCCGCGTAGATCACGCCGTCGACCTGGCGGTCGAGGATCGCCTCGATCGCGTACCGCTCGAAGGCCGCGTCGCCCTGGGTCTCGGTGATGAGCAGGACGTGGTCGCGCTCGCGGGCCGCGTCCAGCGCGCCCCGGATCAGGCCGCCGGCGAAGCGGGTGGTGGCGACGATGTCGGAGACGAACGCGATGGTGGCGGTCTTGCGGGTACGCAGGCTGCGGGCGGCCACGTTGGGCCGGTAGCCGAGTTCCTCGGCCGCCGCGAAGACCCGCTGGTGCGCCTCGGCGGAGAGTCGGGTGCCCTCCCGGCCGTTGAGCACCATCGACGCGGCGGTCTTGGACAGCCCGGCGCGCTCGGCGACGTCGGCCAGGGTGGCGCGGTTGCGGCCCATCAGTCCTCCGATCCCGGCGATCCGTCCGCCGCTGCTGCCCATCATGATGCGTCCGGTCGCGGCCTCCGTCGCCGGTCTCCCGGCGGCCCGATTCGTGAACGCGTCGTTTCCGGACCGTTGCCGACTGCTTCTTGACAGCCCCAGCTCACCCGCGCATGCTCTGCTAAATCAGTTTAGCGAAGCCGTTCCGCCGCGACATAGGAGGCCCGACGTGCCGGAGTTCCCGAGGATGACCCGCCGCCGGTTCGCAGTGCTGGCGCCACTGCTCGCCGTCGGCCTGGCCGCCACCGCCTGCAGCCCACCCGGCGAGGAGCAGACCACGTCGAACGACGCCGACGCCAAGGTCAGCACCGAGCTGGGGTCGGAGAAGATCACCCTGGAGATGTACGCCGAGACCGGCTTCCCGCTGGCCAAGGCGCTCGCCGACGAGTTCACCAAGCAGCACCCCAACGTCACGTTCAACGTCCGCGAGGACCAGTTCACCGTCATCGTGGAGAACGCGCCCCGGGTCCTCGCCTCGGACAACGCGCCCGACATCATCCGGCTGCCCACCATGGTCGACCTGGTCAAGGACGGGCTGCTGAAGAACATGGACCCCTACTTCGAGGCGTACGGGTGGGACAAGTTCCCGGCCTCGCAACTGGTTCAGCTGCGGATCGGCGAGGGCGGCGTCCGGGGCGAGGGCTCCCTGTACGGCATGGGGCTGGGCTACAGCGTGACTGGCGTGTTCTACCACAAGGACCAGGCCGCGCAGATCGGCATGACCCAGCCGCCGGCCACCATCGCCGAGTTCGAGGACCTGCTGGCCAAGGCGAAGGCGGCGAACCTCCAGCCGATCATGCAGTTCAACAAGAACACCGCCGGCATCAACTTCCCGCACCAGGCGCTGCAGAACCAGTACGGCGACCCGGCCCGGATCGCCGACTGGATCTTCCAGAAGCCGGATGCCACCTTCGACACCCCGGCCGCGTTGAAGGCCACCCAGACCATCCAGAAGTGGGCGCAGGCGGGCTACTTCCCGAAGGACGCGAACGCCGTCGACTACACCGCGATGATGGGCGAGTTCGGCAAGGGCAACGGCACGTTCATGTTCAACGGCGACTGGGAGTCGGCGAATCTGGACAAGCAGCTCCCCGGCAAGGTCGGGTTCTTCCTCTTCCCGGGTGAGACCGCCGACGCCAAGCGGGTGGCGATGTCGGCGCCGAACACCTTCGGGGTCGGCGCGAAGGCCAAGCACCCCGACGCCGCCGCGTTCTTCCTCAACTGGGTGCACACCAACGACAAGGCCCGGGAGATCTCGGTGAACGTCGGCGGCTCGTCCCCGGGCGGTCCGGCCGAGCTGTCCCTGCCGCCGGTGCAGGAGGGCACCGTGCTGGCCGAGACGCTGAAGGCGTCGCAGCAGCTCGGGGCCGACAACGGCGCGGTCGACTTCACCGCGAACGCAACCGGCGGCATCTTCGCCGCGGCGATCACGCCCGAGATGCAGAAGCTGATCGCCGGACAGCAGACGCCCGAGGGGTACGTGAAGGCGGTCCAGGCCGAGTACGAGAAGGAACTGTCCCGGTGACGACCGTCCTCGGCGCACCCGCGCGGCCCCACCGGAAGCGGTGGGGCCGCGCGGCCCGGTGGAGCGGGTGGCTGTGGGTCCTGCCCGCGCTGCTCATGTACGGGTTCTTCGTGTTGCGCCCGCTCCTGCTCACCGTGCAGTACTCGTTCTACCGCTGGAACGGCATCGGGGCGGCGACCTGGGCGGGGCTGGACAACTACGTCACCGTCTTCACCGACCGGGACCTGCTGAAGATCATCGGGAACGCGTTCGTCCTGATCGTCTTCTTCAGCTTCGTCCCGGTGGTGCTGGGCCTGGTGGTGGCCAGCCTGGTCCGCCGGATCGCCACCGGCCCGGCCGGCGCGATGGTGCGTACCGTGCTCTTCCTGCCCCAGGTGATCCCGCTGGTGGCGGCCGGCATCGCCTGGAGCTGGATGATGTCCTCCAGCGGCCTGGTCAACCAGGCGCTGCGGGCGGTCGGGCTGGGCTCGGTCACCCGGCCCTGGCTCGGCGAGTTCGACACCGCGCTGCCGGCCGTGGGCGTGATCGGGGCCTGGGTGATGCTCGGTCTCTGCACCATCCTGCTGGTCACCGGCATGAGCAAGATCGACCCGTCGCTCTACGAGGCGGCCCGGATGGACGGCGCCGGCTCGATCCGGGAGTTCTTCGCGGTGACCCTGCCCAGCCTGCGCCAGGAGATCGGCATCTGCCTCACGGTGACCGTCATCGCGGCGCTCGCCAGCTTCGACATCGTCTACATCTCCACCAGCGGCGGCCCGGGCATCGAGACGACCGTGCCGGGCCTGGAGATCTACCGGCTCGCCTTCTCCCAACGCCAGGTCGGGCTCGCCTCGGCCCTGGGCGTGGTGCTGATGCTGCTGGTCCTGGTGTGCGTGCTGCCGATCCAACGGCTGACCCGGGGAGAGAAACCATGAACCTGACCGGTCGCGGTGAGCGACTGACCGGGCGGATCTTCCTGATCGCGCTCGTGGTCGTCACCCTGCTGCCGTTCCTCAGCATGCTGTCCGCGGCCCTGCAACCGCGCGGCACCGTACCCACCGGCCTGGCCTGGCCCTCGGACCCGCAGTGGGGCAACTTCGCCGACGCCTTCACCGCCGCGAACATGGGCGCCCTGCTGAAGTCCAGCATGCTGATCGTGGCCGGGGTGGTGCCGTTCGCCGTGCTCATCGCGACCATGGCCGGCTTCGGCCTCGGCCACCTGCGGGTGCCCGGCGGCCACCTCGCCTTCGGGCTGCTGCTGCTCGGCCTCACGCTGCCCTTCGAGGCCGTGGTCACCCCGCTCTACTACCAGATCCGCGACCTCGGCCTGCTCAACACCCGATGGGCGATCATCCTGCCGCTGGTCGGCCTCTACATGCCGTTCGCGGTGTTCTGGATGCGGGCGCACTTCATCAACGTGCCACGGGAGCTGTCCGAGGCGGCCCGGGTCGACGGCAGCAACACCTGGCAACTGTTCTGGCGCGTGCACGTGCCGCTGGCCCGCCCGGCCGTCGCGTCGCTGACCATCCTGCTGTTCCTCTGGACCTGGAACCAGTTCCTGCTCGCCATCGTCCTGGTGGACGACGCCACCAAGCGGACGATGGCCGGCGCGCTCGGCGCGTTCCAGGGGCAGTGGGGGACCGACCTGGTGTTGCTCTGCGCCGGCTCGCTGCTCATCATGACCCCGACGCTCATCGTGTTCGTGATCTTCCAGCGTCAGTTCATCAAGGCCCTGCTCCAGGGCTCCGTGAAGGGATGACGAGGTGACCGACCCGCAGATCCACGGGCACGCCGACGACGGCTTCGGTCGGGTCGCCGACGTGTTCCGGGCCAACTTCGCCGACCGGGGCGAGGTGGGCGCCGCGGTCGCCGTCCACGTCGCCGGCCGCGCGGTCGTCGACCTGTACGGCGGGACGGCCGACCCCCGGTCCGGCCGGCCGTGGACCGCCGACACGCCCGCGGTCGTCTTCTCCGTCACCAAGGGGATCATGGCGATCTGCGCGTACCGGCTGGCGCAGGAGGGCCGGCTCGACCTGGACGCGCCCGTCACCCGCTACTGGCCCGGGTTCGGCCGGCACGGCAAGGACGAGATCCCGGTCCGCTGGCTGCTCACCCACCAGTCCGGCCTGCCGGCGCTGGACCGGCCCTTCACCCTCGACGAGGTGCTCGCCTGGCACCCGGTGATCGAGGCGATCGAGGCGCAGGCCCCGCTGTGGCGACCGGGCACGGCGCACAGCTACCACGCGATGACCTACGGTTGGCTGATCGGCGAGGTCATCCGCCGGATCACCGGGGAACTCCCGGGCGCCTGGTTCGCCCGCACCATCGGCGAGCCGCTCGGCCTGCGTACCTGGATCGGCCTGCCGGCGGCCGAGCGCGACACGGTCGCCTGGATGCTGGCCCCGGTCGGTGACCCCGGCCCGGCCGGCGACCCGGTCGCCGAACGCGGCATCACCATGGGCGGGGCGTTCGCCTTCCCGGCCGACGACACCGGCCTGGTCAGCTTCAACGACCCGGCCATCCAGGCCGCGCAGGTCCCCGGCGCGGGCGCGGTCAGCACCGCCGAGAGCCTGGCCCGCCTCTACGCCGCCTGCGTCGCCGGGTCCGCCGCCGGCCCGCGCCTGCTCACCCCCGCGTCCGTCGACGACGCCCTCGCCGTCCGCGCCGCCGGCCAGCAGGTGTACGGGCTGCCGGACGCCGGCCACCGCTGGGGCACCGGCTTCCTGGTGCACGCGGCGCCGCGCCCGATGCTCGGGGTACGCAGCTTCGGCCACGACGGCGCCGGCGGGCACCTGGCCTTCGCCGACGACACCCACCAGCTCGGCTTCGGCTACGTGGTGAACCAGATGGGCGGCATCGACGACGAGCGGGCCAACCTGCTCAGCGCGGCGGTGCGCGACTGCCTGTGACCCGGGTAACCTCTCGCGCAGACGGGAATGGGGCCGGCGGGACGGGACCTGAACCCAGGTGTGACTGTCGCACCGAATTCCGCCCGGCCGCGTCCTGACCGGGCGGAGGTCCCCCCGATGACCGATGTCGCCACCGACCGGCGGCCGACCACCACCTCGACACCCGGGGACCTGATGGGCCGGGGGCAGCGGCTGCGGCTCGTGCTGGTCCTCGGTTCGCTGATCGCGGTGGGTCCGCTGACCATCGACATGTACCTGCCCGCGCTGCCCGCGATCGTCGCGGACTTCGCAACCACCTCGGCGGCGGTCCAGCTCACCCTCACCGGCACGCTCGCCGGGCTCGCGGTCGGCCAGCTGCTGATCGGTCCGCTGTCGGACGCGGTCGGGCGGCGCCGTCCGCTGATCGCCGGCCTCGTGCTGCACGTCATGGCGTCGTCGCTCTGCGTCGTCGCGCCGAACGTCGCCGTCCTCGGGGTGCTGCGGGTGGTGCAGGGCCTCGGCGTCGCCGCCACCGCGGTGGTCGCGATGGCAGTGGTCCGTGACCTGTTCAGCGGCGCGGCGTTCGCCACCCTGCTCTCCCGGCTGCTGCTGGTGATGGGCGCGGCGCCGATCCTCGCCCCGACCCTGGGCGGGGCCGTGCTGCGCTGGACGGACTGGCCGGGTGTCTTCGTCGTGCTGGCCGTCTTCGGCGTGCTGCTGGCCGTGGTCGCCGCGCTCGGCCTGCCGGAGACGCTCCCGCCCGAGCGCCGCCGTCGCGGCGGCGTCGTCGGCACCGCCCGCCTCTACGGCTCGCTGCTGCGCGACCGCGTGTTCGTCGGCCTGGTTCTGGTCGCCGGCCTGGCCATGGCGGCGCTGTTCGCGTATGTGGCCGGCTCGTCGTTCGTGCTTCAGCAGGGGTACGGGCTCGACGAGCAGGAGTTCGCGCTGGCGTTCGGCGCGGGCGCGGTGGGCCTGATCGGGGCGACCCAGTACAACGTGCGGTTGCTGCGCCGCTTCCCGCCGCAGCGCATCCTCGTGGTCTCGCTGGGCGTGGGAACGCTGGCCGGCCTGGCCCTGCTGGGCTTCGCCGCGACGAACGTCGGTGGGCTGCCCGCCCTGCTGGTGTCGTTGTGGGTGGTGCTGGCGGCGGCCGGCCTGGCGATGCCGAACGCCCCGGCGCTGGCGCTGTCCCGGCACGGCGAGGCGGCCGGCACCGCGTCCGCGCTGCTCGGCGCCGTGCAGTTCGGGGTGGGCGCGGTGGCCGCACCGCTGGTCGGCGTGCTGGGCACCGGCGCGGTGGCGATGGCCCTGGTGGTGACCGGTGGCATGGTGGCGGCGCTGGCGGTGCTGCTGCTCGTGGTGCGGCCGTCCCGACTCGCCGACCTGGAGCCCGCCCCGGGGGTCGTGGTCGCGCACTGACGGACCTCGACGCTCTCGACGGGCATCAGATGACCCCGGCCGCTCGAAGCTCGGCGGTCCGGTCGGCGTCCAGCCCGAGAAGCTTCCCGAACACCTCGTCGTTGTGCTCCCCGAGGTCCGGGCCGGTGTGGCGGACCGCGCCGGGAGTGCGGCTCAGCCGTGGCATGACGTTCTGCATCGGTACGTCGCCGAGGCCCGGCGCCGCCAGGCGGACGATCGCCTCGCGGGCGGCGAAGTGGGGGTCGGCGAGCATGTCGGGCGCCGTGTAGATGCGCCCGGCCGGCACCCCGTGGGCGCTGAGGCGGTCGAGCAGCTCGTCGGCGGGCACCGTCGCCGACCACTCGGCGATGATGCCGTCGATCAGGGACATGTTGCGCCCGCGCGCGTCGTGCGCGCGGAACCGGTCGTCGTCGGCCAGCTCGGTCCGGCCCATGACCTCGGTGAGCCGGCGGAACACGCTGTCCTGGTTGGCCGCGATGAGCACGCTCTCACCGTCGCTGGTCGGGAAGACGTTGCTGGGGGAGATGTTCGGTAGCACCGCGCCGGTGCGCTCGCGCTGGTAGCCGGCCAGCGACCACTCCGGCAGCAGTGACTCCATCATGGCCAGGACCGCCTCGTAGATGGCCGCGTCGACGACCTGGCCGCGGCCGGTACGGAGCCGTTCGTGCAGGGCCACGAGCGTCCCCAGCGCGGCGAAGACGGCGGCGAGGGAGTCGCCGAGGGAGATGCCGGAGCGGGCCGGTGGCCGGTCGGGGTCGCCGGTGACGTATCGGATGCCGCCCATCGCCTCGCCGATCGAACCGAAGCCGGCGCGGCCGGCGTACGGGCCGGTCTGGCCGTAACCACTGACCCGGGTCACGACCAGGCGGGGGTTGAGCTCCCACAGCGCCTCGGGGGACAGTCCCCAGCGTTCGAGCGTGCCGGGACGGAAGTTCTCGACGAGCACGTCGGCCTCGGCGAGCAGCCGCCGCACGAGCTCCTGCCCGTCGGCGTCGCGCAGGTTGATGGTGACCGACTTCTTGTTGCGGGCCACGACCGGCCACCACAGGGACATGCCGTGCGGCTTCTCGCGGCCCCACTGGCGCATGGGATCCCCGGCCCTGGGGTCTTCGATCTTGATGACCTCGGCGCCGAAGTCGCCGAGGAGCTGCCCGCAGAACGGACCGGCCAGCAGCTGGCCCATCTCGATCACGCGCAGATCGGCCAGCGGCAGCGCGGTGTTCGTCGCCATGCGACCTCCAACGTCAGACGTAACTGTATGCAATCTAGGGTGCGAGGAGCGATCCGACAACGTCTCACGGCGGAATCGTCTGCGTACCGAAAGTCAAGAGCTGCATGCAACCTCCCAGGGAGGTAACGGCTTATCTCCTGTTCAGAGGTGATGCTTGACACTGCACGAAACGTCGAACTACCTTCGGCTGTGCACAGGAAGTCGTCACTTCGAGGTTCCTGAGTCACCGCGGGATGCGGACGACAGGGACCACGAACCGCTCGATGCCAGACCGCCATCACCGCTTTTTGCATACATTCCCTCGTCCCTCGTGGGCCGTCTCCTGAGGAGTGGCATCTTGTTCACGTTCCCGAGAGCGCTCCGCCGCTCCGCCGCCGCGGCCCTGAGCGCCGCCCTGCTGCTGGGTGCCGCCGCGTGCGGCGACTCGTCCTCGGGCGGCGACACGCCCGGCCCGGTCGACGACGCCTACACCGCCCAGGCCGCCGAACTGATCAAGGTGGGCACCGGCGGCCTGCTGTACTTCGAGGGCGCCGAGGCCGACATCACCCTGGACAAGATCAAGGTCTACGAGGACTGGTCCGGCCCGACGCAGTCGGCCAAGCCGGTGGCGGGCGCGAAGGTCGACATCATCGTGTGCAAGATCGGCACCTCGTGCGAGGAGGTCGGTCGCAAGGCCGCCGCGATCGCCCAGCAGATCGGGTGGACCGCGGAGGTCATCGACGGCCAGGGCACGCCGGAGGGCTTCCAGAAGGCGCTCGCCACCGCCGCCACCCACAAGCCCAGCGCCGTCATCACCGTCGCGATCCCCGAGAACCAGGCCGCCGACGGCATCGCCGAGTTGCAGAAGGCGAAGATCCCGGTGGTCGGCATCTCGGCCGTCAAGGAAGGCGGAACGGTCGGCTTCGACGCCAACGTCTCCAGCCGGGAGACCTTCCAGTCGGTGCTCCAGGTGACCCAGGCGATCGCCGACAGCAAGGGCACCGCGAAGGCCGTCTTCCTCTGGGACGTCGGCTACCCCCACCTGGTGGAGGCGCTGAACACCAGCAAGAAGGTGTTCGCGGCGTGCACCGGGTGCCAGCTGCTCGAGGTACGCGAGCGGACGCTGGCCCAGGCGGGCGACCCGATCGAGATGCAGAACATCGCCACCTCGTTGATCCAGAAGTACGGCGACGACCTGCAGTACATCTTCACGCCCTACGGCAACGGGGTGGAGTCCATCATCGCCGCGCTGAAGGCGGCCGGCCGGACCGACGTCAAGGTGCTGTCGAAGAACGCCGAGCCGGAACGCCTGAGCAGCGTGGCCGCGGGCGACCAGTTCGCCGACTTCGGCGCGGTGCGCGGCTGGAACGCCTACGCCGCGATCGACCAGGTGGTGCGGCTCCTGGCCGGGAAGCCCGCGCTGCCCGACGCCGAGCAGGGCATCCCGGCGACCATCTTCCGGCAGTCGAACGCCCCCGAGGACGGCAAGGTCGACTGGGACTCGTACGTCGACTTCGCCGAGCGGTACACCCGGATGTGGAGCGCCGCGCAGTGACTGACGCACCGGTTCTGGAGGCCGTCGGGATCAGCAAGTCCTACGGTCGGGTGCGGGCGGTGGTGGACGTCTCCTTCGACGTGCGGCCGGGCGAGATCCTGGGCATCGTCGGCGACAACGGCGCCGGCAAGTCCACGCTCATGAACGTGGTGAGCGGGGCGATCGCCCCGGACAGCGGGCACCTGCGGGTGACGGGACGGCAGCTCACGCCGCACACCATCGGGCAGGCGCGCGCCGCCGGCATCGAGATGATCTACCAGGATCTGGGGTTGAGCGACAACCTCAGCGTGGTGGAGAACGTCTTCCTCGGCCGCGAGTGGACCGGCGGCCCCGCGGTGCTGCCGGTTCTGCGGAAGAAGGCCATGCGGGTCCGCACCCAGGCCGTGCTGGAGAGCCTCGGCATCGACCTGCACGACATGAACGTGCTCGTCGAAGGGCTCTCCGGCGGCCAGCGGCAGATGGTCGCCATCGCCCGGGCGCTCGTCGCGGCCCACGAGCCCCGGGTGATGGTGATGGACGAACCGACGGCGGCGCTCGGCACGTCGGAGTCCCGCGTCGTCAACGACCTCATCGTCCGGCTGCGGGACACCGGCTACGCCGTGGTCGTGATCAGCCACCGCATCCCCGAACTGCTGGAACTGGCCGACCGGTTGCTGGTCATGAAGGGCGGCCGGCAGGTCCACCACGGGCCGACCCGGGATCTCGACGTCGAACGGTGCGTGCAGCTCATCGTCCGCGGCACCGCAGCGCTGGAGAGGAGCGCCGGATAATGCCCGACACCCTGACCACCCCGCCCGTCCTCGTCCGGCAGAGCGCCGACCGGTCCCGGCAGAGCAGGTCCGAGTGGCTCGTCGGGGCGATCGGCAGGTTCGGGCTCATCGGGCTGCTCGTGCTGGTGATCGCCTCGTTCTCGGCGCTCAGCCCGTCGACGTACTTCACCGTCACCAACTTCCGACTCGTGCTGGTCAACCAGACCGTCACCGTCATCGTGGCCCTGGCGGCGACCCTGCCGCTGCTCGCCCACTACCTCGACGCCTCGGTCGGGCCCATGCTGGGCCTGGCCCAGGGGCTCGCGGTGTGGCTGATCGCGGTCCACGGGACGCCGATCTGGCTCGCCGTGGTGCTGGTGATCGCCGTCGCCGTCGTGGTCGGCGCGCTCAACACCCTGCTGGTGCTGCGCTTCGGCATGACGTCCATCATCGCGACCCTGGCGACCGGCAGCGTGCTCATGGGCCTGCTCTACCTGGTCACCGGTGGCCGGGTCATCTTCCAGAACGTCCCGGAGAGCTTCACCGGAATCGCCCGCGGTGATCTCGGCGGCATTCCGCTGCCGCTGCTGTACCTGCTCGTGGTGGTCGTGGTGCTGGAGATCGCCGTGGTCTGGACGCCCTTCGGGCAGCGGATGTACTCGATGGACGGAAACCTGCGCGGCGCCGCGCGGGCCGGCATCAACGTCAACTCGTACACCCTGCGGGCCTTCGTCGGCGCCGCGGTGCTGGCCTCGATCGCCGGGCTGCTGCTGGCGTCCCGGATCGGCTCCGGCCAGCCGGCCGTGGGGCAGCAGTTCCTCCTGCCGGCGTTCGCCGCGGCCTTCCTCGGCGCGGCCGTGCTGCGCCCGGGGCGGGTCAACATGCTCGGCACGCTCATCGCCGCCTACTTCGTGAGCTTCACGATCGCGGGTCTCCAGCACCTCGGCGCGGCGACCTGGATCGAGAGCGTCTTCAACGGCGTCGCCGTCATCGTCGGCGTCTCCGTCGCCGGCCTGGCGGTGCGTCGCCGCCGCCGGTTGGCCGTCCGGCACGTCGAGCGGCTCGAGGCCGAACATCCCGATCCACCGCAGGACCAGACCAGCGAGAGGGGCTGACCGTGAAGGGCAACCACTTCATCTTCGACAACGCCATCCACATGTACAAGCTCACCGAGGACAACTACGACGAGACGTACGGCGGTGGCCGCAAGTCGACGAACGCCCTGGTGGAGTACGCGAAGAAGTACTCGAAGCCGGGTTTCCCCTACGACGACATCTCCGACCGGGAGCTCTCCGTCGAGGACGCCTACCGCCTCATCTTCGAGGAGTCCGACACCGACATCGCCATGGCGCAGACGGTGCCGAGCCACGGCGGCTGGAAGCTCGGCTTCTCCCCGGCGGAGAACAACTACAAGCTGAAGGAGGCATATCCCGACCGGGTGCTCTTCTGCGGCGGCGTCGACCCGATCACGCACGGGCGGTACGGCGCCGTCACCGAGGCGATCCGGCAGATCCGGGAGTGGGGCGCGGTCAGCTTCAAGTTCTACCAGGCCCACTCCGGCGGCGTGTCCTGGCGCATCGACGACCCCGACGTGGCGTATCCGATCTGGGAGGCGTGCCTGGAGCACGGGGTGACGAACGTGCAGTTCCACAAGGGGCTGGCGTTCAACACCCAGCACATCGCCGACCTGGCCCCCTACGACCTGGAGCGCGCGGCCCAGGACTTCCCGGAGATGAACTTCATCGTCCACCACCTCGGCGAGCCGTTCATCGACGAGACCATCAACATCGCCTCGCGCTACGAGAACATCCACCTGGCGCTGACCGCCTGGATCAACCAGTACCCGGTCGCGCCCCGCGCGGCGCTGCACGCGATCGGCAAGTGTCTGCTCCACGTCGGCCCGGACCGGCTGCTCTGGGGCTCGGAGGCGTTCGTCTGGCCCAAGGTGCAGGCGTACATCGACCTGTTCGCGGACATGACGATGCCGGAGGACCTACAGGACGGCTACGGCTACCCCGAGTTGACCGACGAGGTCAAGGACAAGATCTTCGGTCGCAACTTCGCCCGGCTGATGGGGATCGACATCGAGGCGAAGACCGAGGCCCTGTACGGCGCCGGGGCCGCCACCCCGGCCCACAAGGCGGTGCGCCGTGGCCGCCGCTGACCTGAGCCGTGCGGCCGACCAGGCGTTGGAGGGGAAGGTCCGGCAGCTCGTCGAGGCGCACGGCGGCGGCATCACCGTCGCGGTCGACGACGCGGGCGACGCCCGGGTCAGCTTCAAGGGCCGGTGTCGGGCGTGTCCGTCCGCCCCGGTCACCATGGGCGCGCTGGTGCGCCCGGCGTTGTTGCAGGTCGAGGGCGTCCGCTCGGTGTCCCGGGAGGGCGGCGTGTCCCGCTTCGCCGAGGAGCGGATCGCCCGCATGTTCGGCATCAGCAGCCATCGTCCGGACGAGGAGGAGCAGTCATGAGTGGTCGCACCGGTCGGGCCCCGCGCCGCAACGGATATCGCCGGCGGGATCCGTTCCTGCCGTACCAGGACGAGGCGCCGACGTCGTCCGTGCCGTCCACCGTGGTCAACCGGCCGACGATCGCGCACGCGGCGGCCCGCGCCGCGCTCGACGCCGCGGTGGCGCGGGCCGAGTCGATGGGGCTTCCGGTCACGGTCGCGATCTGTGACGAGAGCGGGGTGCTGAAGGCGTACCAGCGGATGGACGGCGCCCCGCTGGTCACCGTGCAGCTCGCCCAGGACAAGGCGTACACCGCGGTCGGCTTCGGGCTGAGCAGCGACGGATGGTACGACTTCATCAAGGACGACGGGCCGCTCGCCATGGGGGCGCCCGCCGGCATCGACCGGCTGGTCACGTTCGGCGGCGGTTTCCCGATCCGGGTCGACGGAGCGGTCGTGGGCGCGATCGGGGTCAGCGGCGGCCACTACACCCAGGACATGGAGGTCGCCGAGGCCGGTCTGGCGGTGCTCGGGTGACGGCGGCCGTGGACCGGTCCGAGGTCGGCCTGGAGGTCGTCGACGGCGTCGCGGTCATCACGCTCGACGCGCCGCGGCGTCGCAACGCGCTCACCCTCGCGATGGCGCGTGAGCTGGTGGAGACGGTCGCGCGGGTCGACGCCGACCCGCGGGTGCGCGCCGCCGTGGTGCGCGGCGGCGGCGGGCACTTCTGCGCCGGAGCGCACCGGGCCCTGCTCGACGACGTGGCGGAGGATCCCGCGGACCCCCGTCGCTACGCCGACCTCGGCGTCGTCTACGAGTCGTTCCACCGGCTGGGTCGGCTCGGCGTCCCGGTCGTCGCGGCGGTCCGCGGCGCCGCCGTCGGCGCCGGAGTCAACCTGCTGCTCGCCGCGGACGTCCGGGTCGTGGCCGAGAACGCTCGCATCGTCGCGGGTTTCGGCGCGATCGGGTTGCATCCCGGCGGCGGGCACCTGCTGCTCGCGGCCACCGCGCTCGGTCGTTCCGGCGCGGCTGCCATGACACTGCTCAACCAGGAGATCGACGGACGGCGCGCGGCGCAGGCCGGACTGGCCTGGGAGTGCGTCGCCGACGACGAGGTGGACGCGCGGGCCCTGGCCCTGGCCGCGCAAGCCCCGGCCGACCCGGAGCTGAGCCGCCAGATCACCGCGTCCTTCCGCCGCTCGGCCGGCCCCGGCGCCGACGCGTGGGAGCAGGCGATGCAGGCGGAGCGGGCCGCGCAGATGTGGTCGCTGCGCCGGCGGGCCGTGCGGTGAGCGGCCCGCTGCACGGCGTACGGGTGCTGGATCTGACCAGTACCTTCTCCGGTCCGTACTGCACCCTCATGCTCGCCGACCTGGGCGCCGACGTGGTCAAGATCGAGCCACCCGGCGGCGACATCGCCCGGCACCTCGGCGCCAGCACCGTGCCGGGCATGGCAGCGGTGTTCCTGAACATGAACCGGGGCAAGCGCAGTGTCGTGCTCGACCTCGGGACGCCGGAGGGGCGGGCGGAACTGGCCCGGCTCGTGCCGACCGCCGACGTGCTCGTGCACAACATGCGGCCCGGCGCGGCCGAGCGCCTCGGCCTGTCCTACCCGGACTGCGCGGGTCTGCACCCCGGGCTGGTCTACTGCGCGATCCCCGGGTTCAGCGGCGACAGCCCGCACGCCGACCGCCCGGCCTACGACGACATCATCCAGGGCGCCTCCGGCCTGGCCGCGCTCCAGAGCATCAACCAGGACGAGCCCGGGTACGTCGTCACCCCGGTCGCGGACAAGCTCGCCGGTCTCACCGCCGTCGTCGGGGTGCTCGCCGCGCTGCGCCACCGGGACGAGACCGGTCAGGGACAGCGGGTCGAGGTCCCGATGTTCGACACCATGTTCGCCTTCGGCCTGCTCGAACAACTCGACGGCTGGACGTTCGAGCCACCCGTCGCGCCGCCGGTCTATCCGCGGACGGCCGCCGCCAACCGCCGCCCGTACCGCACCCGTGACGGGCACCTCTGCGTCATGATCTACACCGAGCGTCAGTGGCGGCGGTTCCTCGACCGGGCCGGTCGCGGCGCGGTGCTTGACGATCCGCGCTTCAACACCGTCGGCAGGCGGATCGCCAATGCCGATGCGCTGTACGGCATCGTCGCCGAGATCATGAGCACCAGATCCACCGACGAGTGGCTCGCGATCCTCGACCACCTCGACGTGCCGTGCGCGCCGCTGGCCCGCTACGAGGAGCTGTTACGGGACCCGGATCTCGCCGCCCGTGGTGTCGTCTCGCTCGTCGACCACCCGGCTGTCGGGACGCTGCGCAGCATCGCCGCACCCATCAACCTGTCCGCCACCCCGCTCGCGCCGTACCGTCCCGCGCCGATGCTGGGTGAGCACCAGGCGGACGTTCTGGGTACGCCGTGACGTCCGTCGAACGGGCCGAGATCCGGCACCAGTTGGAGCGGTGGCGGCGCGCGGGCCGCTTCGAGCCGCGCTGCGACTCGTGGCTGCTCGGGTACGACGAGGAGTTCAGCCGGTTGCTCGCCGCCCACGGCTGGATCGGGCTCACCTGGGAGCCACGGTACGGCGGGCACGGTCGTGGCTTCGTCGACCGGTTCGTGCTCACCGAGGAACTGCTGCGGGCCGGCGCCCCGGTCGCCGCGCACTGGATCGCCGACCGGCAGATCGGTCCGGCCGTGGCGCGGTGGGGCACCGAGGAGCTGAAGGCGGACGTCCTGCCCCGGATCGCCGCCGGCGAGGCGCGGTTCTGCCTCGGCATGAGCGAACCCGAGGCGGGCTCCGACCTCGCCGCCGTGCGTACCCGCGCCGAGCGGGTCCCCGGCGGTTGGGCGCTGACCGGGCAGAAGGTGTGGTCCAGTCACGCCCACCGGGCCACCCATGCCTACGTCCTGGCCCGCACCGGTGGCACACCGACCGGTCCGGCCCGGCACGAGGGGCTGACCGAGTTCGTCCTCGACCTCGACCAGCCGGGCGTCACCGTCCGGCCGATCCCGGATCTGCGCGGTCCGGGTCACTTCTGCGAGGTCTTCCTCGACGGTGCCGTCGTGCCCGACGCCTGGGTGCTCGGCGTCGTCGGCAACGGCTGGTCCCAGGTGACCGACCAGCTCTCGTTCGAGCGGGGCGGGCCCGAGCGCGTCCTGAGCACGTACCCCCTGCTGCGCCTGATGCTCGCCGCCGCCGGCAACGGGGGGTGCGGCGAACTCGTCGCCCGGCTCACCGCGCTGCGGGCCCTCGGCCGGCAGGTGGCGGCGCGGATGGACGCGGGGGAGGCGCCGGTCGCCGCCGCCGCGACGCTCAAGCTGCTCGGCAACCGGTTCGAGGCCGACGTCATCGAGGCGGCTCGCGGACTGACCCGTGCCGAGGTGGGCGCGGCGGCATGGCCCCGGTTCGTCGCGATGCTCGCGGACGCGCAGCTGTCCGCGCCCGGTTTCACGCTGCGCGGCGGCACGACGGAGGTGCTCGGAGTGCTCGTCGCCCGGGCCGCCCTGAAGGAGGCGCGATGACGTCGACGGCCGATCCGGTGGCGGACGCCGCGGTGGCGCGGCTGCGCACCGCCGTGGACATGGCCGCGGTGTGGCGCATCACCCGGGAGGAACAGTGGCACCTGCTGGCCGTGGCCGAGACCGACGGTGGGTACGGGGGATCGCTCGCCGACCTCGCCGCTGTCGTACGGGCCATCGCCGCCGCCGGGCTGTCGGCCCCGGTGCCGGAGCTGTACGCCGGGGCGCTGGGCGGCGCCGTCGGGGTGGCACTGCCGATCGGGCCGGGGGAGGCGCTGACGCCGTGGGGGCGCTGGTGCGCCGATGTGCTCGTGCTCGACGGAAGCGACGCCGTGGTGCCGGTTCGGGACCTGCGGGAGGGGCGGAACATCGCGGGGGAGCCGGTCGACGAGATGGCCGTACCTGCCTCGGGTCAGGCGGGCGGGTCGGTGCTGGCGCGTTGGCGGGTGTTGCACACCGCACGGCTGGCCGGGGCGATCGAGGCGGCGGTGGGGCGTACCGCCTCCTACGCGGAGACCCGGGTGCAGTTCGGCCGACCGATCGCCCGCTTCCAGGCCGTGGCGTCACTCGTGGCCGAGGCGCACGCCCAGTCGGTGCTCACGGCGGCCGTGCTCGACCGTGCGCTGACCGAGACGGATGACCCGGCCTCGGTGCTGAGCGCGCACGCGGTCGCGGCGCGGGCCGCCGGTGTCGTCGCGCGGATCGCGCACCAGGTGCACGGGGCGATCGGCGTGACGCAGGAACTGGGGCTGGAGCGGCTGACCCGGCGACTGTGGGCGTGGCGGGACCTGTGGCAGCCCGAGTTCGCGGTCGAGCGCGTCCTCACGGCCGGCGTGGCCGCGCGCGGGGAAGACTACTTCTGGAGTGCTGATGGATGACTCGTTGACCGGCCGGACGGCCGTCGTGACCGGAGCCGGTTCCGGTATCGGCCTCGAGATCGCGCAGAGGTTCGCCGGCGAGGGCTGTCACCTCGTGGTCGCCGACCTGGACCCGTCCGCGTGTGAGCGGTTACCCGGCGTCACGGTGGTTGCCGCCGACCTGGGTACGGCGGAGGGCGTGCGACGTGTCACCGACGCCGCCGCCACCGCCTTCACCGGAGTCGACATCCTGGTGAACAACGTGGCCGTGGCACCGTATCGCGACTCGTTCACCGCTATCGACGACGCGGCGTGGCAGCGCACGTGGGAGATCAACGTGATGTCGTGCGTACGCCTCTGCCGAGCGATCGTCCCGAGGATGGCCGAGCGCGGCGGCGGCAGCGTCGTGAACATCGGCTCCGAGGCCGCCCGGCACCCCAAGCCGTACCTGGTCGACTACGCGGTGAGCAAGGCCGCGCTGCTGGCCCTGGCCAAGGCGCTGTCGATGGAGTACGGCCCGGCGGGGGTCCGGGTCAACACGGTGGCGCCGGGTCCGACCCGCACGTCGACCATGGAGGTCTTCCTCGCCTCGCTCGCACAGCGGCTCGGCATCGACACCGAGGCGGCGGCGGACCACTTCGTGCACGAGATGCGCCGGCTGGCGCTGGGCCGGATGAACGAGCCGGCGGACGTCGCCGCCGTGGTGCGTTTCCTCGCCGGCCCGGCCTCCCGCCAGGTGACCGGCGCCGAGTACTCCGTCAACGCGGGCTCGACGGCGTCGATCTAGGGCCTGGCGCGACGGGGGCCGCCGGCCCCCGTCGCGCCTGCCGTCGGGTCAGCCCTTGCGCCACTTCTGGCCGGTGGTGCCGTTGCAGTCCCACAACTGGAGCCGGGCCCCGTCGGCGGTGTTGCGGTCCTTGATGTCGACGCACCTGTTGGCCTGGGGGTTGACCAGGTCACCGGCGGCGGTGAGGGTGAACTGCTGGGCGCCGGTGCCGTTGCAGGCGTAGAGCTGGACGGTCGCGCCGTTGGCGGTCGAGCCGCCGTCGACGTCCATGCACTTGCCGTTCTGGCTGCGCAGCGCCGAACCGCTGAACGTCCACTTCTGCGCGTTGGTGTTGTTGCAGTTCCACATCTGCAGCGGGGCGCGGTCGACGAAGTTCGAGCTGGGCACGTCGACGCACTTGTTGTTGAGGCTGCTGACAAGCGCGGTCGCGGTGCTCGTCGAGCCGCCGCCGAACGGGCTGAGGATCAGCCCGGCGGAGCGGGGGTCGCCGTCGTGCACGAGCGACTCGAACGCGCCGACGTCGTCGAAGGCGAACGCGTACGCCTTGCCGTCGGCCATGTTGGCGTGGATCAGCCGGGCGTACTGGTTGGTGGGGGAGTTGCGGTAGAAGGCGGCGGCGTCGGTGCTGGGCTGGGTGTCGACGGTGCCGAGCGTGCCGCGGTTCAGCGCCGCGCAGAGCGTACGCGAGATCGGGCCGACCACCTGGTCGTTCGGCGCGGGCAGGTCGCCGTCGCAGCCCCACACGCTCGCCGACGAGGGCCGCTTGAACGAGGCGACCACCTGACCGCTGCCGTTGGTGAAGGTCATGGTGGTGCCCGAGGTGCGGCCGTAGTAGCGGACGGACGGCTGGTCGGCGAAGGGCGCCACGGTGAGCGTCTTCGTGGTGTACGCGTTCCAGGCGGCGGCGATGTAGGAGTCGAGGTAGGTGGCGCTGAGCAGGCCGGCGCCGGCCGCCTTGCCCGGGGCGAGCACCCGCAACACGGTGCCGTCCGAGCGGGTCTGGACCGTGTTGGCCCAGCCGGACTGGGCCCGGATCCCGTCGATGACCGCGTTGCGCCCGTTCGCCACCACGTCGCCGGTCCGCCGGGTGACGCCGTTGGATCCGGTCACGGTCACCGCGTGCGGCACCGCGAACATGTCGACCTGCGAGCTGTTCAGCCACAGGCCCGAGTCGTTGTAGGTGAACTCGCTCCAGTCGAAGAGGATGTCGCGGTTGGCGTCGCCGGCCGCCCACGGCGCGGGCTGCACGAGGCCGTCGGGCGTGAGGAGGAACTTCAGCTTCTGCCCGAGCGCGAAGTAGACGCGGCCGGAGAAGCCGCGCGGGAACTGGAGGGTGGTGCTGCCGCCGTTGCCGGGGCCGGGGATGGAGGCGTCCGGCGCCGGCGACGGCGGGATCTGCCCGCCGGTCCAGGCCACGAACGCGCCGGACGCGGTCACGTAGCCGAGCCGGCCGGTGGACAGTTGGGTGCCGATGACGTACAGGTGCACGGCGTCGGCGCGGCCGGTGGTGTTGGTGACGGTGACGGGCAGCAGGCTCGGGCCGATCGCCTGCGCGGGCGCGGCGAGGGGCGGGCCGCTGCCAAGTGCGACGAGCAGGGTTGACGCGGCGGCGAGCAGCCGTTTCCGAAGACGCATGGGACACCTCGTTGGTGGCGGAGAGCGGCGGAGAGCGCTCTCTCAGCGTCTATCTGGAAACAAAGTTTGTCAATACGTTTCCGGCGAATTGTCCGGCCGGTGCCGGGCGAAGGCGTCCATCCGGCCCCAGCGGCCGGGCACGTTCAGCAGGGCGATGTGCTCGAACGTCGGCGGCAGCGCCGGGATCGTGGCGAGATGGTCCTCGTGCGGATCGAGGCCGAGCAGGGTGCGCAGCAGCAGCAGCGGAGCCCCGCTGGACCAGGCCTGCGGGCTGCCGGCGGTCGGGTAGCGGACCGGGTAGCGGGTGGTCCGGCGGTCGAAGCCGCCGAACGCCTCCGGCAGGCGTCCCTCGAAGTAGGCGGCGGCGGAGATGATGGCCTCGGCGATCCGGCCGGCCTCGTCGGTGAAGCCGTAGCGCCGCAGCCCCCAGGCGATGAAGGAGTTGTCGAACGGCCACACGGTGCCGGTGTGGTAACCCAGCGGGTTGTAGCGGCCCTGCCCCTCGGCCAGCGTGCGGACGCCCCAGCCGGAGAACAGGGCCGGGCTCATCAGATGCTCGGCCACCCGGGCGGCCCGCTCCGGTGGCACGATGCCGCTCCACAACAGGTGCCCGATGTTGGAGGTCAGGCTGTCCACCGGGGTGCCGTCCGGGTCGAGGGCCACCGCGTACCAACCGCGATCCTCCAGCCAGAAGTCGCGGTTGAAGCGCTCGTACAACGCCGCCGCCTCCCGTTCGAGCCGGTCGGCGAAGGCCGCGTCGTGCCAGATCTCGCGCGCCAGCCGGGCCGCGCGGATCTTCGCGTCGTAGGCGTACCCCTGGGCCTCGCACGTCGACCGGGGGAAGCCCGGCAACCGGCCGTCGGCGTAGGAGATGCTGTCGCAGGAGTCCTTCCAGCACTGGTTTTCCAGCCCCGTCTCCACGTTGCGTCGCTGGTAGGAGAGGTAGCCCGCGCCGGTGAGGTCGGCGGGACCAGCCATCCAGGTCAGCGCCGCGCGTGTCTCCGGTTCGAGTTCCCGGACCAACGCGGTGTCCCCGCTCCACCGTTCGTACTCGTCGAGCAGCACCACGAACAGCGGGGTCGCGTCGACCGTCCCGTAGTACGGCGAGTGGGGTTGCTCCTCGAACGCCGCGGACTCGCCGTAACGCAGTTCGTGCAGGATCCGCCCGGGGTCCTCCTCCAGCACGTCGTCGTTCCGCGCGCCCTGGAGCGAGGCGAGGATGCGCAACGTCGGCGGGGTCAGCGCCGGCGTGAACGGGAGCGTCTGGAGGCAGGTGAGCAGGCTGTCGCGGCCGAACAGCGTCATGAACCAGGGCAGGCCGGCGGCCGGCACGGTGGCGCCGCCGAGCGAGAGCGGCGCGAAGCGGAGCGCGGCCAGGTCCACCAGGCTGCGGTGGTACACCTGCCGCAGGGTGGCGCTGTCGGTGTCCAGCGTCGGCGCCGCGGCCACCCAGGCCCGCACGCTCTCGGGCAGGACTGACGCGTCCGACCGCAGGGAGCGGGGCCCGGCCCGCAGGTCGACGCCGTCGGGCCGCCACGCCCGCATCTCCGCCCGCAGCTCGACCGACCAGTCGGCGCCGGGCTCCAGCCGGACCGTGAACCGGATGTCGTCGGGGGTGAACGTGGCCGGCCGGTCGGCGGTGATGGAAACCTCCCGGTGGAAGGTGTCGCGGCGGTAGCCCAGCCGCAACCCGTCCGGCGCGACCTCGGTGTACAGCTCGCCGGTCTTGACGCCGACGTCGAACTTGATCTCGAAGATGTCGGCGAAGTCGGCCGCCACCTCCAGCCGGACGTCCACCTCCCGCGGTTGCTCGCCGAAGTTGAAAACGGTGATCGACTCGGTCAGGTCGGCGTCGATGCGCCGTCGCCGGATGGCCGACACGTCCGCCTGCACGTAGTCCATCTGACCGCCGGGGACCAGGAAGAACGCCGCCTCGAAGTAGTGGCTGTCGTCCACCGACAGGGCCGTCATCCGCTCACCGTCCACCGTGAGCACCCAGCGCGACAGGTATCGGCTGTCGACGGTGAACAGGCCGACCGGTGCCGCCGTCGAGGACTCGATGTCGCCGGAGCTGTCCGACACGATGAACGTGTTGCCGTCGATGCACGACACCGTGCCCGGCACGTCCTTCATCCGACACCGCCGTCGGGCCCGCCCGGCCGGGCGCCCGCCTCCGCCCGCGACGGGAAGAGCCGCCCGATCCGCAGGGCCAGGCCGAGATCCCCGTCGACCAGGATCTCGCCCCGGCTGATCGCGGCCAGCCCGTTCATCCCGCCCGCCGCCATCGCCTCGGCGGTCCGCTCCGAGGTGGTGATGACCGTCGAGGCGGGGCCGGCGTCGTGACTGACGCGAAGGTGTCCCCGGTCGATGTCGAGTCGCCAGTGCCGCAGTCCGCCGTCGCCGCGGATGTCGATCCGGACGCTGCCGCAGACCTTGCCGAGCCGGGCGTCGTACCCCATCGCCGACAACTGGTCGAAGAAGGCGTCGGCAGACGTCATCTGGCCTCCTCGGGAGCGGCTGCCGGAGCGCTCGGCGCGTACCCCCTGCGCCGGCACGCTAACCTGCTCGTCGAGCGACGCCGGCGATCTCGTCCGATAATGGGTCGATGACGAATCCCGACCTCGACCCCGAGGTGTACCCGCCGTTGGACCCGCGCGAGGACGTGCCGGACGATCCGGGGGAACTCCTCCCGGAGACGCCCGACGAGCTGCCGGAGGCGCCGGTCGAGCCGATGCCCGACGACGGCGAGCCCGGAGGCGTCCCCGAACCGGCCTGACCCGCGGCCGGCGGGCCGCCCCGGTCCGCCGAACACGCCCGCTACGCCGACGGGCGCTGCTCGAACCAGTCGAACGCGGCGGTGCCGGCCGTCACGTACATGCCGATGACCCGTCCGGTGAAGCCGGCCGCGACCTCGGTGGACAGGTAACGGCCGTCGAGTTCGGCAAGCAGGTGGGTGCCGTCGGCGGTGGCCACCTCGAACGTGACCATGTCGCAGCCGGCGGGCCGTACGCCGAGGGGCGCGGCGCCGGCCGCCGGCTCGGCGGCCGAGGTCACGGTCGGCGGGCGGAGGTCGTGGGTCCGGGTGGCGACGGTCAGGACGAGCGGACCGCCGTCGACCGCGAGGGTGGCGAAGACCTGGTGGAACGGCCCGACCCGGCCGACGACCCGCACGGTGCCGTCGCGGACCTCCAGGTCGTAGTGGTGTGCCTCGTCGATCCGGATGGTGAGCCCGGCGGTGCCGCCACCCGGGTCCAGGCGTGCGCTGGCGCGGCAGTCGTGGTGCCGCTGGCGCATCCCCACGATCGTCGCGCCGGCGCGGTCAAGGGTCGTCCCGGTGGCGTGCAGGGTCAGCCATCCGGGCCGGGCGGTGAGCGACCAGGCCGCGTCGGGCCGGGCGCGGGGCGAGATCCACTCTGGTGCGAGGACGGCCGAGTCGAAGTCGTCGCGGTGCGGAGCGGTCTCGACCTGGATCGCGCCGGCCGGGGCGGTGCTGGCGGGCGCGGGGGTGACCTCCCGGACGGGGTCGACGACCGGCCAGCCGTCCACCCAGCGCACCGGCGCGAGGAAGGTCTCCCGGCCGAGGACGTGGTAGGGCGGCCACTGCCCCCGGGCCCGGATGCCGAGCAGGAGCATCCACCAACTGCCGTCGGCGGCCTGGACCAGGTCGGCGTGCCCGGTGGCCTGCACCGGCAGGTCGGTGCTCCGGTGGGTGAGGATCGGGTTGGCCGGCGCCGGCTCAAAGGGACCGCGAGGGCTGCGCGACCGGGCGACCGAGACGGCGTGCCCGGTGTGCGTGCCGCCCTCGGAGAGCAGCAGGTACCACCAACCGTCGATCGGGTAGAGATGCGGGGCCTCCGGATACTGGCCGCCGGTGCCCGACCACAGGTGGATCGGGCCCTCCAGGACCCGGCCCCGTTCCGGGTCGATCCGGTAGAGGTCCACGCCGGAGGTGGTCAGCCAGCAGTTGCCCTCGTCGTCCCAGGCCAGCGACGGGTCGACGTGCGGCAGGTCGAACCAGACCGGCTCGGACCATGGGCCGGTGGGATCCGGGGCGGAGACGATGAGGTGCCGGCCCACGCTGACGTTCGTGGTGACCACCCAGAACCGGCCGTCGTGGTGGCGGATGGTGGGCGCGAAGATGCCCTGGGACGCCACGGTGTCCGGCGGGAGCGGTAGCTGGCTCGGCCGGTCCAGGACGTTGCCGATCTGCCGCCAGTTGACCAGATCCCGGCTGTGCAGGAGCGGCACCCCCGGGACGTACTCGAAGCTGGAGCAGACCAGATAGTAGTCCGCCCCGACCCGGCAGACGCTCGGGTCGGGGTGGAAGCCGGGCACGACCGGATTGCGGTAGGACGAGCCTGCGGACACGAGCGACCACCCCCGACAAAATGTTCACGATAACGTCAGACGTCTTGACGCCGCTGACCCATCCACGAAACCCTATGGATCTGAGGCGGCAACCGCCGGGAGTCCGGTGGCCGACCCCATGCGGGACATCAACGTTCATGGTGCGGACGGGCGGCACCTGTTAGCGCTAACAGCGAACGCGCTCGCGCGCCGCGTCGCCCCCGTGCGTCTCGGCGAGCGGTGCGCCACCTGCTCCGAAAGGGATGGTAGGCATGAGGATGCTCGCTCGCGGTCGCCGGACGGCCACCGCGTTGGCGGCCGGACTGCTGCTGGTGACGGCCGGAGCCGCCACCGTGCTGCGGACACCCGAGGCGCTCGCCCTCGCCAACGGTGCGGCTCGTACGCCGCCGATGGGGTGGAACAGTTGGAACACGTTTGGTTGCAATATCAGTGAGTCGTTGATCCGGCAGATGGCGGACGCGATGGTGAGTTCTGGTATGCGGGATGCCGGGTATGAGTATGTGGTGGTGGATGACTGTTGGATGAACCCGAATCGGGATTCGGCGGGGAATCTGCAGGGGGATCCGGGTCGGTTTCCGTCGGGGATGAAGGCCCTGGGTGACTACATTCATGCGCGGGGGTTGAAGTTCGGGATCTATCAGGGTCCGTTGACGAAGACGTGTGCGCAGTATTTCAACAGTTATCCGGGGTCGACGGGGGCGCAGGGGCATGAGGTGCAGGACGCGCGTCAGTTCGCGTCCTGGGGGGTGGACTATCTGAAGTACGACTGGTGTTCGCCGTCTGGGTCGATCGATGAGCAGGTGCGGGTGTTCAACCTGATGCGTGATGCCCTGGCGGGGACGGGTCGGCCGATCGTGTACAGCATCAACTCCAACAGTGTGCATTCGAAGACGGGTCCGCAGCGGGACTGGGGTGATGTGGCGAACATGTGGCGGACCACCGAGGACATCACGAACACGTGGAACTCGGGGCAGACCAACGGGTATCCGATGGGGATCCAGAACATTGTGGACGTGACGGTGCCGCTTGCGGGGCGGGCGAGGCCGGGGGCGTTCAACGACATGGACATGTTGGAGGTGGGTCGGGGTGGGATGACCGACACGGAGATGCGGAGTCATTTCGCGTTGTGGGCGGTGTTGGCGTCGCCGTTGATCGCGGGTAACGATCTGCGGAACATGAACGCGGCGACGCAGACGATTCTGAAGAATCCGACGTTGATCGGGATCAGTCAGGATGCGTTGGCGTTGCAGGCGGCGCAGGTGTCGTTCGACGGTACCCGCCGGGTGTTGGCGAAGCGGTTGGCCAACGGTGATGTGGCGGTGGCGTTGTTCAACCAGGGCAGTGGCACCACCACGATCTCCACCACCGCGGCGGCCGTCGGGCTGTCGGGCAGCAACTTCACGCTACGCGACGCGTGGACCAACACCACCTCCAGCAGCACCGGCGCGATCTCGGCGAGCGTGCCCGGCCACGGCACCGTCGTCTACCGGGTCAGCGGGGGGACCGGCACTCCCACCCCCACGCCGACCGTCACGCCGACCGTCAGCCCGTCGCCCACCGTCCCGCCGACCACCCCGCCGCCGTCCACCGGCGCCTGCCAGGTCACGTACGCGATCACCGGCCAGTGGCCGGACGGGTTCCAGGGCGACGTGACGGTCCGCAACACCGGGACCACAGCGGTCAACGGATGGACCCTGCGGTGGTCCTTCGCCAACGGCCAGCAGATCAACCAGGCGTGGGGCGCGACCTACACCCAGAGCGGCGCGCAGGTCACCGCCACGAACGTCGCCTACAACGGCGCCATCAGCCCGGGCGGCACCGCGACCTTCGGCTTCCTCGCCGGCTGGTCCGGCGGCAACACCAGACCGACCGCGTTCACCCTCAACGGCCAGAGCTGCGACGTCGCCTGACCCGATGCGGCCGGGGAGCCGGTCGCGGCGCAGCGCCACGACCGGCCCCCCGGCCCGAATCGACCTTGACCGATAACTGAGGGATGATGCACGGATGAGGATCGTCGACGCACGGGTGATCGTGTCCTGCCCCGGCCGCAACTTCGTGACCCTGAAGATCCTCACCGACGACGGGGTCACCGGCGTCGGTGACGCCACCCTCAACGGCCGGGAACTGGCCGTCGCGTCCTACCTGCGCGACCACGTCGTGCCGCTGCTGGTCGGGCGCGACCCGGCCCGGATCGAGGACACCTGGCAATACCTGTACCAGGGGTCGTACTGGCGGCGCGGGCCGGTCACCATGAGCGCCATCGCGGCGGTCGACACCGCGCTGTGGGACATCAAGGGCAAGGTCGCCGGGCTGCCCGTCTACCAGCTCCTCGGCGGCCGGTCCCGGGAGGGCGTGACCGTCTACGGCCACGCCAACGGGGAGACCGTCGACGAGGTGCTCACCGAGGTCGCCCGCTTCGTCGACCTCGGCTACCGCGCGGTGCGCGTGCAGTGCGGCGTGCCCGGCCTGCCCCGGACGTACGGCGTCAGCGCCGACAAGATGTTCTACGAGCCGGCCGACGCCGCGCTGCCGACGGAGACGACCTGGTCCACCGAGGCGTACCTGGCGCACGTGCCGACGGTGTTCGCCCGGGTCCGCGACGAGTTCGGCCCCACCCTCCGGCTGCTGCACGACGTGCACCACCGGCTCACCCCGATCGAGGCGGCCCGGCTCGGCAAGAGCCTGGAACCGTTCGCGTTGACCTGGATGGAGGATCCGGTCCCGGCGGACCTGCCGGAGGGCTTCCGGCTCATCCGGCAGCACACCACCACGCCGATCGCCGTCGGCGAGGTCTTCAACAGCGTCTGGGACACCGCCCAGCTCATCCGGGAACAGCTCATCGACTACGTCCGGACGACCGTGGTCCACGCCGGCGGTCTCACCCACCTGCGCCGCATCTTCGACCTCGCCGCGCTGCACCACGTCCGCAGCGGCTCGCACGGCGCCACCGACCTCTCCCCGGTCTGCATGGCCGCCGCGCTGCACCTGGACCTCGCCATCCCCAACTTCGGCCTTCAGGAATACATGCGGCACACCGCGCTCACCGACGAGGTCTTCCCGCACGGCTACCACTTCGACGACGGCTACCTGCATCCCGCCGAGACCCCCGGCCTCGGCGTGGACATCGACGAGGAGGCCGCGGCCCGCTACCCGTACGCGCCGGCCTACCTGCCGGTGAACCGGTTGACCGACGGCACCGTCCACCCCTGGTGAGCGCGTCCGGGGTCAGTGGATGCGGCGACCGTGGGCGTCCGGCACCCCCGACTTGCGGAAGAAGTACGTGTTGACCTGGTCCCGCCACTCGACGGCGCTGCGGAACTGCTCGTCGAGGCGTTCGGCCACCCGCTCGTACACCGCCGGCGCGACCGCCCCGGCGAGCGCCTGCCACCGCCGGCGCATCACCGCCACCTCCTCGACACCGGCGAAGTGCGTGTCGTAGATGTGCTGGATCACGGTGCGCCCGCTGTGCAGGACGTGCCGGTAGGGGACGTGGTGGAAGAAGAGCAGCAGCTCGTCCGGGCACCGCTGGAGTGACTCGTACACCTCCGACCACGGCTTCGGATACTGGCCGGTGAAGCCGGTCCCGGTCGCCCGGGTGCGGTCCACCCCGACACCGTCGCGGTCGGCGAAGTGGTAGGTGCCCCACGCGGTGTACTCGTACCCGTCCACGTCCGGCCCGTAGTGGTGGCCGGGCCGCACCATGAAGCCGACGCCGAGCGGCGCGGTGTAGCGCTCGTAGGTGCGCCAGGAGTCATCCATGATCGCGTGCAGCGTCCGGCGTACCAACTCCGGATCGCCCGTGGTCGTCGGCAGCCAGGTCAGCTCGATCCACTCGTCGAGGATCGCGTCCGGGTCCAGCCGGGGATCCCAGGCGAGCCGGCCGAAGGCGTACAGATTCGCCTGGGCCAGCGGATGCCCGGTCCAGAACGGGTCGTCGCCCACGTTTGCCACCGCGACCAGGCCGCCACCGGCGTCCCCGGCGACCACGTCGGCGACCGTTGCGCCGCCCTCGCCCCACGGCGGGAACCGCAACACCTCGGCCCACCACGGCCCGAGGTGGCAGACGTGCCGCTGCTGGCCCGTGTACTCCTGCGTCACCTGCAACTCCACCGCCACCCGGGTGGCCGGCATGGCGGCGATCACCGGCGACACCGGCTCGCGCACCTGGAAGTCCAGCGGACCGAACTTCACCTGGAGGATCACGTTGTCCCGGAACCGCCCGTCGAGCGGGGTGAAGTGGTCGTGGGCGGCCCGGGCCCGGTCCGTCGACCGGTCCCGCCAGTCCTGGTGGTGGTCGTAGACGAACGCCCGCCAGCGCACCACGCCGCCGTGCGGGGCGAGCGCGTCGGCGAGCAGGTTCGCCCCCTCGGCGTGGTCGCGCCCGTAGGTGAACGGGCCCGGACGGCCCTCGGAGTCGGCCTTCACCAGATAGCCGCCGAAGTCGGGGATCCGCTGGTAGACCCGCTGGGTGGCGGCGACCCACCAGGCCCGTACCCGGTCGTCCAGCGGATCGGCGGTGGGCAGGCCGCCGAGGACCACCGGGGCGGCGAAGGTCACCGCCAGATGCACCCGGACGCCGTACGGGCGGAGCACGTCCGCGATCTCGGCCACGTCGTCGAGCCGGTCGGTCAGCAGCCGCGCCTCGGTGTCGTGCACGTTGACGTTGTTCACCGAGATCGCGTTGACACCACAGGCGGCGAGCAGACGCCCGTAGTCACGCAGCCGGGTCAGGTCGCGCCGGGCGGCGCCGTCGTGCCAGAAGATCGAACCGCCGGCGTAGCCGCGCTCGATCTGCCCCGACACCTGGTGCACGGCGACGTTGTCCCAGTGGTCGAGCATCCGCCGGGCCAGGGCGGGCTGGTGCCGCCGTGCGGGACGGTCGTCGTCGAAGGCCGCCGCGCCGAGCCGGACCACGTGGAACAGCCCGTACAGCAGGCCGGCCGGCGCGTCGGCCAGCACCACCGTCACGCCGTTCACCCGGGCCAGCAGGAAGCCCTCGTCGCCGAGGGACCCGTCGCCGACACCGTCCACGGCCGGCGTGGCGCGGAGCCGTGCCGCCTCCGCCGCCGCGTTCGCGACCGGACCGTCGTCGCGCGAGGCGAGCACCAGGTCGGCGTCCACGTCCCAGGGCGGGGAGTGCCAGACCCGGCCGCCGTACCTGGCGCAGGCCCGCGTCACCTCGTCGAGGACGGTGTCGACGAGCGGACCGTCGCCGTGCACCAGCACGTCCCGGGAACCGAGGGCCCGGAACGCCTCCGGCGGCAGCCAGGCGGCGTGCCAGGTCACCTCGCCGGGGTGGGCGGTGGCCTGGCCAGTGGGCACGCTCACGAGGTGAACTCCCTCCGGACGTCGTCGATCATCGGCTCGTTGATCCGCAGGAGCGCCAGTACGACGAGCGCGGCGAGCAACGCGAGCGTCGCCTCGGACAGGACCGCGGTGACGCCGGCGACCGCGGCCAGCAGCACGGCGTTGCCGAACGTGACGCCCGGCCGGCGGACCAGGAAGTACAGGGCCAGCCGGACCGCGTCGCGGGTGCGGAAGTCGAACAGCGAGACGATCACCAGGGCGTTGACCCCGGCCAGGAGCACCCCCGCCCCGACCAGCGCCAGCGGCGCCGCCCACCAACCCGGTACGGCCGCGGCGGGCAGGTGGGCGAGGTTCACCGCGATGACGGCCAGCCACAGCAGCGTCGGGGCCCAGACCCGCAGCACGCCCGGCAGGTTGGCCCGGTAGGCCCGGCGGAACGCGGCGGCGGGGCGCAGGTCGGTCAGGTCGGGCCGCTGGTGGCGCAGGGTGTGCAGGGCGGCGGAGACGGCCGGGCCGACCGGCAGCAGCGCGACCGCGACCAGCGGGAGGTTGCTGGCGTCGCGGTCGAGCAGCACCAGCGCGACCAGCCCGGGCAGCACGCCGAGCAGTAGCCACAGCTCCACCGCGAGCAGCGTGTAGACGACCGCGGCGGCCCGCGACAACGGCCCGTCGCCGAACTCCCGCCGGCTGCCCGCCGCGTCGCTCACGGCCGCACCTCGGGCCCCGGGCCGGCCGGCGGGTCGTCGGTCGGGTCGTCGGTGGGGTCGAGCAGCCGGTCGTCCCACCACGGCGGGGTCTCGTCCACCACCGGGGTCAGCTCGACGAGGGTCACCTCGTGCCGGCCGAGGGTCAGGTCGAGGTCGACCCGCCCGGCGGTGACCGGCAGGGCCCGGTGGCTGCGGGCCGGCTCGGCGGTCTCCCGCAACACGTCGAGCTGCCGGGGACGGGGCGACTGCGGGCTGCCCAGCTCCCGCCAGGCCGCCCAGGCGTTGCCGGCGTCCTCGCTCACCGACGACCGGAGCTGGAACGCCGACGCGGTGCCCGGCGGACCGAGCGGGACCGACAACGCGAGGGTGTGCCGCTCGGGCGCCGGCTCCCGGCCGGTGACGTCCACCGGCGCCCAGGCCAGCACCGCGACCCGGCCGTCCGGGTGGCGGGTGACGAGATGGTCCGGCCCGCGCGCCAGCACCGCGTCGCCGAGCCGGGCCATGAAGGCGTACAGGTGGTAGGTGGGTTTCTTGACCTGCCGGTGGGTGAGCAGGCCGAAGCCGCCGTGCATCAGCGCGGTGGGGACGCCCGCCTCCTCGAACACGTCGCTGAAGGTCCAGTACGAGAAGGAGTCGACCAGGTCCCCGCCGCCGGCCAGCACCGGCGCGAGGTAGGCGGCGTGGAAGGCGGTGTCGTGGATCGGGTTGTCCGGCCGGTAGGAGGAGTTGAACTCGGTGATGTGCACCGGGAGGTCGGCGAGCGCCGTCCCGGCCAGGTGCCGGCGGGGCGCGGCGAACTGGTCGAGCAACTCCGCCGCCGGGGCCAACGCCTGCCGGGTGCCGAACGGCACGTGCCGCGCCGGGCCGGAGGTGTAGGCGTGCCGGCTGACGAAGTCGACGGGCACCCCGCGGTCGGTGACGAACTCGGCGAACGGTTCCCACCACTCGTCGGCCCCGGGGGAGATGGCCGGGCCGCCGACCTGGAGCGCCGCGTCGACGTCCTTGACCGCGTGCGCCGACACCTCGTACAGGCGGTGGTAGGCGGCCCGGTCGGCGTCCTGCCAGAAGTCGGTCAGGTTGGGCTCGTTCCACACCTCGATCGGCCAGCCGCGTACCTCGTCGAGGCCGTACCTGTCGACCAGGTGGGCCACCGTGGCCCGGACCAGCTCGCCCCACTCGGTGAGGCTGCGCGGTGGCGTGACGTTGCCCCGCCACCAGAACACCGTCTGCTCGCCGGAGGCGAGCGTCGAGGGCATGAAGCCCAGCTCCACGAAGGGCCGGATGCCCAGGTCGAGGTACGCGTCGACGACCTGGTCGAGGTACGTGAAGGCGTGCCGGACCCGGCGTTCGCCCCGGTGCTCGTACGGGCGGTGCACACCGACGCCGTCGCTGAGCAGGCCGTGCCCGCGGATGTGCCGGAAGCCGATCTCCCGCTGCACGAGGGCCAGCGAGTCCTGATAGTCGCGCCGAAGGGCCAGGTCGAACCGCCCGGTGCCGACGCACGCGCGCCAGGCACCGGGCAGCCGGCCGGTGGGCCGCTCGGGAACGGTGACGCGCATCAGCCGTGGTTCTTGCGGTACCGCTCGTACGCCTTGTTGACCAACTCGGTGTACGCCTCCGCGTTCTTGCCCTTCAGCTCGGCGACGTAGGCGTCCCATTCACTCAGCGGCCGTTGGCCGAGGGCGAACTTCAGCGTGTTCGCGGTGACGTGGTCCTTCAGCGCGGTGGCCCACAGCGTGGTCTGCTCCTGCTCCTCGTCGCTGAGCGGCGCGGGCGGCGGGGTCACCCAGGGCGCGGGCTTGCGGGCGTTCATCTCCTTCTGGAACTCCAACTCCTCGGGGGAGAAGAACGACTGCACCAGGTCGAGCTTGCCGCCGTAGGCGAAGACGCCGTTGTAGAAGCCGAAGTCCTTCTGGAGGTGCTTGCTGCCGCTGGGGTTGAGCCCGAGCACGTCGACGTCCGGCGCGAGGGTGCGCTTGCCCGAGGCGTCCCGGGAGTACGTGGTGCCCTCGACGCCCCACTTGGCGAACTCCTCGCCGGCCTCGGAATACCAGAGCCAGTCGATGAACTGCATCATGGCCACGAAGTTCTTGCTGTCCCGGGCCTTGCTGGAGATCATCACGCCGTTCTCCAGCCGGCCCGCCGGATTGACCGGGCCGGCCGGACCGATCGGGAACATGATCTTTTTGAAGCGGGCGTTCGGGTTGAGCTTCGCGCTGTCCGGGCGGTAGTCGTTGACGATGGACTGCGCGTTGGCGCTGATCACGAACGACTTGCCGCTCGCGAGCTTCTGCCGGGCCTGGTCGTCGGTCTGGGTGAACGTCTCCGGGTCGAGCAATCCTTCGGCGACCAGTTTGTGGAGATACTCCACCACCTGACGCCACCGGTCCGAGCCGCCGGTGAAGACGTACTTCCCGGCGCTCTCGTCCCAGCTCGTCGGCTGGTAGTTCCAGCCGCCGCCCTGGAGGCCGTACGCGAGGGCGAGCATGTTCAGCAGGTTACCGGCCGGGTTGGGCTTGCCGAACCGGTCGGAGAAGGGATAGAGGTCCGGGTGGGCCGCCTTCATCGCCTTGAGCATCGTGTAGACCTCGTCCCACGAGGTCGGCGCCGGGATGTTCAGCTGCTCCAGGACATCGGTGCGGACCGCGAGCGTGTAGTCCTGCCACGGCTTCTCGTGCAGGCCGGGCAGCAGGTAGAACTTGCCGTCCTCCTGCCGCAGCGTGTCCATCTCCGGCTGGAGGTTCCACTTCTCCAGCTTCTCCTTGAAGTGCGGCATCAGGTCGAGGTAGTCGCTGACCGGCAGGATGGCGCCGGAGGAGACGTACTGGTTCTCCTGCGGGTGGTAGGTCTTCGGGATGATGAGCGGGGCGTCGCCGGAGCCGACGAGCACGCTGCGCTTCTGCTCGTAGTCGCTGAGCGGGACCGCCACCGGGTCCAGCTTGACGTTCGTGCGCTTGGCCAGCTCGCTCCAGAACAACCAGTCGGTCTTGAGCGGATAGTTCGGGTGGTTGTTGTAGAGGATCGAGAAGGTGAGCGGCTCGGTGGCCGTGAACTGGTCCCCGACGCCGTACTTGTCCATCGCGCCCGCGCGGTTGCGGTCGAGGTCCTTCTTCTCGGGGGTGTCGTCGCCGCAACCGGCCAGGGAGACGACGGCGGCTGCGCCGGTGGCGAACAGCACCTGGCGTCGGGACAGCTGGACCATGGTGTTCCTTCCAGTGGTGGGCTGGTGCGTGCGCGGCTATCCCTTGACGGCGCCGAGCATGATTCCGGAGACGAAATAGCGCTGGATGAACGGATAGACCGCGAGGATCGGCAGGACCGTCAGCACGATGGTCACGGACTGGATGGTGGCGGCGGACTGCACGACGTCGCTGGCGCTGCCGAGGCCGCCGCCGGTCTGCGTGGCGTCGGTCGCGCCGGCCAGGAGGTTGCGGAGATAGACGGTCACCGGGAGCAGGTCCTGCCGGTCCATGTAGAGGAACGCGGCGAACCACGAGTTCCAGAACGAGACGGCGTAGAACAGGACCATGGTGGCGACCATCGCCTTGGACAGGGGCAGGACGATCCGCAGCAGCGTGCCGTACGTGTTCAGCCCGTCGACCGCGGCGGCCTCCTCCAACTCGACCGGCAGGCTCTCGAAGAACGCCTTCATCACCAGCAGGTTGAACACGTTGATGGCGTTCGGCAGCGCGATCGCCCAGACGGTGTTCTTCAGCCCGAGGCTGGTGACCAGGACGTAGTTGGGGATCAGGCCGCCGGTGAAGAACATGGTGAACACGGCGATCCCGACCAGCGCGGTCCGGCCCCGCAGGTGCTTCTTCGACAGCACGTACGCGTAGCAGGTGGTCAGCACGACGGAGATGAGCGTGGCGACCACGGTGTAGAAGACGGTGTTGCGGTAGCTGACCCAGAACGTCGGGTCGGACATCACCACCCGGTAGGCGGTGAGGTTGAAGCCGCGCGGCACCAGATTGACCTCACCCGCGACGATGTACGCGTTGTCGCTGAGCGACCGGGCCACGATGGTGAGGAACGGATACAGGGTGATCACCACGACGCCGGTCAGGACGACGGCGTTGACCGCCTGGAAGATCCGGTAGCCCCGGGTGGGCCGGGGACCCCGCGGCCGGCTCGCCCGCCCCCGTGCGCGGGCGGCCGTGGTCACCACAGGCTCGTCCCCACCGTGCGTCGCGAGATCGCGTTCGCGGACAGCACGAGCGTCAGCCCGATCACGGCCTCGAACAGGCCGATCGCGGCGGCGTAGCTCAGGTTGCCGGAGACGATGCCCACCCGGTAGAGGTACGTGGAGATCACGTCCGCGGTCGGGTAGGTGAGCGGGTTGTAGAGCAACAGGATCTTCTCGAAGCCGACCGCCATGAACGTGCCGATGTTGAGGATGAGCAGCGTCATCATCGTCGGCCGGATGCCGGGCAGCGTGACGTGCCAGGTCTGCCGCCACCGGTTGGCGCCGTCTATCCGGGCCGCTTCGTAGAGGTCGCCGTCGATGGTGGTGAGCGCGGCGAGGTAGAGGATGGTGCCCCAACCCACGGTCTGCCAGACCTCGGACGACACGTAGATCGTGCGGAACCAGTCGGCCTGCTGGAGGAACTGGACCGGTTTCCCGCCCACGGCGCCGACCATCTGGTTGACCGTGCCGTCCACCGACAGCAACTGCATGACCATGGCGGCCACGATCACGATCGACAGGAAGTGCGGCAGGTAGGACACCGACTGGACGAATCGCTTGAGGACGCGGCTGCGGACCTCGTTGAGCAGCAGCGCGAGCACGATCGGCAGCGGGAAGCAGAACAGCAGGGTCAGCGCGCCCAGCACGAGTGTGTTGGTGAAGACGTTCCAGAACGTGGGGTCGGTGAAGAACAGCCGGAAGTAGCGCAGGCCGGTCCAGTATTCGCCGAACAGGCTGCCGCCGGGCTGGAAGCGCCGGAAGGCGATCACGTTGCCGAGCATCGGCAGGTAGCGGAAGGTCAGGAAGAACAGCAGCGGCCCGACCGCCAGCGAGTAGAGCTGCCAGTCCCGGCGCAGGGCCCGCCGCCAGGGCGGACGCCCGGGCCGGCGGCCGGGGGCGCGCGTCGTCCGGGGCGACGTGCCGGGCCGCGCCTCGGGCGACGGCCGCACGGTTTCGGACAACACCCGCACCCTCCTGACCGGAGCGCGCGACCGATACTTTCCGGTAATGCCCCGTAAGCCTTTCGGAAATTTATGGGTATCGTCGTCAGCGTGTCAAGAGCGTCGATCGATCTCTCCCCGGACCAACTCCGGCGCGACCCGCCGACGGTCGCCGAGCCCGCCGACTTCGACCGGTTCTGGCAAGCCGCCCTCGCCGACGCGGCGGCCACGCCGGTCCTCGTCGACGTCCGGCCGGAGCCCACCGACCTGCGGCTGGTCGACGTGTGGGACGTGACGTTCGCCGGCTTCGCGGGCGAACCGGTCCGGGCCTGGTACACCCGTCCCGCGGGCGTGCCCGCGCCACTGGCGACGGTGGTCGAGTACGCCGGCTACGGCCGTGGCCGGGGCCTGCCGGGCGAGCGGCTGACCTGGCCGGTGGCCGGATACGCCCACCTGCTCGTGGACAACCGTGGACAGGCCGGCCTGTACGCCTCCGGGGACACCCCGGATCCGCACGCCGCGCCCGGCGGTCCCACCATCGCCACCCGGGGCATCCTGACCCCGGAGGACTACCACTACCGCCGCCTGATCACGGACGCGGTCCGCGCGGTCGACGCGGCCCGCGCCCTGCCCGGCGTCGACCCGACCCGCGTCGTCGCGGTCGGCAACAGCCAGGGCGGCGGGCTCGCGCTCGCGGTGGCGGGTCTCGTCGGCGGCCTGGCCGCGCTGCTTGTCACCGCCCCGTTCCTGTGCGACATCCAGCGGGCCATCGAGCTGACCGACGCCTCGCCCTACGGTGAGATCGGCCGGTATCTCGCCGTGCACCGCGAGGCGGAGGAGGCGGTGCGGCGCACCCTGTCCTACGTCGAGGGCGTCACCTTCGCCCGGCGGGCCACCGCGCCGGCGCACTTCGGGATCGGTCTGCGGGACACCGTCTGCCCGCCGAGCGGCGGTCTCGCGGCGTACGACCAGTACGGCGTGTCCGCCGGGGGAGCGGACCGACCGGCCCGGGAGCTGCACACCTACCCGTTCAACGGCCACGAGGGCGGGGAGGCCGTGCATGTCCGGCGCCAACTGCGCTGGCTCGGCGCGGTGCTCCGGTCCCCGGTCGGAGCGGTGTCCGCCGGCTGACGTGCCACGCCGGCCCCGACCGCGCGGGGGAGCGGTCGGGGCCGGCGTGGTGGTGCGGGTCAGGCGTGGGGGGTCACTGGGCCAGCAGCCAGCGCAGGATGGTGCGGTCCTCGTAGGTGGGCGCGGCGGCGAGGTGGTGATCCGGCTCGTAGAACGCCGAGTCGGCGTACTCGGTGTACTTGACCAGGGCGTTGGCCTGGGCCGGGGTCTTGCCCAGGGCGATGTACGCGTTCCAGATCCGGTTGTAGGAGGCCTGCCCGGTGGTGACCACGTTGAGCAGGTGGTCGTGCGTGCCGTGGGTGACCCAGACCGGTGTGGCCGAGGCGGCGATGGCGGTGGCCTGCGCCTCGCTGGCACCGAAGCCGCCGGTGATCAGCGCGCCGTCGAAGAGCCCGGGGTGGGTGGCGAGCGCCGACCAGGCGAGGGTCGAGCCGTACGACACCGTGGACGCGTAGATCCGGTCCTGGTCCACCGCGAACTGCCCGGTGAAGGCGGTGAGCAGCTCGACCATGACCTCCGCCTGGGCGGCGGCGGTGCCGACCCGCTGGTTCTGCGGCGCCAGCACGATGACGTCCTCGGTGCTGCCGGTCCACTCCTCCTGGAGCCAGGCGGTGGCGGGAATGTCCGCGGCGACCTGGACGCCCTCGTTGCTTCCGTTGAAGCCCATGCCCTGCCCGGGCAGGATCACCACGACCGGATACCGCTTGGCCGGGTCGTAGCCCTTGGGCAGGTGGTAGGCGTAGGGGATCATCGTGCCGCCGGTGGTGGTGAACCGCTTGTAGACGAAGTCGTCGGCGAGCAGGTTGACGGCGGGTCGGGTGGGTCCGTGGGCCTTGGTGGAGCCGGCGGCCAGGCGGGGGCCGTTCCCCTTGCCCTTGCCTGGCTGGGCGTGGACGTCCTTCTTCTGCGTGACCCGCGTCTGGAGGTCCTTGTTGATCGTCACGAAGTTGCCGGTCGCCATGACGGTGTTCCCGCCCGGGTCCCGCTTGTCGAGTTCGATGACGACGAACCTGCCGCGGTCGGACTGCCGGTCCCCGTTCAGGCTCGGCGTGTCGTTGGTGTAGACGGCGGTGATGGTGCGGTCCGCTCGCTTGGCCGGGTCGGTGAGGTCCGCGACCGGGTTGAAGCGGAAGTTGTAGAGGCTGTCCGAGACGGTGTAGGTGTCCTCGTCCAGGGTCCGCGGGTTCACCGTCGCCGAGTACTCGACGGCGACGGCCGTGACCTTCTGACCGTAGGACAGGATCTGCGTGATCGGGATGACGTTCCGGATTCCGTCGCCGTGCCCGCCGGGCGGCTTGGCGACGGCGCTGCCGGGGGCGATCAGGGCCACGCCGGCGATGACGGCCGCCCCGCTCAGGAATGCTCGCTTCGACACTGCTGGTCCCTCCGATCGGTGCGCGCCGCTTCGGGAAGGGGGCGCCCTGGCAGGGACGGTACGCAACACCCCAGAAACAATCAATAGACGAAAAGGGCCTGGTCAGGCCGCTTTATTTACGACGAAGTTGTCGTAAATGGAGGCTGGCGATAGCGCCATTCCGGTGGAGCAGCTATAAATGCGGCTGTGGCCCTGACCTCCGACGCGGACCTCGACAGCGGTGCCACGGGCACCGCGCGAGCGGTCCTGCGGGCGCTGTCCGACGGCCGACGACGCACCGTCGCCGAGCTCTGCGCCGAGCTGCCGGCGGCACGCAGCAGCGCCGTGCACGCGTTGCGCCGCCTGCGGGTGGCCGGCCTGGTGGTGGAACATCCGGTCCAGCGGGCGACGCGCGGGCGGCCCGCGCGGGCGTGGTCGCTCGCCACGTCACCCGGCCTGCTCGCCGTCGTCGTGGCCTCGGCCCACGGCTTCCTCGGCGGGGTCGTGCGGCCCGACGGCGAGGTCCTGGCGGCCGTGCCCGGCCCGGCCGACTCCGCCCCGCCCGGTGCTGCCCTGCGCCTGCTCGATCAGGCCCTCGCCGACGCCGGGGTGACGGCCCGCGACATCGCGCTCGCGGTTCTCGGCCTCCCCGGCCCGTCCCCGCTCGCCGCGCCGCCCGGCGCGGACCCGCTCGGCGGGTCACACCTGCGGCGCTTCCGCGAGTGGGGCGGGCGGCCCGCCGTGGAGGTCCTCGCCGAACACCTCGGCCGGCCCGTCTTCGGCGAGAACGACGCCAACCTGGCCGCGCTCGGCGAGGCCGTCCACGGGGACAGCGCCGGCGCGCACACCGTGCTGCACATCTCCCTGACCAACGGCACCGGCGCCGGCCTGGTCATCGGCGGCCGGCTGCACCGGGGCGGCTCCCGCCTGGCCGGCGAGATCGGGCACCTCCACGCCGACGACGGCGGACAGCTCTGCGAGTGCGGGGCCCGGGGCTGCTTCTGGCAGAGCACGAGCATCCCGGCGCTGCTCGGCGAACTGGCCACCGCGCACGGCCGCACCTTCACCGTGGGTGACCTCGACGCGGCGGCCGCCGCCGGAGAACTCGGGATCATGCGGGCGCTACGCGGGTTCGGCCGCGCCCTGGGCCGTCGCGTGGCCGACTTCGTGGTGTTCGTCGACCCCCAGGCCGTCGTCGTGGACGCCGCGCTGGGCGCCGCCTCGCACATCATCGCCGCGGGCATCCGGGAGGCGGTCGACCAGTACACCCCGCCGATGATGGCCGCCTCGGTCCGGATCTCCTCCGGTTCCCTGGGCGCGTCCGCGCACCTGCTGGGGGCCGCGGCCCTGGCCCGGACGGAGAACCTCCTCGACGCCGCCCGGCCCTGATCCGCGCATCACGTGGCCCCGGCCCGCCGGGCGCGGCGCCGGCGTCGGTAGGGTCGTCGGCGTGGATTCCGAGGACACCGCCGTCCGGCTCGGGGTGCCGGTCGAGGAGGTCGACCGGGTGCGCCGGCTCGCCGCCGACCGGCCGTCGGCCCCGCTGCCCGCCCGCGCCGACGCGCCCGCGCTCCTGCGCCGGCTCGGGGTGCCGCCGGACGACGCCGACGAGATCATGGCCGGCTGGCCGGAGCCCGACTCTCCGCTGTGGACCCCGGAGCTGCGCTGGCTGCTCGACCGCTCGACCGCCCTGGTCCGCGCCGACCTCGGGGGCCACGAGTGGCTGCCGCCCGGCCCGGCGCTGCCACGCGAGCGCGGTCCCGCCTGGCGGCACCTCTACGTGTACGCGTACCTGGCCCTGGTCGACGTCGTCCGGGCCTACCACCGCGACCACGGCGTCCCGGACGCGGTGTCCTGGGCGACGCTCGCGGACCTGGGCCGCAACCTCGCCGTCGACCGGCGGATGGGCGGTACGGGCTGGCCGGTCATGCAGAGCTGGCTGACGCTGCACCTGCGCGGCGGCCTCTACGAGCTGGGCCGGTTGCAGCACCAGCGCGGCGACACCATCGGCCTGCACATCCCCGAGGCGGGGCCGTTGACCCCCGAGGCGATCGACGCGTCGCTCGACGAGGCCCGCGCGTTCTTCCCGCGCCACTTTCCCGACGAGTCGCACACCGAGTTCTCCTGCGGCTCCTGGCTGCTCGACCCGCAGCTGCGCGAATACCTGCCGGCGGACTCCAACATCGTCCGGTTCCAGCGGCGCTTCACGCTGGATCCCTACGAGAAGCCGGAGGGCATCGACGCCGACGTCGAGGTGGTGCGGTTCGTGTTCCGCACCCTGGACACGCCGCTGCACCGGCTGCCCCGCCACACCGCGCTCCAACGCGCGGTGGTCGACCACCTGACCGCCGGCCGGCACTGGCGCTGGTGCACCGGCCGGTTCCCGATCTGACCGTCGGTCACCGGTGGCGGCGGTGGTGCACGATCAGCGCCGCCGCGCAGAGCATCGCCACCAGGCCGAACCCGGAGCCCACCCACGGGGTGTCCAGGGCGGTGGTCAGCACCGCGTTGGCCGCCGCGCTGACGAAGAGCGCGAGCCACAGCAGCGGGCGCAGCCGGGCGCCCGGCCTCCCCGGCGCGGCGGCCGGAGCCTCGGTGATGCGATACGGATCAGTCATGGTGGCCTCCCTCGGGGATGTCCGGACGACACCGTCGACGCTAGGCCGGCCGCGCGGCGCGGACGATCCCGCAGGCACGACAGTCGGCGGTAGCGCAGGCTGTACCAGCTCGCGGGATCGTGATCGGACCGCCGTCTCCCTAGCGATCCTGGTGTGTTCTCGCCCCACCGGCGAGGACACGGAGAGAGGCCACCAGGATGTTGACCGCAAGTCCGATGACGACCACCGACACGGCCGTCCGGCTCCGGCAAGAGCACGCTGTTGCAGACCGCCGCCGGTCCCGCCCACCGGCCCCGGGTCAGCTCCGGGCCCGGCCCCGGCTGGTCCGGCGGCGGGTCTCCTCGTCACCGCCGGCGAGCCGGGTGTAGGTGAGCACGTTCGCCACCGCGACGCCGATGACCGCGAAGCCGACCTGGAGCGCGAGCACGATCCAGTCCCAGCGCAGCACCCAGAGCCGCACCGGGGCGTCGTCGGCGACGCCGGCCCAGCGGGCGACGACGGTGCCGAGCACCGCCGCGCCGACGCCGATGACGAACGTGGCGAAGACGCCGATGCGCTGCCGCCCGGGCAGCACCAGCCGGCCGAGCAGGCCCATGAGGGCGCCGATGAGCACCGCGCCCAGATATCCACTCACGATCACTGCCGTCACTCCTCCCACCGGTACGGCATTCATGCCCGCGCGGCGCACCCTCGGAAACCACCGTGGGCCGGCAGTAGGATCATGGGCATCCCACCGATGCCCGCCGGAGCCCCGCAGCCCGCCACCCGCGCCCCCCGGCGCATCCGCCGGGCGTTTGCCGTCGTGTGCCTGCTCGTCGTGGCCGGCCTGCCCGCCGGGTCGTCGACGGCCGGCGCCACCGGCCCGGGGACGCTCCGGGTGCTCCAGATGAACCTCTGCAACAGCGGACGTGCGGGCTGTTGGACCGGTCGGGCCGTGTCCCGGGCCGGCGAGGTGATCGCCGCCGAACGGCCCGACGTGGTCACCCTCAACGAGATCTGCCGGGACGACGTGGGCGCGCTGGAACGGTCGCTCGCCGCCGTCCACCGTGGCGGTACGGTCGTGTCCGCGTTCCAGGCGGCCGGCGACCGGCCCAGCGGCGCCGCCACCCGTTGCCACAACGGGCAGCCGTACGGGATCGGCGTGCTGGTCCGCCTCGACACCGGCGGGGCCCGGCCGGTGGTGCGTCGCGGCACCTACCCGACGCAGGACCGCGCCGACCCGGAGGAGCGGGTGTGGCTCTGCGTCGGGTCCGCCGGACTGCTGCACGCCTGTACCACCCACCTGGCGAACACCAGCGGGGCGGTCGCGCTGGCCCAGTGCGGGCACCTGCTCGACGCGGTGGTCCCGGCGGTCCGCCACGACGCCGGTCCCGCGCCGACCGTGCTCGGTGGCGACCTCAACCTGCGGGCCGGCGGCGAGCCGGACGTGCGGGCGTGCGTGCCGCCGGACTACCGGCGGATCGACGACGGTGCGCGGCAGCATCTGCTGACCACGACCGGCGTGACGATCTGCTGCCGCCGGTCGGTGGACATGCGCGGGTCGACCGACCATCCGGCGTTGCTGGCCACCCTGACGATCGGCCGGCCGCCGCGCTGACCGATCCAGGATCGGGCGGGCCACGGGACCGATCGTGGGACCCCGTGGACACATCGGTGTCGGTGACTCTAGGGTCACGGCACGTCGGTGCCTCACGAGGAGCGGCCATGGGTGTCTCCATCTCCCTCGACGACCTGCTCGGCGAGGAGGTGCGGCGCGACCCCTACCCGTTCTACGCCCGGCTGCACGACCTGGGTGAGGCGGTCGCGCTGCGGCCCGACGACCCGCACGCCCTTGTCGTGCACGGCTACCGGGCGGTCAACCGGGTGCTGCGGGATCCGGTCTTCCGGGTGCTCGGCGGCGACTACCTGGACCGGGCCGGCATCCGCTGGCGCGCGCACCCGGCGATCCGGATCCTCCAGACGTCGATGCTGAACGCCGCGCCGGGCGACCACCTCCGGGTCCGGCAACTGTTCAGCCAGGCGTTGACCCCGCGCCGGGTGGTCGCGCTGGAGCCGGCGATCGAGCGGATCGCCGACGGACTGCTCGACGGGCTCGACGCGGCGGGCGCGGCCGGCCGGCCGGTCGACTTCATGGAGGCGTTCGCGCTGCGCCTGCCGAGTGACGTGGTCGGGGAGCTGCTCGGTGTGCCGGAGCGGGACCGGGCGTGGTTCCCGGCCCGGGTCCGGACGTTCGACGCGGTGCTGGAGATCGGCCGCCGCTCGATGCGGGAGGTGCGGGCCGCGAACGTCGCGGCGACGGAGCTGACCGCGTACTTCACCGGGTTGCTGGCCGAGCGCCGGGCGCGCCCGCGCGAGGATCTCGTCTCGGCCCTGGTGGGGATCCGCGACCGCGACCCCGACCAGCTCTCCGCCGACGAGCTGCTGGCCAACCTGATCATCATGTACAACGCCGGGTTCCGCACCACCGCGAACCTGCTCGGCAGCGGCCTGGTGCTGCTGCTGGAGCGTCCGGACACGGTGGCCGCGCTGCGCGCCGACCCGTCGCTCGCCGCGTCCTGTGTGGAGGAGATCCTGCGGTACGAGCCGCCGGTGCACTTCGCGCTCCGGTACGCCGCCGCCGACACCGAGGTCGCCGGCCTGCCGGTGCCGGCCGGCGCGACGGTGGTGGTGCTGACCGGCGCCGCCAACCGGGATCCGCGCCGGTTTCCCGATCCCGACTCGTTCGACCCGTCCCGGCCGGACAACCGGCACCTGGCGTTCAGCGCCGGGCCGCACCACTGCTTCGGCGCGGCCCTGGCCCGGGCGGAGGGCCGGCTGGTCCTGCCCCGCCTGCTCGACCGCTTCCCGGCGCTGGCGCTTGCCGCCGAGCCCGGCGAGCGACGCCAGCTCATGCTGCGCGGGTACGACCGCCTGCCGGTGCGACTGACCGCGCCGGCCCGGCACCGGCCGATCGGCGCCTTGCCAAACCATGCCGATTGAGTAAGGTCAATTTCACGCTGTGGAAAGGACACACCGGCCATGACCGATGAGATCCGCGCGTTCCTGCTCGCCGCTCTGACCGAGATGAAATACGACGTCAGTGACGTCGACGACGACACCGTGTTCGGCCCGGCCGGCCTCGACGTGGACTCCCTCGGCCTGGCCGAGCTGGCGGTGCGGGTGGAGGACCGGTTCGGGGTGGCGTTCGACGACGACGAGGCGGAGATGCTCGCGATGATGACCCTCGCCGAGTTCTGCCGGGCGGTGGACCAGCGCATCCAACCGGCGTCGGCGCACTGACCGGGCGTCGCGGCGTGCGCGAGCCCGTGACGGTCACCGGCATCGGGCTGGTGAGCCCGGTCGGCGCGACCTCGGGCGAGGTGTTCGACGCGGTGTGCGACGGGCGGTCCGGGCTGTCCCGGCCGCCGGCCGACCACCCGGTCCACGGGGTGGTCGACGTCGCCGCGTTCGCCCCGCCGATCGACCCGGCGAGCGTGCTGCCCGGCCCGGAGTCCCGTGTCGTGGACCGCTCGATCGTCATGGCGTTGCGCGCGGCCGGCGACGCGCTCGCCGACGCGGGACTGCGCATCGGCCGGGACGTGGACCCCTACCGGGCGGCGGTCATCGTCTCCGGCGTCGGCGGCCTGTCCACCCTGGCCGACCAGGTGCTCCAGCGAGCCGGGCGGGGCCGGTTCGGGGTCAGCCCGTACATGCTGCCCGGGACGCTGCCGAACATGGGTGCGGCACGCATCGCCATCACGTACGGCATCCGCGGCTACACCTCGTCCATCGGTACGGCGTGCGCGGCCGGCGCCCAGTCCGTCGGCGAGGCCCTGCGGATCCTGCGCGCCGACGAGGCGGACGTGGTCCTCTGTGGATGCGCGGAGGCGCCGCTGTTCCCGGCGTTCGCCGACGCGTTCGGCAACGCCCGGGCGCTTGCTCGCGGCTGGGCCGACCCGACGGTCGCGAGCCGGCCGTTCGACCGCCGCCGCAACGGCCTCGTCCTCGGTGAGGGCGCCGGGGTGCTGGTGCTGGAACGCGCCGCGCACGCCGCCGCGCGGGGTGCCCGCCGCCACGCCGACGTGCTCGGCTGGGGCGCGACGAACGACGCGTACCATCCGACCACGCCGCGGCCCGACGGCGCGGGCGCGGCGCACTGCATGCGGATGGCCGTCCGCGACGCCGGCCTGCGTCCCGACGACATCGGATACGTCAACGCGCACGGCACCAGCACCAAGGCCGGCGACGCGGCCGAGTTGGCCGCGCTCGCCGACGTGTACGGCGCGCACTCGCCGCCGCTCAGCTCGACGAAGGGCGTGACCGGGCACATGCTCGGCGTCTCCGGCGTGATCGAGGCGGCCATCGGCGTCGAGGCGCTGCGGCGGGGCCTGCTGCCGCCGACGCACAACCTGGACGACCCGGACCCGGCCGGCGACGTCGACCACATCCGCGGCAAGCCCCGGGAGGCCGCGGTGGACGCCGTCCTGTCCAACTCGTTCGGCTTCGGCGGCCACAACGTGAGCCTCGTCCTGGGCCACCCGGCGTCGTCGCCCGGCTGAACCCCCGGCCGGGTCAGCGGAGGGTGAGGACGGTGGCGGTGGGGTGGGTGGTTGCGGTGAGCGTGAAGTGGGGGGTCAGCATGTCGACCACGTAGTCGAGGTCGGCGACGAACGGCACCGGCAGCAGCGCCCGCTGGTCGAGGTCGCTGTGGGTGGCGACCAGCTCGATCCGGTCGGCCTTGAGCAGCCCCCGGGTCAGGAACGCCGGCAGGTCCTCGGGGAGCAGGCACCGCCACAGGTCCACGTTGACGATCAGGTCCAGCGAGCCGGTCTTGAACTGTTGCAGGACGGTGCCGAGCAGGTGGGAGTTGGTGTCGTCGGGCGGCGCCGCGTGGTCGAACGTGTGCGAGCCCGCGCCGAGCGTCAGCGTGGACACGCCGTTGCCGACGACCAGTGCCCGGGCGGTCGCCAGCTCGTCGCGGACCGCGGCGGGCAGCGCCGCCGGTCGCCCCAGCCCACCCCGGCGGTACGCGTCGATCGCGTCGCCGTAGAGGCGGATGCGGCCCAGGTGCCGGCCGAACGTGTTGATCGCGTAGAGCACCTCGACGTCGTAGCGCAGGTGTTTGCGCAGCAGGTATTTCATGTTGTCCATCGAGGCCAGCCCGTTTGTGGTCCGGCGGAAGTGCGGGAGATGGTAGGAGAGGGCGTCGACGTCGAGCCGGAACAGCTCGGGCGGGGCGCCGTGCAGGTGGAAGACCCGGTAGAAGAACTCCAGGTCCTCGAAGCCCCACTTGACCATGGCCTCGTCGAAGCCGCCGACCCGGCGGAACGACTCGTGGTCGACGGAGGCGTTGTGCGTCAACCCGAGCACCCAGGGCGCGCTCGGGAAGTCCCGCATCCGCTGCGGGTGGGAGGTGTCCTCCAGGCGCGGGTCGCCGCGTTCGGCGTCCAGCATCGCCGGCTCGACCGGCTCGCCCCGGCGCAGCGCGTCCGCGCCCGCCCAGTCCAGGTCGTGGCGGGCCCCGAGCAGGACCCCGGGCCGGCCGGCGCGTGCGGCGTGGAAGTCCCGGTGCCGTTCCAGCAGCCGGGGGTGGGCCACCGTGTCGGCGTCCAGGAACATCAGCGTGTCGGCGCGGGCGCGGGCCGCCGCCGCGTTGCGGTTGGCGCTGCGCCCCCGGTTGTGCTCGCTGCGGACGTAGTCGACGGTGAGCCGGTCGGCGTACTTCTCGACGATCGGGCGCAGCGGCACGGCGGAGCCGTCGTCGCCGACGACGACCTCGAAGTCGTCGCGCGGCAGGGTCTGCCGGGTGAGCGAGTCGAGGGTGGCGTCGAGGGCGGCGCCGTTCTCGTGCGCGGGCACCACCACGCTCAGGCTGGTGGGCATGCTCAACGCGGGGTGGAGTTGGCGACGATGTGGTCGGCCAGGTCGGCGAGCGTGGCCATCTGGTCCTCGTCCAGATCCTCCACGTCGATCTGGATCTCCAGCTCGTCCTCCAGCTCGAGCAGCAGCTCCAGCGCCAGCGAGGAGCTGAGGCCCAGCTCGTCCATCAACTGGGTCCGCTCGGTGACCGGGGTGGCTGGCCTGAGCATGCGGGTCAGCAACGCCGTCAGGCAGGCGACGATCCGCTCGCGCGACGGGGACGTGGTCGACGTGTCGTGCCCTAGCACCGATGGCCCCGCGGGTCGCGCGTGCGCTCCAACATGGAGTCATCAGAGCAAAGAAGATCGGTGAGTGTCAACGGGTGGAACTCGACCGCGTACGCGGCGTCACCGGCGAGCGCCACCGCCGCCCGGTACGCGGCCGGCGTGGCCAGGTCGGTCAGGCGCTGCCGGGCGGGCACGTCGACGCAGGTGACCATGTCGTCCGGGTGCACCGGCACCGCCAGATTGGGCCAGAGGCGGCCCCCGGCGGCCTTGACCGCCGCCTCCTTGCGGACCCACAGCCGGGTGAACCGGTGCGCCCGCTCGGCGGCGTCGGCCCCGCCGGCCACGTGTTGCGCCTCCCCGGGGTGGAAGAAGCGCGCGGCCAGGGGCACCGGGTCCCGACCGGCGGGCGGGTGCTGGAGGTCCACCCCGACCGGGCGGTCGGCGCTGACCGCCACCGCGACGAGGTCGCCGGAGTAGGACAGGCTGGTGTGCGCGCCGGCCCACGGCCCGGTCAGTGCCGGCTTGCCGTGCCGGCCGGGCCGCCAGGTGAGCGCCTCCGGCGGCGCGCCCACGGTCCGGGCGGCGAGCAGCCGCAGCGCGCCGTGCGCGACCGCGAACCGGTCCCGCAGCGCCTCGTCGCCGAGCGCGGCGCCACGTGCCTTCTCGGCCGGGTCGAGCACCGCCCGGCACCGGGCCAGCTCGGCGGGCGACGCCGCGACCGGAAGGATCCAGACCCGTACGGCGTCCCGCATGGACGGCAGCGTAACGGCTCCGATCGGACGTTGACATCGGCCGATACGCGTTGCTCTGATAGGCCGATGATCGCGCAGACGGCCGAGGCGCAGGTCCCCGTTCCGTTCGCCGGTGCGGGCGCCGGCGCCGCGCCCCTGACCTGGGGACAGAAGGCGATCATGCAGGACATGCGGGAGACCGGGTGGACGCACAACGTCTCCGGCGCGCACCCCCTGCCGGCGGGCGTCACGGTCGAGCAGATGGCGGCGGAGCTGGCCGACCTGATGGCCCGGCACCCGGCGCTGCGGATGCGGCTCGGCGTCGACGACCGGGGCGGGCCGTGCCAGGTCGTGTCGGGCTCCGGCGAGACGGTCCTGGACGTGGTGGACGTCCCGGACGACGCCGACCCGGCCGACGTGGCCGCGTTCGCCTACCAGCTCGGTCACGCCCGCCTGCTGGCCCCGTACGACCTCTACCGGGACTGGTCGGTGCGGATGGCGGTGGTCCGGCACCGGGGCGCGCTCGTGCACCGGGTGCTGACGTTCGACCATCTCGTGGTGGACGGCACCGCCACCTCGCTGCTCCTGGCCGACCTCGGGCTGGCCATGCCGGCGGTCCGTCGCGCCCGCGACCCGCGTACCGTGCAGATCCTCGACCTGGGGCGGCGGGAGGCGACCCCGCCGTTGCGGCGGGTGAGCGACCGCGCGGTCCGGCACTGGGCGTCGCACCTGCGGTCCATCGCGCCGCTGACGTTCGGCGAGCCCACCGCGGGCGGCCGGCAGGGGCACCGGTACTGGCACGGCCGGTTCAGCTCGCCCGCGGCGTACCTGGCGGTGCGGGCCATCGCACGACGGACCCGGACGGACACCTCGCGCGTCCTGCTGGCGGTCATCGCCGTGGCGATCGGCCGGGCCACCGGGGTCAGCCCGCTCACCGCGAAACTCATCGTGGGCAACCGGTTCCGGCCGGGCTTCGCCGAGGCGATCGCGCCGCTGAGTCAGAACGGCGTGCTGACCGTCGACACCGCCGGCGCCACGGTGGACGAGGTGGTGGCCCGGGCCCGCCGGGCCTCGGTGACCGCCGGCATGTACGCCTACTACGACCCGGTGGGGCTCACCGACCTGGAGGCCGGGCTGGACACCGAGCGCGGCTATCCGGCGCGGGTGACCTGCCGGATCAACGACCGGCGGGTGACCACCCGCGCGGCGGCCGACGGTGGCGTCCGGGACGAGCCGGTGACCGTGGAGGCGGTCCGGCGTAAGGCGGACGAGACGTTCCTGGTCTGGGACGGCCCGCTGGACCACCTCCACGAGCAGGTGTTCCTGACCGTCGAGGACCAGCCGGACACGGTGTTCCTCCAGGTGATCTTCGACTTCGCGTGTTTCACCGAGGCGCAGGCGGAGCGGCTGCTGCGCGGCGTGGAGGAGGTGGCCGTGGAGGCGGCCTTCGACGCCGGCGCGCCGACCCGGGTCACCCCCGGGTCGACCGGCGACTGACCGGCCGGTCGGCGCTGACCGCCGGTCGGCCACTCACCTGTCGTCCCAGGTCACCGGCAGCGACTCCAGGCTGCGTACCACCAGGCCGGGCCGGAACCGCAGCTCCGCCTCGTCGACCGCGAGCCGCAGGCCGGGCAGCCGGCGCAGCAGGGCGCCCAGCGCCTCCTGCAACTCCATCCGGGCCAGCGCCGCGCCGAGGCAGTGGTGCGGGCCGGCGCCGAACGCCAGGTGCGGGTTGTGCGCGCGGTCCAGGTCGAGCGTGTCCGCGCCGGGGAACACCGTCGTGTCCCGGTTGGCCGAGGCGATCGCCGGCATCACCGCCGACCCGGCCGGCAGGCGTACGCCGCCGAGCTCCACCTCCTCGGTGGTCACCCGGGGCAGCAGCACGCCGTTGTCGCCGAGTTGGATGAAGCGGGACAGCTCCTCGACCGCGCGGGCTACCGCGACCGGGTCGTCGCCGCGCAGCCCGGCCAACTGCTCGGGGTGGCGGGCCAGCACGAGCAGGAACAGGTTGAGCTGGTTGGTGGTGGTCTCGTGCCCGCCGACGAAGATGCCGGCGGTGACCGACACCAGCTCCCGTTCGGTGAGGTCGTCGTGCTCGTCCCAGGCGGCGATGAGCGCGCTCATCAGGTCGTCGCCGGGCCGGCGGCGGCGCTCGACGATCATCTCGCGGAAGGCGTCGAGCGCGGCCTGCGGCGCGGCCGGGTCGGCGTCCCAGTCGCCGACGAGCGCGTCGGACCACTCCCGCACCCGCTCCTGGTCCGCCTCCGGGATGCCGAACAGCTTGCTGATCACGTAGATCGGCAGCGGCGCGGACAGGTGGGTGATCAGGTCGGCCGGGCGTCCCGCCGCCTCCATCCGGTCGATCATCGCGTCCACGAGCGCGGCCACCGTGGGGCGCAGCTCCTCCACCCGGCGGACGGTGAAGGCGTGCGACACCGCCCGGCGCATCGTGGTGTGCCGGGGCGGGTCCATGCCGATGAGCGAGTCCTCGGCGAGCGAGCCGAGTTCCCGGGTCGGCCGGTTGGGTCCGGCCGCGGCGGCCCGGCTGAACCGCTGGTCGGTGAAGACCCGCCGCACGTCGGCGTGCCGGGTGGCGAGATAGGCCGACGCCCCGTCGGGCAGCTCGACGCGGGCCACCGGGCAGGTCTCGCGCAGCCGGGTGTAGTCAGGTGACGGGTGGTAGATGGTGGGAGCCGGAGCGAGCGGGTACGGGACAGGCTGCTGCTGCGTCATCTGCGACTCCTTTGTGGTGGTCAGGTCGGGGTGCGCTCGGCGAGGGCGGCCAGCGCCGGCACCACGTCGGCGGGGCTGGGCAGCGCGGCGATCCGGTCCCGCATCAGCGTCGCCGCCGTCCGGGCGGGCCCGTCGCCGAGCAGGTCCCCGACGGCGTCCCGCAGCACGGCGTCACCGGCGTTCGCGGGCGGCAGGCAGGCGCCGGCGCCGGTGACCGTCAGCCGTTCGCCGTTGAAGTGGTGGTCGGTCACCTGCGGCAGGATGAGCTGCGGCACGCCGTACGCGAGCGCCGTCATGGTGGTGCCGGCGCCGCCCTGTTGCACGAGCGCGGCGCAGGTCGGCAGCACCAGCCGCAACGCCAGCGGCGCGTCGGCCAGCCGCACGTTGGCCGGCAGCGGTCCCAGGCCGCGTTGCTGGCGGGGCTCGACCACCACCACGACCTCGACGTCCAGCTCGGCGACGGACCGGACGACCCGGGCCAGGTCGAGCCGGTCGTGCAGCCCGACGCCGGCCATCATGGTGCCGGCGGTGACGCAGACCCGGGGCCGGTCCGCCGGGCGGCGCAGCCAGGGCGGCACCACGGCCGTCCCGTTGTACGGCACGAAGCGCACCGGTCGGCCCGGGCGGGTCATCGGCACCTGCAGCGGCGGCGGCGCCGGGTCGAGCGTCAGGGCGCCGTTCAGCGCCACGTCGCCGGCGGCGAGGCCGAACCGGGCGGCGAGCGGCCCGATCACCGACTCCGGGTCGAGCCGGAGCGTCACCGAGGAGTCCGGCCCCCACAGGTGCAGCACGCCGGGTACGCCGAGCGCGGCGGCGGCCACCGGGGCGGCCAGGTTGAACGGCTCCCAGACCAGCAGGTCCGGCTGCCAGGCCCGGCCGAACTCGACGAGCTCGTCGAGGAGGGCGTCGGCGAACCGGACCACGCCGCCGTCGGCGGTGATCTCCGGCTCGACGTGGCCCGGCGGTGCGGCCCGGTCCAGCGGGCCCACCGCGCCGATCCGGCCGGCGAACGCCTCGGCGAAGTCGACGTCGGCGCCCAACGGCACGGCGGCCAGCCCGGCCGCGGTGATCGTGGCGGCCATCGAGGGATGGCTGGCCACCCGCACCTCGTGCCCGGCGGCCTGGAGCGCCCACCCGAGCGGGGCCAGGCCGTAGAAATGCGACCGCCAGCCCCACGTCGACATCAGAATTCGCATGGCCGCAGTCAAATGCCACCAATCCGCGCGCGAAACGGCAGTCCTGGACCACAGATGCTAGGCGATCGGAGTCCGTCCGCGGAAGGTCGTCGCGTCGTCAATAGATATTGACGCCGGACTAACGGGTGGTGGAGTCTTACCCGGTGCCGGTCAATTCCGCGCTGCGCCCCTATCCGTTCGCGCCGTTCACCGGCGACCTCCCCGCCGACCTGCTCGACATGGTCGTCGCCGACCCGGTCAGTCGGGTGCGGCTGCCCGACGGGCGGCCGGCCTGGCTGGTGCTCAGCTACGAGCACTGCTGCACGGTCCTGGCCGATCCCCGGTTCTCCCGCCTCCCGCCGGGCGCCACCTCGGCGCCGGGCGCCGCCGGCCCCCGGGAGTTGAACATGGACGGTCCGGCGCACGCGGCGGTGCGCCGCGTCGCCGGCCGCGCGTTCACCGCGCGCCGCATCTCCACCTTCCGTCCCCGGGTACGGCGGATCGTGGACGGGCTCGTCGACGCCATGCTCGCCGGTCCCCGCCCGGCCGACGTGGTGGCCGGGCTGGTGGCGCCGCTGCCGGTGTTCGTGGTGTGCGACGTGCTCGGCGTGCCGGCCGCCGACCGGCCCCGGTTCTACGCCTGGATCTCCGGCCTGAACTCGGTCACCGCGTACGGCTCGGACGGCGCGGCGCGGGCGCAGGCGGAGCTGCGGGCCTACCTGGCGGGGCAGCTGACGCGCAAGCGGGCGGAGCCCGGCGACGATCTGCTCTCGGCGTGGGTGCACGGTCAGGACGCGCACGAACTCGTCGACGCCGAGTTGGTCGAGCTGGCCATGGGCGTGCTGCTCGGCGGCCTGGAGATCAACTCCACGAGCGCCGGCCTGCGCGCGTTGTTCCAGCACCCGGAGCAGTTGGCGAAGCTGCGCGCGGCCCCGGAGAAGCTCGCCTCGGCGACCGACGAGATCCTGCGTTACACGTCGGTGAGCGCCATGTTCCGGGTCCAGGTGGTGCGGGAGGACCTGGTCCTCGGCGGCGTCGCGATGCGGGCCGGCGACTGCGTGATGGCGGTCCCGTGGGCCGGCAACCGCGATCCCCGCCAGTTTCCCGAGCCGCACGTCTTCGACATCGACCGGACGCCCACCGTCCCGCACCTGACGTTCGGCTTCGGGCCGCACTTCTGCCTGGGCACGGCGCTGGGCCGGATGCAGGTGGAGCTGTCGCTCGGCGCGTTGCTGGCCCGGATGCCGGGGCTGGCGCCGGCGGTGCCGATCGACGAGATCCCGTGGCGGCACGACCGGATGAACGGCGGCATCGAGTGGTTCCCGGTCACCTGGTGACCGGCGCGCTCAGTAGCTCTCCACCGCGTTGACCCGGTCCGGCCAGTAGCGCTGGCCGGGCGCCGGGACGTGGTGCTCCCACCGGGGCGGGTCGCCGGTCGGGTGGTCGCCGAGCACGGTGATGCGCTGCCCGCGCCGGATGCCGTCGTAGTCGTTCACCGCGTAGTGCTGGGTGACCCGGTTGTCCCACACCGCGACGTCACCCGCCTGCCAGCGGTACCGGCAGGTGAACTGCGGGCTCTCGGAGAACCCGAACAGGTATTCCAGCAGCGCGTCGCTCTCGTTGCGGGTGAGCTGCGGGATGTGCGAGGTGAACAGGCGGTTGACGTAGAGCGAGCGGCGTCCGGTCTCGGGGTGCACGCGCACCACCGGATGCTCCGCCCGGCTGGTGAACTCGGTGCCGATCCGGATGACGTGGATGGCGGTCAGCCCGTCGAGCAGGTCCCGCAGCGGCGCGGAGAGCGCCTCGTAGACCCGGTGCTGGTTGGTCCACATGGTGTCGCCGCCGACCTCCGGCAACTGGATCAGGTGCAGCACCGAGGCGATCGGCGGGCTCTGGTGGAACGTCATGTCGGTGTGCCACACGTCTACCTTCCCGCCGTCCTCGGAGTCGATCACCACGATCTCCGGGTGCCCGTCGAGCCGGGGCAGGTAGGGGTGCAGCTCCACCTCGCCGAAGCGGCGACCGAACGCGACGTGCGCCTCCGGGGTCAGTCCGGCCTGGCCGGCGAGGAAGACCACGTGGTGCTTCAGCAGGAGGTCGTGGACGTGCGCGAAGCCCTCGTCGGTGAGCGTGTTCAAATCGAGGCCGCGCACCTGGACGCCGAGCGCGCCGGTCACGGGCCGGACGTCGACGGCGGTGGAAGTGGTCATCGATGATCCTCCGGTCTGCGCGCGACGGCCCGTCCGCGCATTGTTCCACGATCGTGAATGTCCTCACCACCGTCGGCGTTGACGTGCCGGCCGCGAACTTGGGATCATTCGGGGCCGGTGGACCGGGGGAGGAAACTGGTGGCGATCGACGGGGACGCGGCGGCACGGCTCGACCGGCTCACCGACCTGGCGACCCCGTTCGCCGTGCGTACCGCGGTGACGCTGCGGGTGCCGGACCGGATCGCGGCCGGCGTCACCGGCCTGACCGAGCTGGCCGCGGCGTGCGACGCCGACCCGGCCGCGCTGGGTCGCCTGCTGCGCTACCTGACCCACCGGGGCGTGTTCGCCGAGGTGTCGCCGGACGTCTTCGGGTTGACCGACGTCGGCGCGCTGCTGTGCGACCGGGACGGCGGCGGCCACGGCGCCGACCTGGACCTGGGTGGTCTCGGCGCCCGGATGGACCTGGCCTTCGCGGGGCTGCCGCACGCGATCCGCACCGGCGGCCCCGGCTACGCGGCGGTCCACGGCCGCGACTTCTGGGCCGACCTCGACGCGCACCCGGAGCAGCGCGCCTACTTCGACGCGGTGATGCTCAGCCAGCAGCGGATCACCGCCCCGGAGGTGGCCGCGTGCTATCCCTGGGCCGAGGTGACGCACGTGGTCGACGTCGCCGGCGGCTCCGGTGGGTTGCTGCGGGAGCTGCTGTGCGCGCACCCGCACCTGCGGGGCACGCTGGTGGACCGCGACGAGCCGGTGGCGACCGCCGCCGCGACGTTCGCCGAGCACGGCCTCACCGGCCGGGTCGACGCCGTGGTCGGTGACTTCTTCGCCGCGCTGCCGACCGGCGGCGACGTGTACGTGGTGTCCCGCGCGCTCACCGACTGGAGCGACACCCACGCGACGGCGATCCTGCGCCGCTGCGCCGAGGCGGCCGGCGACACCGGTCGGGTGCTCGTCATCGAGGTGCTGCCCACCATGCCGCACGTGCCGCACCTGTCCCCGTACGACCTGCGGATGCTGGTGCTTGTCGGTGGCCGGGAGCGCGGGGTGGCCGAGCACGCCGCGCTGGCCGCCGCCGCGGGGCTGGCGCCCCGGCGCACCTTCCACGGCTCCGGCGGGCTCACCCTGATGGAGTTCGCCGCGGCCTGAGCCGCGCCGCGACGGGACGTCCCATACCCACCGGTGCGCGCGGCCATTGAGGCATTTGGCGGCGCATCGGCCAATTTGGCGAAGATTATCGTCATCGCATTCACCGCCGCCGACGGATTGGCGCATTTATCGATGGTTGTTCACCGGAGTTCCGGCCGGTAACGTCTCGCGTGGCGACTAGCCGAGCCTTCGTGAAAGGGTCGACGCGTCATGACCGTTGCTGGATTTACGCGATATCCGCCCTTCATCGACGACCTGGCCCGAAGCGAATCCGGGCGACTGCTGCACGCCGAACTCGGCCGCCGCTGGCCGGAGACGACCGACCAGCTCGTGACGATCGCCCGGTACGCGCTGCTGCCGCCGGGCAAGCTGCTGCGCCCGATGATGACGCTGCACGCGGCGGAGGCGGTGGGCGGATCACCCCGGGACGTGCTCGCCGCCGCGCTCGGCACCGAATACCTCCACGTCGCGACGCTCGTGCACGACGACATCATCGACGCCGACACGATGCGCCGGGGCCGCCCGGCCGTCCCGGTCGCGTTCGGCATCCCGAACGCCATCGTCGCCGGTGACCACCTCATCTTCTCCTCGTTCCGGGCCATCGTGGACGGTGGCGGCGCGGTCCCGCCGGGCCAGGTCGTCGCCGCGCTCACCGCGCTCGCCGAGGCGGGGCAGGACCTGTGCCGGGGGCAGGCGATCGAGGCGCAGCTCGTCGGCGACCTGGACGCGGGCGCCAGGTGGTATCCGGAGATGATCCGCCTGAAGACCGGTTCGCTGTTCCGCGCGGTGTGCCACATCGGCGCGCTCCTCGGCGGCGCGGAACCGGCCGTGGCGTCCGCGCTCGCCCGCTACGGCGAGCACCTCGGCATCGCGTTCCAGATCCGCGACGACCTGCTGTCCTACGTGGCCACGCCGGAGCAGACCGGCAAGCCGGCGACGAGTGACCTCAACAACGGCCGGCCGACGCTGCCGCTGCTGCTGGCGTACGACGCGGCCACCGACACGGCCCGGGTCGAGCTGATGGCGGTGCTGCACCGGCGCGGCGCCGGACCCGGCGACGTCGAGTGGGTCACCGCGCTGCTGCGCGAGGTCGACGCGGTGGCGCGGGCGCGCCGGCGGATGGTGGAGCACGCCGAACGCGCCCGCGCCGAACTGGCCGTGCTCGCGCCGTCGGCGAGCGCGGACGTGCTCGCCGGCATCGCGGCCTGGATGACGAGCGAGACGCGGTGAGCGTCGCCCGGGCACTGCGGGCGCACGTCGAGACCTGGCGGCCCTACACGCTCTGGTACGTCGGGCTGGTCGGCCTCGGTGGCGCGGCGGTGGCCGCCGGCCCGCACCACCCGTGGCGGCTGCTGTCGGCCTGGGCGGCGCCCACCGCCGGCTGGCTCGGCGGCCACTACCTCGGTGACTGGTTCGACCGTGAGCTGGACGCCGGCAGCAAACCGCACCGGCCGATCCCGTCGAGCCGGTTGGGCGCGCGGACGGCACTGGCGTGCGGCTGCGCCTGCTTCGCCGTCCTCGCGGCGCTGGCCGTCGCGGGCGGCTGGGGCACCACGGCGGCGGCGCTGCTGGCCGGGGGCGGGATCGTCGCGTACAGCCGCTGGTTGAAGGCGCGGGGGATCGCCGGGAACCTGGTCCGGGGCGCGCTCGGCGCGGTCGCGCTCCTCTACGGCGCGCTCGCCGTCGGCCTGCCGGCCGACCCGTTCCCGGCGCTGCCCGTCCTGCTGGCGCTGATCGTCGCCTTCTGGTCGCACGACGCGATGTCCAACTTGGTCGGGGCGCTGCGCGACATCGACGGCGACCGCGCGGGCGGCTACGAGACGCTGCCGGTGCGCCGGGGCGTACCGTTCGCGGTCCGGACCGTGGTGGCGTTGCACGCCGTCGCCATCGGCGCGGCGCTCACCGCCGGCCTGCTGGCCGACCGCGACGCGCGGCCCGCCTACCTGGCCACGCTGCTCGTCGTCGTGGTCGTGGGCGTCGCCGCGTGGACGCCGCTTGTCGCCCGGGGCGCCGGGATGCCCGTCCTGGTGGCGTTGCGCGCCCACTCCGTCCTGGTCGTCGAACGGGTCGTGCTGGCCTCGGCCGTGGTCGGGCTCGGCCTCGGCGTCGCCGTGCAGCTCCTGCTGGCGCTGCCGATGCTCGCGTTCACCTGGTGGGCGCAGCGCGGGATGCGCGTCCGGCACGAACTCGGCCCGCCGACCGCCGGCCTGGCCCTGGCCGCCCACCGTCGAGTGCCCCTGGAGGACGCGACATGACCGAGGTGACCGCCGAGGCCGTCGGCAAGGCGATCGCCGCCGGCGCCGAGGCGCTGCTGCGTCGCCAACGCCCCGACGGCGCCTTCGGCGACGACCCGCCGGCGTCGGTGCTGGGCACCGCGGGCGCGGTGGCCGCGCTGCACGCGGCCGACCCGACCGGCAGCGCCGACCTCGTCGACGCCGGCGCCGCGTGGCTGCGTCGGCAGCAGCACGACGACGGCGGCTGGGGCGGCGTGGTCGGCGCGGACAGCGAGGTGGTGCCCACCGCCGTCGCGGTCGCGGCGCTCGCGCTCGGCGCGCCGGCCGCGAGCGTCGAGGCGATCGCCGCCGGCCGGGCCCGGCTGGCCGCCCTCGGCGGCGTCGACGCCGTCACCGACCGGGCCATCTCGCTGCTCTGCCGGCAACTGCTCACCATGGCCGGGATGACCGCCGAGGCCGGCCCGCTGCGCCGGCTGCCGCTGGAGATCGTCCTGTTCGACCGGGTCCGTCGCCGGCGGCTGTCGTTCCGCACCGCGCCCTTCGTCGGCCTCGCCCTGATGCAGGCGGACCTGCTGCCCGCCGGCCGGCTGCGCCGCGCCACGCTGCGCCGGGCCCGGCCGGTGGCGGTCGGCCTGCTGCGCTCCATCTTCGACCACGAGGGCCGCACCGGCGCGCTGAGCGAGGACCCGTGGCCCGCCGCCCTGGTGCTGCTCGGCCTGGCCCGCAGCGGCGAGGCGCCGGACATCGCGCGGGCCGTCGTCGGCTGGCTGCGACGGGCGGTACGCCCCGACGGCGCCTGGGACGCGGTGGCGAACCTGGACCTGACCCGCTCCGGCTACGCGGTGACCGGGCTGGTCGCCGCCGGGTACGCCGCCGACCCACGCCTGCGTGCCACCCGCGACTTCCTGCACGCCACCCAGAAGCCGACCGCGTTCGACGTGCTGGACGTGCCGCCGGGCGGGTGGAGCTACTCCAACGTGGGCGGCTGGCCGGTGACGCTGGAGTCGGCCGAGATCCTGTCCGCGCTCGCCGGCCTCCCCGACGCCGACACCGACCCGGTCCTGCGTACCGGCCTGTCCTGGCTCGTCGACCGCCAGGACAGCCGCGGCTCGTGGAGCCTGTGGGTACGCGACACCCAACTCGCCAACGACGGCCCCTGCCCGGCCATCACCAGCCAGGCCGTCCTCGCGCTGCACGACGCCGGGCACCCGGACGACCACCCGGCGATCGCGCGCGCCGCGGCCTGGCTGCTGACCCGGGCGGCGCCCGACGGCACGTTCGAGAACCTCTGGTACCGCGACCACACCTCCGGCACGGCAGTGGTGGTGGGCGCGTTGTCGCGCGTCGGCCACGCCCGGCACGAGGTGGTCCGCCGCGCGGTCCGCTGGCTGCGCGACACCCAGTTGCCGGACGGCTCGTGGGGGCCGGGCGACGGCACGCCCGGCACGGTCGAGGAGACCGCGTGGGCCGTCCAGGGCCTGCTCGCCACCGGCAACCCCGAGGTCGCCGCCGCGGCGGACCGGGGCGTCGCCTGGCTGGTGTCGGCCGCCGGGCCGGACGGCGGGTGGCCGGCGGCCCGGGTGTGCAACTACATCCGCCACCACATGCGCTACCCGAACGCGGTGATCACCCAGGCGCTCGCGCTGCGGGCGCTCGGCGACCACCGCCGGGTCGCCGCCGGGCGACCTGACGTCGCGCCCGGGGCGGTCGCCAGATGAGCGCCGACGTCGTGGTGGTGGGCGCCGGCGCCGGTGGGCTGGCCAGCGCCCGCGCGCTCGGCGCGCTCGGCCTGCGGGTGGTGGTGCTCGACCGGCAGCGCACCCCGGCGGCCATCGCCAAGGGCGAGATCCTCCAGCCGGAGACCGTCCGCATCCTCGACTCCTGGGGCGCGCTCGACCCGCTGCGGGCCACCGGCGCCCGCCCGGTCGGGCGGCTGGCCATCCGCGACCCGTACGGCGAACCGTTGCTCTGCCTCGACTACACCGGCCTGCCCGGCGCGTACCGGGAGATCCTCTGCGCCGACTACGGCGACCTGCGCGGCGTGCTCGCCGACGGGCTGCCCGCCACGGTGGACCTGCGGTGGGGCCGGCGGGTCACCGGCCTGCGGCGCGACGACACCGGCCGGGTCACCGGCGTCCGGGTCACCGGCGACGGGACCGACGAGGAGATCCCGGCGGCGCTCGTGGTGGCCGCCGATGGCATGTCCTCGCCGCTGCGCCGGGCCGCCGGCATCGCGGTGCGACGCAGCGAGTACCCGCACGGCCTGGTCGCCTTCGACGTGGCCGACGCCGAGGTGGCCGACGAGGTGACCGCCTACCGGACCGGCCGCGGCCTCTGCCTGGTCTATCCGCTGCCGGGCGGCCGGTGCCGCCTCTACGTCCAGGTGACACCGGACGAGTTCCGGGGCCGGGCCGACCTGGGCAGCTGGTGCGACCGGCTGCTCGCCGACGTGCCGGCGGTCCGGCCGCTGGAGCCGGCGATCCGGGCGAGCCTGCACCGCCGGCAGCTCCTCGCCGTCTACCGGCTGCGCACCGCCCGCCTGACCGTGCCCGGTCTCGCGCTCGTCGGCGAGGCCGCGCACGCGGTGCACCCGATGGCGGCGCAGGGCGTCAACAGCTCCCTCGGCGACGCCGAGACGCTCGCCGCCGGCCTGGCCGCCGAGGGCGGCACGCCGGAACCCGCCGCGGTGGATCGGGCGCTGCGGGCGTACGAGGCCGCGCGCCGGCCCCGCCTCGACCACGTGGCGACCGTCAGCCACAACGCCTCCCGCATGATCACCAGCGTGGCCGGGCTGCCGAAGCTGCTCGGCTCGCGGATGATGCGCCGCACCGCCGCCAACCCCCGGCTGCTCGGGCTCACCGCCGGCAACCTCTCCGGCACGGACCTGCGACCGCTCTCCCTCGTCGACCGGCTCCACCAGCTCGGCGTGCTCACCGACCGGCACGCACACACCCGTTCCGCACCGGCGCCGTCGGAGAAGTGAGCCACCATGACACCTGCCACCACCATCGCCCCGGTCGACCTGTCGATGAACGAGACGCCGTACCCGCCGTTGCCCGGCGTTCTTCGGCTCGTCACCGACGGCGCCGCCGCCCTCCAGCGGTATCCGGACCGCACCGCCGCCGCGCTCGTGGCCGCGCTGTCCGCGCGCCTGGAGGTGGGGCCGGAGGCGATCCTGGTCGGCCCCGGCTCGGCCGGGCTGTGCCAACACCTCGTGCAGTCCCTCGGCCCCCGGCCGGAGGTCGTGCACGCGGCCCTGTCGTTCGAGGGCTACCCGCTGATCATCCGCAACGCGGGCGCCCGCGCGGTGCCGGTGCCGCTCGACGGGTACGACCACGACCTGCCCGCGATGGCGGACGCGGTCACCGAGCGGACCCGGTGCGTGCTGCTGTGCCACCCCAACAACCCGACCGGGGCGGCGCTGCGCCGGGACCGGGTGGAGGCGTTCCTCGACCGGATCCCGGCCGACGTGCCGGTCATCGTGGACGAGGCGTACCGCGAGTTCGTCACCGACCCGGCCGCGCCGGACGGGATGGAGCTGTACCGGGCGTACGACAACGTCTGCGTGCTGCGCACCTTCTCCAAGGCGTACGGGCTGGCCGCGCTGCGGATCGGCTACGCCGTGCTGCCGCCCCGGCTGGTCCCGCCGGCCGCGATGACCGGCGCGGTGTTCTTCCCCAACGCGCTCGCCCAGGCGGCGGCCGTGGCCAGCCTGACGCCGGAGGTCGAGTCGGAGCTGACCCGGCGGTGCGCGGACCTGGTGACGGCACGTACCCGGCTGACCGGCGCGCTGCGTGACCTCGGGCTCACCGTGGCACCAAGCGAGGCGAACTTCCTGTGGCTGCCGCTGGGGGAGCGGGCCGTGCCGTTCGCCGACCGGGCCCGGGCGGCCGGGATCCTGGTGATGGCGCTGCCCGGGGCCGGGGTGCGGATCACCGTGGGCTCGGACGAGGCGAACGACCGGCTCCGCACGTTCGTCCGGGACCTGCTCGCCGAGGGCTTCTAGAATTTCTTCCCGCCGTGCCGTCGAATTCCGGCCGGGTCGTTCGTAGAACAGGCGAGACGATCCCATCGGGTCCCACGCGCACCGGAAGGCGGAGGCATGGCGAAGCTGATCTACGTGACGAACGTGTCGATCGACGGCTACATCGAGGACGAGAAAGGAGTCTTCGCCTGGCTGCCACCCGACGACGAGGTCTTCACGTTCACCACCGATCTCCTGCGGTCGGCGGGCACCTTCCTCTACGGGCGGCGCCTGTACGAGTCGATGGCCGTCTGGGAGACCGACGCTTCGCTGGCCGCGCGGTCCGACCTGATGGCCGAGTTCGCGAACGTCTGGCAGGCGGCCGACAAGATCGTCTACTCCACGACCCTCACCACGGCGGCCACGGCCCGCACCAGCGTGGAGCGCCGGTTCGACCCCGCCGCCGTGCGCCGGCTGAAGGCCACGGCCGGCAGCGACATCACCATCGGCGGTGCCGACCTGGCGGCGCAGGCCATCCGGGCCGGACTCGTCGACGAGTGCCAGCTGATCGTCTGGCCCACGACCGTCGGCGGCGGCAAGCCGGGACTGCCCACCGGCGTACGCACCGACTACGAGTTCCTCGGCGAACGCCGATTCCGCAACGGCGTCGTCCTCCTCCGTTACCGCCCGCTCGCCGACTGACCGGGGCCACCCGGCCCGTCCGCCGGTGACGCCCGGATGAGCCTGGTGTCGGCGTTCGTGCCGATCTGGATCCTCACCGCGGTCGGCTACACGGCCTGTCGTCGGGGGCTGCTGGGCGCGGCGGCGGCGTCGGTGCTCGGCCGGTTCGTGTTCCACCTCGCGATGCCGGCCGCCCTGTTCCTGGCCCTGTCCCGAACGCCGCTGGCCGGGTTCGCCGGCCGCTCGCTGCTCGCCTTCGCGGCGAGCACCGTCGCGGTCGTCGGGCTCGGCTGGGCCGGCGCGAGCCGGCTGTTCGGTCGCGAGCCCGGCGAACGGCCGATCTGGGGCATGGCCGCCGGGTACGTGAACTCGGCGAACCTCGGCATCCCCATCGCCACGCAGATCCTCGGCGACGTGTCGTTCCTCGCGGAGGTGGTGCTGTTGCAGGTGCTTGTGGTGACGCCGGTGATCCTGGTCCCCCTGGACCGACACCGCGATCCGACCGCGCGGGTCCGGGTCCGCCGGATCGCCTCCCTGCCGGTACGCAACCCGGTGATCCTGGCGTCGCTGCTCGGTGTGGCGTGCTCGGCCGCCGGCCTGCGTCCGCCGGCCGCCGTCGGCGCGTCGCTCACCCTGCTGTCCGGCGCCGCGGTTCCGGCCGCCCTGGTCGCGCTCGGCGCGTCCCTGCACCGCCCGGCGCCGTCGCGGGCCGCGCCGGCCGAGTGGGCCGAGCTGGCCGTGATCACCGCGCTGAAGCTCGTGGCGCAGCCGGTCCTCGCGTACGCGGCCGGGCTGGCGCTGCACCTGTCCGCGCCGCAGTTGCTCGCCGTCGTGGTGTGCGCGGGCCTGCCGACCGCGCAGAACACGTTCATCTACAGCCAGGAGTACGGCGTCGGCGAGGCGGTGGCCAACCGGGCGGTGGCGGTGACCACGACGCTGTCGCTCGCCACCCTGGCCGCAGCGGCGGCGCTGCTCGGGTAGGTCCGTCAGGTGACCCGTCCAGCGATCATGGTGGTTCACGTCGACCAGACGGGTCCACGCCTCCGGTGGCCGCGAGTTCCCGCGGCGCGCGACTCGCGGTAGATCCGGATGCCCGACTGCGCGGGTTGACGGCATCGGTTTCACCAGAGGTCGAGTTGTCCGGGAACCTCGTCGGTGATGCGGTCAGGGAGTTGCCACAGGCGCACGGTGGCGTCCGGCCCTTTGGTGAGCCAACGGCCTTGGCCGTTGTTGGCCGCGATGGCGTTCTGGGTCATGTCGAGGCCGTAGTCGACGTCAGCCTGCCACCGCAAACGGTCGCCGACGACTCTGTCGGGTGAGTGACCATCCACCCGACTCCAGCGACTTCGCTGATCCATCCCACCGGCGGGAGAACGACGTCGGCGATCAGGACAGGGCGCACCGCCGCAGCCTAACGCCGCGCCGCAGACAACCGTCGCCCTCGTCACTGGTCTGCCGGCGCTAGCGCATCAGACGGCACCGCGCGATCTCATGTTCTCTCATCGGCATCGTCGACTGAGACTGGCTGCCGAGCAACGGCGGGTTGCTCAGGGCCGTCGGGAGTCGAGCAGCGTGATCCTGCGTGCCCCGGCCGTACGTCGGTAGCTGGCGTCGAGTAGCTCGCCGACCTCATCCCAGCCAATGTCATCGGTGAGGTCCACACCGACCCACCCGGAGGCCCCCAGGTAGGCCGGCACGAAGCAACGGTCTTCGGCCAGCAGCGCCGTGCGCTCGTCGGGGTCGACCAGCACGATCACCGACTGTCCGTGCTGTTGATAGACGCCGTCGACCTTCACCGATCCCCCGTAGTAGGCGAAGACTTTGGTGGTGTAGAAGGCGGGACGCCCATGGGAGATCTTCTCGGCCGCGTCGGGGAAGGCCAGGGCGAGCGTTCGCAGCCGGCCCAGGAGCGGGTCCGCCTCGTCGAACATGATGGGGTGCGGCATACCAGAAGGTAAGCACATCCTGGGCGGCCACGGCGCGGTACCGCTGCCGTGGCTGCCGTTCAAGCAGCTTCGACGATCCGGTGCTCCCAGGCCCAAACGGCGATCTCGGTGCGGTTGCGTAGGCCGAGCTTTGTCTGGATGGTCGAGACGTGACTCTTGACCGTACTCAGGGAGATGAACAGCTCGGACCCGATCTCCAGGTTGGTCCGGCCGCGCGCGATCTCCCGTACCACCTCGATCTCGCGTTCCGACAACGACGGCAGCGACTTGTCGGGTTCTGGTTTCGGCGCGGTCAGGTGGCGTAGCAGCCGTACGGTGACCGACGGGGAGACCAGCGCATCGCCGTTGTGGGCGGCGCGTACGGCCTCGACCAGCAGGGCCGGGCCGGCGTCTTTGAGGATGAAGCCGGCCGCGCCGCCGCGCAGTGCCCCGTACACGTATTCGTCGAGGTCGAATGTGGTGACGACGATGACCCGCATCGGGTTGGGTACGCGGGGCCCGGCCAGTGCCCGGGTCACCTCGATGCCGTCGAGCCGGGGCATTCGGATGTCCACCAGGCAGACGTCGGGGCGCAACTGGCGGGCCTGGGCGATTGCGTCGACACCGTCTGACGCCTCGGCGATGACGCTGATGTCCGACTGGTCTTCGAGGATGAGCTTCAGGCCACTGCGGATCATCGCCTGGTCGTCGGCGAGCAGTACGCGGATTGTCATCGCGGCCGTCCCTCATTGATAGGCAGGGTGGCCAGGACCGACCAGCCGGCGTCGGGGTGGGGACCGGCGGCGAGCGAACCGCCGAGGGTTTCGACGCGTTCGCGCATGCCGACGAGGCCGTACCCGCCCCGGTGGGCGGCGCGGGCGGGGCCCGGTGGCGCGTCGTCGACCACCTCGACCCTGACGCCGGCGGGGTTCTGGTCGACGGTGACGGTGACGCCGTGGGCGTGCGGCGCGTGGCGGGCCACGTTCGTCAGCGCCTCCCGGACGATCCGGTACACGGTGCTGGTCACCTCCGGTGGCCATGCCGTCCTCTGCTCGGGCATCCGCAGGCGCACCGGCGGGCCCTGCCGGTTGAAGCGCTCGACGAGTACGCCGAGCTGTTCCGGCCCGGCCGAGGCGGGTGGAGCGTCCTCGGCATCGCGTAGCAACCCGACCACGCGGCGCATCGCGCGCATCGCCTCGGTGCCGGCGGCCTCGATCCCCGTCAGCGACTCGGCCACCTGCCCCGGGTCTTTGCGCGCGACGACGTGGGCGGCCTGCGCCTGGATCAGCATGCCGGTGATGTGGTGGGCCACCACGTCGTGCAGTTCCCGGGCCAGTTCCAGCCGCTCGTCCCGGCGCACCTTCTCGGCGGTGGCCGCCGCCCGGTCGTCCAGCAGCCGCAGTGCCAGCCCGGCCGTGACCGCGCCGAGCCAGGCCACGACATTCATCAACACGACCCCGGAGGCGCCCGAGGTGGTGCCCGAGGCATGCGGCCGTGCGGCGAGACAGGCGCCGCCGACCACCGCGAGCCCTCCGGCGGCAAGTACACCAGCCGGTACGGGAGGCAGGGCTCGCACCGCCGACCCGACGAGGACGGCGAGCGCCAGCGCCATGGCCGGTCCCGGCTCGGTCGGGAGGTGGAACAGCCGGGCCCCCGCGATGGCCAGTCCAGCGATCCCAAGACCGGCGATCGCCGCCCACGCCCGCTGCCGCCGTCGTACCAGCGCCAGCACACAGACCACGACGGCGGCCGAACCGCCCGCCAGCCAGTACCGGACGCCCCAGGTCTGGGCGATCGCCGCGGCCTCGATGCCGATCGCGGCGAGGAAGACCACGGCGAGTCCCGCCGTGGCCGCGGCCCGGAACAGCCGGTGACAGATGCTCACCCTGTTCAAGTTACGAGGCCCCTCCGGCCGCACGCAGGCTGGTCCCGAGCGCCACGGCAACCAGCCAGGTGACTGTGTTCACGACGGTCACCACGGTGAAGCCCGCCGCGTCCGGAAGCGCGGTCAGCCAGGTACCCACCACCACCGTGAACCCGCCCGCCGCGACGGCCGCGGCGCGCGGTCCCGGCAGCGTCCGGATCCCCGATCCGACGAGTACGGCCAGTGCGAGTGCGCTGACCGGTCCCGGCTCCTGCGGCAGGCCGGCGACCCGGGCCACCACGACGGCCACCGCCGCGACCGCGAGCCCGCCCGCCACCGGCCAGGTCCGCCGCGGCCCGCGCAGCAGCGCGAGCACCCCCGCCACCGTCCCGGCCACGCAGTCGAACAGCCAGTAGAGCCCGCCCCAACTGTCCGCGATCAGGTACGCCGTGAGCCCGAGCCCGGTGACGGAGACCAACCCGAGCATGGCGTTCATCGCCATTCGGTGTGTCGTGTTCATGCCGAGGACGCTAGGAAATCGCCGCCCAACGCGAACCGGTCAAAAGTAGGGTCGTCGGCGTACCGCCCCACGCTTTGGAGCGATGCACAGCCCGCCCGCCGTTCGCAGGATGAGCCTATGCAAACACCACTCGTCCTGCACGCCGAGCGGCTGACCAAACGGTACGGCCGCCGCACCGCATTGACCGACTGCGACCTGAGAATCCCGCGCGGGCATGTCGTCGGGCTGGTCGGCCCGAACGGTGCCGGCAAGTCCACACTCCTCCAACTGGCCTGCGGCCTGATCGGACCGACCTCAGGTACGTTGTCCGTCCTCGGGTCCAGACCGGCAGCCGACGCGGCGCACCTGGCCCGGGTCGGCTTCGTCGCCCAGGACACCCCGGTGTACGCCGCGTTCACCGTCGCCGACCATCTGAAGATGGGTGCGTGGCTGAACCCGTCCTGGGACCCGGCGCTGGCCGAGCGGCGGATCGTGGAGGTCGGCCTGGACCCCGCACAGAAGGCGGGCCGGCTCTCCGGCGGCCAGCGCGCGCAGCTCGCGATGGCCATCGCCGCTGCGAAGCGACCCGAGCTGCTCATCTTCGACGAGCCCGCCGCCGCGCTGGATCCCCTGGCACGCATGGACTTCATGCGCGGCCTCGTGGAGTTCGTGGGCGAACTCGGCGCCAGTGCCGTGCTCTCGTCGCACTTGTTGAGCGACGTCGAGCAGGTCTGTGACTACCTCGTCGTGCTCTGCGCCTCGCGCATCCAGATCGCCGGTCCGGTCCGGGACCTGCTCACCGCGCACCGCCGGATCGTCGGCGATCCGGCGAAGATGCCGGCCACGATACCCGCCGGGGTCGAGGTCATCTGGGCGGAGCACGGCCGCGCCCTGGTCCGGGGCGACGCAGCGGTACGGGCCGGGGACGCCGAGCCGGTCACGCTGGAGGAGCTGGTCCTCGCCTACATGTCGCGGGCCGCCGGAACGGGTGCCGCGCCCCGCGCGAGTGCGGCGGTGCCACGATGATCAGGATGAGCCTGCGGCAGTTCCGCATCCAGGCGCTCGTCGGAGCGATCCTCTTGGTCCTGGCCGCCATCTATTTGCTCCAACTCGGCGGAGACATCCATGCCGCACGTGACACATCCCAGCTTCCGAGCCGGTACGGGCAGACGATGCTGTTCCTCGCCGCCGGCGCCGGTCTGGTACCCGCGCTCATCGGTGCGTTCTGGGGTGCGCCGCTCATCGCCCGGGAACTGGAGACCGGCACCCATCGGCTGGTGTGGAACCAAAGCGTGCCCCGCCGCCGCTGGCTCGCGGTCAAGCTGACGGTTCTCGGCCTTGCCAGCATGGCCGTAGCCGGCACACTCAGCGCCCTGCTGACCTGGGCGGCGACCCCAGTCGACCAGGTGACCGGCGACCGGTTCAGCGCACTCCTGTTCGGCGCACGCGGTGTCGCGCCCATCGGGTACGCCGTCTTCGGCTTCACCTTCGGCGCCGTCACCGGGCTTCTGGTCCGCCGCACCCTGCCGGCGATGGCGATGGTGTTCCTCGCCGTGATCGCGGTGCAGGTCGCCGTGCCGAACCTGCTGCGACCGCACTACCTGCCCGCCGAGCGGGTCACCGTGGCGATGAGTGCCGACGCCATCAACCAGGCCCGAATGCTGGGCAGCATCACCGGCGGGCCGGTCGTCGGGGGGCTGGAGGTACCGGACGCCTGGGTCACGGACACCAGCAAGCTCTTGACACCCGACGGCCGGCAACTGTCCGACGCCGCCTTCGACGAGTGCTTCACCAACGCCCCGAAGACCGGCGCCACCGGGACGTTCGGTGACACTGCGGTATGTCTCGGCAAGCTCGACCTGCACGTGGACCTGGTCTACCAGCCCAACCGGCGATTCTGGCCCTTCCAGTGGATCGAGCTGGCGCTGTATCTCGGGCTCAGCGCGCTGCTCGCAGCGGTCGGCCTGTGGCGCATCCAACGCCGGGTCAGCTAGCCCGGGCTGAGTGCCGCGGACGGGGCGTGGGCTCTTCGGCTCACCACGGGACGGGCCCGTCGTCCTGCAGGAACGCGCCGGTCGGGCTGTCCGGCACGGTTGCCAGGTGTACGGCGATCGCGGCGCCCTGTTCAGCGGTACGCTCCAGCGACAGGCCCAGTGCGGCGGCGAAGTCCGTGGCGCATGCGCCGGGCGCCACGGCGTTGACCGTGATCCCGTCGGCGGCCAGGGCCTTGGCGTACAGCACGGTGAGCATGTTCAGTGCCGCCTTCGACGTCGGGTAGGCGAGCGCGATCTGCGACGAGCCGAAGGCACGGCCCGGGTCGGACTGCCAGGCCATCGACCCGGTGCCGCTGGAGACATTGATGACGCGGGCGCCAACCGCCTTGCGCAGCAGCGGTAGGAACGCCTCGGTGAGCCGCACCACGCCGAACAGGTTCGTGTCGAACACCGCACGCATGACCGCCAAGTCCACTTCGCCGGCGAGCTGACCCGCGGGACCGCCCGAGATGCCGGCATTGTTGACGAGCACGTCGACCCGTCCGTACCACTGCTCCACCTGAGCGACAGCGTCGCGCACCGAGCCGTCGTCGGTCACGTCGAGCGGCACCGCACGGCCGCCGAGACGTTGCGCGGTCTGCTCGCCGGAGGCGGCGTCGCGCGCCCCGACGACCACGGTCATGCCGCGCTCGGTGAGACCTTGCGCGATCGCCGCGCCGATACCCCGGTTGGCCCCGGTCACCAGGGCGATCCTTGTTGTCGACATACCCCTATCCGACCAGCGCGGCGAGACCGCCGTCCAAGACCGATCGGGTGGGCGCCCGATACCGTTGCGGTATGGACGACGTCGAGACCCGCGAGCTGCGGTACTTCGTGGCAGTCGCCGAGGAACTGCACTTCGGCCGGGCCGCGGCCCGCCTCGGCATCGCGCAGCCTCCGCTGTCCCGCGCGATCCGGCGGCTGGAACACCGCATGGGTGTCGCGCTGCTGGAGCGCACGAGCCGCGGCAATCAACTCACCGCGGCGGGTGAGGTGCTGCTCGACGAGGCCCGCCTGGCGCTGGATGCGATATCGGCGGCGGTACGCCGATCGCGTCGGGCCGGCGCTGCCCAGCGTTCGCTGGTACTCGCGATGAAGCCCGGCGGCGACGGGGGCCTGCTGCCGCGGATCCTGGCTGCGTACGAGTCGGAACCGGACGCGCTGCCGGTGCAGTTCGCGTTCTCGCTGGGCGAGCGGGCCGCGATGCTGCACAGCGGGCGAGCCGACGTGGGCCTGTTGCACCATCCGCAGAACGACCTACAGGGGTTGGCAAGCGAGGCGCTCAGCGTGGAGCGGCGGGTGGTTGCCCTGGCCGAGGGGCATCGGCTGGTGGCCTGTGACAGCGTGTGCCTGGCGGACCTGGCCGGCGAGACGATGCCGCAGTGGCCGGAGGCAGTCGACCGCGGCCCCGGACCGGTGGTGGGCGACGTCGGCGAGCTGATGCAGCTCGTCGCGCTGGGTCGGGTGGTGGCGATGGTGGGCGAGTCGGCGCTGGACCGGCCCCACCGCGGCGTGACGTACCGTGCGGTGCGAGACGCCCCGCCTGCGACGCTGGTCGTGGCGTGGCCGGAGGGCAGCCGGTCACGGCACGTCGCGGCCTTCGTGCGAGCCGCCCGCGCCGCCGCGGCCGACCACGCCCACGCCCGCGCCTGACGGTGCGTCGATTCGGCGGAACCTCAGTGGCTGCGGGTGGCCCCTATCGCAAGGCTTCGTCGACGAGCCAGGTCATCACGACGGTCGGCACAGGGCTCATGCCATGTCCGTCGGCTGCCAGCCGTGCGTCAAGGCCGTTGATGCATACGAGCCTTTCATGATCACTCCACCATCCGACCGAGAACCCGCTCGCCGAGTTCACCGGCTGCAGGCGCGGGTGACGGGCACGTAGGGCGGTGAGATGGGCATTGGCGTCCGGCGGCGTCTCCGTGGACTCGAGCCGCTGCTGGTGGGCATGGTGGAGCAGGGCATCACACTCCAAGAAGTGGTCGAGTGAGGGAAACGCCGGCGCATCAACGTGCAGGTTGCCGAACCACACGGTTTCGTCGGGCCGCACAAAGCCGCTGCGGCAACCGTCGGGCGCAGCGTCCATGACGGCGTACTCGAAGGCGACCTGCCCTGTTTCGGGATCGACTTCGAAGGCAGGATCGAAGACGATCTCGGCACGACGGAACCGGCTGAAATAGGTCAACCCCGAGTAGCGACGCTGAATGCGCCGGAACGTGGCCAGGGCACCCTCGTCGCTGTACCCGAGCACCGAACGCATCACATCCCGGCACTCGTCGTCACTCGGACCTGCCTCGACTGGCACCACCCGCGCGTGCGCGGTCAAGAACTTCCGCGCACGTGCGCCCAACGGCGAAGGGGAGACGAGGATGCGTGGGTGCGACATCAACGCATTCTCCGACACGACGTGGCACGCGCGGTCCGATCCCGAACGCCCGATTCTCGCCAAGAAGGGAGCCGTGCCGCGCCGCGCCGCTCACGGACTGTGGCCGGAGTCGACGGATTCAACCGTGAACGCGCCCGACCTGCGGCATGAGCGTGCAGAGCCAGCTCGTGTTGCTTGCCTCCCTACGCCGGGTCGTGAGCGCTGCCGTTCTCCAAGTTCCGCAGGTACGCGTCACAATGATCGCGTGACTGCTGATCCCCACTTGTCGGCGCGCCTCGACCGGGTAGCGGAGAAACTGGCTGTCGCAGCGAGACGGCCAGGCAAGTCAGTCATGTTCGGGGCGTCGGCTCACCGATTCGAACTGGGTCCGCCGTTGCCCCAGACCGAGGTCGCTGCATTCGAACGTGAGCACGGCGTTTCACTACCGGAGGACTACCGGGCGTTCATCACCGTGATCGGGCACGGCGGGCCGGGCCGTTGGGGTGGTGCCGGCCCGTACTACGGCCTGCACTCTCTTCAGGACTGGGCCACCAGCCTGTGGGGCATGCCCGACTCGAACACGCTGAGCAAGCCTTTCCCCGCTGAGCCGGGACGGGTGTACTCAGATTGGCCGACTGACGTTGCGCCCGGTGACGACGACGAGCCATATACCGGGACGCTGGCGCTGAGTGATCAGGGCTGCGGCTACCTGTCCATCCTTGTGGTCAGCGGACCCGCCCGCAGCCGCGTCACCGACAATAGCGATACCTCGACCGGACCGACCTTCACCAACGATGCCGACTTCCTCGGGTGGTATGAACGCTGGCTCGACGCTGTGTTAGACGGCGCGACTTATTTCCGATGATCACCTTCGCGCCCAACTCGGCCATACACACATCAATCGCCACCGTGCATCGATGACTCACCGTGACGCCCGGTCGGCGGCATGTGCGGATGCCGTTGGTGCGTGGCCAATCGTGCATGCCGCTGCTCGGGTCGTTTCTTCGTGATGTCGTCGGTTCGGTGGTCAGGGCTTGAACAAGCGATCGATGTGGTAGGTGAGAACGGCGAGTGCGGTTTCGCCGTCTCGTTGGCCGCCGAGCACGCTTGCACCGAGGCCGTTAGTGAGGGCGAGCAGCCCGGCGGCGGTCGTCTCTGGGTCCAGGGTGGCGTCGATCTGGCCGGCCTGCTGTGCGGCGCTGAGTTGCCCGGCGAGTAGCCGTTCGAGCTTGTCGGGGTAGGTGGCGCCGTGCCGGGTGGCGAGGTCCGGATCGGTGAAGACCAGGGTGTAGTAGCCGGTGTAGGCCCTGGTCATGTCGAGGCTCTCGGTGTCGGTGGGCAGGATTGCGGTGAGCGTGCCGTAGACGACGCTGCGGGGGGTTACCGGGCCCCAGGCGCGGATGTGGCTCTCGACCCGCGTGGCCAACCGTTCGCCGAGATAGGCCAAGGAGCTGAGCAGTAGCTCTTCCTTGGTGTGGAAGTAGTACTGCACCAGGCGGAGGGAGACGCCGGCTTCGGCGGCCACCTCGCGCATGCTGGCGGAGTGCAGACCGCGGGCGCTGGCGATGCGCAACAGCGCCTCCCCGATCTGCCGACGGCGTATCTCGTGATCCACACGTTTGGGCACGGTGATCCGTTTCCGGGATGGACGTCTATGGCTTTGATGATACGCTCGTATCAAGAAACGTCGGATGAGGTGGCGACAGCATGCCAGCTGCCGGGATCAGTAGCTTCGCCAGCGACAAGGCGCAGACGCGGTTCGCGCGGGCGTACGAGGACTTGCGTCTGCGGCGCTGGCCGGCCGATGCGGTCGCGGTCGACGTGCCGACCAGCTTCGGCGTAACCAGGGCGTACCAGACCGGCGGTGAAGGCATCCCGTTCGTGCTGCTACCGGGGGCCGGCGGCAACGCACTGTCGTGGCTCCACTACATGTCTCGGTTGGCCGCGACGCGGCCGGTGATCGCCATCGACCCGGTCGGCGAGCCCGGACGCTCGGTGCAGGAAAAACCGCTGTACAACGGCCGCGACTGGGCCGACTGGCTGGACGGGGCCCTCACCGCACTGGGAGTCGAGCGCGCTCATCTAGTCGGCGTCTCCTACGGCGGCTGGATCGCCTTGCAGTACAACCTGCACCTGCCTGGCCGTGCCGAAACGATCACCCTGCTCGACCCCGCCGGCTTCGGCCGTGTCAGCGGTCGCTTCCTCGCCTGGATCATGCTGGGCGGGCTGGCCGCATTCAGCCCCGCGCCGTTCCGCCGCCTCGCAGCGCGCGTCCTGCGGAACGCAACTCTGCTCGAGGACGACCTGATGCGACTGCTGCGAGCCAGCACCGCCTTCCGTCGCCGCCATCTCAATCCCCCCGAGCTCACCGACGAAGAGTTGGGCAGGGTGACCGCCCCGACCCTGGCACTGCTCGGCGAAAGAAGCCAGATGTACGACGCCCAGTCGGTGGCCACCCGGATCCGGGCGCAGATCCCCGGCGCACGCGCCGAGACCGTCCCCGAAGCCGGCCACGACCTTCCCGTCCGCTGCCCCGACCTCGTCAGCGACCGGACCATCCAGTTCACCGCCGCGACCGAAACGCGAGGATGAGAAACATCCGCTCATCGGCATGACAGTGGCTGCCACGGACTCGGCGCGCGTCACACGGTCGACCAGCGTGCCCAGGACGTCGCCGCCGAGGTGTGTCGGCCTGGCCCGGGCGGGGCGGCCTCCACCACCACTTCGCCGCCAAGCAGGAGCTGGCCGTCGCCGCGATCCGACTCGACGCCTGCCCGGCAGAATCGCGGGCGATGGCGTACACCTCGTCGAGCGTGACGAGCACGTCCATCCGGCGGTTCTGGACGGCGGCGACTCGTACCAAAAGTCTATTGGCGACGGTGCGGTCCCGCGGCCATCCGGATGGCCTTCCACACGCGCCCATACCAAGGCGGACGGCGCGGGTGGAGGTAGATCCTGATGTCGCTCAACGCGCCGGTCGCGCCGACGCGGCGTAGCTCGGGAACCACCCGGTCCTCGTCCAGCCGGCCATGGACCCGCGCCAGGTGTCCCAGGCACGTCGCGGCAAGCAGCCTCACCTGTCTGTCCTCGTGATCGAGCAGGCCAAGATAGAGTTCCTGAAGCTCCTGCCAGTCTCCATCGCCATGCAGGACCGCGCCGACCATGGCGTCCAGGGCACGGGAAAGCTCACCGCAGTCGAGCGCCGCACGTACCTCGCCCGGTGCTGCCGGCGGGGGGTTGCGGAAGACGTGGTGCTGATGGCTCATGGACCGCATCCTTGCTCACCGGTACGGTTCCGTCGAATTGTCCGTGCCGTGCGGCTCGACGCCGTCAGGTGATGAGGTGGCCGGTGGCCCGCAGCAGCGCGCGGGCGAACCGGTTGAGATCCACGCCGGGTAGCTGCGTCGGGGTGAACCAGCCCAGCTCGCTGATCTCGTCGTGGTCGGGCGTCGGGGTCCCGTCCGTGTGGCCGGCCCGGTAGACGGCGGTGACGTAGGCGACGCGGTCGCCGTTGGGATAGGTCACCTCGTAGTCGGCGCCGCCGAGCACGTCCAGCAGTCGCGGCGTGCCGATCTGGATGCCGGTTTCCTCGCGGATCTCCCGGATGGCCGCCTGGGCCGGTGACTCGCCGACGTCGACCGCGCCGCCGGGCACCGCCCACCCGTCCGAGCTGCCGGCGTGACGCACCAGCAGGAGCCGGGCGTGGTCGTCGACGACGAGGACCGACACCGACGGGAGCTGGATCAACTCGTGGCCGAGAATGGTCCGCAGCCGGGCGAGATGGGACGACATGGCCATCAGGGCACGGTAGCCGCCGACAGGACGTGCTCAACGAGGCAGTTCGGTGCCGGGCCGCGTCCAGACGTCGGCACGATCGCGCCTACCTGGTCACCTGCCGTCCCGTTGGCGCTCGTAGTCGGCAACCGTCGGGACGACGGGGAGCAGGAGCAGCAGGACCAGATACGGTACGGCGAGTGCGCCACCGGTGAGCAGGGTCAGCAGCAACACGACGGTTCGTACCCAGTCGACGCGGAACCCGCCGTACGCCGCGATGCCGAGGCAGACGCCGCCGAACCACTTGCCCTCGTCGATCCGGCACCAGAACCGGCCACGCGGCCGTCCCTCGACGGGGGAGGGCGGCGCGGGGCGTGCGGGGCTCACCGGCCCCAGCTCGGCCAGGATCGTGGCCATCTGGGCGCCGGTAACCGGCTCGTCGCCCGAGTCGGTGAGCGCGCCCAACCGGTCGCCGATCGCGGATTCGAGATCTCGGACGATCTCGTCGGCGTCCGGGTCGCCGCTCAGCGCGCGTCGCGCCTCGTCGAGATACTGCCGCAGGGCGTCGCGTGCTTCGGCGGTGGCGGGATAGGCCGCGACGTGACCGGTGAGACGAATGGCTGTCGGCTCGTTCACGGGTCATCGTCCCATCGTGTTGATCATGCGGGTCAACTCGTTCCAGTAGTCGCGGAACGCGGCGAGTTGGCTTCTGCCGGCATCCGTGAGGGAGAAGTATTTCCGGGGCGGCCCGGACGGCGACTCGTGCCACTCGTGGTGCACGAGGCCGTCTCGTCGGAGCCTGCTCAGCAGCGGGTAGAGCGTGCCCTCCTGGGTGGGGAAGCCTGCCTCCTGGAGCGCGGCGAGGATCTCCGCCGCGTACCGCTGCCGGGACTCGACCGCGGCCAGGACGAGTGGCTCCAGCAGGCCGCGCCGCAGCGCCACGAGCTTCGGATCGGTCTGCATACCAATACCTTGCCATAACAAGGTACCTGTCGCAACATGACAAGGGTGCGGGCTGATCCGTGGCGGGAGCGCTCCCGTAAACCCCTCGGTACGGATGTGAGACACCCGGCGAGAGGTGGCGGTTCCGATGGGCAGTTCGAGGTTCGGCAGGTCACGCAGGTCAGAGCGTCGTTGGCGGCTCGGCGCCGTCGCCGGGGTCGCGGTTCTCGCCGTCGGCGTCGGGTTGGGCATCGCCTCCGCCGACGAGTCGGCGCCCACCGTCAGTTGCCCGAAGGTCACCGTCGGTGTGAACATCCCGGCTCCACAGCAGGCCGAGGTGCGGCGCAACCTCGAACTGCTCGACACCCAGATCGCCGAGGCCGACAAGCGGCTGCGCGACTCGGTCGGTCAGGGCGGTCCCGACTTCGCCCGGAACGCGGTCCTCGGCCCGCTGCGGGACAAGCGATTCGCCACCATCAACCGGATCGAGACGGCGATCGGCCGTAACGCCGCGAAGCCCGACCTCGACGCCGAGGGCTTGTCGGCCTGTGCGCTCAGCGACGGCACCAGGGCGGCACCGGTCACCAAGCCCACCACCGCCCCGACGACCGGCGCGGCGGCCGAGCCGGCACCCGCCGAATCCGCGGCCGTGCCGGGGGCATCCACGTCCGCGCCGGCCGGTACGCCCGTGGCGGTCAACGGTCAGCTCAGCGTGTGCGGTGTGCAGTTGTGCAACGAGGCCGGCGAGGCGATCCAACTGCGCGGCATGAGTAGCCACGGCCTGCAGTTCTTCCCGAACTGCGTGAACGCCGACTCGCTCGCGGCGCTGCGCACCGACTGGAACGCCGACTTCATCCGGCTGTCGATGTACGTGCAGGAGGGCGGCCTGGAGACCGACCCGGTCGGCTTCACCGCCAAGGTGAACGGCCTCGTCGACGAGGCCACCCGGCTCGGGCTCTACGTCCTGGTGGACTTCCACATCCTCACCCCGGGCGACCCCAACGTGAACCTGAATCTGGCCAGGACGTTCTTCGCGGACGTCTCGGCCCGGCACGCGGCGAACGACAACGTGCTCTACGAGGTCGCGAACGAGCCGAACGGGGTCAGCTGGGACGGCATCAAGACGTACGCCGAGCAGGTGATCCCGGTGATCCGGAAGAACTCGCCGGACAGCGTCGTGCTGGTCGGCACCCGCGGCTTCTCGTCGCTGGGCCTCAGCGAGGGCAGCGACGAGACCGAGGTCGTCAACGATCCGGTCGACGCCGAGAACGTCATGTACACGTTCCACTTCTACGCGGCCTCGCACGGCGCCGACCGGCGCGCGGTGGTGGCTCGGGCGGCGAAGAGCCTGCCGCTGTTCGTCAGCGAGTTCGGCACGCAGACCTTCACCGGCGACGGCACCAACGACTTCGCCAGCACCACCGCCTGGCTGGACCTGCTCAAGAGCAACAAGATCTCGTACGGGATGTGGAGCTTCTCCGACGGCCGGGAAACCAACTCGGCGTTCCAGCAGGGCACCTGCGCCGGTGCGAACTTCACCGGCAACGGCGTGCTGACCGAGGCGGGCCGGTACCTCCGCAGCCGGATCCTCACCGGCGTCGGCAACCCGAACGGCTGATCGCCCGACGGCGCGCGGCCCGGATCCCGGTTGCCGGATCCGGGCCGCGTGGCCCCAGTCGACTGCCGAGGCGCTGCCGCACTCGCCGGGATGCGGCCTGGGCCGCGCGGCGCGACGCGCGGACTCGCGCGGAACGGATCGAAATCGCGATGGCGGAACTCGACGACAAGCCGTCGACCGACGACATCGACTTCGGACCCGGCCGCGATAATCGACTTCGGACCCGGCCGCGATACCCGTGTACGGCGCGGAGGATTGCCGGGCCCCGGCCGAGGTCGGTAACCTATCCGCCGGGTCACTCTGGTGAAGCCCAAACAGCCCGGCCGCTGGTGTCGGTGGCTCGGCTGGCGAATGCGGTGACGTCAGGTCGCGCCGAGGAGGTCCCACCGGTTGCCGGCGATGTCGAGGAAGACCGCAACCCGGCCGTAGGGCTCGGTCCGCGGTCCGCGGACGAAGGTGACGCCGGCCTCGCCCATCCGCCGGTAAGCAGCGTCGAAGTCGTCGACACGGAGGAAGAACCCGACCCGGCCGGCTACCTGGTTACCGACAGCGGCACGCTGGTGTCTTCCGTCGGCGCGAGCGAGCAGAATCCCGGTCTGGGCACCCGGGGGCCGGACGACGACCCATCGCTTGGGTCGTCCGTCATTGGTCAGCGATGGAGTGTCCTCGAGAAGGTCGAAGCCGAGTACGCCGATGAAGAATGCGATCGCCGGGTCATACTCCTCGACAACCAGGGCAACCAAGTCGATCCGCACCACGGAAGCGTACCCGCGGTCGTGTTGTACTCGCTGATCGCGCGCCGACAGCGGCAGATGCAGATATGGACATCAAACGGTAGGTGTCGAGTCGGGACGGTCGATATCTTGCTCGTCGTCGTGTGTCGGTCTGGGCGTCGGGTACATCGGTCGGTCAAGGCGGGCCTGACGTCGTGCCAGGCGCATCAACACAGCGGCCAGGCCAGCGCCGGTCGATGCCGCGACAGCGATGCTGACGATGAGCGTGACGACGCTGCTGACCTGGGATAGACCGTGAACCGCGGCGGCGGTGGCTGTGCCGAGGAACAACGACGCCAGCGCCACCAGGACAAGCCAGGCGGCGAAGGTCTTGCTGCCCCGAGGGTTGTTGAACGGTGTCGGCCAGTCGTCATAGATGGTGTCCGACAGATATGGCTGGACTTCGGGCGCCTGGCTGACGAAGTAGTGGCGCAGTCTGGTCTGCGCCTTCTCGGCCTCCGTCAGACTGCCGCGGGCGACGAAGTCCCGATAGCTGACCAGCAGAGTAAACGCCGACGACATGGCGCACACGGCCGCTACGGCAAGCCAGAACCGGGCTCCGATCGGCAGGCCAGGTCGCCGCGTAGATCGCCACCAGCGTGGACAGCAGTAGCGTCAGGCCGGTTCCAAGGATGGTCGGCGTCTGATCCACCCGGGCCGAGGCGGCCTGGGCCTGTTGAACGCGACGCTGGTACTCATGCGAAGCGATCATCAATGCCACGCTCGCGGATTCGCCCACCAACCGCCCCCTCAACGCGAACCGAATCGTACAACCGCCGGACCCGTTGCCCGTCTCTTCACAGCGTCCGCTCACGGCAGCTCGGGAAGGCGCCTTGGCCGAAGTCCGGCCACGCAGCGTAACGGCAGCAGCCGGCAGGTAGGGCGTCCACTCGGCGGCATTTGAGTAAGCCCTGTCTGCGCGATCGCGGTGGCCTTGCCTCGGAGGTCGCGGCTCGGACGTAGCCAGCAACCAGGTTTGACGTCGGTGGCACCCCGAGGTTCGCGGGACCGGCGTCGGCTCAGTGATCGCAAATACGGGCAATTCGTGCAGATCTGGAGCTTTAATCAGCATTGGCGCGGCGGCAGGCAATTCCACTGCGCCCGCTGGGATGAAATTCTGTGTTTGACGATCTCGATACGATGCGGTGCAAGTGAATCGTTGGTTTCGCGGCTCTTGATTGGATCAGGGTGATACCACAAGATCAATTGAAGGACCAGGTTCCCAAAGAGCGCACCGCGCGCGAATGGCTTCAGTTGATGGCGGCCTTGGTGGGGCTCGCGGCCGCTATCGTCACTGGAATCTATGGCATCTGGGCAAACAAGGCCAAGACGGACGCCCAAGCCGAGTCCGCGACGGCGCAACAGGATGTCGACAACGCGCATAAGCAGATCCAGGATCTGCAGAAGCAGGTTCAGGCTATACAAAGCGAGAATGCGCGGCTTCGCGAACAGGGCAATCCACAGGGCGCTCCCCCCTCCTCGCCCTCCGCAGATGTTGCTATCGGTGACATATACCACAAAGGCTTGGTGACCGTCGCATACGGAAAACGCATCGACCTTGATGCGCCGCCGGATGACCCGCAATGGGGTTCGATCGTCGACGATCGCGCCAAAGTTGATCTGGGCTGGCAATTTTATTGTGATGGCCTCTGTTTTGGAGAAGGATCGGCGCGCTTTCCCATTCAGGACAACAACCTGATTGTCGGCAGTGAAGCTACCGGGGAAACATGCATGGCGACTAGCGGATACAAGATCGGAAGCATCGCTCGAACTAAGGTCAAAAGGGGGCTCACCGTCTGTGTGGTTACTGATGAGGGGCGATTTTCCCTGGTCCGCGTTGCTGACGTCGGCGATCCGGCAAGTCCGATTCGTTTCGAGGTGACTACGTTCATGAAGTCGGGGGATTAGCTTGCAGCTCGGGGCTTTTCCGACGATCTCCTTCGGCTGCGATGCAGATTGGAAACCTTGGACCTCCAGGCTCGTTCGAGTGTCCAATCGAAAAGCAGGCTCTTCTCGGCTCCGGATGCTGGTGGACGTCGTGCTCGACCGAGCATCTCCGCGCCGGTTATTCGCTGCCCTCGTTCCTGCCATCGGTATCGAAAGTCTCGTGCGGATGCCCCGTCACGATCGCCACCAGACACAGGTAGCGCAGCTCAGGGTCGTAGTCGGCGACCACCACCGTCCCGGGCCGTACCGGACCGTCGTCGAGTCGGTCCAGCAGCGCCCACCAGACACCGGTGGACGGCTGCCCCGGCGGCGCCACCGTCACCGGCTTCCCGCCGGATGCGACGACCCCGTTCGCGACCCCGGCGAGGCCCGCGCCAAGCACCACCGCCACATCCGCCCGGCCGGCGCCGAGCCCGCGCAGCTCGGCCGCCGCCAGCCCGGCCACGTCCTCCGGCGCGACGTCCGCGCATTGCCGCAACGCCGTCACCCGCGCGCCCGCGCCGGCAGCCGGCCCGCCGCCCGGCGGCGGGTCACCCCCGACGGCCGGGCCGCCGCCGAGCAGCAGCGCCACGGCCCGGTGCCGCTCCGGCACGGCAACCCCCGGGTCGTACGGCAGGACGGACTGCTCGACGGCGAGCACCAACGAACGGCGGCCCGCCGGCTGGGCGCCAGCGATCCGCAGCCCGGTGAACGCCGCCGCCGAGCCCTGGTCGCAGAGCGCGAACGACATCGGCGTCCCCGGGCAGACGTGACTGAGGTACGCGGCGGTGGCCCGGCCGGGCAGCGCGTCGTGCACGGCGAACGCCAGCACCAGCAGGTCCACCGGCTCGTCGTCGGGCACGAGCGCCGGGATCAGCGAAGCGGCCATCTCCCCGTAGGACTGGCCGAGCGCCGCCGGGTCGACCGGCAGGCCGTACGGGCGGGTCAGGTCCGTCAGGTATTCGGCGGTCCGGTCCCGCAGGTCGGGGTCGGCGAGCAGGTCGGCCGCGCCGGTGAACTCCCGGCGCGCGGCGCGGATCAGGTGCAGCAGGACGCCTCCCAGGTCAGTGTTCGAACACCATGGCGGCGAACGTCGCCCCGTCGCCGGCGCCGACGGCCGCGACGAGGTAGCGGTCGCCGGGGCGCAGCAGGTCGCGTTCCCGGGCGGTGCGGTAGTTGACGAACGCGTCCGCGCAGTAGACGTGCCCGGCCCCGGTGATGTTGTCCAGCACCACCTTCTCCAGCGGCAGCCCGATCAGCTTGCACAGCCGCTTCCAGGTCATCAGGTTGACGTTGTGCGGTAGCACCAGCCGCAGGTCCGCCAGCCCCACCCCGGCGTCGGCCAGGGCGCGGCCGATCACGTCGGCCAGCGCCGGCCGGTACGCGCGCTGGAACCGGGCCGGGGACTCGCCGCCGGCCACGTCGAACTCGCCGCGTTGGGCGCAGGCGTACGCCAGCAGCCGGTCCCGGTCGCCGTGCGCGCTGACCAGGCAGGCGGACGCGCCCTCGCTGAACATCGAGGTTTCCGGGATGAACTGGGCGTCGCGGGTGAACGCCTTCTCCCCGGTGAGGACGAGCGCGAGCGGCTCCTCGCCCGGTTGGTGCGGTTCGGCGGCGAGCAGCCGGCCGGCCACCTCGATCGCGGTGAGCGCGCTGGCGCAGGACTGCTGGGTCAGGGTGAACGCGAGCGCGTGGCTCAGGCCGAGCGCCCGGCAGACGTCGTGCAGCGGGTTGGCCGGGTACGGGCTGACCACCGGGAACGCGCGGCCGTACAGGACGAACCGCACCCGGTGTTCGGCGCCGCGTAGCGCGGTGAGGCCGTCGACCGCGCGCAGCAGCAGGTCGGGCAGGGACCGGGCGGGGTCGCGGCGCACCTCGGTCAGGCCGTGGAACCGCCGGAACAGCCGGATCTGCATCTCGGTCAGGCGCAGCGGCGCGGCCAGGGTCTCGATCGGCACCCGGTGGCTCGGCAGGAACACCGAGACGGCGTCGATCGCCGTCATCCGTACACCGTCACGCGTGCCATCATATCGACGTGGCTCGGTTCCTTTTCGTGGTGCTGCCGGTGCACTCGCATCTGAACGCGCCCTACGCCATCGCCCAGCAGCTTGAGGCCGCCGGGCACGAGGTGGCGTGGTGCGGGCCGCGCAGCGACCTGCGGCCGATGATCGGCGCGGACGCCACGCTCTATCCCACCGGCAAGCGTCACTACCGCCCGGACGGCGGGACGGGGATGGCCTCGGTGCGCAGCCTCTGGGAGGGGCACGTGCTGCCGGCCAACCGCTTCATCCGGGACGCCGCCGAGCGGGCGGTCGTCGACTACCGGCCGGACGTGGTGGTCGCCGACCAGTACGCGCTGGCCGGCGCGCTCGCCGCGCACCGGCACGGGCTGCCGTGGGCGACGTTCTGCGTCGGCATGCTGGAGCTGACGCCGCCGGGCGAGGAGATGCCGGAGTTCGCCGACTACGTGCGGGCGCAGTTGACGCGGGTGTGGGCGATGACCGACCTGCCCGTCGACGGGACGCTGGATCTGCGCTTCTCGCCGTACCTGGTGATCGGGTTGACCACGGCGGCGCTCACCGGTCCGGCGGCGATGCCGGCGCGGTGCGTGCTCGTCGGGCCGGCCCTGGGCCGGCGCCCGCACGCGCCCGGCTTCGCCTGGGACGCCTGGGATCCGGACCGTCGGCATCTGCTGGTCACGGTCGGGACGATGGCCGAGCACCTGGCCCGCGACTTCTTCCACCGCACGCTCGCCGCCACGGCGCCGCTCGCCGACCGCCTCCAGGTGGTCCTTACCGCCTCGCCGGAGCTGGTGCCGGATCCGCCGGCGCACGTGCTCGTCGCGCCCCGGGTGCCGGTGCTGGAGCTGATGCCGCGCCTGGACGCCGTGGTGTCGCACGGCGGGCTGGGTACGGTCACCGAGGCGATGGCGCACGGCGTGCCGGTGGTGGTCGCGCCGATCCGGCACGACCATCCGGCCGTGGCGCGGCAGGTGACGCGCGCCGAGGCCGGCGTCGAGGTGTCCTTCCACGCGGCCACCCCGGCGGAGCTGACCACGGCGGTGACCGCTGTGCTCGACGACCCGGCGTACCGGGCCGGGGCGTGTCGGGTGGGGGAGTCGTTCGCGGCGGCGGGCGGTGCCCGGGCCGCCGCCGCTCACCTCGCCGAGCTGGCCCGCGCACATCGACCGTTGTCCAACGCTCCGGGCCCCACTAGCCTGACCTGACGCACCCGCGCGAGCGCCGTGGCGGGTCGGCCCGGCGTGGCCGCCGCACGAGGAGGCTCGATGATCGAGGCCACCGGCCTTCGCAAGTCGTTTCGGGTGGGTCGCGGCCGTGGCGCCAACACGGTCGAGGCGGTACGCGGGGTCGACTTCGCGGTGCGGCGCGGCGAGATCGTCGGCTTCCTCGGCCCCAACGGCGCGGGGAAGTCCACCACCCTGCGGATGCTGGCGACGCTGCTGAAGCCCAGCGGGGGAGCGGCCACGATCGCGGGCGTCGACCTGCTGCGCTCGCCCGCCCAGGTGCGGCGGCGGATCGGGTTCGTGGCGCAGGCCAGCGGCACCTACGACGACTCGACGGCCCGCCGGGACCTGGTGCTCCAGGCGCGGATGCACGGCCGGTCGAAGAGCGTGGCGCAGGAGCTGGCGGCGGCGGCGATCCGCGCGTTCCAGCTCGACGACTTCGCCGACCGGAAGATCAGGACCTACTCGGGTGGGCAGCGCCGCCGGCTCGACGTGGCGCTCGGCGTCATCCACTCGCCGCAGGTGATGTTTCTGGACGAGCCCACCGCGGGGCTCGACCCGCCCAGCCGGACCCGGATGTGGCAGGAGGTGCGGCGGCTGCGCGACGAGGGCATGACGATCTTCCTGACCACGCACTACCTGGACGAGGCGGACAGCCTGTGCGACCGGGTGTCCATCATCGACGCCGGCCGGATCGTCGCCGAGGGCACGCCGTCCGACCTGAAGCGCGAGATCTCCGGCGACGTGGTCGCGATCGACTTCGCCGCGCCCGACCTCGTCGCCGCGGCCGGCGGTGACCTGCCGGCCGCGACGAAGCTGCTGGCCGAGGCGCCCTACGTCCGCGCGGCGGAGCCGGTCGACGCCACCCTGCGGCTCTACGTCGACAGCGCCGCCACGGCCATCCCGCAGATCATGCGGGCGCTCTACGACCGGGGCGTCGAGCCGGCCGCGATCGAGACCCGCCGGCCCAGCCTCGACGACGTGTTCCTGGCCAAGACCGGCCGTTCGCTTGAGGAGTGACGGTGCGACTCGTCCGTGACACCTGGCTGATCTTTCAGCAGGAAGCCGGCCTGATGGTGCGCAACCCGGTGATGGTCGCGTTCAGCCTGGCCCAGCCGATCACCTACCTCATCCTCTTCGCCCCGTTCCTCAAGGTGGTGATGGTCGACCGGGGCGCGTCCACGTACGCCGACGCCTACCGCATCTACGTGCCCGGCCTGTTCGTGGCGATGGGGCTGTTCGGCGGCCTGTTCGCCGGCTACGGGCTGCTCAGCGCGTTGCGCGCGGGCATCATCGACAGGTGCCGGGTGACGCCGGTGAGCCGCACCGCGCTGCTGCTCGGCCGGGCGCTGATGCACGTGTGTCTCAATGTGACGCAGGCGGTCGTGGTCACGCTTGTGGCGCTGCCGTTCGGCCTGCGCGTGCACCTGGTCAACCTGCTCGTCTCGTACGGGCTGCTGGGCGTGATGGTGCTGCTGAGCACGTCCATCTCGTACGACATCGCGTTGCTGGTCCGCAACGAGAACAGCCTCGGCGTGCTGGTGAACACCGTGGGTCAGCCGATCTCGCTGCTCGCCGGCGTGCTCATTCCGCTGGTGCTCGCGCCGATGTGGATCCAGCGGGTCGCGCTCTGGAACCCGTTCGCCTGGGCCACCGACGGGATGCGGGCGCTGTTCGCCGGCCAGATCTTCCAGACCGTGGTGTGGCAGGGCGCGCTCATCATGGTCGGGTTGGCCGCCGCGAGCCTCCTCTGGTCGTCGCACCTGTTCAACCGCGAGGTCTCCTGACCGTCCTATATAGACCATTGTCTCGCCGTGACGGGCGCTCTAGCCTGATCGTGTCCTCGCGCGGTGAGGGCGCGCGGGGGCGTGGCTTCGGTGGGCGTGTCACACAGAGGAGGCAACGCGTTGGGTGCCGACAACTTCCGGGCGACCCTGGCGGCGGACCAGGAACTGGGCGCGGGCAACGTCCTGCTGCGGCTGGCCGAGCACGGGGCCGACATGCGGATGCCCCGGGTGACGTTCGACGTCGACGTGGACGGGATCCCCGCCTGGACCCCGCTGTCACTCGCCACGCTCACCGAGCGGGTGGCCGCCCGGGCGGCCTGGTTCGCCGCGCGTGGCATCGGCCGGCGGGACCCGGTCGCGGTGTACGTGACGTCCGCGCCGGACGTGTTTCTCACCTTCCTGGCCCTCACCTGGCTCGGTGCCATCCCGGCGCTGATGAACGGCAACATGCCTGTCGAGCTGGCCGCCGAGTTCGTCCGCCGGCTGCGCGGCGTCGGTGTCGTGGTGGACGCCGACCACGCCGCGTTGCGCGAGCACGACCTCGGCGTGCCGATCCTCGGCGACGCGGCGGAGACCGGCGCCGGTGACCCCGCGCAGGCGCCGCCGCACCACCGGCACCACCCGGAGGACCCGGTCGCCATCACCCACTCCTCGGGCACCACCCGGGTGCCGGCGGCGATCGTTCACTCGCACCACGGCCTGTTCGCCGCGATCCGCGCGGTGCGGCTCACCGAGTCCCGGCCGTACGGCGAGGTGCGGGAGCTGTCCGCGCTGCCGGCCGCGCACGCCGCCGGCATCATCACGCTCAACCAGGCGCTCTGCAACGGCTACCAGTTGCTCTGCCTGTCGGCGCAGGGCGGCCCGTTCGCGCGCAGCGCCGAGACGATCCTCGACGCGATCGAGCGGTGGCGTCCGACCGGCGTGTTCGGCTTCGCCGTGACCTGGTCGGAGCTGGCCCGCGTCGACCTGAGCACCCGCGACCTCAGCTCGGTGCGCAACTGGTTCAACACCGGCGACTGCGCGCACGAGTCGCACGTACGCCGGCTGGTCGCCGTCGGCAGCCACCCCACCTGGACCCGGGACGGCATGGTCGACGTGCCCGGCTCCAAGTTCGTCGACATGCTCGGCTCCACCGAGATGGGCCACGGCGCGTTCCGGATCACCCACCGGCTCGGCAGCGACCGCTACGACCGCTGCGTCGGCAAGCCGTACCCGTTCGCCGAGATCGCCCTGCTGGACGTGCGCACCGGCGAGGAGGTCCCGGAGGGGCAGGTCGGGCACGTCGGGTTGAAGTCGCCGACGCTGGCGATCGGCTACTGGAACGACTCGGTCACCACCTGGCGGACCCGGCTGAACGGCTACTACCTGACCGGCGACCTGATGTACCGCGATCCGAACGGCGACTACCACCACGTCGACCGGGCCAGCGACGCGGTCGACCTGGGCGACGGCGCGTGGCTCTACACCGCGCTGTCCGAGGAGCGCATCCTCGCGCACTGCCCGGACGTGCGGGACTGCACGGTCGTGGCCGCCACCGCCGACGGGGGCGGGACGGTCACCGACGTGCTGCTCCTGCTCGCCGACGACTCCGATCCCACGCTCGACCGCACCGAGCGGGTCCGGGCGGCGCTGGGGCCGGCGGTGGCCGCGACGCTGCGGCGGGTGGTGACCGTCCCCGAGGACGGCGTGGTGATGGGACCCACCGGCAAGGTGCGCAAGTTCCTCATGCGCCAGCGCCTGCTGGCCGACGCCGGGGCGCCGGCCGCCGGATAGCCGGCGTCGGCCCCGGACCCGCCGGTCAGCCGCGCGCGGACAGCCGGCGTCGGCCCGGTCAGCCGCGCGCGGACAGCCGGCGTCCGCTCCGAAGTCGCCGTCAGCCGCGTGCGGCGGCGACGCCGTGCGGCGCGACGAACACCTTGTCGGCCGTGCCGGCGCGCTGCGCGTCCAGGGCCGCCGGCAGGTCGTCCAGGCCGTAGAACGCCGGTCGCAGCCGGTCCAGGCCGAGGGTCGGCAGCATCCGCACGGCACGGTGATGGGTGTACGGGTTGATCACCGCGCCGACGAGCGTCAGCTCCCGGGAGAAGATGTCGTGCGGGCGTACCCGGGCCTCGTCGTCGGGCCGGGCCACCCCGAAGACGAGGATCCGGCCGCCGCGCGACGACGCGGTGACCGCCGACTCCAGGATCCGGCCGGACCCGACCGCGTCGATCACGTGCGGGAAGCCCAGGCCGTCGGTGAGCGCGACCGCCTCGGCGAGGGCCGCCGGGTCGAGGGCGGCGTCCGCGCCCATCCGCAGGGCGGCGTCGCGCCGGTCGGCGCGCGGGTCCAGCACCACGATCGGGGCGAGCCCGCGCGCCCGGGCCAGGGCGACCATCATGGCGCCCGCGGGTCCGGCGCCGAAGATGAGGATCGGCAGCCCCGAACGCGGGTCCAACTGGTCCACCCCGTGCAGGCAGCAGGCGAGCGGTTCGGTGAGCGCCCCGATCCACGGCGGCGTCCCGCCCGGCAGCCGGTACGCGATCCGCGCCGGCACCGTCATCCGTTCGGTCATCCCGCCGTCGAGCTTGACGCCGTAGCCGCGTTTGCGGTCGCAGAGGTGTTCCTGCCCGAGGCGGCAGTAGGCGCACCTGGTGCAGTAGTCGTGCGGCTCGACGGTGACCAGGTCGCCGACGGTCAGCTCGTCGACCTCGGCGCCCACCTCGGTGACCCGGCCGCACACCTCGTGCCCGAGCACGACCTGCGGCGCGGCCGGGAAGCTGCCGGCGACGATGTGGCTGTCGGTGCCGCAGACGCCCACCGCGAGCGGCGCGATCGCCACCTCGGCCGGGCCCAGCGGCGGCGGCGCGGACCGGAGCAGCCGGACGTCCCCGGCGCCGAAGAAACGGGCCTCAGTCAGCAGCACGCAGCAGCTCCTTGAGTCGCCGGATGTGGGCGCGGGCGGCCTCCTCGGCGGCTTCCGCGTCGCCGGACCCGATCGCCTCGAAGATGGCCTGGTGGTCGTGGACGGCCTGGACCATGCCCCCGGTCAGGCTGGTCGAGCGCATCGCCACCAGCACCCGGGTCTGGACGCTGTCGAGCATCTGCGCCAGCACCGGGCTCTGCGCCGCCTGTCGGATCTCCCGGTGGAACGCGGCGTCCAGCTCGATGTGGCGGGCGAAGTCGCCGGTGGCGGCGACGGTGCGGTGCTCGGCGAGCAGCGCGAGCAGCGTCCGCCGCAGCGTCGCGTGGTATTTCCCGGTGGCCAGCCGGGCGACCGCGCCCTCCAGCACCTCGCGCGCCTCGTAGAGGCTGACCAGCTCGGCGGGGGAGATGCGGGCGACCTCCGCGCCACGGTTCATCGTCTCGGTGACCAGGTTCTCCTGCACCAGGCGAATCACCGCGTCCCGGACCGGGCTGCGGCTGACCCGGAACTCCTCGGCGAGGGCCGGGACGCTCAGCCGGGTGCCCGGCCGCAGCTCACCGGAGATGATCCGGTCGCGGAGGGTCTTGTAGAGCACCTCGCCGACGCGCTGCTGGTCGGCCTGGAGAAGACTTGTCACCTGAGGAACGTCCCTGCGAAGTGGCGGTAGTTGGCGGCGACCGCCGCGACCGCCTCGGGCCGCGTCAACTCGCCGGCCAGAAGTCCGCGCAACGATTCCCACCAGATGCTACGGCCGATCGCGAAGCCGGTGAATCCGTTGTCCGCCGCGTCGGTGAGCCACCGGTCCAGGGTGGGCCGCGGCGCGTTCGCGCCGAGCAGAATGCACTCGCCGCCGGCCTGCGCGGCGAGGGCGGCGGCGGTCCGGTAGTGCTCCGGCGCGCCCAGGTGCTCCAGCTTCCACACGTCGACGGGCACCTCCTCGGCGATCTCCGTCATGGCCCGGTGGATGAGCGCCGGCCGTACCTCGGTCTCGAACACCTCGGTCGGGACGGCCCGCTGCTCCGCCGTCGGCGGGACGAGCAGCTCGAAGAGGAACCGGCCGCCGGCGTCGCGTACCGCCTGGGCGACCTTGGCGAGCCGGGACCGCTGCTCGCGGTTGTCCGCGGCCGATCCCTCGACCTGGTAGCGGACCAGCACCTTGGGCAGCTCGGGACGGAAGTGGGCGAGGAAACCCGGCAGGTCGTCCGGCTCGGTCTCGTACAGCTCGCGGCCACCACGCTCCACCGGCATGCTCAGCGTCACGTGGTGGGCCCGGGCCCGCTCGGGTACGCCGGCGCCGAGCTGCTCGTCGACCAGGATGCCGGCGTGCTCGGCCAGCCGGGGCTCGGCGTCGAGCGCGGCGAGCAGCCCGTCCAGGACCATGTGCTTGCCGTCGGTGACCGCGGCGCGTTCGGCCGGCAGCGCGGTCCGGGTGTGACCGTAGAGCGCCTGGGTGAGCCAGGGACGCTGGTCGACGGCGAGGATCAACAGGCTCATCGGGTTACCTCCGTGAGATGGGCGTCCGTCGACACGATGCAGGGCTTGACGTGGTCGCCGGCCACGAAGCGGGCGAACGCCTCGGGCAGCTCGGGCAGGGTGAGGGGCTTGACGATCAGGTCGCGCAGGGCGGCGCCGACGACCCGCAGCAGGTCCCAGTTCGCGTCGACCTCGTCGACGGGGAAGTAGAACGACCGCACCGTGTAGCAGTCGGTCCGCCGCCAGCGCGGCGTCGCCGGCATGGTGTACGGCTCGTTCGACTCGCCGAGCGCGACGACCGTGCCGCCGGGCCGGACCACCCGCTGTGCCGTCTCCCGGGCCGCGTCGGCGCCGCTGACCTCGACGACCATGTCGTACTGGTTCTCGGCGGACAGGTCGCCGGCGGGGCGGGCGCCGAGCGCGGTGGCGGTCGCCAGGCGCGCCGGGTTCGGGTCGAAGGCGTCGACGGCGACGCCCATGGCCTGCGCGACCGCGACGACACCGAGGCCGAGCGGCCCGGCCCCGACGACGAGCGCGCGGTCCACCGTGTCCTGGGTGCGCAGCGCCAGCCGCAGGGCGTGCGCCGCGGTGCCGACCGTGTCCAGGCCGAGGACCGCGACGGACAGCGGGATGTCGTCCGGCACCGGCAGGACGCACCGCGCCGGCACGTCCACGTGTTCGGCGAAACCGCCGTCGCGCTGCCAGCCGATCAGCTCCGACAGGTGCAGGCACTGGTTGGTGCGGCCGGCGACGCAGCGGACGCAGGCGCCGCAGAAGACGGGGATGTAGACGATGCCCCGGGTGCCCTCGGGCAGCGCGCCCCCGACGACCGTGCCGCCGATCTCGTGGCCCGGTACGACCGGCGAGCCGCTGTGCAGCAGCCGCTTGTCCGATCCGCAGAGCGCGCAGACGTCGACCCGTAGGCGTACGTCGCCGTCGGCGATGTCACCGAGCGGCGCCTTCTCGAACTCGATCTCGCCGTGGCCCCGGAACCGGGCCCGCATGGACGTCACTTGACGGCTCCTCCGGTGATGCCGCGCACCAACCAGCGCTGCGCGAAGATCGTCAGCAGCAGGGCGGGCGCGGAGATGAGCGTGCTCGCGGCCATCAGGCCGCCGAAGTCGTTGGATCCCTGGCCGATGAAGTTGAACGCGATCACGGTCAGTGGCAGCGTCCGGTCGTTTGCCAGGGCCAGCGCGAACAGGAAGTAGTTCCAGCTGAAGACGAAGCTGAGCGTCAGCGCGACCGACACCCCGGGCAGGGCCAGCGGCAGCGCGATCCGGCGGAACCGCTGCCAGGCGTTCGCGCCGTCGATGAGCGTCGACTCCTCGATGCTGATCGGGATCTCCTCGAAGAACGGCACCAGCAGCCAGATGCACAGCGGCAGCGTGATGATCAGGTGCGCGACGATCAGCAGGGTGTAGTTGAGCGCCACGCTGTCCGGGCCGCCCACACGCACCGAGAGCACGAACAGCGGGAGCACGAACAGCACGCCGGGCGCCATCCGGGCCAGCAGCGTGAGGAAGCCGAGCGCGGCCAGCTTGCGGCGCACGATGACGTACGCCGCCGGCGCGCCGAGGACCAGCCCGAGGATCGTCGAGCCGCCGGCCACGATGAAGCTGTTGGCGATGTAGCGGCCGAAGGTGAAGCGCTCGAAGAGGTTGGTGAAGTTCTCGAGCGTCAGCGGTGACCCGACGTCGAACAGCGAGCCGGTGATGTCGACGTTGTTCCGCAGCGACGACCAGAGCATGAACAGGACCGGGCCGAAGAACACGACGGTGAACACGAGGTACGCGGCGTACACGCCGCTGAGTCGCTTGCTCATTGCGACGCCCGCTGCCGGAACCAGGTGAACGCGCCGGCGATGACGACCACCAGGGCGAGCAGCGCGATCTGGAGGGCGGCGGCGTAGCTCGGCTCCTGGTCGACGAAGCCGGCGTTGTAGCCGTACACGTTGAGGGTGTTCGTGGAGTTCACCGGACCCCCCTGGGTCATGATGTAGATCGTGTCGAAGAAGCGCACCAGGTCCACGGTGCGCAGCAGCATCGCCACGGTGAGCACCGGGCGCAGCAGCGGCAGGCCGATGTTCCAGGCCGTACGCCAGCCGCTCGCCCCGTCGATGGCGGCGGCCTCGAACGGCTCCTCGGGCAGCGACCGGATCCCGGCCGCGATGATCAGCGCCATGAACGGCGTCCACTGCCAGATGTCGACGAGCGCGATGGACCACGGCGCGATGTCCGGGTCGCCGAGCCACACCACCGGGTCGATGCCGACCTTGCCGAGGAGCTGGTTGGCCGCGCCGAGCGTCGGGTCCATGATGAGCAACCAGACCAGGCCGACCGCGACCGACGCGGTGATCGCCGGGATCAGCATCATGCCCTGGAAGATCCGCCGGCCGGGCACGTCGAGGCTCATCACGTAGCCGAGCGCCAATCCCAGGACGGTCTCCACGAGCAGGCAGACCACGAAGAGGAACAGCGTGATCTTCAGCGAGTTCCAGAACTCGGGGTTGCCGAACATATCGGCGTAGTTGGCGAACCCGAGGAAGCCCGAGTTCGTCCCGTCGGCCTGCCGGTCGCTGACCGAGAGCCAGATCGCGTACGCCACCGGCACCAGCACCAGCACGGCCGTGACCAGCACCGCCGGGAGCGCGAACGGCCACACGCCCCGCGCGGTCGGATCGTGCCGGCGGCGCCTACGGCGGGCCGCCCCCGCCCCCGGGCCCGCGGTGGCGGGTCCGGAGGCGGCGGACGGCTTCGTCATCAGGTCACTCATGGCGCTATCCGGCGTTCTTCGCCAGCAGCGGGGTTAGTCCGTCCTGGATCTCCTTGGCGGCGGTGGCCGCGTCCGCCTGACCGAGGATCGCCTTGCCGACCGCGTCGCCGACGACCTTGCGCATCTCGGGCGCGGCGACACCCACCGGGCCGACCTCGGTGGAGCCGTTGGCCTGCACGTTCGCCAGGGCAGCGCTCCACTGCTTGAGCGTGTCGGTGTCGAGCGTGTCGGTGTAGCTCTTGTCCTGCGCCACCGAGGTCCGGGGCGGGGCGATGCCGCCCTCGGTGAGCTTCAGCTGGGTCGCCTTGCCGGTCGCCCACTCGATGAACTTCCAGGCGGCGTCCTTGTTCTTGGAGTACGACGACATCGCGACGCCCCAGTTCAGGACCGTCGACTTCGAGCCGGCCGAGCCGGCCGGGAAATCCAGCACGCCGATCTTGCCGACGACCTTGGAGGTCTTCGGGTCGTTGATGGCGCTGATCTCGTTGCTGGACTCCAGCTCCATCGCCGCGTTGCCGGCCGCGAAGAGCGCCGACGACTGGGTGAAGGTGTTGTTGACCACGCCGGGCGGGCCGAAGTCCTTGGCGAGGGTCGCGTACCGGGCGATCGCGTCGGCGGCGCCGGGCGAGTCGAAGTTCGGGGTGCCGTCCGGCTTGGTCCACTCCACGCCCTGCGAGTGCAGGAACGGGCCGAAGGTGAACGGCAGCGCGGCGGACTGGCCGCGCAGGGCGATCGGGGTGATCTTGCCGTCGGACTTCTGCTTGATCGCGGCGGCGACCGTGGGCAGCTCGTCGAGGGTCTTCGGCGGGGTGATGCCGTACTTCTCGAACAGGTCCGTGCGGTAGTAGAGGACGACGCCCTCGACGTTCACCGGCGCGGCGATGGTCTTGTCCTGGATCGTCATGCCGGTCTTGACCGCGGCCGGGAAGTCGGCGACGTCGTACTCCGCCGACTTGTTCATGTAGTCGTCGAGCGGGGCGTAGTAGCCGGCCTTGCTGAACTGCAGGCCCTCCCGCGACGGCAGCGTCATGAACACGTCCATGGACGAGCTGCGCGACTGCAACGTCAGCGAGATCTTGTCGCGGGCCTGCTGCTCGGCGAAGGTCTGCACCTTCACTCGGACGCCCGACTCCTGCTCGAACTCGGGGATCAGCGGCTCGATGGCCTTCTGCCACGGGTGGTTGGACATGACGAGGGTGATCTCGTCGGCGCCGTCGCCCGAGGCGTCGCCGCCACCGCAGCCGGCGGCGAGCCCGCCGACGAGGACCAGGGCGAACCCGGCGCTCAGAATCTTGTTCCGCATCAGTGTGCCTTTCAGTTCTGACCGAGGAGTGGGGCGAGCCAGTCATGGAAGTCGCCGAGGTCGGCGGGGTTGGTGCTGCGCCACCGCGGGGGCACCGGCCGGGTCCGGCCGGCCACCTCCGCGAGTGGCACCGGGTCGTACGTGGTGGCGCCGGCGCTGCGGTGCAGGCCGACCATCAGTCCGGTGGCGCGGTCGGCGAGCAGCGTGGCCGCGTGCCGCCCGGCCTGCGTCGCCTCCGCCCGGTCGACGTCGCTCGCCAGCGCGCCGCTGCTGCGCTGGACCATGCCGAGCACCTCGCCGCGGGCGGTGACCCCCAGTTCGGCGCCGACCAGCCCGGCGAGCGCCCGGGAGACGCCGCCGACGATGATCCGGGCGTGGTTGACGGCCTCGAACGGATCGTCGGTCAGCCCGCTCGCCGCGCCCTCGCTGACCACCACGAACGCCCGGCCGTGGACGCGCAGGGCGTCCTGCACGGCGGTGAGGAACGCCGCCCGGTCGAACGCGAGCTCCGGGATCAGGACCAGGTGCGGCGCGTACGCCGGGTCGTCGCGGTGCCAGGTCGCGGCCAGCGCCAGCCAGCCGACCGAACGGCCGAGGGTCTCCACGATCCGGACCGGCTCGATGCCGGACATGGCGGCGTGGTCGCGGGCCAGGTCCGGGACGACTGTCGTCAGGTAGCGCGCGGCGGAGCCGTACCCGGGGCAGTGGTCCACCCCGACGAGGTCGTTGTCGACGGTCTTCGGGATGCCGACGACGGCGAGGTCGCGGCCGGTCGCGGCGGCCCGGCCGGCGAGCGCGTGCAGCAGGGCCATGGTCCCGTTGCCGCCGATCAGGGCCAGGCCGTCGACGCCGTTGGCGGTCAGCACGTCGAGGGCGGTGTCGAGGTCGGCCCCGGTGACCGCCCGTCGCCCGGCGCCGAGCCAGGACCCGCCGTGCCGGGTGACCGCGACCGGCACGTCGGCGGCGGTGACCGGGGTGAACCGGCCCTCGACGAGACCGTCCGGGCCGCCCCGCAACGCCAGCACGTCGTGCTCCGCCGCCGCCTCCAGGAAGCCGCGGAGGCTGGCGTTGACGACGCTCGTCGGCGCGCCGGTCTGTCCGATCAGCAGGCGCATGTCACACCTGCGCCTTCGCGCCGACGGACAGGAAGGTCTGGAACGCCTCCAGGCCGGGGCGACCGCCCTCGTAGCCGAGCCCCGAGTCGGCCACCCCGCCGAACGGGATCCACGGCGTGTTCGGGGTGCCGGTGTTGATGCCCACGATCCCGGCGCGCAGCCGCTCGGCCACCGCGTGGGCCCGGTCGAGGTCGGTGCCGCAGACGTAACCGGCCAGGCCGTACCCGGTGGCCCGGTGCAGGGCCAGCGCGTCGTCGAGGTCGTCGTAGACGTGGACGGGCGCGATCGGCCCGAAGATCTCGTCGGTCATCACCCGGGCGTGCACCGGCGCGTCCAGCAGCACGGTCGCCGGGGTGAAGTGCCCCCGGTCGGGGAGCGCGCCGCCGCTGATCCGGCGGGCGCCCTTCGCGACCGCCTCGTCGACGAGCGCGGCCATCCGGGCCGGGTCGCCGGCCGGGGCCAGGGGACCGAGGTCGGTGGCCGGGTCGGTGGGGTCGCCGACGACCATCTTCCCGGTGGCCGCGACGAACGCCTCGGTGAACTCGGCCGCCACCTCGCGGGCCACCAGGACCTGGTTGGCGGCGATGCAGGACTGGCCGTTGTTGCGGTACTTCGCGACCAGCAGCGTCTGCGCGGCGGCCTGCGGGTCCGCGTCCGGCAGCACCAGGAACGGCGCGCAGCCGCCCAGCTCCATCACGGTGCGCAGGAAGCGCGGCGCCGCGGCGGCGGCCACCAGCCGACCCACCCGGGTCGACCCGGTGAAGGACACCACCCCGACGGCCGGGTCCGCGAGCCACGGGTCGACCACGTCACCCGGGGCGCCGAGCACGGTGGACAGCACGCCGGCGGGCACGTGCCGTTCCACGACCGCGGCCAGCACCACCGACGACAGCGGGCTCAGCTCGGAGGGCTTGAAGAGCACCGGACACCCGGCGGCGAGCGCCGGCGCGATCTTGCGGGCCGGGATGGAGACGGGGAAGTTCCAGGGGGTGAGCACCGCGGCGACGCCGGCCGGCCGGGCGGTCACCCGGTGCGCGATCCCGGGTACGACGGACAGGCGCTCGGTCTCCTGCCGGTCCAGCAGGTCGGCCATGATCCGGAAGTAGGCGACGGTCAGCCCCAGCTCGGCGGTGGACTCGGCGAGCCGCTTGCCGGTCTCCCGGGTGATCAGCGCGGGCCACTCGCGCTCGGCGGCCAGCGTCTCCACGTCCGCGGCGATCGCCCGCAGCGCCGCCGACCGGGCCTGGGGCGGGGTGCCCGCCCAGGCCGGCAGGGCCCGCCGCGCGACGTCGAGCGCGGCGCTCGCGTCCGCGCCGGACCCGGTGGTGACCTCGGTGTACGCCTGGCCGGTGGCCGGGTCGAGGACGGCGAGGCGTGGCCCGTCGGCCGTCCGGTCGGCCACCCGGACGGCGGTGGCGGCGGCGAGCACGTCGTTGACGATGGGGTCGGTCACGGTAGCTGCTCCTCGTAGGCGTCGAGCGGGTGCGTGTCGAGTGCGATGCCGAAGCCGGGCCCGTCCGGCACGCGGACCGTGCCGTGGTCGGTGAGCAGGTCGTCGGCGGCCCGACGCAGCGGGTTCGAGCGGATGTCCCACTCGATGAGCCGGGTGGCGGGGGAGATCGCGCCGGCCTGGACGGTGGTGGCGGTGGCGACGGCGCCGTTGTAGAGGTGCGGGTTGACGGTCCGTCCGGCGGCCTCCGCCGCGGTCAGCACGTCGAGATACTCGGTGACGCCGCCGACCTTGCCGAGGTCGGGCTGCACGATGTCGACGGCCTCCAGGTACGGCGTGAACGCCGCCGCGCCGTAGAGGTTCTCGCCGGTGGCCAACGGCATGCCGGTGCGCTGCCGCAGCTCGGCCAGGTCGGCGGGGCGGTCGCCGGCGAGGGGCTCCTCGACCCAGGCGACGCCGAGGTCGGCGAGCGCGCGGACCATCTCCAGCGCGTCCGGGAGCGTCCACGCCTGGTTGGCGTCGGCGAAGATCTGGACCCGGTCACCGAGGATCCGGCGGGCGGCGCCGACGTTCGTCAGGTCGGTGTCCGCGCCGAAGCCGACCTTGACCTTGACGGCGGTGAGTCCGAGCGCGGCGCACCTGTGGGCCACCTCGGCGACGCCCGTGGGCCCGAGGCTGGAGCCGTACACGGGCAGCTCGGTGCGGGGGCTCGCGCTGAGCAGCCGGGCCAGGCTGGTGCCGGCGTGGCGGGCGGCGAGGTCCCACAGCGCCATGTCGACGCCGCTGACCGCCTGGTGGACCGGGCCGGGCGCGCCCCACTGGCGGCCCAGCGGCACCAGCCGGGCGAGCAGCGCCCGCTGGGCGGTGGCCGGGTCGGGGAAGCGGTGGCCGGTCATCAGTGGCGCGATGCCGTGGCGGATCGTGGCGTCCCGCTCGCGCCACGCCCAGGACGGGTAGTTCGCCCAGCTCTCGCCGACGCCGACCGAGCCGTCGGCGAGTTCGACCTCGACCAGGACCATCACGCGGTGGGTGAGCGGCGCGAACGACATGGCGATCCGCTCGGCGGGACGCGCCCGGAAGACGCGGCACCGCACGTCCACCACCGCGGCGTCGGGCAGCGCGACGGCGCGGCTCCGCCCGACTGCGGGGTTGACATCGAGGTCCATGTGCCTTCTCTCACGTTCGACGTTAACTGCATGCAGTGTTGAACGTGCGTGACCGGAACGTCAAGAGCCGGAAACAAAGAATTCGCCGGCCGGCGGCCCGCCGGGGGAGATCCGTGCCGGGGTGGGCGCTTCCGGGTGATCCTCAACGGGGTGTGGCGCTGCTGCTGGTGGCGCCGCTGCGCCGCAGCTCGCTGCTGGCGGTGTCCCAGACCGGGCCGATGGTGGTGCTCAGGATGCGGCGTTGCCGCTGGCCGCGGCGGGACCGTAGGTCAGGCGGTGAGGACGCGGGTGCCGGTGCGCCGGGCCGCGGTGGCCACCGGCTCGGGCAGCGGACCGTCCACCACGAGCGTGTCGATCCGGTCGAACCCGCACACCTGGACCGGCGCGGTGGCCGTCAGCTTGCTGGTGTCGGCCAGCAGCACGACCTCGTCGGCGATGTCCATCAGGGCATGCTTGGCGCTCAACTCGACCTCCGAGCGCACGTACGCGCCCCGCTCGTCGATCGCGCTCGCGCCGAGGAACAGCAGGCGCACGCGCATCCGTCGGACCAGGTCGAGCGCGGCGAAACCGACCATCGCCTGGTTGTCGTGCAGCAGCTCCCCGCCGATGCCGATCACCCGTGACCTGGGCCGGGACAGCATGTGGGCGAGGACCGGCACGGAGTGGGTGAGCACGCAGCCGTCGAAGTCCTCGGGGAGCGCGTGCGCCACCTCCGCCGCCGTGGTGCCGCTGTCGACGCCGATCGTGTCGCCCGGCTGGACCAGGCGGGCCGCCGCGGCGCCGATCGCCCGCTTGGCGCCGGCGTGGCTGAGCGCGCGGGAGGCGTACCCCTGGCCCACGGCGCCGCCCGGCGGCAGGCTGACCCCGCCGTGGACAAGCAGGACCTCGCCGCCGTCGGCGAGTCGCCGCAGGTCACGGCGAACGGTCATCTGGGAGACGCCGAGCTGTGCGCTGAGGTCGGCGACGGAGAGGAAGCCGGCGCGGCGCAGCGCCGCCATGATGTGCGTCCGACGCTGCGGGGCGCCGTCGTAGCGCATGGCTTCCAGGGACACGGCGGTAGTGTAGCCCCTGTTCTTCGACTACCAACGGATGTTATTTTTCGAACAACCGTTGATTCAGCCGACTCGACGTCGCCGACCCCCGGCGGCGTCGCGGCCGTCCCCTGGAGGAACCGTGACCGTCGACCCCTCGATCCTCGCCCGCCCGTCCGGCGGCTACGCCATGCTCGCCGTCGACCAGCGCGAGGCGCTGCGGGCCATGTTCGCCGCGCACCAGGACGAGCCGGTGTCCGACGCGCAGCTCACCGCGTTCAAGGTCGACGCCGCGCGCGCCCTCAGCCCCTACGCGTCGGCGCTCCTCGTCGACAAGCAGTTCGGCTGGGACGCGGTCGTCGCGAACGACGCCGTCGACCCTGGCTGCGCCCTGATCGCGGCGGCCGACGCGTTCACGCCCAGCGCCACCGAGTTCGTGGCCGACGTGACCATCGACCCCGAGGTCGACCCCGCGACCGTCCGCGAGGAGGGCGCGAAGGCCCTCAAGCTGCTCGTGCTCTACCGGCCCGACGAGGCGCCGGAGCCCCGCGTCGCCCTGGTCACCGACTTCGTCACCCGCTGCCGCGAGGCCGGCCTGGTGAGCATCGTCGAACCCGTGTCCCGTGGCCCGCGCGACGGCGGCGCCTACGACCACGAGGCGGGCATCTTCGCCGCCGCCCGCGAGTTGGGCGACCTCGGCGCCGACCTCTACAAGTCGGAGGTGCCCACGCACGGCAAGGGCACCCCGGACGAGATCACCGCCGGCTGCGCGGCGCTCACGTCCGCGATCAGCGGCCCCTGGGTGGTGCTGTCCTCCGGCGTACCCGCCGAGGTCTTCCCCGACGCGGTGCGCCTCGCCTGCCGGGCCGGGGCCTCGGGCTTCCTCGCCGGCCGGGCCGTCTGGGCCTCCGTGGTCGGCAGCCCCACCATGGCCGACGACCTCCGGACGATCTCCGTGGACCGGCTGCGCCGCCTGGCCGACGTGGTCGACGACGCCGTGTCGCGCTAGATGCTGCCCGTCGGTGACCTGCTCGCCGTCGGCGCCGTCGCGGTCGGCGCCGCCATGCAGCGCGCGACAGGTCTCGGCTTCGCCCTGGTCGCCGCGCCGTTCCTGGTCGTCATCCTCGGGCCGTTCTCCGGGGTGACCCTGGCCAACCTGCTCTCCGCGGTGATCAACCTGATCGTGCTCTGCGTGACCGCCCGGGCGCTGCGCCGTCGCCTCGCCCTCCAGATGATCGCCGGAGTGATCCTGGCCCTGCCGCTCGGCGTCTGGGTGGTGCGGGAACTCCCCGGTCCGGTCCTGCTCGTCGGCATCGGCCTGATCACCGCCGGCTCCGTGGGCTGGGTGGCGCTGGGCCAGAGCATGCCGTTCCTGCGGAACCGGGGCGGGGCGGTGGCGTCCGGCTTCGCGTCCGGCTTCTTCAACACCACCGCCGGCACGGGCGGACCGCCCCTGGCCGTGTACGCCGCAACCACCGACTGGGAACACCGCAGCTTCGTCCCGACCGTGCAACTGGTCGGGCTGGTCACCAACGTGCTGTCGCTGGCCGCGAAGGGCCCACCGACCCTGTCCTGGCGGATGCTGCTGGCCTGCGGGGCGGCCATGGCCGTGGGCATCGGCGGCGGGCACTGGCTGGGACGCTGGCTGCCGGAGCGGGCGGCCCGACGCTGGATGCTGGCCCTGGCCCTCGCCGGCAGCGTCATCGCGATCGGCAAGGGGGTGGCAGCGTGGTGAGACGATCACCGGCGACCCGCTGGCCGCACCGCGTCTTCGGACAGGGCAGCGACCCGGACCCCCGCTTCAGCCTGGCCAACGAACGCACGTTCCTGGCCTGGATCCGCACCTCCCTCGCACTGTTCGCGGCCGGCGTGGCACTGGAGGCGGTGCACCTGCCGATGGTGCCCGGGCTGCGCCGGGCCGCCGCGATCACGCTGATCGTGCTGGGTGCCGCCGCCCCGGCCCAGGCGTGGTTGGGGTGGCTCCGCACCGAGCTGGCCCTGCGGCGGGGGAGCGGGTTGCCGCCACCGGTGATGGCGGTGCCGCTCGGCGCCGGTCTCCTGCTCGTCGGCGTCCTGGTTCTCCTCGGGCTCGTGCTGTGACCCGACCCGGCCTCCCGCCATCCGTCTCGTCCGGCCGTGCGTCGTCCGGCCGTGCGTCGTCCGGCCGTGCGTCGTCCGGCCCTGTGTCGTCCGGCCCTGTGTCGTCCGGCCCCGCGGCCAACGCGCCCACCGACCGGGGGCTCCAGGTGGAACGGACGGTGTTGGCCTGGCGGCGTACCGCGGCTGCGTTCGTCGTGGCGGCGGCCGTGGCCGGCCGGCTCCTGCTGCCGCACCGCGGCGGGTGGCTCTTCCTGGCCGCCGTCACGGGCGCGACCGCGATCGTCGTCGCCGCGGCGGTGGCGCTGCGCCGCCGCCACCCCGTCACCGACCTGCCGGCGGCCCCGGACGCCGCCCGTACACCCGCCCGCTGGCTGGCGGCGGTGACGGTCGCCACTCTCGTCGGAGGGCTCGGCGTCGCGCTCGCCGTCCTCGTCGGCTCACCCTGACCGGAGCCGGACAGTCCGCGTCCCGATGGACGGCCACCGGCCACACCGACCGGCGTCACCAGCTCGCGGGCTGCGCGGAGGGCGGGTGGAACGTCATGGGTGTCTCGGGCGGCCTGATGCACCCGTGGCGTTCCACTCGTGGGTTGATCGGAGGGTGGGTGGAACGTCATGGGTGTCTGCGGCGCGGGAATGCGGCCACGGCGCTGGCCCCGGGCGGGAGGTCGGCAATCCGGTGCACGCGCGGTGGGTTCCCGACCCCCCACCGACGAACGCACCGGGCCCGCGCTCAAGGTTCCGACCGACCACTGATCGGTCGTGGGGTGCGCGGACGTGCCAGAATCGGCAGCCGTGTCCTACCTACCCGCGCAGCCGTACCAGCCGATGCCGGCCGCCCCACTGACCGCCTACCCGCAACCGATCACGCCGCCGCCGGGCCACGCGGTGCTCGTCGTCTCGGTGAACCGGGGGCCGTACGCGATCCCGGTGCCGACGACCAGCCGCTTCAAGGTCGACAAGCTGGCGGTGCCGATCCCCGGCGAGGGCACCTGGCACATCGCGGTCCCGCCCGGCCCGCACGACGTCCGGTACACCGACTTCATGGGCATCCCGATCGTCACCACGTCGCTGGTGGCCCAGCCGGGGGCGGCGCATCACCTGTCGTTCCGCTTCGGCGCGTGGCGCAACCGGGTGCACGACGGCTACGGCACCGACGTGACGCGCTTCGGCCTCTGGTCGAACTACACCGTCGCGCTCGTCGCACTGGCCGTCATGGTGCCGCTCTGCTGCGGAGTGGTCGGGCTGATTTCGGGCGGCCTCACCTCGACCTGACCGACCCGAAGCCGCCCGAGCCGGCGCGGTGACCACGGCGTAGGTCTGCGCGAGCGCTGCTCCGGCCGGGTCGGGAGGTCGATGTGGTCGGTGCCGACCCGACGGCAAGGATGCCCTTCGGTGTGACGCCGGAGGGCATCGACGCGGACGGGTCAGGCGGGGCCGAGCCGCTTGGCCAGGTCCACGAAGGACCGCCAGGACGCGGCGTCGACGTGCAGGGTGCCGCCGTCGCGGTCCTTGGTGTCGCGGACCAGCACGATGCCCGGCAGGTTGTCGGCGACCTCGACGCAGGAGCCACCGTTGCCGCCGGACCGGGTCGACTTCCGCCACTGAGGGGTGGTCAGTTCCATGACTTCGCCACTTCCTTGATCAGCTTGAGGGACTGCCGGCGGGGGAGTGCCTCGTTCCGCACGATCTCCCACGTCTTCGCGAGCCTAGCAACGTCGGCCGGCGCCTCGACGATCTGCGCGGTGAGCTGGTTGTCCGCATGAACCACCCGGCTCCCGTCGGGCAGCTCCGCGATGATGAACTGCCCGGCCAGGCCCAGGTACATGCCGGCGTCGACCGGCACCACGTGCACCTGGACGTGTTCCAGCACGGCCAGTTCCACCAGCCGGTCGAACTGCTCGGCCATCAGCCCCGGGGCGTCGAGCACCGGCCGGCGCAGCACCGACTCGTCGATGACGGCGATGAGCTGCGGCGGATGCGGCCCGGTCAGGACCGCCTGCCGACCGAGACGGCTCGTCACGATGCGGTCGCACTCCTCCGGGGTGAACCGGCCGCCGGCAAGCGTCGCGCGGGCGTACCGCTCGGTCTGGAACAGGCCCGGCAGGTAGGCCAGCTCGAACCAGCGCAGCGTGGTCGCCTCCCGCTCGAACACGATCCACTCCCGCAGCCACGCCGGATCGGCGTCGAGCGACCCCAGCGCGCGCAGCATCCGCTCGAACCGGCCGCCGGTGCCGAACCGCTCGTCGATCGTCCGCATGTATTCCTTGGTCGGGGCGCGTCCGGCGGTCTCCACCCCGCTGACGTGCGACCCCGAGTAGTCGATCTTCCGGGCGAATTCCTCCTGGCTCATCTCGACCGACGCCCGGAACAGGCGCAGCTCGCCGATCACATAGTTCGTCGCGTTCCCCATCGTCTCCCCGATCTCCGCCCGGCCCGACTGCCCCGATGCCGCCGGTCCTGACCCGTACGGACGCACCGGGCGTTGATCCACGGTAGTCGAACAATTACCAACTGTCATCGAGGCGAGCCGTCGTGGACCGTGTCCCCGAGATCTTGGTGCGGGGCCGCCATGTGCTATCCACGACGCATGGCCGACGACCAGCACGTTTCCCCCGCGGGTGCCGACATCCGCGACCACCGACTGATCTACGGCTGCATGGGGCTGGGCGGCGGGTGGGACGACGAACCGTACGGCGCGCCGGAGATCGCGGCGGCCCAGGCGGCCGTCGAGGCCGCCCTGGAGATCGGCGTCACCGCGTTCGACCACGCGGACATCTACCGCAACGGCAAGGCCGAGGCGGTCTTCGGTGAGGTGCTCGCCCGCGCGCCGGAACTCCGCTCGCGCGTCCAGATCCAGACGAAGTGCGGCATCCGCCTGGCCGGCGACGACGGGCCGGGCCGCTACGACCTGCGCGGCACGCACATCACGCACAGCGTCGAACGGAGCCTGACCCGGCTGCGCACCGACGTGCTCGATGTGCTGCTGCTGCACCGGCCGGACCCGCTGGCCGACCCGGACGAGGTGGCCGAGGCGCTGACCTCGCTGCACCGGCAGGGCCTGGTGCGGCAGTTCGGCGTGTCGAACATGGCGGCGGCGCAGATCGCCCACCTCCAGGCGTCGCTCGACGTGCCGCTGGTCGTCAACCAGTTGGAGATGAGCCTCGCCCGCCGCGACTGGGTCGAGGCCGGCGTCCTGGTGAACACCGCCGAGTCCACAAGCACCGGGTTTCCGCTCGGCACCCTGGAGCACTGCCGGGCGCACCGGATCGGCGTCCAGGCATGGAGTCCGCTGGCGCGCGGGCGCTTCACCGGCGCCGGGCGTACCCCGGCCGACCGGGAGACCGCCGAGAGGGTCGCCGCGCTCGCCGGCGCCAAGGGCACCACGCCGGAGGCGATCGTCCTGTGGTGGATCCAGCGGCATCCGGCGCGGGTGGCGCCGGTGATCGGCACCGCGGACCCGGACCGCATCCGCGCCTGCCGGGACGCGGCCCGCCGCGACCCGGAACTGACCCGCGAGGACTGGTACGACCTCTGGGTTACCGCCCGCGGCGCCCCACTGCCCTGACAGCCCGTGCCCCCGCGCGCCCATGCCGGATTCCCGGAAAGAGTGGCTGTCCGAGCCTGGACAGCCACTCTTTCCGGGAATCAGCGGGACGGGGTCAGGCGAGGGTGCAGGTGGCGCCGTTGAGGGTGAAGGAACTCGGGCGGCCGGTGTTACCGGTGTGGGTGGCCTGGAATCCGATCGTGGTCGATCCGTTCGCCGGGATGGTGCCGTTGTAGCTGACGTTGCGCGCCGTCACCTGGCCGGAGCTGGGGGAGTACGACGCGTTCCAGCCCGAGGTGATGTTCTGTCCACCGGGCAGCGTGAACCCCAGCGACCAGCCGTTCACCGCGGCGGATCCGGTGTTGGTGATGGTGATGTTCTCCGTCAGCCCGGTGTTCCAGGCGTTCAGGTCGACGCTCACCCGGCAGGCGCCGGAGCCCGGCGGCGGCGTGGTCGGGGGCGGCGTCGGCGAGGTGGTCGGGCTCGGCGAGGTGGTGGGGCTCGGCGAGACGGTCGGGCTGGGTGAGACGGTCGGCGACGTGGTGGGGCTCGTGCCGGTCAGGCCGAAGAACGCGATGGCGACCGCCGCCATGCCGCCGGACGGCAGGCTGTGCCCGGCGCCCTGGACGCTGTACGCCTCGACCTGGACGGTGCCGTTGGCGTCGGCGTAGCGCCGCCGGTTCCAGTTGGCCTGCGGCGTGTCGGTGGAGGTGGGCGTCTGGCTGAGGCCGAACACGTTCGTCCACTGCTCGATGGTCTCCTGGAGCAGCGAGTACGGCACGAGGGTGTCGGCGGTGCCGTGCCAGAGCTGCACCCGGGGGCGGGGACCGGAGTAGCCGGGGTACGCCGCGCGGACCGCGTCGCCCCACTGCTGCGGGGTCCGGTTCATGTTGCCGCCGGTGCACTGGCTGCTGCCCGGCGGGTAGTCCGCCGCGTTCGCGAAGCAGTTGTAGGGCACGCCCATGAATGCCGCGCCGGCCTTGAACACGTCCGGGTAGAGCGCCAGCATGTGGTTGGTCATCATGCCGCCGGACGAGCTGCCGGTGGCGTAGACCCGGTCCGGGTCGGCGCCGTACTGCTGCTGGACATAGCGGACCATCGAGACGATCGACACCGGGTCGCTGCCGCCGCCGCGGCGCTTGGCGGCGTCGGACCAGGTGTCGAAGCAGTTGCCGAAGCCGGCCTGCTGGGTCGCGCTGGGGTAGATCACGATGTACCCGTACCGGTCGGCGAGCGAGGCGAACTCGCTGCCGGAGTAGAAGCCCGGTCCGGAGCCGCCGCAGCCGTGCATGGCCACCACGGTCGCCGGTCGCGCCGGCCGGTTGTCCGGGACGTAGACGTGCATGCGCATCCGCCCCGGGTTGTCGCCGAAGCTGGTCACCTCGGTCAGCGACGCCGCGTACGCGGGTTGCATGGCCGGGATGACCAGGCCGGCGCCCGCCAGCGTGGCGGCCAGCGCGAGCAGCATCTTCCCTCTGATTTTCACGGAGACTCCTTCGATCACCTGTGCAGGTTGGGGTCGTCGGTGGTGCGCCCTGCCCGGCTCCGCGTCGGGTAGCACATAGTGTTCTCGCCGGTCCGCGAAGTGTCAATCGACGTATCACGATGTGCATGACACCGGCGTGATCCGTCTACAGTCGAGGTCCCATCCCCGAGCCGAGTCCGGAGCGCCCGTGGCCAGCGCGTTCGACATCGAGGAGATCTACCCGGACGAGCCGTCGGTGCGGCTGCCCCGGAGGCAGTCCGGCACCGCGCCGCAGGGCGTCGCGGTGACGCTGATGGCGGACTACACCCTGCGTACCCGGGCGGCTCTTCCGTCCGCGGCGATCGTGGCGCTGCTCGCGGAGGCCGGGGTGAGCAGCGCCGGCGCCCGGACCGCGATCAGCCGGCTGGCCCGCCGCGGCGTGCTGGAGCGCAGCCGGGCGGGCCGCAACAGCTCCTACCGGCTCAGCCAATCCGTCGCCGCGAACCTCTCCGCCGGCGGGCACTGGATCCTCGACTCCACCTCGCCCGCGGCGCCGTGGGACGGGTGCTGGACGATCGTCGCCTTCTCGCTGCCGCAGGATCACAGCGCGCAGCGGCGGGCGTTGCGCGGCCAGCTCCGCTGGCTCGGCTACGCGCCGCTGTACGACGGGCTGTGGATCTCGCCGCACGAGTTGACCCGGGCGGCGCGTGCGCGGCTGGCCCAGCTCACCCTGGGCGCGGTCACGGTGTTCCGGGGCCGGCACGCGGAGCTGGACGCGCCCGGCGGGCGTCCGCCGATCGAGGCATGGGACATCACCGCCATCAGCCGGCAGTACGAGGAGTTCCTGCGCCGGTGGACCCCGCTGGCGTCCCGGACCGGGTCGGTCGACGGCGCGGCGGCGGTGCGGGCGCGCACCGAGGTGATGGACACCTACCGGCGGTTCCCCACGCTCGACCCGCAACTGCCGCTGGAGCTGCTGCCGGCCGGCTGGCCCCGGCAGGCGGCCCGGGACCTGTTCGCGGCCGTCTACGACGGCCTGGCCGAACCCGCCGAGCGGCACGTCCGGGACGTCGTCGCGGGGCACGCCGGCGGCGCGTCGCCGGAGGTCCGGGCGCACACCACCGCCGACCTGCTTGCCGGGGTACGCGCGAACCCGTGCGCCGCACCGCCGGGGTGACGAGCGCGGGGTCCCGTCGCTCCGGCGTCGGGCAGGATGGCGAAGTGATCTCGCCAGAACCCGTTCTGACCGACCTCCGTACCGCCTGGGCGCACGAGCTCTCCGACCGGCTGGCCGGTCTCTACCTGCACGGGTCGCTCGTGGGCGGCGACTTCGCCCCGGGGCGCAGCGACCTCGACCTGCTGGCGGTGCTCGACCGCGACCCGGACGAGCCGCTCCTCGGCGTGCTCGCCGTGCTGCACGCCGACCTGGACCGCCGGCATCCGGAGTGGGCCGGCCGGATCGAGGTGGAGTACGTCTCGGTGGCGGCGGTCCGCGACGCCGCTCGCGGGCAGGCCGACCGGCAGCACGTCATCGCCCGGGTCAGTCCCGGCGAACTGCTGCACCTGCTGCCCGCCACCAGCCATCGCGTGGTCACCTGGTCATCGGTGCGGGAGCATGGCCGTACGCTGCTCGGCCCGGCGGCCGACGCGTTGCTGCCGGAGATCGATCCCGGTCGCGTCCGCGCGGCCCTGCTCGACCACGTACGCGACTGGCCGGACTGGGTGGTCGAGATGACCGGCGCCGGCGCGCAGTCCTACGCGGTGCTCACCCTGTGCCGTGCCTACCAGCGCCTCCGGTGCGGTCGGCAGTTGTCCAAGCGGCAGGCCGCCGAACCGACCGCCGCCGCGTTCCCGCACTGGGCGGGCCTCATCGGCTGGGCGCGCGACTGGTGGTACGAATCCGGGCTGGACAGTGATCCGGGCCGGGCCGGCGACGTGCCCGCGTTCGTGCGCGAGGTGAGCGCCGCCGTCCTGGCCGGGGAACCCGACATTCGAGACCGTGTTCGCTGATCAGCCGGGTACCGAACGTGGGCCGGCGTCCGCGGGCTTCGCGTCCCCGCTCGCCGGCCGGCGCGGCCCGGTCAGGCGGGCTGACCCGCGGTGAGCGCGGCGGCCGGAGCGGCAGGCGACCGAAGGCCCCGGTCCCGATCTTCTGGACCGGAAAGTCTCCGAAAGTTTCGGTACCTGATCTCCGTCAGGGCCCACCGGACGTGCGGTGTCGAAGCGCTTCACCTGACCGTCTGCCAGCACCTATGCCGTCTCCATGGCCCCGCTGCCGCGGTCATCGGTTTCCATGATGTTTCCGGAAGTTGTTGACACAATGAACGACGTCTCCAATACTGTGGCCATCGACTCGCCTCGATGGCGATCGAGGTTCGTCGGCCGGTCGTGGTGCTGCCACCCGCCGGCCGCGCCCCGCCACCACAGGGAGGTAACACGCCCATGAACGACGCCCCCGTCCGCTCGGGCAGCCGCAGGCGCGGACGCCTCAGGATGCTCCTCGGCGGCGCCTGCGCCGTGGCGCTCGCCGCCGCCGGCACGACGGCGGTCCTGTCCAGTCCGGCCTACGCCGACACGACCGTCACGTCGAACCAGACCGGCACCAACAACGGCTACTTCTTCTCCTTCTGGAAGGACAGTGGCAACGTCTCCATGACCATGGGGAACGGCGGTCAGTACAGCACCCAGTGGAGCGGCATCAACAACTTCGTGGCCGGCAAGGGCTGGAATCCCGGCACCGCGCGCAACGTCACGTACTCCGGTAGCTTCAACCCGTCCGGCAACGCCTACCTCACGTTGTACGGCTGGACCCACAACCCCCTGGTCGAGTACTACATCGTCGACAGCTGGGGCAGCTGGCGCCCGCCGGGCAGCGGCTACATGGGCTCGGTCAGCTCGGACGGCGGCACGTACGACATCTACCGCACCCAGCGGGTCAACGCGCCGTCGATCGAGGGCGACAACAAGACCTTCTACCAGTACTGGAGCGTCCGGCAGTCGAAGCGGGTCGGCGGCACCATCTCCGCGGGCAACCACTTCAGCGCCTGGTCCCGGCTCGGCATGAACCTCGGCAACCACGACTACCAGATTCTGGCCACCGAGGGCTACCAGAGCAGCGGAAACTCCAACGTCACGGTGGACGGCACCGGCGGCTCGAACCCGACCACCCCGCCGCCGAACAACGGTGGCGGCTGCACGGTCAGCGTGAACCGGGCCGAGGAGTGGGGTGACCGGTTCAACACGACGTTCTCGGTCAGCGGCAGCAGCAACTGGACGGTGCGGATCCAGACCCAGGGCGGGCAGAGCCTGCAGAACAGCTGGAACGCGTCGATCAGCGGCAACAGCGGCACGCTCACGGCACGTCCGAACGGCAACGGCAACAACTTCGGCATCACGCTCTACAAGAACGGCAACAGCAACACGCCGACGGCGACCTGTTCGGCTAGCTGAGCCGACCTTTCGCCCGGGTGGGGGCGCCGCGACAGCGGCGCCCCCACCGTCGCGTGTGCCGGCCGACACACCCAGGCCGAAACTTGATTGATTCCAGAAGACTGGACTAAGGTCGTGGCATGACGTCCGACTTCGAGACCCAGTTGCGGGCGGTCTCGTTGCGCGTGACCCGGCCTCGCCTGGCGGTGCTCGCCGCCCTGCGGGACCATCCGCACGTCGACACCGACACCGTGATCGCACTGGTCCGGGCGGACCAGCCCACGGTCTCCCACCAGGCGGTCTACGACGTGCTCCGGGCGCTCACCGACGCCGGGCTGGTGCGCCGCATCCAGCCCGCCGGCGCCGTCGCCCGCTACGAGTCGCGGGTGGGGGACAACCACCACCACATCGTGTGCCGCTCGTGCGGCACGATCGCCGACGTCGAGTGCGCCGTCGGTCATGCCCCCTGCCTCACCGCCGCCGACGACCACGGGTTCGTGGTCGACGAGGCGGAAGTCGTCTACTGGGGCACCTGCCCCGACTGCGCGACCGACCGCACCACCAAGTGATCAGCCAGTTCGGCCAGTGATCCGCCAGTTCGGAAGGAAACAGATGAGCGACACCCAGGACAACGGGCCCGTCAGCGCCCAGGGCGTGGACGCCAAGGAGGCGGCCGGCTGCCCGGTCGCGCACGACTCCGTGACCGCCCAGGGCAGCGAGAGCGAGAACCCGGCGATCGACTCGCCGACCCCGAAGACCGGTGGCCGCCCGCGCACCAACCGGGACTGGTGGCCCAACCAGCTCGACCTGTCGGTGCTGCACGCCCACTCGTCCAAGGGCAACCCGCTGGGGCCGGAGTTCAGCTACGCCCGGGAGTTCGCCAAGCTCGACGTCGAGGCGCTCAAGCGCGACATCACCCAGGTGCTCACCACCTCGCAGGAGTGGTGGCCGGCCGACTTCGGCCACTACGGCGGGCTGATGATCCGGATGAGCTGGCACGCGGCGGGCACCTACCGCATCGAGGACGGCCGCGGCGGCGCCGGTGACGGCGGCCAGCGGTTCGCCCCGCTGAACAGTTGGCCGGACAACGCCAACCTGGACAAGGCCCGCCGGCTGCTCTGGCCGGTCAAGCAGAAGTACGGCCAGAAGATCTCCTGGGCCGACCTGCTGGTGCTGGCCGGCAACGTCGCGCTGGAGTCGATGGGCTTCAAGACCTTCGGCTTCGGCTTCGGCCGCGAGGACGTCTGGGAGCCCGAGGAGATCTTCTGGGGCCCGGAGGACACCTGGCTCGGCGACGAGCGCTACGCCTCCGACAAGGAGATGACCGCCGGCGTCGGCGCGACCGAGATGGGCCTCATCTACGTCAACCCGGAGGGCCCCCGCGGCAACGCGGACCCGCTCGCGGCGGCGCACTTCATCCGGGAGACCTTCCGCCGGATGGCGATGAACGACGAGGAGACCGTCGCCCTCATCGCCGGTGGCCACACGTTCGGCAAGACCCACGGCGCCGGCGTCGCCGACGACCACGTCGGCCCGGAGCCCGAGGGCGCCCCGCTGGAGGCGCAGGGCCTCGGCTGGCTGAGCACGCACGGCACCGGCAAGGGCGGTGACACGATCACCAGCGGCCTCGAGGTGACCTGGACCGACCGGCCGACGCAGTGGAGCAACCGCTTCTTCGAGATCCTCTTCGGCTACGAGTGGGAGCTCACCACCAGCCCGGGCGGGGCCAAGCAGTGGGTCGCCAAGGACGCCGAGGCGATCATCCCGGACGCGCACGACCCGGCCAAGAAGCACCGGCCGACGATGCTGACGACCGACCTGTCGCTGCGCGTCGACCCGGCGTACGAGAAGATCTCGCGTCGTTTCCTGGAGAACCCGGACGAGTTCGCGCTGGCGTTCGCCAAGGCGTGGTACAAGCTTTTGCACCGCGACATGGGTCCGGTCAGCCGCTTCCTCGGCCCGTGGGTGCCGGAGGCGCAGCTCTGGCAGGACCCGGTCCCGGCCGCCGACCACGAGCTCGTCGGTGACGCCGACGTCGCCGCGCTCAAGGCGAAGGTCCTCGACTCCGGCCTCACCACCGCCCAGCTCGTCTCCACCGCCTGGGCCTCGGCCGCGAGCTACCGCTCGACCGACAAGCGCGGCGGCGCGAACGGCGCGCGGATCCGGCTGGAGCCGCAGCGTAACTGGGAGGTCAACCAGCCCGAGCAGCTCGCCACCGTGCTGGCGGCCCTGGAGGGCATCCAGCGGGAGTTCAACGCCGCCGGCGGCGCCCGGATCTCGCTGGCCGACCTGATCGTGCTGGCCGGCTCGGCCGCGGTCGAGAAGGCGGCGCGGGACGCCGGGGTCGAGGTGACGGTGCCGTTCCACCCGGGGCGCACCGACGCCACCCAGGAGCAGACCGACGTCGAGTCGTTCCGGGTGATGGAGCCGCGCGCCGACGGTTTCCGCAACTACCTGCGGCCGGGCGAGAAGACCGAGCCGGAGGTGCTGCTCGTCGACCGGGCGTACATGCTCAGCCTGACCGCGCCGGAGATGACCGTCCTCGTCGGTGGCCTGCGCGCCCTCGGCAACAACGTCGGCGGCGCGGCGCACGGCGTGCTCACCGACCGGCCCGGCGTGCTCACGAACGACTTCTTCACCAACCTGCTCTCCCCGGGCACCCGGTGGAAGGCGTCGGAGTCCGAGGAGCACGTGTACGAGGTCCGCGACCTGGCCACCGACACGGTGAAGTGGACCGCCACCGCGGTCGACCTCATCTTCGGCTCGAACTCCCAGCTCCGGGCGCTGGCCGAGGTCTACGCCAGCGACGACGCGCGGGAGAAGTTCGTGACCGACTTCGTCGCCGCCTGGACCAAGGTGATGGAGCTGGACCGGTTCGACAGGTCCTGATCCGCCTGTTCCACCCGACGAGCCCCGGTCGATCCGTCACGGACCGATCGGGGCTCGTCCGGCTACTGCCGCTCCCACCGCTCCTTGGTGATCTCGTACCGTACGTCCCCGTGCTCGGCGCCCTCGATCATTTCCAGGTCCGGGGGAGTGGGAACGGTGCCCACGAGCGTCATGCCGAGCTTCTCCATGACGTGGCGCGAACCGTGGTTCACCGCCATCGTCTCCGCCCAGACCATGCGTATGCCGAGCTTCGTGAACGCCGTGCCCAGCAGCGCCCGCGAGCCCTCGGTGGCGTAGCCGTTGCCCCAGGCCGCCTGCCGCAGCCGGTAGCCGAGTTCGACCTCGTCCAGCGGGCCCTGCGGCGCGGGACGCAGGATGAACCAGCCGATGAACGCGCCGCCGTCCTTCTCGTGCGCGGCGAACAGCCCGAGGTCGCCGCCCCACTTCTGGTAGCCGGCGAGGATGTTCGGGAGATAGCGCTCGCGGATGATCTCCGGCGCGGTCGGTGTGCCGCCGGTCAGGTAGCGCATCACCGCCGGGTCGCTGTCCAGCTCGATCAGCAGCTCCGCGTCGTCGGCGGTGAAACGGCGCAGGACCAGGCGCTCGGTCTCCAGGTAGGTGTCCACGAGTCGATCATGCGGGAAGCGCGTCCGGCAGCCCACGGGTTTTCCCGCGCTTACCTCGCCGACCCGATCGGCCCGGGGCGTGGTGGTGGCCGTCGGGGCGACGACTTCCACAACCGGAGGCGTCCGACCAATACGCTTCGGTCATGCACGGGTTTACCGACGTCGACCGTCAACCGACCCCGGACGCCTGGGTCGGCGTGCTCGACCGTCTCGGCGAGGAGCCCTTCTACCGGTCGTACCAGCGGCGGGTCCGGGAGCTGCTCGACCCCTTGCCCGGTGGTCGTTACCTCGACGTCGGCGCCGGCACCGGGGCAGGCGCGGCCTCCCTGACGGACGAATACGACGTCAGCGTGGTGGCCGTCGATCACGCGTGGACCATGGCCGCCGCCATGCGGGCGCGCGGTCTGCCCCGGTGCGCCGTCGCCGACGCCCATCACCTGCCGTTCACCGACGACTCCTGCGACGGGGCATGGGCCGACCGCACGCTGCAACACCTCGCCGATCCCCACGCCGCGATCCGGGAACTCGTCCGGGTCGTCCGCCCGGGTGGCCGTGTCGTCCTCGCCGACCCGGACTACGACACCCAGGCGCTCGACATCGCCGACCAGGGGTTGGCGCGGCGCGTGCTGCGGTTCCGGGCTGACGTTCTCCTGCGCAACGGCGCTCTGGCCCATCAGCATGCCGGCCTTCTGGCCGCGCACGGCCTGGTCGACGTCGCCGTGGAGCCCCGGACGCTGCTGGTGCGGGACCCGACCGCCGTCGACAACGTGCTCGGCCTCCGCAGCTGGGCCGCCACAGCCGCGCGACGCGGAGCACTCGACCCGGCCGACGCCCGCGCGTTCGAAGACCAGTTCGACGATGCCGTCGCTGCGCGCCGGTTCACCTACGCGGTGACGTTCTTCCTGACCGCCGCGACGGTCACCTGACTGACGGCCCGCCGCCGATGCCGCGAACGGCACGAACGCCGCACCGGTGGGTGTGGTGGCCGCCGGGGAGCGATCATGAGGTTGACGGCGGCGTTGATCTCCGTAGGCGGCGTCAACTTCATGATCACCCCCTTCTTCGGCTGACCTCCGTGCAGATTCACGGAAAGAGTGCGGGGAAGGCGGGCGCGGGTGTTGCTTGCAAGTTTCAAAAAGTTTGCCGCAAGGTATTGCAAAGACTTTCATGGATGCCGCATCGTGGTCGCACCTGGACGGCCGTCCTTCCCCCTGTGAGCCCTTTCGAGCACCGGAAGAGGTCCCCCTGTCATGGAATCCGTCAGGCCACACCCCCGTGGCCGCGCCGGTCGTCTGCTGCTCGCCGCCGCGCTCGTCGCGGCCGGCGGCACGGCCGTCGTCGCCGCCGCCACCACCGCCACCCCCGCCCGCGCCGCCACCGTCCTCAACGACAGCGAGGTGACCGCCAACCTCTGGGAATGGAACTGGACGTCGATCGCCGCCGCCTGCACCGACCACCTCGGCCCCGCCGGGTACGGCGCGGTGCAGGTAGCCCCGCCGCAGGAGTCGGTGAGCCTGCCGAACAGCCCCGACGGCGTGCACCCCTGGTACGAGGTGTACCAGCCGGTGTCGTACAAGCTGGACAGCCGGTTCGGCAACCGGCAGCAGTTCGCCGCCATGGTCACCGCCTGCCACGCCGCCGGCGTCCGGGTCTACGTCGACGCGGTGGTCAACCACATGGCCGGCACCAACAACCCGGCCGGCACGCGCGGCTACGCCGGCACCGAGTTCTCCGGCTACAGCTACCCGGCGGTGCCCTACGGCAGCGGGGACTTCCACCGACCGGGGGACAACTGCCCGACCGGCGGCGGGATCAGCGACTGGAACAACGAAGCCCAGGTGACCAGCTGTGAGCTGCTCTCCCTGTCCGACCTCTACACCGAGAAGGAGGCGGTCCGCACCAAGATCGCCGGCTACCTGAACGACCTGATCGGCCTCGGGGTCGACGGGTTCCGGGTGGACGCGGTCAAGCACGTCAAGAAGGACGACTTCGCGGCGATCCTCGGCAAGCTGAGCAACACCGTCGCGGAGGGCCGCCGCCCGTACGTCGCCCAGGAGATCTTCGACGGCGCGAGCAACCCGGCGTTGCAGGCCCGGGCGTACGTCGGCAACGGCGACGTGCTCGACTTCGGGTACGCCAAGGGCATCCGCTCGGCGTTCCTCGGCTCCATCTCCACGCTGGCGAACGTGCCGAACTGGAACCTCGACGCGCCGAGCGCCAACGTCTTCGCCATGGTCACCAACCACGACCTGGAGCGCGACGGGGTGGTGTTGTCGTACCAGAACGGCGCCGACTACGTGCTCGCCAACTACTTCGCGCTCGCCTACCCGCACGGCAAGCCGTCGGTCTACGACAGCTTCACCTGGTCGAACCGGAACCAGTCCCCGCCGAGCGACGGCACCGGGCGGGTCACCGACACGGTCTGCGGCGCCGCGTGGAACTGCCTGACCCGCAGCGCCGGCATCAAGGGCATGGTCGGCTGGGCCAACGCGGCGCGGCAGGTGAAGACGGTCTCGGACTTCACCACCGTGAACAGCAACGTGATCGGCTTCCACCGCGGCGACCGGGCCTGGATCGGCATCAACGACTCCGGTTCCGCCGCCACCGCCACGTTCACCACGGGTCTCGCCGACGGCAGCTACTGTGACGTCGTCTCCGGCAGCGCCACCGCCGGTGGCTGCACCGGCGGCACGATCACCGTCTCCGGTGGCCGGGCGACCGTGACCATCCCGGCCAACAACGCCGTCGCGGTCCACGTCAACGCGCGGCCGGGCACCGGTCCGTCGCCGACCGCGTCGCCGACGACCAGCCCGACCGGCAACCCCACCGACCGGGTCGCCACCACGTTCACCGTGAGCGCGTCCCCGGCCGCGGGCCAGGACGTGTACGTCGTCGGCAACGTCGCCGAGCTGGGCTCGTGGACGCCGGCCAACGGCGTCAAGCTCGCCGCGCAGGGCGGCGGCGCGTACCGTGCCACGGTCGACCTGCCCCGGTCGACGGCGGTGGAGTACAAGCTCGTCAAGATCAGCACGGCCGGGGCGGTGACCTGGGAGTCCGGCGCGAACCGGAGCTTCACCACGCCGGCCGCCGGCACGTACGCGGTGACCGGGACGTTCCGTGGCGACACCGTCTCCACGGCGGTGGCCACCTCGTTCGCGGTCACCGCGACCACCACGTACGGCCAGAACGTGTTCGTGGTCGGTGACGTCGCGGCGTTGGGCGGGTGGAACCCGGCGAACGCGGTCGCGCTCTCCCCGGCCACCTACCCGGTCTGGCGGGCCACCGTCGACCTGCCGCCGAACACCGCGGTCGCGTACAAGTACGTGAGGAAGAACCCGGACGGCACGGTGACCTGGGAGTCCGGCGCGAACCGGACCTTCACCACCCCGGCCGGCGGCACCCGCGCCAACACCGACACCTGGCGGTAGCGGCCGACGCTGCCCGTCCTCCTTCGTCGAGGGCGGGCCGCGTCGTACCCCGAGGTCATGACCCCGCGCGCGGCCGGAGCCGGGCCACCGGCCGTCCGACGACCGCGACCAGCGCGGCGGCCAGGCACACCGCGGCGGCGGCGACGAACGGTGGTCGGCCGCCGGCGTGCACGGCCACCGAGCCCAGCGGGATGGCCAGCGTGATCGGCCCGAACATCGCCGTGTTCGCGGTGCCGGACACCCGTCCGAGCAGCTTCGGCGGCGTGTGCGTCTGTACCGCGGTGACGGCGGCGACGAGCGTCCACGGCAGGCCGACTCCGATCACCACCGAGGCGGCCACCGTGGCCGGCCACCAGGGCAGGCAGCGGCCCAGGCAGCCGGCGGCGAACAGCGCCGCGCCGGCCACGCCGACGGCGGACGCGCCCCGGTGGCGGACCAGCCGGCCGACGACCAGCCCGGCCAGCACCGAACCGGCGCCCTGTGCGCTGGCCAGCACGCCGAGGAACGTGGACGGCAGGGCCAGCTCCTCGGTCACCACGGCGTAGAGCGCCGCGGTGGTGAAGCCGGACATCGCGATCGACACCGCCGCCAACGCCACGGGTACGCGCACCGCGCGGCGGCGGAGGAGGACGGCGAGCCCGGCCCGGGGGCCGGACGGACGGGCCGGCGCCGGGTCGGCCGTCGCGGACCGGTCGGCCGGGGCGGCGTCGGTGGTCCGTAGCCGCAGCGCGCCGTAGAGCACGGCGACCAGCAGCGGCACGGCGGCGCTGAGCACGGCGACCGGGTGCCCGCCCCGCCAGGCGTAGAGGCCCGCCCCGGCCAGCGGCGCGACCAGCTTCATGCCCTCCTGGGCGCTGGACCGCCAGCCGTTGACGTCGGCGAGTCGCGCCGGGGGCAGCGCCGCCGGCAGCAGCGCCGTCTCGCCGGCGTCGATCACCACGTAGCTGACGCCGTAGGCGAGCGTGACCGCGAAGATCAGCCAGGTCTGGCCCGGCCCGCGGACCGCGAGCAGGCTGAGCAGGGCGGCGGCCAGCGCCAGGTTGACGGCGATGACGAGCGGTCGCCGGGGCGCCCGGTCGAGCAGCCCGCCGAGCCAGGGACCGGCAAGCACCGGGGCGTAGACGCAGAGCCCGGCGAGCGCGGCCAGCCCGGTGGAGCCGGTGAGGTCGAGCACCCAGATGCCGGCGACGAGCGCCATGGCGCTGCCGCCCAGCCCGGACAGCACCGAGATGGCCACGAACAGCGCGGCGTTGCGGCGCATGAGCCCTCCGGAGTTGAGCGGGGAAGACTCACATCCTCAAATCCTGAGTGGGAGCGACGCAATGCCGCTGGCGCATGTCAATCTTTCGTTGACAGCGCGGCGGCGATCCGTCCGGCGGCGTCGCGGGCCGGCGCCGGCAGTCGCGGTCCGACCCCGGCCAGGTCCCCGACGAGGTACGCGGCCAGCGCGAACAACGGTCCCGGCGCGGCGTCCAGGGCCGACGCGCAGGTACGGCGCACCAGCGCCGCCCGGCGGAAGCGGCCGTCCCACGCCCGGTCCGCCGCGATCCACCGATCGAGATCGGTCACGGCGGCCCGCAACCCCACCACCTCGGCCGACCATGTGCGGTCGAGTCGCCCCAGCCGCGCGCGGCGGGCCGCCACGAGCCGTTGCCGGCGTTGCTCGGCGGCCTGCCGGCTGCTCAGCCCCAACGCGCCGGCGATCTCCGCCCAGGTGGCGCCGTCGTGCCGGGCCCGGTCGATCAGCTCCAGCTCCCGCTCGTCCAGCCGGGCGCGGGCGGCCCCGATCTCGGACAGGAGGGACAGGTCCGTCAACGCCACCGTGACGGTCAGCGGGGTGGGGCGACATACAGGCCGGTCCGGCAGCCCGTCTCGCCGGGCTCCAGCCAGATCCGGTCGTACCCGGGCTCCTCGATCTTTCCGGCCGGCGTGCGGACCAGCAGGAGGCACTGCCGTTCCTGCGGTACGCCCACGGCGGCGACGAGCGCGCCCTCGTGGGTGATCGTGTCCACGGTGATCCACTCCTGCGGGAACGCCGCCCGCACCGCGCCCGCGAGCGTCGCCGGGGTGGCGGCGCGCAGCACCGTCGTGAGCCGCTCGCGCCCGTCCGCCGGCAGCGCCGGCACCGGCGCGGCGGTCGGCGGCGGGGGAGCGGCACCGGGCGGGCACTCGATCTCCCGGTAGGTGGTGTAGCGGTAGAGCCGGAGTTCGTAGCGGTAGCAGCGGGTGGCCCGGCCGGCGGGTTGGCCGCTCCCGCCGGGCCGGGCCGTCGGCCCTTCCCCGAGGGACACGAACCGGACGTCGATGGTCGCCAGTTCGTCCGCGTAGACGCGACCCGACCAGGCCAGGGCCTCCTGCCGGGCGGCCGGGTCGGCGCCGGGCGGCGGCGTCGCGACGTCCGTCACGACCTCGGTGGCGGCGATCGACGCGGCGTCCCGGATCCGGTTGCGGTGCCCGAGCGCCTGGTTGAGGCGCTCCGCCGCAGCCGCCGCGGGTTCGGTGGTGGTCCGCGCGGCGTCCGGCACCGGCGCGTCGTCCCTCGCCGGATCGGCGCCGGGGCGCGCACCGCACCCGAGAAGCGCCAGCGTGACCGTGACCGCGACGGCGCCCCGTCGTCGCCGGCCGGATCCCGGCTTCGCCCGTACCGATGCCCCGTTCACGGGCGCCACGCTACCGCCGCGCCGCCGTCGCGGAGGTCCCGGCCACCGCGTCCCGGCGGCGGGCGGCGGGGCCGGGCCTGCGGTCAGCGGGCCAGCCAGGCGCCGTCGACCGGGATCACCGCGCCGTGCACGTAGGCCGCCGCGTCGGAGGCGAGGAAGACGGTGACGCCGCCGAGGTCGTCCGGTCGCCCCCAGCGTCCGGCCGGGATCCGGTCCAGGATCGCCCGGTTGCGTTCCGGCTGTTCGCGCAGCGCGCGGGTGTTGTCCGTGGCGATGTAGCCGGGCGCGATCGCGTTGACGTTCACCCCGTGCGGCGCCCACTCGTTCGCCAGCGCCCGGGTCAGCCCGGCGATGCCCGACTTCGCCGCGGCGTAACCCGGCACGGTCACGCCGCCCTGGAAGCTGAGCATCGACGCGGTGAAGATGATCTTGCCGGAGCCGCGCCGGACCATGGCCCGGCCGATCTCCCGGGCCAGCACGAACGGCGCGGACAGGTCGACCTCCAGCACGTGGTCCCAGTCGTCGTCGGAGTGCTCGGCGGCCGGCGCGCGGCGGATCGTGCCGGCGTTGTTGACCAGGATGTCGACCGGGCCGCGCGCGAGCAGCCATTCGGCCAGCTCACGCACGGCGGCCCGGTCGGACAGGTCGGCGCGGCGGGGCACGAACTCCCGCCCGTGCGCCGCCACCCGCTCCGCCACCTCGCTGCCGGTCTCCTCCAGGGCGGCGCTCACCCCGACCACGTCGGCGCCGGCCGCGGCCAGAGCCTCCGCCATGGCCAGGCCGATGCCCCGCCGGCAGCCGGTGACCACCGCCACCCGGCCGCTGAGATCGAACGGGTTCACGCGCCCCCTCCACAGTCGACGAGCACCTTCACGTCGCCGCCGGCCGCGAGCGCCTCGAACGCCCGCGACACCTCGTCCAGCGGCACGATCCGGGAGATGAGCCGGTCGGCGGGCACCCGGCCGCCGTGCACCAGGCGGACCGCCTCGGCATAGTCGTCCGGCTCGTACACCCGCACGCCGATCAGCTCCAACTCGCGCCAGAAGACCCGGTGCAGGTCCACCTGCCGCGGAGTGGGATGGATCGCCACCACCACCAGGCGTCCGCGTACCGCCAGCAGGTCGGTGGCGAGGCGTACCCCGCTGGCCGAGCCGGACACCTCGAACACCACGTCGGCGCCCGCGCCGCCGGTCGCCTCCCGGATCGCCTCCGGCACGTCGACCGCCGCCGGGTCCAGCGTGGTGAGCCCGAGGTCGGCGGCGAGCGCACGCCGGTCCGGGTCGATCTCCAGGACCGTCACCGTGGCGCCGGTGCCCCGGGCGACCACGCCGATGAGCAGCCCCACCGGCCCGGCGCCGATGACGACCGCGTGCTCGCCGGCGGCGAGACGGGAGCGGCGGACGTCGTGCACGGCCACCGCGGTCGGCTCCACGAGCGCGGCCCGCGGCAGGGGCAGGTCCGCCGGCAGCGGCACCACGATGCGCTCCGGGACGGTCCAGGAGCGCTGCATCGCGCCGGGTGAGTCGACGCCGACGAAGGTGAGCCGGTGGCAGACGTGGGGGTGGCCGGCACGGCACGCCGGGCACCGCCCGCACCAGTCCAGCGGCATCACGGTCACCGGGTCGCCCACCCGGTGCGCGTCCACGCCCGGCCCCAGCTCGGCGATCCGGCCGGACATCTCGTGGCCGAGCACCGCCGGTGGGCGGACCCGCTGGTCCATCGCGCCGTGCGCGATGTGCAGGTCGGTGCCGCAGATCCCGGTGTACGCGACCGCGATGCGCACCTGGCCGGGGCCGGGCGGCACAGAGTCGGTGTCCTCGACGACGAAGCTCCGCTCGCCGACGTAGTGCGCGCTGCGGTTCACGCCGCCTCCTCGGTGTCGCCTGGTCGTCGCACGTCACGCCCTTCCGGTGGCAGGGTTGTTCTCGTCCCGGCCGCTGGTCCAGGCGTAGCCGAGCACCGGCGCCAGCAGCGTCTCGATCTCGTCGAGCAGGTCGGGGTCGGTCTCGGTGAGCGCCCAGCGCACGTTGCGGGCCATGTTCCCGGCGCTCGCGGTGCCGACGAAGGTGGTGGCGAAGGCCGCCGGCGCGGCGGCGAAGCTCAGCGCCACCTGGGCGATGTCGACGCCCCGGCGGGCGCACAGCTCGGCCGCCGCCGCGGCGGCCCGCCGCACCGGTGGCGGCGCCGGGTGCCAGTCGGGCGCGCCCCGCCGCGAGAGCAGCCCCATCGCCAGTGGCGACGCGTTCATCACCGCCGTGCCGAGGGCGGCGAACCCGGGCGCGCTGTCGGCGAGCGCGCGGTCCAGCAGCGTGTAGCGGCAGTAGGACAGCACGGTGTCCACAGGTGTCGCCGCGGCGACCCGGGTGAGCGCGGCCAGCGGATAGCCGGTGACGCCGAGGAAGCGGACCTTCCCCGCCTCGCGCAGCTTCTCCAGCGCCGGCAGCGTCTCGGCGATGACCTGGTTGAGGTCGCCGAACTCGATGTCGTGGCACTGGATCAGGTCGAGGTGGTCGGTGCCGAGCCGGGCCAGGCTCTCCTCGACGCTCGCCGTGACGCGCGCGGCGGAGAAGTCGAACGCCGCCTCGCCGTACCGGCCGACCTTCGTGGCCAGGACGTAGCCGGACCTGTCGACGCCGCGCAGCGCCCGGCCGAGCACCGTCTCGGCGACCGTGGCGCCGTAGTAGGGCGAGACGTCGATGATGTTCACGCCCAGGTCGAGGGCGGTACGGACGGCGCGGATGCCGTCCCGCTCGTCGATCCGGCCGTAGACCCCGCCGAGGGGCGAGGCGCCGTAGCCGAGCATCGACACGTCCAGGCCGGTCCGGCCGAGGGGGCGGTACCGCACGCCGATCACGCTCCCTTCGGCCACGACCGGGTCAAAGATCCGACGTCTCTATAGTGGGGAGCGTCGCCGAGGCTCGCCACCCCGCACGCGGTCGGGGCTACCGCGCACGGCGAGCCGGTCCGGAGGGGGCGTGGATGGCACTTACCGACGACGCGATCGCGAGGATCCGCGGCATGATCTCCAGCGGTGAGCTGCCCCCGGGCGCGCGGCTGCCACCGGAGCCGCAGTTGGCGGCGCAGATGGGCCTGTCGCGCAGCGGTGTCCGGGAAGCGGTGAAGGTGCTCGAGTCGGCCCGGGTGCTCGACGTGCGCCGCGGCGACGGGACGTACGTGACGAGCCTCGCGCCCCGGCTGCTGCTGGAGGGCCTCGGCGTCGCGGTGGAGCTGCTGCGCGACGACACGCTGCTGGAGGTCATGGAGGTACGCCGGATGTTGGAGCCGGTGGCGACCGGGATGGCGGCGCTGCGGATGACCGACGCCGGGCTCGACGAGCTGGCCCGGATCCTGGAGGACATGCGCGCGGCGGCCGGCGACGCCGAGAAACTGATCACCTTCGACACCGCCTTCCACCACACCGTCGTGGCGTCGACCGGCAACGAGACGCTCACCTCGCTGCTGGACGGGTTGTCCGGCCGCACCCTGCGGGCCCGGGTGTGGCGCGGTCTGATCGAGGCCAACGCCGCGCACACGACGATCGACGAGCACCACGCGATCTACCTCGCCCTGCGGTCGCGGGACCAACTGCTCGCCCAGGCCAGCGCGCTGCTGCATGTGAACACCTCCGAGGCGTGGTTGCGTACGGTGCTGGCGGCCAAGGCGGCGGCCGAGTGAGGCGCGGCGGCGTGTGGTCACGCCGGTGACCCCAGGCGGTAGGTCCGCACGGCGGTGCCGGCGAAGATCTCCTGGCGGTGCCGGGTCGGCAGCGGCGGCAGCGCGCTCTCCAACGCCCGGCGCACCCCCGGATAGTCGGACCGCAGCAGGCAGACCGGCCAGTCCGAGCCGAACATCAGACGATCCGGGCCGAACTCGTCCACCGCGACGTCGACGAAGGGCGCCAGGTCGGCCGGTGCCCAGCCCGGCGTGGCCTCGGTGACCAGGCCGGACAGCTTGGCGGTGACGTTGGCGTTCGCGGCGAGCGCGGCGAGTGGGTCGCGCCAGCTCCGCAGTCCCGCCGCGCCCTGGTCGATCCGGGGCTTGCCGAGGTGGTCGAGCACGAGGCGCAGCCCGGGGACCGCGCGCGCGGCCCGGGCCGCCGCCGGCAACTGGTCGGCGCGGATCACCAGGTCGAACGCGAGGTCGGCGGCGGCGACCTCGGCGAGACCCCGCAGCACCTCGGGGCGGTCCAGATAGTCCGGGTCCGCCTTTCCCTGCACCTGGGAGCGCGCGCCGACGAGGAACTCGCCCCCGCGCAACCCCCGGTAGCGCGCGACGGTGGCCGCGACGTCGTCGGCCGCGACGTCGAGCCAGGCCACCACGCCGAGGATCGGCGGCGTGTCGGCGGCGTACCCGAGGAACTCGGGCACCTCGTCGCGGTGGCACCGGCCGCCCTCGACAAGCACGGTGCCGTCCACGCCGGACGCGCTCAGCTCGGCGGTCAGGTCCGCCGGGGTGAAGGGACGGCGGATGGCGTCCAGCCCGGGCCCGTCGAGCCAGTCGTACCCGTGCTCGGGCCGCCACAGGTGGTGGTGCGCGTCGATGATCACGTGCGGGCCTCCTTCGCCGCGGCCCACCGTGCGCCGTCGGGGAACCGGTACGCGGCCCGCGAGGCGGCGAGCATCTCCGCGCTCATGCCCGGCGCCCGGGGCGCGTGGTAGCGGCCGTCCCGGACGACCACCGGGTCGGCGAAGTGCTCGTGCAGGTGGTCGACGTACTCGATGGCCCGGTCCTCGGTGCTGCCGCTGAGCGCGAGGAAGTCGAACATGGCCAGGTGCTGCACCAACTCGCACAGCCCCACCCCGCCGGCGTGCGGGCAGACCGGCGCCCCGAACTTCGCGGCGAGCAGCAGGATCGCCAGGTTCTCGTTGACGCCGGCGACCCGGCAGGCGTCGATCTGCACCACGTCGACGGCGCCGGCCTGCAACAACTGCTTGAACATCACCGCGTTGTGCGCGTGCTCGCCGGTGGCGACCTTCACCGGCGCCAGGGCGGTGCGGACGGCGGCGTGCCCGAGCACGTCGTCGGGCGAGGTCGGCTCCTCGATCCAGTACGGGTCGAACGGCGCGAGCGCGCGCATCCACCGGATCGCCTCCGGCACGCCCCAGACCTGGTTGGCGTCGACCGCGATGCGGATGTCCGGCCCGACGGTCTGCCGGGCGATGCCCAGGCGGCGGACGTCCTCGCCGAGGTCGGCGCCGACCTTGAGCTTGATCAGGCGGAATCCGGCGTCGACCGCCTCCTTGCAGAGCCGGGCCAGCTTGTCGTCGTCGTAACCGAGCCAGCCCGGTGTGGTGGTGTAGGCCGGGTAGCCCTCGGACAGCAGCAGGCGCTCCCGCTCGGCGCGTCCGTCCCGGGCGGCCCGGAGCAGCCCCAGCGCGTCCTCCTCGGTGAGGGCGTCGCGCAGGTAGCGGAAGTCGACCTGCGCCACCACCTGTTCCGGGGTGAGGTCGGCGAGCAGCCGCCACAGTGGCTTGCCGGCGCGCCGGGCGGCGAGATCCCACACCGCGTTGACCAGGCCGCCGGCGGCCATGTGCACGACCCCCTTCTCCGGGCCCAGCCAGCGCATCTGGCTGTCGCCGACGAGCCGGCGGGCGAGCGCGCCGGGGTCGGCGAGGAGCCGGTCGACCGGCTCACCGACCACCATCGGCGCGAGTGACCGCAGCGCCGCGACCACGAGCTCGGTGCCCCGCCCGACGGTGAACACCAGGCCGTGCCCCTCGTCGCCGGCCGAGGTGCGCAGGAGCAGGTAGGCGGCCGAGTAGTCGGGGAAGGGGTTCATCGCGTCCGACCCGTCGCGCTGGCGGGACGTCGGGAACCGTACGTCGATGGCTTCTACGGACGTGATGCGCTCGCTCAACGGGTCTCCTGGGGTCGGACGGTCTCAGGTCTGTGCCTTGCCACCGGTGATGCGGGAGACCACCAGGGCCACCAGGATGACGGTGCCGTTGAGGAAGTTGGTCCACTGCGCGGGCACCCCGGCCAGGGTCAGCACATTTATGATCATGAAGAGCAGCAGGACGCCGGTGAAGGCGCCGAAGACGCTGCCCCGGCCGCCGTTGAGGCTGACACCGCCGATCACCGCGGCGGCGAAGACCTGGAAGATCGCGCCACTGCCCTGGGCGGCCGGCACCGCCGCGAGTCGACCGCTGATCAGCAGACCGGCCAGCGCGGCGAGGACACTCGCCACGATCAGGGCGATCCACAGCACCCGGTCGGTGCGGATGCCCGCGGCCCGGGCCGCATCGGTGTTGCCGCCGATCGCGTAGAGCGCCCGACCGGCGCGGGTGAAGCCGAGGACGACCACTCCGGCGGCGAACAGCAGCAGCGACACCCAGATGGACGCCGGCACCCCGAGCCAGGTGGTGGAGCCGAGGTACGTCATCGACTCCGGCAGCGCGAAGAAGGTCTGCCCGCCGGAGATGCCGGTGAGCAGGCCGCGCAGGACGATGAGCATGCCCAGCGTGACGACGAACCCGTTCAGCCCGAAGCGCACGATGAGCAGCCCGTTGAACGCGCCGACGAACGCGCCGACGAGCAGGACCACCGGCACCGCCCAGGCGCCGGGCAGCAGATCCAGCCCCAGCCCTCGGGTGAGCGCCGGGTCGACGGTCAGCCAGGCCGCGATGCCCGGCGCGAGGCCGAAGGTGGACTCCAACGACAGGTCCATCTTGCCGGCGATCAGCACGATCGTCTGGGCGAGGACCACGATGGCGATCTCCGACATGCTCTGCAGCACGTTGATGATGTTGTCGGGGCTGAGGAAGACCGGGCTGACGACCCACCCGACGATCGCGACCGCGACGATCGCCGGCACCAGGGCCAGGTCGCGGAGCCGGGCGACGGCCAGGCTCCGCGACGAGGGCGTCGGTGGCGACGCCGGCGGGGCCGGGGACGGGGTGGCGGCGGACAGCGTCTCAGACATGGTGGAGATCCACCCCTTCCATGGCGGCTACCAGGTCGTTGTCGCTCCAGTCGTGCGCCAGCTCGCCGACCACCCGGCCCTGGAACATGACGAGCACGCGATCACAGATCCGCAGGTCGTCGAGTTCGTCGGAGACGACGAGCACGGCCGCGCCGCGCCGGCGTACGCCCTCCACCACCCCGAGCAGCGTCTGCTTGGACCGCACGTCGACCCCGGCGGTCGGGGTGATGAGGACCAGCACCTTCGGCTCGCTGGCCAGGGCCCGGCCCATGACCACCTTCTGCTGGTTGCCGCCGGACAGGTCGGCGACCGGGACGTGCGGCCCGCCCGCCTTGACCGCCAGGTCGGCGATGGTCCGCCGGGCCAGCGCGTCGCGCCGCTCGGGGGAGATCAGCCCACGCCGGGCGATGCGGTCCGGCACGGTCATGGTGACGTTCTCCGCGATGGACAGCGACGGCACCAGGCCCTCCCGGTGCCGGTCCTGCGGCACCAACCCGACGCCGGCGGCGAGCGCGTCGGGCACACTGCCCGGCCGCACCGCGCGCCCGTCGACGTGCACCGTCCCGCCCGCGCGCCGGGCCAGCCCGACGATCGCCTCGGCGGCCTCGACCTTGCCGCTGCCACCGCCGCCGGCGAGACCGACCACCTCGCCGGCCCGGGCCTGCACCGACAGCTCGACGCCGGAGGCGGTGACCAGGTCGCGCACCGACAGGCGCACCGGCGCGTCGGCCGGCAGCGGCCGGTGGTCCGCCCGGGGCAACGTCACGTCCTCGCCGGTCATGGCCGCCACCAGCGCCGGGCGGCTCAGCTCGGCGACCGGCGCGGTGACGATGTGCCGGGCGTCGCGGAAGACCGTCACCTGGTCGCAGATGTCGTAGATCTCCTGGAGGTGGTGGCTGATGAACAGGAACGTGACCCCCTGCGCGCGCAGGTCCCGGATCCGGGTGAACAGCCGGCTGATGCCCGCGGCGTCGAGCTGCGCGGTCGGCTCGTCGAGGATGATGAACCGGGCGCCGAAGGAGAGCGCCCGGGCGATCTCCACGAACTGCCGTTGCTCCACCGACAGGGTCGAGGCGGGCCTGCGGACGTCCACCTCGACCGACCACGCCGCGAGCGTCCGCTCCGCCTCGCGGCGCAGGCGCGACCAGCGGATCAGCCCGTCCCGGCCCCGCGCGTGCCGGTTGAGGAACAGGTTCTCCGCGACGGTGAGCGTGGGGATGATGGTGGACTTCTGGTAGACGCAGGCCACCCGCCGCCGCCAGGCGTCGCGGTCACCGAGCGGCGGCGCGGGGCGGCCGTCGAACGCCACCGCCCCACCGTCCGGGGCCTGCAACCCGGTGAGGATGCCGACGAGCGTCGACTTGCCGGCCCCGTTCCGCCCGACCAGCGCGTGCGTCTCACCGGCCCGGACCACGATGCCCGCGTCGGACAGGGCGACAGTCGAGCCGAAGCGCTTGGTGACGCGTACCGCCTCGACGACGGGCCGGCGCTCGCCTACCGGCCCGTCGTCGAGAGTCCGCGGGTCGGCGTTCATGCCTGGTTGCCCCACAGTGACCGGTCGTCGAACTTCAGCGTGGGCTGACCCCCGACCGGGGCGCCGTCGAGCGTCACGAGCGGCGCCGGGAGCTGGTCCTCCAGCAGCCCGTCCCGGACCTGGATGATGGTGCTGTCGTGGTCGGTGGGGCCGGGCTGGAACGTCTTTCCCTCGATCGCCGCCCGCACGTACTCCAGCCCGTACTTCGCGTACAGGTCGGCCGGCTGGCTGACGGTGGCGTCGATCAGCCCCTTGCCGATGTTCGTCAGCTCCTCCGGGATGCCGTCGTTGGAGACGACGAAGACGTGCTTCGGGTCGGTCGGCGGCACCTGGAGGCCCCGCTGCTTGAGGATCTGGAGCGTGCCCGACAGCGCGAACGACGACTGCATGTAGACGCCCCTGACGTCCGGGTCGGAGGCGAACCGGGTCTGCAACTTCGTCGCGGCCACGTCGGCCTTCCAGTCGGTGGCCTCGCCGAACACGGTGATGCCCGGGAAGTCCTTGCGCATGCACTCGCCGAACGCCTCGGTGCGGTCCCGACCGTTGATCGAGTCGAGGCCGCCCTGGAGCATCACGACCTTGCCCTTGCCACCGAGCTTGGTGCCGAGGAACTGGCAGGCCCGGGTGCCGTAGGCGCGGTTGTCGGCGCGGACGACCATGAAGACCTTGCCGGTGTCCGGCCGGGTGTCGATGGTGACCACCGGGATCTTCTTGCTCTCCAGCTGGCTCAGCGTCGGCGCGATGGCGGCGGTGTCCTGCGGCGCCATCACCACGCCCCGGACGCCCTGGCTCATGAACGTCTGGGCGTTGGAGATGAGGTTCGCGATGTCGTTCTGCGAGTTGGTGGTCTTCAGCTCAACCCTCAGCTCGGCACCGAACTGCGGCACATATCTGATGTACGAGTTCCAGAAGTCGGTGTCGGAGCGCGGGTAGTCGACGCCGACGAGGGGACGGGAGCCGTCCGATCCGTCGCCGGTCGTGCGGTCACCGCAGCCGGCCGCGGACACGACCGACGCGGCGAGCATCAGTGTCAGGCCCGCGCTCAGGAGAGCCCTACGGGTCATGGTGCTGCCTCCATCCTCCGGGGGAGTCGTCACGCGGTTCAGACGGCGGTGATCGTCCACTGCAGGTTGGCGCTGCCGTCCCAGGTCCACTGCTTGACCGGGGACCCGGAGGCGACCTGGCCGCCACCGTCGAGCACCAGGCCGGTCGCCCGGTTGGCGATCCGGTACCGCCCGTTGCCCTGGTCGGTGAGCTGCCACTGTTGGGTGTTGCCGCCGTTCCACGGCGCCTGTGCGGCGGCGACGCCGTTGCCGGTGCGGCCGAAGCCGTCGACGACCATGCCGTTGGTCCGGTTGACGATCCGGTGGTAGCCGGTGCCCAGGTCGACGAGCTGCCACTGAAGGTTGGGGCTGCCGTCCCAGCTCCACTGCTTGAGCGTGGACCCGGAGGCGACGTTGCCGCCGCTGTCCAGCGCGAGGCCGTTCGTCACGTTGGTGATCCGCCGCCAGGTGGTCGTGCTGCCGCCGCCCAACGCCGGGATCGGGCCGTTGAAGGTCAGCTTGAGCACGTACGCGGGCGCGCTGAACGGCGCCGCGGCCGAGGGCAGGGTGATCCGCAGGCCGCCGGTGTCCTGGCTCCGGGTGGGCAGGTTGACGTAGCTGCCGGCGGTGGACCCGAGCAGTTGCACGCCGGCCAGGCTGCTCAGGTCGATCCGGTTCGAGGCGAGCGTGGTGATGGTGACCGTGCTGCCCGGCCAGCCGAGCACGGTGGCGTACAGCACCCGGTTGTCCTTGCTGCGGGTGAACCGGATGTCCTGGGCGGTGCCGGCCCGCGGCGTGCTGAACGATCCGCCGCCCATCTGGGTCGGGCCCTCGCCGTACGTGGTCCAGGCCCGGGTGGCGTAGACGGACTCGCCGAAGCGGGCCAGGTAGTCGCCGATGCCGAGCAGGACGGTGCGCTGCCCGGCGGGGATGGTGCCGTCGGCCATCGGCGCGATGTTGAGCACCATGTTGCCGTTCTTGCTCACCCGGTCGAGCAGCGAGTGCAGCATCTGGTGGAGCGAGTAGTAGCCGATCCCCACCGTGTAGCACCAACTGGAGCTGCTGATGCTGTCGTCGGTGAGCCAGTAGGGCTGGCGCAGGGCGGCGGGACCGCCGCGCTCGTAGTCGAAGACCGTGCCGCCGAGGTCCAGGCCGTCCTTGTAGGTGGCGACGACCTCCTTGTCCCACGCCACCGCCCGGTTGTAGTAGTAGGCCAGGAACCGCAGCCGCTGCGCCTCGCTGATCCGGGTGAGGTTGAAGTCCTGCCAGATCATGTCCGGCTGGGCCTGGTCGATGACCTCGCGCAGCTTGTCGTACCAGAGCTGCTCCTGCGCGGCGGTGCCGAGCTGCCCGTAGAGCTTGCGCAGGCTGGCGTCGGACTGTTGCGGCGCCCACTGGTAGAACCCGGTGAAGTTGTACGCGTGGTGCATGGCGACCATGACCTTGAGGCCACGCGCGCGGATCGCGTCGGTGTGCAGGCGGAGCAGGTCGAGGCGGGGGCCCTTGGCCACCGAGTTCCACTCGTTGACCTGGCTGTTCCACATGGAGAAGCCGTCGTGGTGCTCGGCCACCGGGCCGGCGAAGCGCGCCCCGGCATCGGCGAACAACTGCGCCCACTCGTTCGGGTCGAAGTTGCCACCGGCGGACTTCAGCTTCGGGGCGAACTGGACGAGGTTGCCGGCCTTGTCGCGGGCTCCGTTGATGAAGTTGTGGTACGGCCAGGCGGACGGGTCGCCGTAGACGGCTTTGTGGTGGTTGTTCTCGTTCGAGCCGTTGTTGTACATGTTGCGCGGGTACCACTCGTTGGCGTACGCCGGAACGCTGAACGCGCCCCAGTGGAAGTAGACGCCGAACTTGGCGTCCTGGAACCATTCCGGCGCGGCCGGGTGTTGGCCGACCGACGCCCAGGTCTCGGCGTAGGAGGACGGGCCGGGGATGGCGGCGGCGGCGGACCCGGGGCGGAGGACGCCGCCGACGGCGATCGCGGCGCCGCTCGCGCCGAGGGCGGTCAGAATCGAGCGACGGGGGTAGTGCGGACGGGACATGGGGATCCCTCCAGAACACGGTGGTGGTGTCTCAGACATCAGACGTTAAGCGTTTCCAGCAGGTAACGTCAATGATGGATTGAGGGAAAAGCCCGGTCATACATCTTATGTCTCACCGGTGAGCTGGACCATCGTGGTTAACGTTAACATCGACGATCCTAAAAGCATCGGAATCGGGCTCGTCGACGCGTCAGCGACTCCGCACGGTCGTCAGGTCCGCGAGCCCGGAGATGGTGAGCAGCGGCTCCAGCAACGGGCCGGCGACGAGCGCGATGCGCTCGGCGTGCGGGAACAGCACGGCCAGGCCGGCGCTGTCCAGATATTCGACCTCGGTCAGGTCCACCACCAGGGGCTTCCCGTCGGGCCGTAGGGCGTCGTCGAGCGCGGCGGCGAAGGAAGCCGCGTTGCTCAGGTCGATCTCGCCGACCGCGATCAGCACGCGCGCGCCATCGGGACCGCTGCTTGTGGTGAGCTTCAGGGCCGTGCTCATCGGATGATCCTTGCCTGCATGTCGACGGTCGTGCCGGTGGCTCCCGGCGTCACGGTGATGCTGTCCATGAGAGCACGCATGAGCGCCAGCCCCCGACCGCGACTCGGGTCGGCGGGCCGGTTCTGCTCCCGCCAGTGCCCGCTGTCGGTCACGCTCAGCCGCAGCGCGTCGGCGGTGGCGGCGGCGCGCAGCCGGATCCGGCCGCCGGGGCTGTCCCGGTGGCCGTGCTCGATCGCGTTGGCGCACGCCTCCCCGGCGGCCACCAGTACGTTGTAGGAGTACGCCGGCGCCAGCCCGCACCGGTCCAGCCACCCGCGCAGCGCGGTGCGGACCTCGGCCAGACGGGTCGACTCGGCGGGGAAGTCCAACTCCAGCGGACCCGGATGACGGTAGAGGAGCAGGGCCACGTCGTCGTCGTACCCGCCCGCCGGGGTGAGCCGCTCCATCACCTCGGTGGCCAGGGCCTCGACCGGGATGCTCCGACCCTCCTGGATCGCGGTGGTGGCCCGGTCGATGCCGGCGGTCAGCGGCTGGCGTCGGCGCTCGACGAGACCGTCGGTGTAGAGCATGAGCGTGGCCCGGGCCGGCACGACCGTCTCGGCCTCCGGGCGTTCCCGCCCGGTACGCACCGCGAGCGGCCGGGACCGACCCTGGTCGAGGAACCGGGGCGTGCCGTCGGCGTGCACCACGATGGCCGGTGGGTGCCCGGCGCTGGAGTAGCGCAGCAGCCCGGTGGCCGGGTCGAGGACACCGCAGAAGACGGTGGCGCACTGCGCGCCCGGCAGCAGGGCGGCGAACCGGTCCAGAGCCATCAGCGTCGGGGCGGGGCTGGCGTCCTGGAGCAGCAGCGCCCGACAGGCGCTGCGCAACTGCCCCATCACGGTGGCGGCCCGGAGGCCGTGGCCGACACAGTCGCCGACCACGATGCCGATCCGCCCGTCGGGCAACTCGACCGTGTCGTACCAGTCGCCGCCGACCTTGAGCGGCAGCGTGGCGGGGGAGTAGCGCACGGCGAAGCCGGCCGGCAACCGGGCCGGTCCGAGGATCGCCCGTTGCAGCGCCAGCGCCGTCTCGCGCTGCTGGTCGATCTGGTGCACGCGGTGCAGGCCCTGACCGAGGTGGCCGGCGAGAAGCGCCAGCAACGTCTGGTCCTGCTCGGTGAAGGGCCGCTTCTCACCCAGGTCGATCCAGAGCCCCATGGTGCCGTACGGGTGCTCCACCGCGATGCCGGCGCCCTGCGCCCGGGTCGCCACCGGAGTCAGCAGCGGCGTGTCCCGCAGCGCGAGCAGCGCCTGCCGGCGCTCGTCGGGCAGCGACTCCCAGCGCAGCGCGGGGTCGGTGGCGAGGACCTCGGGCACGGCGGCGTCACCGAAGACGGCGGTCACCACGCCGGCGGCCCGCCACAGCTTGCGCATCTCGTCCAGCGCCCCGTGCAGGGCGTCGGCCAGGTCGTCCGCCCGGGACAGGCGCACGCTCAGCCCGGCCAGGGCGGTCTCGCGTTGCACGGCGTAGTGCTCGGCGGTCACGTCGCGGAACGTCCCCACGATCACCCGGCGCCCGGTGTCCGGGTCGTCGACCTGGTTGAACGCCGCCGCGGTCCAGAGCCGGTGCCCGTTGCGGTGGGTCACCGGGATGGTGTAGCTGCCCCGGGGCTGGCCGATCAACTCCGAGAACGCGGCGGACACCTGACGGTGCGCCTCGGGCTCGGCGTCCGGGTCCGGCCACCACGGCTGCACCGGCCGGTACGGAAGACCCTCGGGGCCGTAGCCGAGGATGTCGGTGAACGCCGCGTTGATCTCGACGACCGAGCCGTCGGAGTCGCAGACGAAAAACGCCTCCTGCAACGAGTCGACGAGCGCGGTGCGCCAGCGGGCGTGGTGGTTGCGCAGCCGGGCCAGCTCCACGTTCGCCCGCACCCGGGCCAGCAGCTCGGCGGCCGGGAACGGCTTGACCAGGTAGTCGTCGGCGCCGGCCTCCAGCCCCTCGATCGCGGCCTCCTGCCCGGCGCGGGCGGACAGCAGCAGCACCGGGGTGCCGGCCGTCCGGGTCTCGGCGCGCAACGCCGACACCAGTTGCAGGCCGTCGAGCCGGGGCATCATCACGTCGCTGACCACCAGGTCGGGCGTGTTGGTACGGGCGGCGTCGAGCGCGGCCTGCCCGTCCGCCACGGCCTGCACCCGGTGGCCGGCGGAGCGCAGCAGGCGGGTGAGATATTCCCGCATGTCGGCGTTGTCGTCGGCGATCAGGACCCGGGCCGGCGCCTGCCCGGGCATCGCCGGTGTCGGCCCGTCGACCGGCGGCGGGTCCGCCGGGACCATCTCGGCGGTCGGGTCGTCGGGCAGCCAGCGCAGCGCCTCCTGCACGAACGGCTCGGCGGACACCGTCGGCCGACCCGGGGCGGCCGGGGTGATCGCGTCGCCGGGCAGGTGGGCGGCGCCGAACGGCAGCCGGACCGTGAACTCCGTGCCGCGACCGGGCGCGCTGGTGGCGCTGATCGTGCCGCCGTGCAGGCCGATCAGCTCCTTGACCAGCGCCAGGCCGATCCCGCTGCCCTCGTCGGAGCGGGCCCGGGCGTTCTCGATCCGGTGGAACCGCTCGAACAGCCGGGGCATCTCGTCCTCGGCGACGCCGATGCCGGTGTCGACGACCCGCAGCACGGCCTGCCCGTCCTCGGCGCGCAACACCACCCGTACGGCGCCGTCGAAGGTGAACTTCAACGCGTTGCTGAGCAGGTTGAGCACCACCTTCTCCCACATGGCCGGGTCGATGTGCACCGGCTGGGGCAGGGGCGGGCAGTCGACCTCGAACGCCAGGCCGGCGCGTTCGATCGCGGAGCGGAAGGCGCTGGCCAGGTCCGCGGTCACCGCGGCCAGGTCCACCGGCTGGTAGCGGGCCTGCATCCGGCCGGCTTCGATGCGGGAGAAGTCGAGCAGGCTGTTGACCAGCTTGCCCAGGCGCAGCCCGTTGCGGCGGATCGCCTCCAGCTCCTCGCGGACCGGCCCGTCGGCGTCCCGCAGCCGGCCGCGCAGCTCGTCCACCGGGCCCATGATCAGCGTGAGTGGGGTGCGGAACTCGTGGCTGATGTTGGAGAAGAACGCGGTCTTGGCCCGGTCCAGCTCGGCGAGTTCCTCGGCCCGCCGCTGCTGGGCCTGGTAGCTGCGGGCGCTGGCGATCCCGGTCGCCACGTGCCCGGCGGTCAGCTCCACGAACCCGCGGTAGCCGTCGTCGAGGGCCCGGTAGCGGTTGAGCCCGGCCACCAGGAAGCCGTACGGCGTGCCGCCCTGCTGGCGCAGCGGCACCAGCAGCGCCTCGGTCGGCGGGTCCGGCCAGCCGCCCGTCGGCAGGCCGGCGAACGCGTCGCCGTCGAGCGGCACCCGGACCGACTCGCCCTCGGTCAGGGCCCGGGCCGGCCAGAGCGCCCCGGGGTCGTCCGACGACAGCGTCGCCGGGGCCGCCGGGTGGTCGGCGGCGACGCCTGTCGCCTCCGCCAGTCGCGCGTCGCCGTCGTCGCCGAACAGGTACGTCAGCGTGAACGGCAGATCCTGCGGGTTACGCGCCAACTGGCGGCCGGCGAAGGCGAGCGTCTCCTGCTCGGTGCGGATCACGCTCGGGTCCGAGCCGAGGTCCCGCAGCGTGGCCATCCGCCGCTCGCCGATCACCCGCTCGGTCTCCTCGCTCACCACGCAGAGCATCCCGACCAGGGCGCCGTCGTCGTCGCGCAGCGGGCTGTAGGAGAACGTGTGGTAGGTCTCCTCACGGTAGTCGGAGCGCTCCAGGAACAACAGCAGCCCCTCGTCCCAGGTCGCCTCGCCGGTGCGCAGCACGGTGTCGATGCGCGGGCCGATGTCGTCCCAGATCTCCGCCCACACCTCGTTCGCCGGTCGGCCCAGCGCCCACGGATATTTGCGGCCCAGCGTGTCGCGCCGGTAGGCGGCGTTGCAGAAGAAGGTCAGCTCGGGCCCCCAGGCCATCCACATGGGGAAGCGGGAGGACAGCAGGATCCGTACGGCCGTGCGCAGGCTCTGCGGCCAGTCGCCGGGCTGCCCCAGCGGGTGGGCCGACCAGTCGACCCGGGCCAGGTCCGGGCCGATCTCACCGTCGACGGCGAACACGTCGGCACGTGCCCGCGGGTCGGTGCCAGCGCCGGTCATCGCCTGAGTCTCCCTCACCGTCTCGGGTCGTGCCCAATCAGCCCTCCGGGTGGGTCTTGCCCCGACGGCGTACCCGCCATGCCGCCGGCCGGCGTCGGGAGTGCCACAGTTCGGCCGTGCGGCCGGAGCGGCGGCCCGCTCGCGGACGTCCCCGCTGGCCGGACGGGCCGGCGGGCGCGGGTGCCGGCCGGGCCGCGCGGGCGCGTGGCTACCGGTCGGGCGGGTAGAGGGCGGCGGTGAGTTTACGGCTACGGGTGCGGTGACCGAGCACGTCGGTGCTGTCGACGAACTGGTCGATGGCGCCGGTCAACGGCAACGCGCGCAGGGCGGGGTCGCCGATGGCGTCGATCAGCGCCCGGGCGAAGCGTTCCGCGTGCAGGACGCGGAAGGGCCGGCCGTGGAAGTGCCGGGTACGCGGGTCGACCGGCGCGGTCAGGCCGAGGTCGTTGTGCCGGGCGGCGGTGGTCTCGTAGGCGGTGACGAGGTGGCGCTCGCGATCGCGCCAGTTGTCGGCGCCCAGGGCAGCGGCCAGCGTGGCGGCGAGTTGGTCGGTGTCGGGGAGGCGGGCGAAGGCGGTGCCGAGCCACTTGCTGTAGGGCGGGTAGGTCCGCTCGATCAGCAGGCGTAGCCGCATGAGGTCGCGGACGAGACGGGCGGCCACGACCGCCGAGCCCAGTTCGTCACCGACCTCGCCGCAGCGGCCGACGAAGGGTTCCTCCTGGCTGACGCGTTGCCACTGGCAGGCCAGGACGTAGCGCCACACGTCGTCGGGATACCAGGCCAGCGCGCGTCGCGCCGCGGCCAGGACGCCGAGTCCGTCGTGGTGCACGGCACCGGCGGTGACCTCGGCCAGGGTCTGGGTGGGAGTGGCAAGCCAGTCCTCCGGTGTGACGCCGCTCAGCGGGTCGAAGCCGAGGTGGCCGGTCAGCCAGTCGCCGAACTCGGCGATCACGACGCCGTGCTGGACGGGCCCGGTGGTGTGTCGCAGGTGCCGGGTGCCGTGCCCGGTGCGGACCAGGCTGGTGGGATAGCCGGCGATCGTGGCGGGCAGCCGCTCGCCGAGCAGGTGGTCGACCCGGGCGCCGTGGCGGGCGAGGTCATCGGCGGTGAGGAACAGGTGCAGTCGCGGACCCCAGTCGTGGTCGGTGGACCGCCGGGTGTCGAAGCCGAGGACCTCGGACCCGGTGCCGATCAACGCCGCGCTGTAGGTGAGGTCGGGCAGGTGACGAGAGAACAGGGGCCGGACCGCGTCGTCGTGAAGCCGGCGGGACAGCTCGACGCCGGGCATGAAGTCCACGGGCACGCTCGGCATTCTCGCAACGCGGACCGGCTGCCGGCGACGGATTTTCGCCGCTCCTCGTCGGAGGCCGACCGCGCCGCACACGGCAAGGCCGCGCCGCACACGGCAAGGCCGCGCCGCACACAGCAAAGGCCGCGCCGCACACGGCAAAGGCAGGGAGACCACTCCCTGCCACCTCTAACGTATATCGCACCCCGGGTCTTGCGGCAAGACCCGGGTGGTGCCGCAGAATCGTCGGCCGGACGCGGTTCACCTGGGAAAACGGGGGCACGGAATGACCGGACGCTATGTGGTCGGATTCGACGAGATCGATGAGGGGCAGGTCGCCGTCGTCGGCGGCAAGGGCGCGCATCTCGGGGCGCTGTCCCGGACGGACGGGGTGAGCGTGCCCGCCGGCTGCTGCGTGACCACCGACGCCTTCCGGCGGGCCATGGCCGAGGTGCCGGCGCTCGACGACCGGCTCGACCAGCTCTGCCGCACGCGGCCGGACGACCGGGAGACCATCCGCACGATCAGCGCGGAGATCCGCCGCGTCGTCGAGGGCCTCGGCGTTCCCGACGACGTCGCGGCGGCGATCACCCGCGCCCTGGCCGACCTCGGCGAGCACGCCGCCTACGCGGTCCGGTCCAGCGCCACCGCGGAGGACCTGCCGACGGCGTCGTTCGCCGGGCAGCAGGACACCTACCTCAACGTGGTGGGTCCGGCCGCGATCCGCACCCACGTCGCCCGGTGCTGGGCGTCGCTGTTCACCGAGCGGGCGGTGACCTACCGCCTCCGTAACGGCATCGACCACCGCTCCGTGCGGATGGCCGTGGTGGTGCAGCGGATGGTCCTGCCGGAGGCGGCCGGGATCCTGTTCACCGCCGACCCGGTCACCGGCAACCGGAAGGTCGCCTCGGTGGACGCCGGCGTCGGCCTCGGCGAGGCGCTGGCCTCGGGGCTGGTGAACCCGGATGTGTTCACGGTGCGTGACGGCGCGATCGAGCGCCGGACGATCGCCGTCAAGCGGCGGGCCGTACGCGCCGTGCCCGGTGGCGGCACGCGGATCGAGACGATCGACCCGGCCCGCCAGGAGCGGCCCGCGCTCACCGACGCGCAGGTCCTGAGGCTGGTCCGGCTCGGCCGGTTGATCGAGGCCCGGTTCGGTCGCCCGCAGGACATCGAGTGGGGTCTGGTCGACGGCGACTTCCAGATCCTCCAGAGCCGGCCGATCACCACGCTGTTCCCCGTCCCGGCCGTCGACGACGGACAGAACCACGTCTACCTGTCGGTCGGTCACCAGCAGATGATGACCGACGCGATGAAGCCGCTGGGCCTGTCGATGTGGCAGCTGACCGCCATGGCGCCCATGCGTTCCGCCGGCGGCCGGCTGTTCGTCGACGCCACCCGGCACCTGGCGACGCCCGCCGGCCGCGCCGCCTTCCTGGACCTCATGACGCGGTCCGATCCGCTGACCCGGGACGCGCTGGAGACGATCCTGGAACGTGGTGACTTCGTGCCGACGGTGCCGGACGCGGGTCCCGCCGGTCCGCCGGCCGGTCTGCCGCCGGCGACGATCGAGACGGATCCGGCCATCGTCACGGCGCTGATCGAGGGCAGCCAGGACAGCCTCGCCGCGTTGCGGCGCGACATCCGGACCCGGTCCGGGCCCGCGTTGTTCGACTTCCTGACCGAGGCGTTCGAGGAGCACAAGCGGGTGCTCACCGATCCACTGAGCATTCAGGCGATCATGGCGGGCATGGAAGCCACCTGGTGGCTCAACGACAAGCTGGGGGAGTGGCTGGGCGAGCCCAACGCGGCCGACACGCTCACGCTGTCCGCCCCCGGCAACGTCACCTCGGAGATGGGGCTGGCGCTGCTCGACGTCGCCGACGTCATCCGTCCGTACCCCGAGGTGGTGGCGTTCCTGCGCGACGCCGGCGGGGGCGGCTTCCTGGACGAGCTGCCGAAGCTCCCCGGCGGGGTCGAGGCGCGCGACGCCATCTCGGCCTACCTGGACCGGTACGGCATGCGCTGCGTCGGCGAGATCGACATCACCAGGCCGCGGTGGAGCGAGCGGCCGGACACCCTCGTACCGCTGATCCTCGACCACGTCCGGAACTTCGCGCCCGGGGCCGCCGCGCGGCGCTTCGAGCAGGGCCGGCGGGCGGCGGAGCGGAAGGCCCGGGAGGTGCTGGCGCGACTGCGGGCGTTGCCGGACGGGGCGGAGAAGGCCGACCAGGCGCGGCGGATGATCGACCGGGTCCGGACCTTCATCGGCTACCGGGAGTATCCGAAGTACGGCATCGTGAGCCGCTACCTCGTCTACAAGCAGGCGCTGATGGCGGAGGCCGACACGCTGGTGCGCGCCGGCGTGCTGGCCGACCGGGAGGACGTCTTCTTCCTGACCTTCCCGGAGTTCCGCGACGCCGTGCGCACGCGGCGGGTGGACCGGCGGTTGATCCGCGAGCGCGCGGACGCGTTCCGGACCCACCAGGCGCTGACGCCACCCCGGGTGCTCACCTCCGACGGCGAGGCGGTCACCGGGGCGTACCGTCGTGACGACGTGCCGAGCGGCGCCCTGGTCGGCCTGCCGGTCTCGCACGGGACGGTCGAGGGGCGGGCGCGGGTCGTCCTGGACCTGGCCCGGGCCGACCTCGACCCGGGCGACATCCTCGTCACGGCCCACACCGACCCCAGTTGGACGCCGCTGTTCGTCGCCGTGGCCGGCCTGGTCACGGAGGTGGGCGGCCAGATGACCCACGGCGCGGTGATCGCCCGGGAGTACGGCCTGCCGGCTGTGGTGAACGTGCCGGGGGCCACCCGGCTGATCCGGGACGGCCAGCGGATCCGGGTGCACGGCTCCGGCGGGTACGTCGAGCTGCTGTCCTGACCCCGGTCCGGTGGGACCCGGCCGTCGCCTCCCCCGCCCGGGAGGCGACGGCCGGGTCGGCTCAGCGGTAACCCGCGGCCACGACGTTCGCCTGGACGGCGTTCTCGGTCGCGTCCGAGGGATAACCGGCCACCATGGCCCCCTCGTAGAAGGTGCCGACGCTCTGGTTCCGGTTGTCGATGCAGCAGTCGCCGCCGCTGCCCAGGATGATCGCGCCCTGCTTCTTCATCGGGCTGTAGCCGGGGGGCAGCGATCCGTCGTAGAGGGTGTAGAGGTTGCCGGACTGGGCGTTGCTGCCCTTGATGGCGAAGCGCGACGTGCCGTTGTTCTTCAGCGTGGCGGTGACGAACTTGCTGGTGAAGGCGCGTTGGTTGGGGTTCCAGGACTGGCTGCCGCCGGGGTAGAGGCCCCATTCCAGGTCGGCCTGCACCCAGGGGCCGCTGCCGGAGCAGCCGCCGAACCAGCAGCTGGTGCTGAAGTTGATCGCGTCCATCGCCCCGGCCCCGTCGGCCCGGCGGGTGGTCTCGCTGTTGCCGTAGTCGAAGCAGCAGCCGCTGTTGACGTGGGTGCCGCTGGTGACCATGTACATGCCCTCGGGCGCGCTGCCGGTGGGGATGCCGGTGTCCCGGCCGTTCCGCCAGTAGCTGCTGTTGCCGGGGATGAACAGCGAGTACGCCTTGGCCCCGCCGACCGTGATCGACTCGCGGTTCGCCACGGCCGGTTGGACCGCGCCGCCGATGCCGCCGGAGCCCTGGTAGCCGAGGTTGTTGCCCCGGGTCGTCTGGTCGTAGATCCAGGTGATGACGCATGTGGTGTTGGCGCAGAAGGAGTCCTGCGCGGCGGCGTTGGCGGGGCCGCCGGCGCTGACCGTGGTGATGTCGCGGGTGGTGTTGTCGGAGGAACGGCGGACCTGGTAGAGCCGGCCGCTGTAGGCGCGGAAGAGCGCGCGGGTGGTGCTGTGCGCGGCGACGCAGGGGGTGCCGCCGGCGGCGTAGATGTCGCAGGGGCCGTTGGCGGTCGGCGGCGGCGTGGTGGGTGGTGGCGTCGTGGGCGGGGCACTGGTTGGTGGCGTCGACGTCGGTGGCGTTGTCGTCGGTGGGGTGCTGACGCCGCCGGTGCAGGTGGTGCCGTTGAGGGCGAAGCTTGTGGGTGCGGGGTTGCTGCCGGTGGCGGCGCCGTTGAAGCCGAAGTTGGTGCTGCCGCCGGTGGGGATGGCGCCGTTGTAGGAGACGTTGGCGGCGGTGACGGCGGCGCCGGTCTGGGTGAGGCTGGTGTTCCAGTACTGGGTGACGGTCTGTCCGGCGGTGAAGTTCCAGGTCAGACGCCAGCTGCTGACGGGGTCGCCGAGGTTGGTGACGGTGACGTTGGCGCCGAAGCCGCCGGGCCAGGACGAGGAGACGATGTAGGTGACGGAGCAGCCGGCCGCGGCGGCGGACGCGAGCTGGGTGCCGGTGAGGCCGGCGGTGAGGGTGAGCGCGGCGGCGGCGGCGATCGACGCCCAGCGTCGGCGGGAACGGCTGGTGTGTGGCACGGGGACCTCCCGGTCCGTGAGGGGGACGGCACGCCCGGCTGACCACGGTTGACGCTCACGTGCGTCGGTCCGATGTGGATCGCGCTCCGGAGGCGGCCGGGTGTCGACCCCGGCGGCCCATCAGCCATGCGCGTCGAACGGCACCGGTCTGCCCTGGACCGGCGGTGGTGCGAGGTGGCAAGCTCCCGGCGGCCTCTCCGGGAGGCCCGCCCATCTATGTTTGCGTTAACATTGCATGGATGTCAACGGCGCGCCGCGCCGGGCGTCGCCGGTCAGCGCGGCGCCGTGGCCCTCGGCGGCCAGGCGGCCGGAATGCGCTCCAGCACCCCACCGGCGAACACCTCGCGCAGCCCGAGCGGCTTCAGGTGGACATATCCGATGTGGCAGTCGCAGACCGCGTTGCCGCACGCCCGCGGTCGCAGCGCGGCCCGCCACGACCCGTCGTAGAGGTTGCCGATCGGCTCGGCGATGAAGTGGCAGCGCCGAACCGTGCCGTCGCCGAGCACCGAGACGGCCGTCTCGCCGGCGTGGCAGGGCTGCCCGAGGGACAGGTGCGGGCGGACGCTGTGACCGAAGTGCGGGTCCAGGGCGGTCCACACCGCCTCCTCGTCGGCGGTGTAACGGCGCCCCTCGGCCGCGTTGACCCACAGGTAGACGGCGGGCGGCAACGCGGCGCGCAGCGCCCGCGCCTCGTCGAGGTGCTCCGGCAGGCCGACGACCCCGACCGAGTAGCGGATCCCCAACTCGGCCAGGCGCGCGCAGCGACGCAGGAACCGCGCCCGGTCGACCTGCCCCGGATGGTAGGTCGTCCACAACGCCGCCGCGCCGGCGTCGGCGTCGGCCAGCCAGTCGACCCGGGCCGCCAGGTTGGTCTGCACCACCACCCGGTCGACGTGCGGCAGGTGGGACAGCGACACCATCGCGTCCCGGTACCACCTGCGGGTCAGCGCCTCGCCCCAGGGCGTGAACAGCACCGACAGCCGCACGTCGGTGGTCGCGGCGACCCAGTCGGTGAAGCGGGCCAGCGCCGCCCGGTCGGCGCGCAGCAGCTCCGGCGGATCGCGCCGCTTGGCGAACGGGCAGTACGGGCAGTCGTAGTTGCAGCTCGCCAACGGCCCCCGATAGAGGATGGACAGGTTCACCGCAGCGCGTATCCGGTCATCGCGTGCCGCACCTCGGCGGAGGTGAGCCACGGGCCGACGGCGTCGGAGCGGGCCAACCCGGCGGCGGTGAGCCGCAGCCCCCCGTCGGTGGCCCAGCCCCGCTCGACGAGCCGGCCGAGCTGCGGGAAGTCCTCGGACGGCGGGCGGCCGAAGCGGGCCCGGTAGGCGGCGGCGTCGACGCCCTCGGCGCGCAGCAGCGAGGTCAACAGCCAGCGGCGGCGCTGCTCCGCGCCGTCGAGGCGGAACCCGAACTCGGCGTGCGCGAAATCCGCGGCGGGGCGGGCGAGGTAGTCGTCGAGCACCGCGCGTACCTGCGTGACGCTCACCGCGTAGTCGAAGGAGTAGTGCAGCGCCGTGGTGTAGGAACGGGCGCCGCAGCCCAGGCCGACCATGCCGTCGTCCTGGCAGCAGTAGCCCGGGCCGTCCGGCGTCGGCGCGTCGGCGCGGCGGAACTGACGCATCGACTCCTGCCGGTAGCCGGCCGCGCCGAGCGTCTCCACCGCCTGCCGGTAGAGCGCCAGCCGCTGGGCGTCCCAGTCGGCGCGGGCGTGCGCGCGTCGCCCCAGGCCGGTCAGCGGCCGGACGTAGAGCGGGTAGAGGAACAACTCCTCCGGCTGCCAGGCCAGCGCCGCGTCCAGGCTCTGCCGCCACGTGTCGGCGGTCTGCCCGTCGATGCCGTAGATCAGGTCAATGTTGAGCACCGGGAACCGGGCCGCGCGGATCGCGGCCAGCGCCGCCTCCACCTCGACCCGGCGTTGCGGCCGGCCGGCGGCGCGTGCCTCCACGTCGAGGAAGCTCTGCACGCCGATGCTCACCCGGGTGGCGCCGTGCGCGGCGAGCACCGCGAGCCGGTCCGGGGTCGCGGTGGCCGGCGACGTCTCGACCGACAGCGGTACGCCCGGCAGGCCGGCGCCGAGCGTGCCGGTGGCGATGGCGAACAGCTCGGTCAACTCGTCGGCGGTGAGATAGGTGGGGGTGCCGCCGCCGAACGCCGCGCGCGCGAACCCGGCGTCGTCGCCGAGCGCCTCGGCGACCTGCCCGGCCTGCCGGCGGAGCTGCCGCAGGTAGGCGGTGACCTGCTCGGCCGGCGCGTTGGCGCGGGTGAACAGGTTGCAGAAGCCGCACCGCATCTCGCAGAACGGCACGTGCAGGTAGAGGAAGAGCGCCTCGCGTGCCTCGGCTCGCCACACGTCGGCCAGCCGGGGCCGGGGACGCAGCGGCCGGTAGGAGGTCTTGTGCGGGTAGGCGTAGAGGTACTGCTGGTAGGCGGAGCCGTCGAGGCTCGGATCGGTGCTTGTCACCATGCTCCCGGGTGCAGGACGAAATCGGCGTAGGGGACGGTCCACACCACGTCGTGGCCGATCCGGTGACCGGTGTGGCCGTCCTCCCCGTACGCGGTGCCGTGGTCGGAGCAGACGATCGCGAACACCGGGCGGCCCCGGCCGGTCACCAGGCGGAACAGCCGGTCGACGCGCCCGTCCACGTATTCCAGCGCGGCGGCGTGGGTGGCCCGGCTGTCGGCTTCGGCGCCGGGCAGGTGGTGCCGGTTGGGCTGGTGCAGCGCGGCGACGTTGAGGAAGGTGAACAGCGGGCGGCCGGCCGGCAGCCGGGTCAGCACCTCACCCAGCCGGTCGAGCTGCGCGTCCAGGCAGGTGGGGGACGTGACCCCGAACTCCGGCTCCCAGTGCGCCTCGGCGAACAGGTCGGGCAGCGCCGACCCCAGCGGGCTGCGCCGGTTGAAGAAGCCCACCCCGCCCAGGCAGAGCGTGTGGTAGCCGGCGCCGGTGAGCGCGGTCGGCAGGTCCGCCGCGTCGAACACCCAGGTGTCGGCGCCGGCGGTCTCGCTGCCCGGGAACGCCGCCGCGTACCGCCGCTCGTGCCGCCCCGGCACGGTCGGGGTGGGCAGGAAACCGGCGAAGAAGGCGTGGTGGGCGGCGTAGGTGAAGCTGGCGGGGGAGTGCCGCCGCTCCCACCGGCCGCCGGGCAGCGCCCGCGCCAGCCGTGGCGTGCGCCCGGCCGCGGCCAGCTCGGCCGCCACGTCGTAACGCAACGTGTCGAGCGTGACCAGGAGCAGGTCGTGGCTGCCGATCAGGCCGCGCACCCGGCCACCTCCGCCCGCCACTGCCGCCACCGGCCGCTTGTCAGCGCGTGCACCTGCTCGGCGTAGCTGTCCCGGCCGTCGGTGACCACGCCGGGCAGCAGGTCGCCGAAGGCGTTGGCCTCGGCGACGGCGTGCCGGCGCCACCCGGTGCGGAACATCAGGTCGACACCGACGTGCAGCGAGCCGGCGAAGCAGGCGGCCACCCGCTCGCAGGTCTCCATCGCCGCGGACCAGGCCGCCGGCCCCGCCGCCGCCCGCAGCTCGGCGAGGTCGCCGCGCGCGTTGCCGAGGTGCAGGTTGGTCAGCGGCCCCCGGGCGGCGCGGACCACCGCGTGCGTGGGCCGGCCGGCGACCACGAGCACCCGCACGTCGACCACCCGGTCGCGCAGACCGGCCTTGGGCAGCCACCGCTCGACGTGCAGCCCGTCCGGCGCCAACCGGTCGACGATCGCGGCGACCGTCGACTCGTCGGTGAGGCGGCGCACCCGCAGCGAGTTGAACAGCCCGTCCGGGGTGGACTCGACAGTGGTGTCGGCCCGCACGCCGCGCGGGCCGACCGCCAGCGCGAGCACCCCGGCGGCCGACGAGCCGTGCGCCGGCTTGACGAACACCCGGGGCCAGCCGGCGGCGGCCATCGCGTCGCGCAGCGCGGCGTAGCCGGTGACCGGCGGCAGCGCGGCCGGCACCGGCACGCCGGCCGCCGACAGCACCGCGTGGCAGCGTCGCTTGTCGCACAGCGTCGCGACGTCCGCCGGCGCGTTGAGCAGCTCCGCGCCGCCGGCGGCGACCCGGGCGAGGCCGGCGACCAGACCGGCGTACGCGCCGGCGAGGCCGACCAGCTCACCGTGGCGGGCGGCGGTGGGCGCACCCCGCAGCAGCCGGTCGACCGTCGGGTCCTCGCCCGCCGAGTCCACCCGGACCACCGCGCCGGCCGGCGGGGGCGCGGCCCCGGTCAGCACGTCGGCCCAGGGGAGCACGTCGGGGGCGGGCAGGCCCGCGCCGCACACCGCCCGGGTGAACATCGCCACCCGGCGGTTGGCGGGGTTACCCACGACGGTCAGCCGCATGTCACAGGCGTTTCCGCTCGCGCGGGCGGCGGCCGGCGGCGGTCATTCCCCGACCGCGGTGAAGTAGTAGAACCGGCCGTCGTGCTTGTCGGCGGTCTGCGGGTCGGAGACGTCCACCTCGACGCCCGGCAGCGCGGCGACCACCGACGCGGCCACCTCGTCGGACAGGAAGTGGTGGTGCAGGTCGAGCCGGCGCAGGTGGGTCAGCGGCCGACCGGCCAGCAGCGCCGCCGCGCCGGTGTCGCCCAGCACGCCCATGGACAGGTCGAGGACGTCCAACCGGTCGATGACCGGCGCGTCGGCCACCGCGACGGCGATCGCGTCGGCGTGCTCCGCGTTGCACAACGCGAGGTGCCGCAGCGCCGGGAGCCGGTCGCCGGCCAGCACCGCCGCCAGGTCGTCGACGGTGGCGTCACCGCCGTAGTCGGCGACGCCGAGCCACAGGTCGAGCCGGTGCAGCGCCGGCAGGTCGCACTCCCCGACCGCGCGCACCACCGTGCCCGGCAGGCCGCCCGACTCGATGCGCAGCTCGCGCAGCCCGGTGTGCCGGACCGGCTCCAGCCGCAGGCCCTGGGCGCCGCGGATGCCCAGCACCTCCAGCGCCGGGCAGGCCGCCAGCAGCGGGGTGACGTCCCCGTGGGTGAGCCAGGAGATCTCGCACTGCTCGGCGACCAGGTCGGCGAGGAACAGCGCCCGCAGCCCGGTCCACCGCCGCGCCGCGTCGACAAGCACGTCCACCGGCAACGGGCGTTCGTACGCCTCGCCCCACTCGCCCACCACCACGGCCCGCACCGCCTCCGCCGGCACCTCGTCCAGCATGGCGGCGAGCAGGCCGGCGAACTCGGCCGGATCGGCGTCGAACTCCTCGACCTCCAGCCGCCAGGCGACGGCGGACGGATCCGCCGGCAGCGGGGCCCCCGGTGTGAACGGCAGCACCGGCAACCCGGCGAACGACGAGACGTGAGAGTTGATCACACCAACCTCCGGTGCGGCAGCGGCAAGGGCGGCGGAACCGTAACAGGCTGCCCCGACACGACTGTCGGCCGACCATCGGCGGGCGCACGAGGGCGCACACCCGTGACGCCGGACTTGACGCGGGGCATGTTATCGCTCACAGTCGATGGCAGGGCATCCGCAGCACAGGCTCTCCGGGCGAGCCGCGCTGGTCGTGTCACCACCGCTGTAACCCGGAAGAGGAATCCTGCATGAGACCCACGAGAGCCCTGCTGTCCACCGGCCTGCTGGCCGGGGTGCTCGCCGCCGGCATGGCGGTGGCCCTGGCCCCCACCGCCAGCGCCGGCACCACCCTGCGCGCGTCGGCGGCCGAGAAGGGCCGCTACTTCGGCGCGGCGGTCGCCACCAACAAGCTGTCCGACAACACGTACGTGACGGTGCTGAACCGTGAGTTCAACTCCGTGGTGGCCGAGAACGAGATGAAGTGGGACGCCACCGAGTCCCAGCAGGGGCGGTTCAACTACTCCGGCGGCGACCGGCTGGTCAGCCACGCCCGGGCGAACGGGATGAGCGTCCGCGGCCACGCCCTGCTCTGGCACCAGCAGCAGCCGGGCTGGGCGCAGGGCATGTCCGGCTCCGCGTTGCGCAACGCGGCGATCAACCACGTCACCCAGGTGGCCACCCACTTCAAGGGCCAGATCTACGCCTGGGACGTGGTGAACGAGGCGTTCGCCGACGGCGGCAGCGGTGGGCGTCGCGACTCCAACCTCCAGCGCACCGGCAACGACTGGATCGAGGCGGCCTTCCGGGCCGCGCGGGCCGCGGACCCGGGCGCGAAGCTCTGCTACAACGACTACAACACCGACGGCATCAACGCGAAGTCGACGGGCGTCTACAACATGGTGCGGGACTTCAAGTCCCGTGGCGTGCCGATCGACTGCGTCGGCTTCCAGTCGCACCTGGGCACCACGATCCCCGGTGACTACCAGGCCAACCTCCAGCGCTTCGCCGACCTCGGCGTGGACGTGCAGATCACCGAGCTGGACGTGATGACCGGCGGGAACCAGGCCAACATCTTCGGCACGGTCACCCGCTCCTGCCTGGCGGTGTCGCGTTGCACCGGCATCACCGTGTGGGGCGTGCGGGACTGCGACTCGTGGCGTGGCTCGGACAACGCGCTGCTCTTCGACTGCTCCGGCAACAAGAAGGCCGCGTACACGTCGGTGCTGAACGCGCTGAACGCGGGCGGCACCAACACGCCGCCGCCGAACACGACCACGCCGCCGCCGCCGAACCAGACCACGCCGCCGCCGAGCAGTGGTGGTTGTTCGGCGTCGGTGACGCTGAACTCGTGGACCGGTGGTTTCGTGGCTTCGGTGAAGGTGACGGCCGGTTCCGGTGGTACCCGGGGTTGGACGGTCAGCCTGACGTTGCCGGGTGGCGCGAGTGTCACCAACACGTGGAGCGCGACCGCCAGTGGCAGCACCGGCACGGTGCGGTTCGCGAACGTGGACTACAACGGCCAGCTCAGCGCCGGCCAGAGCGCCGAGTTCGGGTTCCAGGGCAACGGCAGCGCGTCGGGCATCACGCCCACCTGCTCCGCCAGCTGATCCACCCGCCGGCCCGGCCCACGTCACCGTGGGCCGGGCCGGCGGCCTCCGTCCGTACCCCACCATGGAGGAACCGCCGATGAGAGCGAAGATCGCGCTGCTCGCGGCCGTGCTGGCGACGGTCCTGACGACGGCGGTCGCCGTCGTCACCGCCGCCGGCCCGGCGTCCGCCGCCGCGCTCACCCAGGTCACCAACTTCGGCACCAACCCGACGAACCTTCAGATGCACCTGTACGTGCCGGACCGGCTCCCGGCCCGGCCGGCCCTGCTGCTGGTCCTGCACTACTGCACCGGCAGCGGTCCGGCGATGCACACCGGTTCCGGCTACAGCCCGTTGGCCGACCGCTACGGGTTCATCGTGATCTACCCGTCGGTCACCCGCAGCAGCAAGTGCTGGGACGTGTCGTCGCCGCAGGCGCTGCGGCGCGGTGGCGGCAGCGACCCGGTCGGTCTCAAGTCGATGATCGACTACGTGACGAGCCGCTACCCGGTCGACCCGGCCCGCATCGGCGTCGCCGGCGCGTCGTCCGGCGCGATGATGACCAACGTGATGGCCGGCGTGTACCCGGACGTGTTCCACGCCGGGGTCAGCTCGTCCGGTGTGCCGTACGGCTGCTTCGCCACCACCAACGGCTCGGAGTGGAACAGCGACTGCTCCGGCGGGCGGATCACCAAGACCCCGCAGCAGTGGGGCGACCTGGTCCGCAACGCCTACCCCGGTTACACCGGCCGGCGGCCCCGGATGCAGATCTGGCACGGCACCACGGACACCACGCTCAGCTACGTCAACTTCGGCGAGCAGATCAAGCAGTGGACGAACGTGTTGGGCGTGTCGCAGACGCCGAGCATGACCGACTATCCGCAGGCCAGCGCCACCCGGACCCGCTACGGCGGCACCGGTGGCATGCCGCCGGTGGAGGCGATCAGCCTCCAGGGCTACGGCCACTCGATCCCGTTCGACGCCGCCCAGGCGGTGCGGTTCCTCGGTTTCGACGGCACCGGCGCGACCACGCCGCCGCCGAGCCCGACGACCCCGCCGCCGAGCCCGACCACGCCGCCGCCGAGTCCCACCACGCCGCCGCCGAGCACGACGTCCCCGCCGCCGAGCACGGGTGGTTGTTCGGCGTCGGTGTCGGTGAACTCGTGGCCCGGCGGTTTCGTGGCTTCGGTGAAGGTGACGGCCGGTTCCGGTGGTACCCGGGGTTGGACGGTCAGCCTGACGTTGCCGGGTGGCGCGAGTGTCACCAACACGTGGAGCGCGACCGCCAGTGGCAGCACCGGCACGGTGCGGTTCGCGAACGTGGACTACAACGGCCAGCTCGGCGCCGGCCAGAGCGCCGAGTTCGGGTTCCAGGGCAACGGCAGCGCGTCGGGCCTGACCCCGACCTGCGCGGCTTCCTGAATCCACCGGCCCGTCGGGGCGGTGCGACGGCCCGTCGTCGCGCCGCCCCGCGGCTTCCTCTCCTCCGCACGGCGGTCTTGTTACGAGAACGAGACATGCGCGTTTCGCCCGATCGGTTGACGTTGCAACTTGTGAGCGTTAACACTCGCCGGGAGGAATACCTGTGCGGTTCGTGGAGTACGTAGGGGAGAGGAAAGCTCGTGCGCAGACGATTTCTGGCCGCGCTGGGCGGCGTCGCGATCGCCGTCAGCATGGCCGCGTGCAGCGGTGACGGCGCGGGTGGCGGCGAGGACAAGAGCTCGGCCAAGCCCAGCGACCTGACGATCGGCGTGTCGATGCCGACCCAGACGTCGGAGCGGTGGATCGCCGACGGCAACTCGGTGAAGGAGAAGCTCCAGGCCAAGGGCTACAAGGTCGACCTGCAGTACGCCGGGGACGAGATCCCCACCCAGTCGCAGCAGATCGACCAGATGATCACGCAGGGCGCGGACGTGCTGGTGATCGCCCCGATCGACGGCACCGCGCTCAGCGGTCAGCTCCAGGCCGCCGCGGCGGCGAAGATCCCGGTCATCTCCTACGACCGGCTCATCCGCAACAGCCCCAACGTCGACTTCTACGTCAGCTTCGACAACTACAAGGTCGGCGTGGCGCAGGCCAACGCGCTCCTGGTCGGCCTCGGGCTGCAGAACAAGGACGGCTCGAAGGGCAGCGCGACCGGTCCGTTCAACGTGGAGCTGTTCGCCGGCTCGCTCGACGACAACAACGCCCACTTCTTCTACAACGGCGCGATGGACACGCTCAAACCGTACTTCGACGCCGGCACGCTGAAGGTGAAGTCGGGTCAGACGAAGATCGAGCAGATGGCCATCCTGCGCTGGCAGCAGGAGACCGCGCAGAAGCGGATGGAGGACCTGCTCACCTCCAGCTACAACGACGGCACCAAGATCGACGGCGTGCTGTCGCCGTTCGACGGCATCTCCCGGGGCATCATCACCGCCCTGCAGAACGCCGGCTACCGCGGCGGGGCCAAGAAGATGCCGGTGATCACCGGCCAGGACGCCGAGGTCGCCTCGGTCAAGCTCATCAACGACGGCGTCCAGAGCTCGACCGTCTTCAAGGACACCCGTCTGCTCGCCGAACAGGCCGTGGCCGCCGCCGAGTCGTTCCTCAAGAAGGAGGAACCCAAGGCGAACGACACCAAGGCGTACGACAACGGTGTCAAGGTCGTGCCCGCGTTCCTGCTGCCGGTGCAGACCGTCTACAAGGAAGACATCAAGTCGGCGCTGATCGACTCCGGCTACCTGACCGAGCAGGAAGTCGCCGCCGGCCGGGCCGGCTGATCCGTGCGGCGGACCCGGTGGCGCACCGCGTCACCGGGTCCACCGGCGCACCGACGCGACGGCCACGAGCAGGACGGTTTCCATGAGCGATCACATCCTCGAAATGCGGAACATCACGAAGACCTTTCCCGGAGTGGCCGCGCTCCAGGACGTCTCGCTCGCCGTCCGGCGCGGCGAGATCCACGCGATCTGCGGCGAGAACGGCGCCGGCAAGTCCACCCTGATGAAGGTGCTGTCCGGGGTGTACCCGACCGGCAGCTACGACGGCGAGATCGTCCTCGACGGCAAGCCGGTCGAGTTCCGGGGCATCCGGGACAGCGAGTCCCGCGGCGTCGTCATCATCCACCAGGAGCTGGCGCTGGTGCCGTACCTGTCGATCGCGGAGAACATCTTCCTCGGCAACGAGCGGCGCGGTCGCAGCGGGCTGATCGACTGGCACCGCACCAACGCCGAGGCCACGGCGCTGCTGCGGTCGGTCGGGCTGGACGAGAACCCGTTGACCCCGGTCATCCAACTGGGCGTGGGCAAGCAGCAGCTGGTGGAGATCGCCAAGGCGCTGTCCAAGAAGGTGCGGCTGCTGATCCTGGACGAGCCGACCGCGGCGCTGAACGAGGTCGACTCGGCGCACCTGCTGGACCTGCTGCGCCGGCTGCGGGACCAGGGCATCACCTGCATCATGATCTCCCACAAGCTCGGTGAGATCACCGCGATCGCGGACTCGACCACGGTGATCCGGGACGGCCGGACGGTCGAGACGCTCGACATGAGCGACGGCACGGCGACCCAGGAGCGGATCATCCGTGGCATGGTCGGCCGCGACCTCGCCGCGTTCTATCCGACCCGCACCTCGACGCCCGGCGACGAGGTGCTGCGGATCGAGGACTGGACGGTGCGCCATCCGACCCAGGACCGGCTGGTGGTCGACCGGGCCTCGCTCTCGGTCCGCGCCGGCGAGGTGGTCGGCATCGCCGGGCTGATGGGCGCCGGCCGCACCGAGCTGGCGATGAGCGTGTTCGGCCGCGCGTACGGCCGGGACATCTCCGGCCGGATCTTCGTCAACGGCCGCGAGGTGCGGACCAGGACGGTGGCCGAGGCGATCGCCAACGGCATCGCGTACGCGACCGAGGACCGCAAGCACTACGGCCTCAACCTGATCGACGACGTGCGGGGCAACATCTCGGCCGCGGCGCTGGGCAAGCTCGCGCGCAACGGCTGGATCGACGGCAACGAGGAGATCAAGGTCGCCGAGCAGGGCCGGCGCGAGATGAACATCAAGGCGCCCACCGTCATGTCGGTGGTGGGCAAGCTCTCCGGCGGCAACCAGCAGAAGGTCGTGCTGGCGAAGTGGCTGTTCACCGACCCGGACGTGTTGATCCTCGACGAGCCGACCCGGGGCATCGACGTCGGCGCGAAGTTCGAGATCTACACGATCGTCAACCGCCTGGTGGCGGCCGGGAAGGCCGTCGTCATCATCTCCTCCGAGCTGCCCGAGCTGCTCGGCATGTGCGACCGCATCTACACCCTGGCGGCCGGTCGGATCACCGGGGAGTTGCCGGTGGGCGAGGCCACCCAGGAGAACCTGATGGAACTCATGACCAAGGACAGGGATCTCGTCGGATGACCAGCACGAAGCCCTCCACCTCGCCGAAGGCCACCGCGCCCGACGCCGGGGCGGGCGCCACCCTGCACACCGGGACCAGTGACCCGCGGACGCTGATCCTCGGCAACCTGCGCCAGAGCGGCATCTACATCGCCCTCGTGGTGATCGTCGCGCTGTTCGCGATCCTCACCGACGGCGTCTCGCTCAGCCCCGGCAACCTCACCAACATCGTCCTTCAGTACTCCTACATCCTGGTGCTCGCGATCGGCATGGTCATCGTGATCATCGGCGGGCACATCGACCTGTCCGTCGGCTCGGTGGTGGCGCTCACCGGGGCGGTCTCCGCCGTGCTGGTGATCCGCGAGGGCATGCCCTGGTGGGTCGGCATCCTGGCCGCGCTCGCCGTGGGCGTCGCGGTGGGCGCCTGGCACGGCCTGTGGGTCGCGTACGCCGGGATCCCGGCCTTCATCGTCACCCTGGCCGGCATGCTGCTGTTCCGCGGCCTGACCCTGCGTGTGCTCGACAACATCTCGCTGTCGCCGTTCCCGTCCGAATACCAGCGGGTCGCCGCCGGCTTCCTCAACGGGCTCCTCGGTGGGCAGGGCTTCGACGCCTTCACGCTGCTGATCGGTGTCTTCGCGGTGGTCGGGTACGCGGCGAGCGTCTTCCGGACCCGGCTGGCCCGGATCCGCCACGAGCAGCCGGTGGAGTCGTTCCCGCTGTTCGTCGTCCGGGTGGTGGTGGTCGGCGCCGTCGTCATGTGGTTCGCCTGGCAGCTCGCCCACGCGCGTGGCCTGCCGATCGTGCTGATCATCCTGGCCGTGCTGGTGCTCATCTACGGCCTGCTCACCCGCCGCACCGTCTTCGGCCGTCAGGTCTACGCGATCGGCGGCAACCTGCCGGCGGCGACGCTGTCCGGTGTGCGGGTGAAGACGGTCAACTTCTGGGTCTTCGTCAACATGGGCTTCCTCTCCGCCGTGGCCGGGGTGATCTACTCGTCCCGCTCCAACGGGGCCCAACCGGCGGCCGGCAACATGTTCGAGCTGGACGCGATCGCGGCGGCCTTCATCGGCGGCGCGGCGGTGACCGGTGGGGTCGGCACCGTCGTCGGCGCGATGGTCGGTGGCCTGATCATGGCGGTGATGAGCAACGGAATGCAGCTCATGGGCGTCGACCAGTCCATCCAGTCGGTGGTGAAGGGCCTGGTGCTTCTCGCCGCCGTGGCGTTCGACATCTGGAACAAGCGCCGCGCCGCGGGCAGCCGCTGAGCCCGGCCGGCCGGCCGGACGGCGGGGAAGCCGTCCGGCCGGCCGCACGGTCACGCCCGGCTCCACCGCTGGTTGGTGTTGCCGTGGCAGGTCCAGAGGATCACCCGGGTGCCGTTGGCGGTGGCGCCGCCGTCGACGTCCAGGCACAGGGACGGGAAGCGCCCGTTGCTCACCGTGCCGTTGCTGTTGAACGTCCACTGCTGGTTGGTGCCGCCGTTGCAGTCCCAGATCTGCACCCGGGTGCCGGTGGTCGCGTTGGTCGGCACGTCGAGGCACTTGCCCAGCACCTGGAGCGTCTGCCCGCTGGCGGTGAACTGCTGGTTCGGGTTGCCGTGGCAGTCCCAGATCAGCGTGCCGGTGCCGTTCGCGGTGCCGCCGTTGTCGACGTCGAGGCACCGGCCGGCCGACTCGCTGCGCAGCCGGAACGTGGTCGGGGTGGGCGGCGGGGTGGTGGTGCCGCCCCCGCTGACCCGGTAGACGACGGTGCCGTGGCCGGGGACGCTCGCCGAGATCGCGCCGGAGGTGGTGCTCGTCGTGTCGGTCCACGCATCGCGCAGCGTGAACGAGGTGCCGCTCTTACCCACCGCCGCCGCGGTGGTGGAGATCGTGGTGGTGCCACTGCCCTGGTTGAACAACGCCACCGCCACATCACCGTTGGCCAACCGCTTCGCCAACACCCGGCGGGTACCGTCGAACGACACCTGCGCCGCCTGCAACGCCAACGCGTCCTGACTGATCCCGATCAACGTCGGATTCTTCAGAATCGTCTGCGTCGCCGCGTTCATGTTCCGCAGATCGTTACCCGCGATCAACGGCGACGCCAACACCGCCCACAACGCGAAATGACTCCGCATCTCCGTGTCGGTCATCCCACCCCGACCCACCTCCAACATGTCCATGTCGTTGAACGCCCCCGGCCTCGCCCGCCCCGCAAGGGGCACCGTCACGTCCACGATGTTCTGGATCCCCATCGGATACCCGTTGGTCTGCCCCGAGTTCCACGTGTTCGTGATGTCCTC